>JAZJZM010000012.1:136638-170368 GCA_040389865.1 Bacteroidota bacterium | reverse complement strand
CGTTAGAAACAAATACGAAGTCCCCTATTGATAAAATGGAGGAGATTGAACAACAAACCCGTGCCAAAGGACAAGGTTCAGCAGCTGATTCAAAAACAAACATCGCAAATGGAGAAAAGGCTGCTGGTAATGCTAGTGCTGCCTATAATCCGATTATACAAACCGAAGAAAATAAAAAAGGAATTTCTCCGGCACCTGTCAAATCTGACAACAGCACTCCTAAAAGCGAGTTATATCAAGGTGCGAAAGATGGAATTTTGGCTGAAATGGAAAGTGCAGACCAGGCAGGAGCCGCAATTGAGGAGAAAAGTTTAGAATTATCTAAGTCTACGATTACAAAAGCTAAATCGGCAGCTTCACCAGGGACTGGTGATAGAGATGATATTGGTAGCGATAAAATGGTAAAAAAATCTGAAAGAACTAATAGCTTTTTTCGTTCAGAAGCATTAGAAAAAAGAAGAGCAGAAAAGGATGCTGAGGAAAAACCAGCTGAAAGTATTGCTTACGCTCCTCCCAATATTGTTGTTGGTGACGAAACGATAGAAACTACAACAATTATGGAATCGGCACTGAATCGACTGCCAGATCAAGATGCATCGAAATCAGTTGACCAGATGCCTGAATTTTACGGTGGGCAAGATTCTTTACTGAAATTTATTAATAAAAATTTCAAGTATCCATCCAATTATAAAACTGAAAGTATCAGTAACAAAAAGATCTATGTAAATTTCACTATAGATGAAAAGGGTGAAATTAAAAAAGCAACAATTCTAAAGGGCATAAATCCCGAATTGGATAAGGAAGCCTTACGTGTTGTAAACAGTATGCCTAAATGGAAAGCCGGAACCAATAATGGAAAACCAGTTTCCGTTAATTTCAACCTTCCAATTACCCTGGAGTAAATTTCGGGTTAATTAAAATTAATTTTTAGCGTTGTCTACTCTTTTCTTATGACCTCATAATTATTTTTATTGGCTTGAAACATTTTTTGTCTTTGCTGGCAATAAGATCAAGAACCATTCTAAATTCAATTCAAATTTTACTTTTTTTTGTAGAACAACTATCCCGTAGCCTTCTATAATTATAAATACAACGAAATCCCCGCACAACATAATTGCCTATCATCTTTCATTCCATTTGAATAATTTATTTGTTTCATTTGAGATGTTGTTTAAAATCCATCCGTTATTTATATATGGGCGCACTCTGACGGGGTTTCGAACCCTGTTAGAGGTATTGAAACACAAGGTGGAGACCTACATAAACCCTAACAGGGTTTGAAACCCTGTCAGGGGCATTGCAATAAAAAGGCAATGATGGAAATGCTTAATAACTCTGTTAGAGGAATTGAAACAAATGGTGGAAACCTACATAAACCCTAACAGGGTTTGAAACCCTGTCAGGGGCATTACAATAAAAAGGCAACTGATGGAGATGCTTAATAACCCTGTTAGAGGTATTGAAACACAAGGTTGAAAACCTACATAAACCCTACATAAACCCTAACAGGGTTTGAAACCCTCTCAGGGGGCTTTGCAATAGAATAATTTCGAAACTAAATTTAAACAACCTCTGAAGTGCCGGCAGTTTTTTTTTAAGTTTCAACTAATAAAAACACTTCGTTATCGAATATAGAGTAAAACAAATTATAGCGAATATATTTTTGCTCAAATATTTTAACAAATCATTGGAATTAAAAACCGAAAAAAAACATGAAAAATAAAATAAACGAATTCCGAATTGTCGGGATAGAAACTATTAATAACAACATGAAGAAGTGTACAATTATTCTTTTTGCTTCTTTGTTTCAAATCAGTTCAATATTTGGCCAATCTCAAGTTTATGACAATTTTGAGGGGACTTCGTTTTTGAATTATGGTTCAAAAAATGGTGTTTTGGACACTGTGGTAAAAAATCCCGCGCCAAATAAAGTGAACAGTTCGGCAAAATGTGCTTTGTATATTAGAAATAGCGGAAAAAAGTTTGACAATATAAAAATGAATTTCGAAGGAAAGTTAACTGGTGTAAACGCGTACGCAACTTATTTAGGCGTTCCACCTAAAATTAAAATGAAAATTTATACCAATGCGCCTGTTGGAACTTTGGTTGAATTTTTATTGGGAAATAAACTTGGAAATAATACATATCCTGAAGGAACAAATAGCCAATTTCAGGCATATACAACAACTACAAATGCCTGGGAAGAATTGGAATTTAAGTTTGCCCAAGTACCAGAAGGAAGTCAAACTTCATTTAATCAAATTGATCAAATCACATTGTTGTTTAGCCCGAACTCATCAAGTTCAGATACCTATTATTTTGATGATATCACAGGCCCTGTTGTGGTTTCAAAAAACAAATCAGAAGAAATTAGTTCGAAGACTTCAACTACTAAAAAGTAAGCAGTTTTTAAGGTTATCAATTAATTTTAATTGTATAACTAATTATTTATCCTCATAAAACATATGGAGGATTGATAATTATTGATTCGGGCCTATAAAAAAAGGCTACTAAATTTTTAACGAAAATATTTATGTTTAGAAAAGAAAAATCTGCATTTGGTTGGCCGGGAATTGAAGCAAGATGGACTTCCAGTGCAAAAACTGGTGTTGGGACTTCCCTTCATTCTAAAAGCAAAGTGTGGTATTCGATCAGCCATGGTATTTTAAATGAAATTTATTATCCACAGGTAGATCAGGCATGTACAAGTGATTTGGGCTTAATTGTAACGGATGGGAAATCTTTTTTTTCGGAAGAAAAACGTGACACTTCTCATCAGATTAAATATTTGGCTAATGGTGTTCCCGGATATCATGTAACAAATAGTTGCAATATGCATTATTACAGGATTGAAAAGGAGATCATTTCAGATCCAGTTAGAGATACATTGCTTCAACGAATTCAGTTTTTTCCATTAAAAAAGAAACGAAAAGAATTTAAATTATTTATGTTGTTGGCTCCGCATCTGGGTAATTCAGGTGCTGGTAATACTGCATGGGTAGGTGATTACAAAGGAATCCCCATGTTGTTTGCTCAACGGGGAGAAGTTTCATTGGCCCTGGTTTGTTCTGTTCCCTGGAAAAAGGGCTCTGCTGGTTTTGTTGGAAGTTCTGATGGTTGGCAAGATCTTATGCGTCATAAACAAATGGCCTGGGAATTTGAAAAGGCCGAGAACGGAAATGTTGCCTTAGTTGGAGAAATTGATTTAGAAGAGATCAATGGAAATAGTTTTGTGGTTGCTTTGGGTTTTGGAAGAAACCCTTCAGAAGCAGGTCAACGTGCAAGAGCAAGTATATTGGAAGATTTTGAATGTGCAAAAACAAAATTTATAAAGGAATGGTTAGGTTGGCAAAAAAAATTGACTACCGACAAAACAAAAAAAAGTGCTGATAATAAATTTTTTAATATCAGTGCAGCAATGCTTAAAGTTCATGAGTCCAAACGGCATCCCGGGGGATTAATTGCAAGTTTATCTATCCCATGGGGGTTTAATAAAGGGGATGATGATTTAGGAGGCTATCATTTGGTTTGGCCAAGAGACATGGTTCAAACAGCCGGTGGTTTGCTTGCTGCCAAGGCTTTTGATGATGCAAGAAGAGTTTTAAATTACCTGATGGTGACACAAGAAGAGGATGGTCACTGGCCCCAAAATATGTGGCTGGATGGTGCACCTTATTGGTCCGGTATACAAATGGATCAAACGGCCTTACCAATTTTATTAATGGATCTGGTTAAGCGGGAAACACATTTTACAGATCAAGAACTCAAACATTTTTGGCCGATGATCAGAAAGGCTGCGAGTTATCTTGTTATAAATGGACCGATTACGCCACAAGACCGTTGGGAAGAAAATGCAGGTTACTCCACCTTTACGCTGGCTGTAGAAATAGCATCGCTTGTTGTTGCTGCTGAACATGCTATAACCAATAATGAACCGCAAGTAGCTGCTTTTTTTTTAGAAACAGCTGATGCCTGGAATGCAAGTATCGAAAGGTGGACTTATGTTACCGGGACGGATCTTGCAAAAAAAATAGGTGTGGATGGTTACTATGTAAGAATTAATTCAAAAGAATCATTCGATGCTGATTATTCAGGTAAGGATCTGCTTACGATTACCAATCGCCTGAAAGGTGAAAATGTTTGTCTTGCAAATGAAATGGTAAGCCCGGATGCATTGGCTTTGGTGCGTTTCGGTTTACGTGAAGCAAATGATCCTCGAATACGAAATACGATCAAAGTTATTGATGCAACTTTAAAAATGGACAATCCCAAAGGACCTCTATGGTATCGGTATAACAGAGATGGTTATGGTGAACATATTGATGGAAGCCCTTTCAATGGCACTGGTGTTGGCAGGCCTTGGCCCTTATTAACCGGAGAACGCGCGCATTATGAAATTGCAGCCGGAAATTATGCTTATGCAGGAGAACTATTAAAAACTATTGAGAATTATGCCACTGAAACGGGTATGATCCCTGAACAAATTTGGGATTCAGATGACATTCCGGAACTTGAACTTTTTAGGGGTAAACCAACAGGGTCCGCTATGCCCTTAGCCTGGGCCCATGCAGAATATCTGAAATTATGCCGTTCGTTAAAAGCAAAGCAAATATTTGATATGCCTTTGCAAACCAAACATCGTTATTTAACCGAAAAAAAAAATTCAAACATTTTTATTTGGCATTTCAACAATCATTATAAATCCATTCCAAAAGGTAAAATTTTGCGGATACATTGTTTAACTGCTGCAACTGTGCGCTGGTCGTTTGATAATTGGTTAAGCACAAATGATCTGGTTACACTTGATTCAGGAGTGGGAATTCATTACGCAGATCTACCAACAGGAAATTTAGATTACGAACAAAAAATCTCTTATACTTTTTATTGGCACGATTCAGAAACATGGGAGGATGAAAATTATACACTTTCTGTAGAAAAATTAAATTCAGCTAAACTTCAGGCGTCCAAAACAAGAAAAGTTAAAAAAACGAGCAAGACCGCACAATCAGTTTAATTTTTTTTTAGTAGAACGCTATTGTATTGATATGCAACAGTATTATCTAAAGGCTAATTAGAAAATTTGGGATGGACATTTACTAAAATTAATAATGGAATATGAAAACAAAAAACAGGGATCATGCAGTCTATTTTGTCCATTAGTAAATTCCAGATAATATTTAACCTAAAATGAAAAAAGTAAATATATTCATTTTGTATTTTTTGTTATTGTTTATATCTCACAAAGGATATTCTTTTTCAAAATTTTTTTTCGGCACTGTAAATTTAGTTCAGCCAAGTTTGATATATAGAGATTCTGCTCTGGCTTTACCTTATTACAGTGCCGGAATTATGAAAAATAATTCAAAAGATTATGTAGAAGCCATCATTTGTTTCAAGAAGGCGTTGGAATTTGATTCCACTGTTGCTTCAACTTATTTAAACATGGCTTTTGCAAAAAGTAATCTTTTAGATTATAAAAGTGCATTAAATGATTACAACCGTGCTCTTCAACTGAAACTAACTTGGGAAGAATCTTACGAAGCATATTTTAATAAAGGCCTCACCATAGCTTTGCTCGAAAATTTGAAAGATGCAATGGCTGATTGCGACTATTCTACAGTATTAAAAAACGAATTTTCCGATTTTGCGAAAAGCGAAGTAATAAACGAAAAAACTTCCTTTATTCACGCTGGCAGAGATTCCACTTTGGCATTGCCCTATTTTGTTTCCGGAATTTTAAAAAATAATTCCGCGGATTATGTTGAGGCTATTGAATGTTTCACAAAGGCATTGGAACATGATCCTACATTAGCTTCAGCCTATTTGAACAGGGCTTATGCAAAAAATAAGCTTTTAGATTATAAAAGTGCTTTGTTAGATTATTCGAAAGCGCTTGAATTGAACCTTACCTGGGAGGAATCGTATGAGGCTCATTTTAACAAAGGACTCACCCTGGCTTTATTAGAAAATTTGAAAGAAGCCATGGCGGATTTTAATTTTGCCATAAAAATAAATCCAGAATATGCTGATGCCTTTTATAATAGAAGTATTTTAAAGGGGATGGTTGGCGATTATTCTGGGGAGTTGTCAGACATAAATAAAGTGATTTCTTTGAGACCCGGAGATGCAGATGCATTTAATAGCAGAGCGATTTTAAAATCAAAAGAAGGTGATTATTCTGAAGCTATCCGGGATTTTAATAGAGCGATTGAGTTGAATAATAAAAATAGCCATTTTTATTTTAATCGTGGTATAGTTCTCTATGGATTAAATGAATACAGCGCTTCCTTGAATGATTTTAATTCATCCATTCAAATTGAACCGGATGCGGAAACGTATAATCGAAGAGGGAATGTAAAATCAAGATTAGGTGATTTTCTTGGCGCTCTTGACGACTATACAAACGCCATAAAAAAAGATACAAATTATTATATCGCTTATTTAAATAGAGGTTATTTAATGTTTGAATTAAAGGATTACAATTCGTCCATTGTTGATTTCACATTAGCTATAAAATTAAAACCTGATTATTCATTAGCATATTACAATCGTGGTCTGGCCAAAGGGAAATTAGCTGATCACAAAGGAGAGATTGACGATTATACGATGGCAATTGAATATAAGCCGGATTATGAAAAAGCATACAATCAAAGAGCAATGGCGAAATTTGAAATAGGTGATAGGATGGGGTGTTGCCAGGATCTTGACAGAGCGATTAAACTGGGATGTGATTTGGCCTATCAAAATGTACTTATTTATTGTAAATAAATAGACTCTATTGAAGTTAAAATACATTATAATGTTTACAACGAAATTGATGGTCAAAATGCCTACACACTTTCTCGACAAGCTCGAAATGACCATGCGCAAAGTCATTTCGAGCTTGTCGAGAAAGTGTGGCTGGCTACCTTAATGAATTAACTTATATAAAGTCTAATTATTTTCAATATGACAAATAAAAAAAATCGATTCACTGTTAAAATTTATTTTTTGATTTTTTTTTCGATCATCGTTGAATTGAATCATTTAACCGCACAAATTGTAGTGGAGGAGGAGGGGAAAAGGTTGTATTACGACAGGACCCAGCGTATAACAAAATTCAGTGATATGAAAGACATGAGAGATGTTTTTCATAAAGATAAATTTTTATTAGGTAAGAACCGGATAATGGGAAATATCTCTTACAATACCGGGCGGATACTTGTAGGTAATACTCCTGGCAATGGCAATGGACACAAAACGCTTTATGAGATAAGGAGTGCCCTGGGATTTTATACCCGAATTCGTTTCTTTGAAGAATTCAGTTTCAATTCTACTTTTTATATTGATTATAATAAAGCAGCTTCTGCCAGGTGGACCTCGAATTATACTTATTCCATTGGAAGGTATAACTGGAGACCTAACAAATATAATTATGGATATGAAAACTATTTAAATAATAGGTATTCAGATAATATTCAAAAGATGGGAGATAAATTTCTGGAGGGATATTATTTTGTATCCTACAGTCATAATCTTTCTGAAAAATTTACCGAAAAAATTAAATTGGATGGAACGACAAATATCAAGTTTACATACTTTACACGATATGCAATAAAGTACCGTGATGCTTATGAAGTGGTGCATGGTGGAATAAGTTCAGGGAAATTATCGCTTGGTGGAGGTTTTCGTTACACCATATTTAAAAAAATTTATGTTGAAACTGCACTCTATTTTTACCCTGAAGGAGAACTTAAAAAGCAACCTTGGGATCCTGATTATACTTATGGTTTTGGCTATTTCGACTGGAGGTCGTTTCGTTTTTCATTAACATACGGTAATTGGGCAGTTAACCGATTCCCATGGAATAAAAAATATTTTCCTGATTATGGATTTCAGGATGGTAATTTTAGAATAGCAGCAAATTGGATCTGGTAATTTATTCAAATGAATGTAAAAATTATTTTATTTATTTTCCTGTTTTTTAGAAGCACAGAACAAATTCAAGCTCAATTAAAATTTATAATTGAAGATTTTGAAGGACTTTCTGATGGTTCATCTCCATCCGACATTAAAAAGAATGGGTTATTTGCTTTTGGTAATATTAGATCGAGTATTGTTGCAAGAAAAGATAATCCGCTGACTTATCTTGGGGACAGATGTATTAAATTGGAAAAAGAAGGTAAGATAGCGTATGGTGGATGGGGGAAAGGGATTGGTATGAATGTTGATTTAGATCCAAATCAGGACTACCTTAATTTTTATGTACGCCAACCTACGAATAATATAAATAATGCTTTAAAAATAGAACTGCAGGAGGACGATAACGGTAATAATGTATA
The DNA here is from genome assembly GCA_040389865.1 of Bacteroidota bacterium. GTDB lineage: Bacteria > Bacteroidota > Bacteroidia > 2-12-FULL-35-15 > 2-12-FULL-35-15 > 2-12-FULL-35-15. The sequence continues at coordinate 162,047 of JAZJZM010000012.1, read as the reverse complement.
TGAAAAGGAGTTGGACGATTCTTGGAATTATGTACATAAATTTGTTACTAAACAATCTTCATCAGCTAGTCAAAACGGTCAGATGGAGTGGGAGTTGGTCTCCATTCCCTTAAATAAATTTAAGGACTCGAATCAAAATGGTGATGGCATTTTTAATATAAACTACAAACAAGGAAAACTGTTTTGTTTTGTAATTACCTTTATTGCCTCACCTGAAATACTCAATGGACCTGTTGAAGAAAAAAATAAACAAACCTGGTATTTCGATTTTATTTCATTTTCGAAAGGGAAGTTACCAAGCAGGGATGATATATTAGCTTTACCATCACCATCCTCGGATGACCTTTGTAATATTGGCACCTGGTCAAAAGAAGGCAATGATGCCAACTTTGTGGATATAGCATCAAATTTCGAAAAAACGTTTAGTTCCTATTCAGAAAAGAAATTAGGTGTAATTCATTTTTTTCAATCCTTTGCAGTTGATGGAGGGGATACTCAAAATCATTATCCTTCGATAGAAAGGATAAACAAAGTAGTTCATCAAGGATATATTCCAATGATAACTTTGGAGGATCATTTTGTAAATGCTAAACCAAATGTGAAACAACCCAATTTATATAGTATTGTGGAAGGACATTTCGATTCTTTTTTTAAAGAATGGGCGACTGAAATAAAACAGGTTGATGGTTATATTTTGTTGAGAATATTACATGAATTCAACGGAGACTGGTATCCCTGGTGTATTGTAAATAATGATAATAATCCACAATTGTTGATTAAAGCTTTCCAGCATATTCATACAATTTTTAAGGAACAGAAAGTGACCAATGTAAAGTTTATATGGTGCCCCAACTCAACATCTTTTCCACAGGAAAAGTGGAACTACATAATGGATGCATACCCCGGAGATGATTATGTTGATTGTATAGGGCTGGATATTTATAATGGAGCAGGAAAAGGACTCCCTGTATGGAGGTCGTTCAGAAAGGAAGGGATTGAAAATTATTTTATAGTAACACAACAGTTTCCCGATAAGCCCTTATTTATTTGTGAAACAGCATCAAGGGAGCGTCAGGCCTCTGAATCCACTCCCGCTCAAAATAAAGCTGAATGGATCAAGCAAATGAGTGAAGCACTTAAATCAGACATGTCAAAAGTAAGGCTTTTGACATGGTTTAACGAAAAGGAGTCGTTTAAAATAAATTCTTCCGATGAGGCTCAAAAAGCATTTTTAAACTATGTTATAAAAGATGATTTTTTTAAATCAGGAACAAATTATATTTATCCAATTTTTCAACATTAAGTATGTATTGATCTCAAGATCTTTCCTGTCCAATTATTTTTTACCTGCTCCATCGTTTTTTTCTTTTTGGTTAATAAATTTATTCAATTTATTTATTTCTAATCCTGTTGTAAACCAAGTTGCTCCTCCCTCTCATTTTTAGAATGATCAAAGTCAAATCCCTGGGTGACAGCCATCAATAGAATTCGGGAAGTATCCATATTTGCTCGATTTAGCCATTATTGTTATATGGGTATAATGTAACATTATTCAGCAATAATGTAATGCTTTCAAATCATAAGTAAACCATCTTTGCAGCATTCAAAATCAGTAATTTTTAACAGAAAAAAAATAAATTTTTCACCAAAAATATGGTCAGAAAAGAAATTAAAATATTGATGATTGATGACGATAAAGATGATTTCATGATTGTTCGTGATATTATCAGGGACGTTGTTCATCATAAATATACAATTGACTGGAGGCCCTCCTATGAAGAAGGATTAAAAAGTATTGCCGAGAAAAATCATGATGTATATTTAATTGATTATAGACTTGGTGCCAAAACAGGTTTAGAGCTGATCAAAAGAGCGATTGAAATTGGATGTGAAGCGCCTCTTATCATTTTGACCGGGGAGAATAATTTTGAAATAGATAATCAGGCAATGAATGCAGGGGCTGCCGATTATATAGTGAAGGGTGCAATTTCCGGACAGATGCTTGAAAGTTCTATTCGTTATGCAATTGCGAATACCAATCACAAAAAGGAACTGCAAGAACTCAATGCTGCCTTAGAAAAACGTGTAAAAAGTCGGACGATCAGCCTTGAAGAAACATTGAGCCAACTTAAAAAATCCCAAATTGAATTAATTGAAGCAAAAAACAAAGCTGAAATAGCCGCCAATACAGCCGAGTTGGGCTCCAAATCAAAAACCGATTTTTTATCATGCATGAGCCATGAAATAAGAACGCCATTAAATGCAATTATTGGATTTACAAATGTAGTTTCTGACACAAATCTGACAAAAAAACAAAAAGAGTATATAAATGCAATTAAAACATCAGGGAATTTATTGATGGTATTAATTAATGATATTCTTGACCTTGCAAAAGTGGAAGCCGGTAAAATGACCTTCGAATATGCCCCTTTTAATATTATTGATTCTACTACAGAGATTCTTCAGCTATTTGAAACAAAAACCAAGGAGGCAAGCTTACAGTTGACCTTTAAAGCCGATCCCAATGTTCCTAAATTTTTGGTTGGTGATTCTGTACGATTAAATCAGATAATTTTAAACCTTGTTGGTAATGCAATAAAATTTACAAAAAAAGGAGAGATAAACGTTGGAATACAACTGTTAAATGAGGATGAAGAAAATGCCAGCCTTGAATTTTCTGTTACAGATACAGGAATTGGTATTCCCAAAAATAATCTTAGTTCAATTTTTGATAAATTTCAACAAGCAACCACTGAAACATCTAATATATACGGAGGAACAGGTTTAGGCCTCACTATTTCAAAACAGTTAATTGAACTTCAGGGAGGAACAATCTCCGTAAGGAGTATTGTTAATAAGGGCTCAACGTTTAGTTTCATTCTTAATTATAAGAAAATAAAATCAAAATTTGAAACTGAAACTAAGGAGTTTATTCCAATGGATCTATTCGGATCTCCTGTATTAAAAAATGTGAAAATTTTAGTAGCCGAGGATGAATCCTTAAATCAGTTATTAATTACTACTTTATTAAATAAATTCGGATTCAAAATTGATATTGCCTGCAATGGGAAAATTGTACTTGAAAAGTTGCAAAAAAAGAGATATGATATAATTTTAATGGATCTTCAAATGCCTGAAATGAATGGTTTTGAAACCACATATCACATTCGAAATAATATAAATTCAACTATTCCAATAATTGCGCTCACCGCAAATGTTACAACCACTGATGTTGAAAAGTGTAAGGCGGCCGGCATGAGTGATTATATATCTAAACCAATCAATACTAAATTATTATACAACACCATTATTAAAAATTTAACAAAAACGCAGGCACCTAAAAAACGTATAACTAATGAAACACTTGCAATTTGTAATGAACCACAATTGACAAAAAAAAAATGTATTAACCTTGATAATTTAAATGAATTAACAAATGGAAATATAAATGTGAAGTCGAAAATAGCCAAAGTGTATTTGGAAGAAATTCCCAAATTATTGTTTACTATGAAACAAAGTATTGAAAATACAGATTGGGATGCTTTACGAATAGCAGCACATTCATTGATCCCATCCTTTGCATTGATGGGAATTAATAAAGAATTTGAAACGATGGCAAGAAAAATTGAGAAGCTGGCAACAAGAAAAGAAAATTTGGAAAAAATTAAAGAATTGTTTCTGAAAATAGATCTTTTGTGTACAGAGGTTTTCTCTGAATTAAAAAACGAACTAATAGAATTGTAAAACATTATATAATATGACTACATTAAATACCTGCTATCAACTGTTTTTATTAAAGTACTATCTCCTTTTGAGCGATATTCTTATAGACTTAACAATCCCAATAAGAGATTTTCTAATCCCCCAAAAACGAAGATATAGTTTCCGAAAACGTCTTTCTACACCTTGAATCAATCCTTTTGAAAGGGTGGAATTCGGATAGTATTCAGCAGTTGATCATCCCTTGCCTTGTAACGCTCTGAATCCCCCAAAAACTATTTATTTAGTTTTTCAATCTTGAATTGCTCTATGCTCAAAAGTGTTCAGTATATTATTAATTTCCATCAATAAATTATTTAAAAACATCCAAATTTATGAATTGCATTGTAGTTGACGACAGTAAAATCGCGCGCGAAACGATCAAACTTTTAATAGAACAATTTAGTTTTTTAAAACTTGTAAAAGAATGTGAAAGCCCAGTTGAAGCTTTTGAATATTTAAAAAAGGAACCAGTAGATCTTGTTTTTTTAGATGTTGAAATGCCCGGTATGTCAGGTATTGATTTGTTGAAAAATCTGGATAAACATCCAATGGTTATCCTCGTTACATCAAAGAAGGATTACGCTGTAGAAGCTTTTGAGCTTAATGTAGTAGATTATCTTATAAAACCGGTAAACCTTTCCAGGTTTATGGTTGCAGTTACAAAAGCAAAAGAGTTGTTTGAAAATAAGGATCAAAAACAAGTGTTCAATGAAAATAACAAGGAATATATATTTGTTCGTTCGGGTGGTTTACTCATTAAAATTAAATTAGAAAACATCCAGTACATACAAGCTATTGGCGATTATGTAAATATTTTTACTCCTGAAAAACGCCATACTGTACATATTACCTTAAAAAATATTGAAGAAAAACTTCCTTCCGATAAATTCTTTCGCTTACATCGTTCTTACCTTGTTTCCTTGAGTCACATTGATAATATAGAAGAAAATTCTGCTTATACGGGGAAGCATCCACTACCAATTGCCGGACAATTTAAAAAGGAACTTTTAAGAAAATTGAATATGATCTAACTATATTTTCAACTCGGCCACAATTTTAATCAAAACGGTTTATATCCTTTTCGCAATTTTTCAAACTGCTCGAAATGACTTCTCACAGTTCATTTCGAGCGGGTTTAGTTAATGACTTTACCTTCAGTAGGTGATGTAGTTATTCTTTAAATGAGATTTAAACAGTTCCAACTGTTTATTTAGTTTAAATGATTTCAAATATTTGTTGCACGATGGCCTATTAGTTTGCAGATTAAAGCTTCATTTTCTGCCAAAATTCACTTATTCACCAATCAAATTATTATCTTTCATGGGGCATTTGGCTTTAAATCTTTAGTCAAACCTTTGCTTCCCTCTATTTCAGGGCTTAACTATATAATTTATTAAATTCTTTATCTTGTAGACAGCGGAAACGGGTATTTTAATTTACACAAATTTCTAACTGAGCAAATAGTGTTTAATTGTAAGTTTTTCCTGTTATTATGTAAAATTTTCCAATTTAGAATAGTCATCTTCGTCAAAGAAATTATTATCTCAAAATATGTAATTTTGTTTTTATTTGATACTTATAAAAGCTTTATTTTTAAATGCTTAGATAAATTATAAAATGAAATTATACATCAGGTACAATATAAATACAACTTGTAAATCGTTATTGCAGGAACAGTTGGATAAGCTTGGGTTAACTTGTGAATTAACAGGTTTGGGAGAGCTGGAAGTAAAAAATGGAATTTCTGGTGATCAGCATACTCAGCTTTCAGCTGTTTTAAAAAAGTATGGAATTGAGATCCTTGACGACAGAATTAGTGCACTTGTTCAAAAAACAAAAGACACTATTATTGAAATGCTCTATTTGGAGGAAAAATTACCGCCTTCAAAAATTTCATTTTATCTGGCTCAAAAACTCAATTACAGTTTCGGTTATATTTCTAATCTTTTTTCTGAGGTAACGTTCATTTCCATTGAAAATTTCATCATTATTCAGAAAATTGAACGCGTAAAACAGCTAATTATCGCTGGAGAGTTAACATTCACTCAAATTGCAAGCAAATTAAATTATAGCAGTTCTGCGCATTTATCCTGGCAATTTAAAAAAATAACAGGCTTAACACCTTCTGCCTTTCAACGTATTATTAAAAAGAGACGGGAAAATAATGGTTCTAATACGGGGAAATAGTAAATATGGAATAGTGGCTTATTAAACGTTGATTTAGAGTACTAAAGTAAATTGTATATCGCTTGCCCATGACAAAAACGGATGAAACAATCTTTGAGAAAGTAAAATTAAATTTTTACTATTTACCGGATTATGTAAACTTTTTATTGCAAAATAAGCAGGAAGAGTTTGCATCAGCCATGTTGAGTATATCACGCGAGGAAGAAATCCCATTGCTTAAATATGTTGAAATATTACCGGAACGAAAGATTATAGAATTGTCCCGAAAAAACACAAAGGAATTACTTGAATCCATTATAAAAAAGGATTCATCAAATTACGTTGATCTGAGTTTAAAAAAATGGATCGATGATCAATTTACCGGCATCAATACCACAAAAATAGTAGCCAAAGACATTACCTGCCTTACTTTTATTTACCGAAAAACGCTGAGAAGGTTTCTTCCTGATTACACCACAGAAATGGCCATTTCAATGCACATTATAGAGGAAGCAGATCGATTCACTTCTCTATTGGAAGAGATCAGTTTTAATACGTTGTTTCATTTTAATGAACAAAAAATAGATAACTATTACTCAAAGGGAAAAGAGACCTTTCCGAAATTAGAAGATGGAAACCAGCAATTACATGAAGCCCACACAATGGGTAGTTCAGAGAATTTTGCATGGGATTTTGTTGGAGATAGTTCCATTCCTTCTCATCATCTGATGAATTTTTTTGAATTGAACGACAGTAGCAAATTGGAAATTTTCCTCAAGAATGTGCATCCTCTTGATATAGAAAAAATAAAAGAAGCGCTCAATAATTCCTTAATAAATTCTGAATTTTATGAATGTTACTATCGTTTTCAGAAAATTCAAAATGGAAAGGTGATCTGGTCAAGAGGGATTGTAACGTTTCAGGATGGCATGCCTGTTAAGATGAAAGGTTCAATGATGGATGTTTCACAAAATTACCTGCTTAATCAGCAGCTTAAAGAAAGTGAAAAAACATTCAGACAACTTATTCAAAATGCACCTGATGCAATTATTGTAAATGATGAGCACAACAACATACTTTTGTGGAACCCTAAAGCGGAGACGATATTCGGCTGGACAGCTGATGAAATTATTGGAAAAACATTGGTGGAAACAATAATACCTGTTCAATATACCGGAGGGTACTTAAACGGAATTAACCGATTAAGAGCAACATTGCATTCCGATCTATTAAATAAAACCATTGAAATTACCGCGATAAATAAAGATGGCGAAGAATTTTTTGTAGCCCTTTCTATTGCCAGTTCATTATGGAATGGTAAGCAGGTTTTTATTTCGTTTATCCGTAACATTGCAAAAGAGAAAAAAGTAGAAAAGGAGTTGGAACGACACAGAAAACAGCTCTCTCAAAAAAACAAGGAACTTGAAAAAATGAATACCGAATTGTCTTCATTTAGTTATGTTGCCAGTCATGACTTGAAGGAACCATTACGAAAAATAAAAACCTATAGTAATTTAATAGTTGACAAACACAATGAATCGCTTACTGCTGATGGGAAAGAATATATTCAGCGTATAATCAATTCGGCCGGTAATATGCAACGTTTAATTGATGACCTTCTTGCTTTTTCCCAAACAAGCTCCGGAGTAAAAAAACTTGAAACGCTCGATTTGAATGTCTTACTTGAGGAGGTTGAGAATTCACTTAAAGATACTATCGAAGAAAATAATGTAACCATTACTTCTACTCAATTACCCACTTTGAGGGTAATTGATTTTCAATTTCGCCAACTTTTAGAAAACCTGATTAGCAATGCAATTAAATACCGAAAGATTGATATAAAGCCCCAAATTAATATTACGTGCAGCCTTGTTTCAGGAAAAAGCTATATAAATGAAGGTGCCGATGCAAATAAAAGTTATCAACGGTTTTTATTTACAGATAACGGGATTGGATTTGAACAGGAATATGCAACCAAAATTTTTGAAATATTTCAACGTCTTCATGGTAAAAGTGAATATTCCGGAACAGGCATTGGGTTGGCGATCTGTAAAAAAATAATGGAAAATCACAAAGGTTTTATTACCGCACAAAGCAAAGTAGGAGAGGGTTCGGTTTTTAATGTTTTTTTTCCTGTAAAGATCCCTGCCACTGGATCAGACTGTTGATAAGAAAAATGTAATTTTAAGATATTTATTCAAACTAAAAAAATATTAATTATGCACCATGATTGCCTCCACGTACTTCTTGCTGATGATGACAAAGATGATCGCCTGTTTTTTAAATATGCTATTGAAGAATTAAAAATACAAACTGTTGTTACTACTGTAAATGATGGCGTGGAACTTATGGATTACCTTTCTAAAACCGAAAATCAATTGCCCGATCTGATTTTTCTTGATCTAAATATGCCACGTAAGGGTGGGATGGAATGCTTAAAGGAAATAAGAACCAATAAACTATTTAATGATCTTTCCATTGCTATTTATTCTACTTCAGGATCAGAAAAGGATATCGAAGAATCTTTCGTTCTTGGCGCTAATATTTACATTACTAAGCCGAACGATTTTACATCGCTAAAAAAAATATTGGCTGAAGTGATCAATATCAATTGGCAATATCATACTTCTGGTTTAAATAAAGAAAATTTTGTGCTTAGTATTTAATTTTATTTGTTCCGTTGTGGATAATTAAAAAATCGGCCCAATGATTCGCAAAATTAATATGTAAATTTTAGCAGAATTGGGTAGAGAAAATGACCACTAATTTATAAATCCGCGTAACGCAGCGAAAATGCTATGTTCCGTTTGTTAGAAATATAAAAAATATGGCAAAAATTACTAAAAGAGAAAAAAAGAAGAACATTTCCATTTCTTTGGTAACAATGGAGGCGCCTGTAGAAATACGAAAGACGAACCCCAAGGAATTGAAAAGAGGAACAAAAAAGGGGACTCAACCACAAGAAAGTGAGCACATCAATGCCTCTGAACTGCTCAAAATTTTAATTGAAATTAAGAATGGAAATTTTGATGCAAAAATGCCTTCTGACAAAGGGGGATTGAGCGCAAAAATATCAGAAACAATAAATGAGATTGCTTCCAATAATAAAAAGTTAATAAAGGAATTTTCCAAAGCACAGAATGATATTGGTAAAGAAGGTAGGCTTCATCAACGTATTGCCTTTCCTGAGGCACAAGGTGAATGGAAATCAGGCCTGGATTCGTTGAATCAATTGATATCTGAATTGGTTTATCCGATCAAAGAGTTGGATAAAGTAATTTCGGCTGTGGCAAAAGGGAACCTGTCGCAGCTATCATTAGAAAGGAATGATCACGTTTTTTATGGAGATTTCGATCGGATTTTTAAGGACGTGAACAGCATGGTAAAACAGTTGAACCTGTTTACAAATGAGGTAACACGGGTTGCACATGAAGTGGGTACGGAAGGCAAGCTTGGAGGACAGGCTTATGTGGCAGCCGTTTCCGGAACCTGGAAAGAGCTAACCGACAGCGTGAACATGATGGCATCAAATTTAACCTGCCAGGTACGTAGTATTTCGAAGGTGGTAGAATCCGTGGCAGCAGGTAATTTACAACAGAAATTATCGACAAATGGGAAAGGGGAGGTGGCAGAATTAACAGGGACTGTTAACGGAATGATTGAAACACTTTCTATAATTGCCGACCAGGTTACAAACGTTGCACGTGAAGTAGGTTTTGAAGGCCGGTTGGGAGGACAAGCAAACGTACCTGGCGCTTCCGGTATCTGGAAAAATCTAACAGAAAATGTAAATCAATTAGCTGAAAATTTAACTACCCAGGTGAGATCCATTTCAGAAGTTGCATCCGCGGTTACAAAAGGTGACTTAACCCGTAACATCCGCGTGGATGCAAAAGGAGAGGTGAAAGAATTGAAGGATACCATTAATCTTATGATCACCAATCTGCGTGAAACAACTTTATTAAATCAGGAACAGGATTGGCTTAAGTCCAACCTTACAAAGTTTAATCAGATGTTGCAAGGTCAGAAAGATCTGAAAACAGTGGCAAGGCGAATTCTTTCGGAGTTGGCACAGGTGGTAAGTGCACATTATGGTGCCTTTTATATAGTAGCAGCTGATGAAGTGTTCCCAAAGTTGAAATTATTCGCTTCCTATGCTTATAAATCCGAGAAACATATTCCAAAAGAATTTTTGTTTGGTGAAGGATTGGTGGGCCAATGTGCATTAGAAAAAGAGCGTATCCTATTATCAAATATACCTGATTCCTATGTGAAGATCAATTCGGGGCTTGGAAAAGCAAAACCTTCTAATTTAATTTTACTTCCTGTATTATTCGAAAACCATGTAAAAGCAGTTATTGAATTGGGAACATTGGATTCCTTTAGTCAAACACATTTGGATTTCCTGAGTCGATTAACCGAAAGTATTGGTATAGTATTAAATACGATTCAAACAAATACCAGAACTGAAGTTTTACTTTCACAATCACAATCATTGACCAGCGCATTGAAAATCCAGCAGGACGAGTTGAGAAGAACAAATGATGAGTTAAATGATAAAGCCTATATGCTCCTCAAACAAAAAGGCGAAGTGGAAACAAAGAACAAAGAAGTGGAGGAAGCCAGGAGATCACTGGAGGAAAAAGCGGAGCAACTAACATTAACATCCAAGTACAAATCCGAATTTCTTGCGAACATGTCGCATGAGTTGCGTACACCATTAAATAGTTTATTGATTCTTGCGCAACAATTGTATGAGAATCCGGAAGGAAATTTAAATGACAAACAAACACGTTATGCAAAAACCATACATTCCTGTGGAGATGATCTATTAGAACTCATTAATGATATTCTTGATCTATCTAAGATCGAGTCGGGATTTATCACTACTAATATTTCCAATATTCTTTTCACCGAAATTTCAACATTTGTAGAAACAACATTTAAACCTTTATCAGAAACGAAACATCTGAAATTTAATACTGAAATATATCCGGGCCTTCCAGAATCAATTGACACAGATTCCCAGCGTCTGAACCAAATCCTTAAAAACCTTCTTTCAAATGCGTTCAAATTTACGGAGAATGGAGAAGTTAAACTTAAAGTATTTAAGGCGGAAAAAAAATGGCAGCATAGCAACGTTTCTCTAAACCAGGCAAAACAGGTAGTAGCATTTTCTATTATCGATTCGGGGATTGGTATTTCTCAGGATAAGCAAACTATTATTTTTGAAGCATTTCAACAAGCAGAAGGTTCAACAAGCCGTAAATATGGAGGAACAGGATTGGGCTTGTCCATCAGCCGCGGTTTGGCCGAATTACTTGGCGGAACAATTGAATTGGAGAGCGAATTAGGTATGGGCAGTACATTCACATTGTATTTGCCAATGGATAAAATTGGGATTACCCATACCGACAATGATTTTAAAACATTAATAGATGAGAAAAAAGAACTTGATGTAGTATTCGAAGCTATTAAAAAGACGGAAAATGAAATTCTTTCAAAAAAACTGGAAGATATTAGCGAAATGGCCAATGAAGTTGGTGACGACAGAAATAACATTTCAGCAAATGATAAAGTTGTACTGGTAGTGGAGGATGATTTGATTTTTGGGAAAATATTGGTGGAACATGCCCATTTGAATGGACTTAAAGTTGTGGTTGCTTCCTCTTATGTTGATATATTTAATTTTGTAACACGGTTTACACCTATAGCTATTACTTTGGATGTTTACCTTACCGATACGAGTGGATGGAAGGTTCTGGATCAATTTAAAAATGATCTGAATTACAGGCATATTCCTACCCATTTAATTTCACGGGAAGAAAATAAGAATCTGGCTTTAAAAAGAGGCGCTAAAAGCTTTTTGTTAAAACCATTACATCCTCATCAGTTGAATGAACTTTTTGAAGACATCATCAAATTTAATTCAAGAGAAATTAAGCAATTATTGGTTGTGGAGCAGGATGGTGAAAAATTATCAAGTATCACAAATTTATTTGAGGGAAATTCAATTCAAACAACTACCGCTTCTTCCGGAGGAAAAACAATTGAGTTGTTAAAACAAAAAACATTTGATACCATTATTGTAGATAATTCTTTGCCGGATTTTTCAGCGATCGATCTGGTCAAAAATCTCCAAAATAATATAGATGTTTTACCTCCGATCATTATTTATTCCATCAATGATATTGAAAAAGAGGAAAAAGAAAAGATGAACTTAATATCGAATCATATTCTTGTGAAAGTTGCAAATTCTCATGAGCGTTTATTTGAAAAAGCATTGATGTACCTACATTTTGATTATGCGCAACTTCCGCTCGAAAAGAGGAGAATGATGGAAAATTTCAGGAAAAAGAGTGATGTATTAACCGGCAAAAAAATTTTAGTAGTGGATGATGATGTACGAAATCTTTTTGCTATTACCACAGTTTTTGAACGATTTAATATTGAGGTGATAACCGCGGAAAGTGGTATGGAAGCTATTGGTTTAATGAATTTTTTCAATGATATAGAAATGGTTTTAATGGATATAATGATGCCGGGAATGGATGGTTATGAAACAATCCGTAAAATAAGGAGGGAAAATAAAAACAGTACATTGCCTATTATTGCGGTTACTGCTCAGGCAATGAAAGGCGACAGGCAAAAGTGTATTGAAGCAGGAGCATCTGATTACATTACCAAACCTTTAAAAATTGACCAGCTTCTTTCTCTGATGAGAATGTGGTTTCATAAATAGCAATACTATTTCGGGCAAAGGCTAAAAGCTTAACCTAAATAACAGTTGAATAGTAAAAAAAATTAAAATTTTTGCGCCTTCGCGACATTGCGAGAGAATTTTATAATAATAGGAAAAAAATGCCGAATGGAATAAAAGTTAAAATATTACTTGTTGATGACCGGGAGGACAATTTACTTTCTATGGAAAGTATTTTAGAACCTGGGCAATACCAATTAGTAAAAGCATCCTCCGGCAATGGGGCCTTGAAAATTTTATTGAAGGAATGGGATTTTACGCTTATTTTAATGGATGTGGAAATGCCCGGACTGAACGGCCTTGAAACGGCTGAAATGATATACCAGCGCGAAAAGTTAAAGCATATCCCAATTATTTTTATTACAGCCAATAGTTATGGTGACGAAAAACTTTTTAAAGGATATAAAACCGGTGCAGTGGATTATATCTATAAACCCATTCAACCTGATTTGCTGAGAGCTAAGGTTGCAGTTTTTGTTGACCTGTATCGAAAAAATCATCTGCTGTTGGAGCAAGAACAGAAACTCAAAGCGATCAATAAAAATTTAGAAATTGAAATACGGGATCGAATTGCATCTGAAGAGCAGGTAAAGGAATTAAATAAACAATTGCTGAAAAACATTGAAAAACTCGAATCGGCAAATAAAGAAATGGATCAGTTTGCAAATATTGCATCTCATGATCTGCAGGAACCGCTTCGGAAAATCAGGATGTTCAATGATTTTATTGTTTTAAAATACCGAAATAAGCTGGATAACGAAGGGCAAATGTATTTGGATAGAATTAAAGTAGCCTGTGAGCGGATGCAAATTCTGATCAATGATATTCATACCTTTAGTAAAATAGATGTTTCAAAAAATGCCCTCGAATATTCTGATATGAATAAACTATTTAACGAGGTGCTTTCGGAAATGGATATATTAATTAAGAAAAAAAATGCCAAAGTATCCATTAATCCGCTTCCTACTTTATACGTTTTCCCTTCTTTAATCAAATTATTGTTGCAGAATTTACTAAGTAATTCCCTTAAATTTTCAAATGGTGACCTGGAACCTGTGATTCGAATAACAGCAATTATGGAAACACCGGATGATTCATCCAGTAAAATCAAAGTAACCAAATACTGGAGAATTAATGTTGAAGATAACGGAATAGGCTTTGAGCAGCAGTATGCAAATAAAATTTTCACTTTTTTCAAACGTCTGCAGGGGGATTCTGAAAACGAAGGAAGCGGAGTAGGCTTATCTATTTGTAAAAAAATTGCAGATGTTCATCGTGGACATATAAGCGCCAAAAGTGTTGTTAATAAAGGAACTGTATTTACAATTAGTTTGCCAATTGAAACGCCTTTGGGGTGAACAGCACTTGCTAACTAAAAGAAACAATTTATAGTATCTCTTTTTTTTTTAATTCAGAATAGAAAAGTTTTATTGCCCCTGAAGTTTAACAGTTTTTTGATATACAACAAACTTGTTTACACTTAATTTTACAACATATATCCCCGTTACAAGTTGCGTAGTTACAACTTCTTCCTTGTAAGTTCCGGCCATTTTATTTCCTTCAAAAATAACTTGTACCTGTTCCCCCAACACGTTCAATAATTCTATTTTTACTTTTGCCTGAGCATTTTTCGACAAATTTTCCGGTACTTTATAAATAACATTCAAATTGTTAGTGAAAGGATTTGGAAAAGAATTAATTGAAACTTGTGAAAGTTCCTCCTCTTGAATTCCCACATTGCATGACGATCCTAAAATATGTGAGTCAATCCATGCCGTGCGATTTAGTATCCAGGTTTTTAGATCATTTACCTCTCCCAAATAAGTGGCGTTCAACTGCGCTTGGGGGTTTGGAGCAATAAAAGCCCCTAAAACAGGCCATTGAGTGAAGTTTCGTTGCTGTGCTTCATTAAGCCAGTTTGTTTGAGCATCAATATAATTATTTAAATCGTTAACACTAAAAATACCTTGGCGCAGTTCCTTCCAGCGGCAATAAAGTTTATTGGAAAAATTACTGTCCTGCAATAAACGACTCCACCATACCGGACTTGGATGAACTGTATCTGGCATCTGATATTCCCATCCTGAAGGACTCATTGAATTCCCGTAATTACAATTATGCCAGGCTATATCATAATCCCATACCGGCCCAATATGTAATTTTCCACCGTACGAAATATTATCTTTATATAGATAAGTACTTAATCTATACGCATCCACATTCTTGCTAAGTTCATTAATAATAAAAAAATCGATGAAGGATTCTACATCTATGTATTTTTGATATCCGTTTGTTGGATCAGCAAAGGAGGGTGAGTTTAATACAGTTTCTAAAGTATCCATAAAATTATTGATGTAATTTTTTTGCGGCACTGTGATCAATATGTCTTTTGGATAAACATATTGATAATAAAAGCTTGAATTGTTTTGTGCATTGCCTCCAAATAGAGAGTACCAACCATCTTCATCCGTCCTGTCAATTTTCAATATATAGCCTCCTGTAATTTCAGGATACGAATTTTCATCGGTTGTTAGCTTCGAAACATTAATTCTGTCGTCACTTCGTTTTGGTTTTTCTGATAAAGCATATACCCCCCTGTATTCATTATTTAAGATGAATTCCACGTCTTTGGTGCGTGGAGCGTAGTTTCCCATTTGTCTGAAAAGATCATACGTAATTGAATTTCGCATCAGGCTTTTATCAGCATACGAAGCAGTTAACACCCAATCGCTTTCCGGAGGCATTCCAAGTAGGGATACGTTGATCTCATTTCCTGAAATATCTGTTGTTTCAAGAGAAAACGATTTTTTTTCAAAATTTTTAGAGGTGTTACCTCTTATGCGGATCATGGTTTTTCCGTTATAGTTATTCTTAACATCTGATGTGCTATTCCTTTGCCCCGATCCGTTATCAATTATTCCCATGTTAACTAATATTTCAGACTCAGTTATAGATAGATTTCCTGTATTAATAAGAACAATTGGAAGATTGGATGAAGTAAATATAACCTGCTTAGAGGGGGAATTACCAAAAGTCAAACTCCAACTGATCAATGATCCGGAATTTAAGAAAGCAAGGTAATCATGAACGAAAAGTCGCCATGTACCGTTTCCTGTTTGACCATTATTGAAACGCCCCAAATATCCTGTTGGTTTAAAGGTTCCACTATACGGTGCGTCCTCTGTGGTGATTGATGAGCTTACGCGGCTGTCAAAACAGGTATTGGTATAGTTAACACCATTACAACTGCTTCCTGATGCAAGTTCTACAACTCTTCCATCTGGTGATTCCAAATACAGGTACAACTCTTCGTCAGTAGGATGATTGATGTTGATGCAAACGGCTTCAAGCCCGAAAGTACTATCTAATTGTGTGGGAAGACCCGAAACCGCAATATAAAAATAGGTGGTTTGCCCGTTGTTTAAAATTGGTCCGCCTACACCCGTGAATACTTGCGCCTTTATGAGTTGAGAAAAAAAAAGAATAGGAACAATAATAATTACAAGTTTTCTAAAAAGATCAATTTTTTTTTGAAATAAACATTTTTTTAGATTACTGAATAAGAATAAATAATTTTTCATAGACACATATTTTAATGCAAAAGGTCGGTACTGTACTTACTTTTTTTGATGCACAACCAGCTATCCTAAAAAGAATATATTTATGCGAAAATATACTTGTTTTTATCCCCTGAATCTAAATTTTCGTTCAATTCAAATTTCTAATAGCCTGAAATCAAAAAAAAACAGCTATGAGGGTTTGTTTTTTTTTGATGTTTCCTGTAATGGTTGATTCTGTTGAATATTTTACTAATGGATCATTTTGTTTGAAGGCAAACGCATGGATAAATAGGAAGTTTTAATTGCCAAAATCTGTTAAATTTCAGCTGAAAATGCAATTTCGTTTTAGGTAAAAACGTTCAATGAATGTTGATCGCTAAAAGAGAGATTAAATAGCCCGAATCAATAAAAATAGTAGCCCACCAGTGGTTCTCTCCAGTTTTAATATATTCACTAAAACCTAAACATTTTGAAGCAATTAAAAAAAATCTATTACATAAGCCTTTTAACATTGAGTTTTGCGTTTTCTATAAATTATGGCTTTTCACAAGCTATTCCTAATCATTTTTTCGGAGAAAATGCATGGATGCCTGATACTATCGGAGATGCAAACGGAAATATAGATCCTCCTTTTATTTTTAACGGGAAATTACATAAGAACTGGAAAAACATAAAAAATAGTGGTGCATCCATTATTCGTTTTGGTGGTATTGCTGCCGACAGAAATATGCCAACCAAATATCAGTATATAAAAATGATTGATTCTATTCGAGCCAATGGCATGGAACCGATGATACAGGTTCCGTTTTTTAATAATAGGTATACTAAAGAGCAAGCTGCCGATATTGTAACCTACATAAATATTACAAAGGGAAAAAACATCAAGTATTGGATCATTGGGAATGAACCCGATTTAAGTTATTCTTATTCTACTTCAGCACAGATTGCGGCCTACTTTAAGCCATTCGCTTCGGCAATGAAGAATGTGGATCCATCGATACTTATTATCGGTCCGGAAATTGCAAGTTTCAATAAAACGATAATTGACGGTTTAACTACCCCCGGTGGGCCAAGCGATATTACGGGTAAAGATGCGTCCGAAAGATATTATTTAGATATAATTTCCTTTCATGCATACCCTTTTAGCGGTGCTCAAACAAGGGCTACGGTGATATCGAAGTTAACCGATCCCGGTCAATTGCAGGATGATATAATTTATCTGAATAGCAGGGTGGCCACTTGTAATTCCTTCCATTTAAGAACCGGAACTTCAAAAATTAAAACTGCTATCACTGAGGCGAATGTTAATTGGCAAAACAATCCTTCCGATAATTTGAATGGACTTGGTGCCAATAGTTTCATTGGTGGACAGTTTGTTGCCGAAATGATGTGTATTGGAATGAAAAACAGTTTGGATATCTTTAATTTATGGAGCGTAGTTGAAGGTAATTCAGTAGTAAGCAATATTGGCTATATCAATGGTTCCACAGGGGTTAAAAAACCATTATATTACCACTTCAAACTTTTGGCAGATAATTTTAAAGGGGACTATGTTGATGGTATTACCAATAAGGTTAATGTGAAATCTTATGGAAGTAAAAATTCACAACAAATTACTGTACTGATTTTAAATCAAGACCTGACCAATAGTTTTAATTATAAAGTTCAATTAAATTCAAGTCCTATTACTGATACTATGGCTTTGAAAATCAATATTGATGCAGGGGTAGCTATGTCGTATACCGATGTGGTTGCAAGTCAATCTTCTGTTTTGCTTACATTTAATTCGGCTGGAGCCATAATAAGAAAAACCGAATATTCTCTCACAGGAAATGCAATGGCTAACCTGCCACCAACGGTCACAGAGTTCCTAACCACAGGTGTAACTCCAACGGTAATTATAGATAAGGTTCCTTTTGACATAAAAAATGTATTTCCAAATCCCAGCGAAGGCAAATTCACTATTGAGTTGAATAAGGAGAATATGGGCGAAAAGGAGTTTGACGTAAAAATCTATAATATTATGGGACAGGAAATTTATAATAAAAAATCTACTTTTATAGGTGGGAGGGAAGAAATTCAATTGGACCCATCTGTTGCCAGTGGTGAGTATATTATGCGTGTAAAGGAAGGCCTTGTTGATAATTATCTGGTAAGGAAAATTGTCCTTCAAAAATAATTTACAAGGACAATTAGTCCTTAAGGAATAGTATTTAAAAACTCAAAAAAATCCCGCAGATATTGCGGGATTTTTTTTTAATAATTTTTCGACACCACCATTCTTTTTGTTTGGGAAAATCCGTCTTTCTTCAAAACATAAAAATATATTCCATTTGGTATAGTTGCCGTTTCTAAAGGAATAGAGTGAGCCCCTGCTTTCATTTCCTGGTTTATGACCGATTCAACTAAATTCCCAAGCATATCAAACAATTCGAGCGAAACCAAACCTGAGGAATTTAATTGAAAGCTGATGACCGTATTTTGTTTTGCCGGATTGGGGTTATTTTGAAAAAGTTTAAAAGAAGGAGATGCATCAATCATTGAAATACCGGCAGGGTTAATTAATGGCGGTCCGGATAGATCGTCAAAATAAATTGTATCCCTATTGGATGAAAGGGGATTGAAAAGAAGGATTATTTTATCAATATTAGTTGGTAAAACTGCGCTTCCAACAACTGATTCATAATAATAAAAGGTTACCATTTCCCAGGCATTTTGAACCGTTGTTATTCCTGCATATGAACTATGTGATCCTGCCGGATAAGTATCAATGCTTTTCATTCCCAACTGCAATTGTATTTCAGTTCCAGCAGGTGCCGTTGAGAAAAGTTTCATTTTAATTTTAGGAGCCTGAGCGCTACTATCAGCGTATGCTGTTACATCTACCAACTTCGTATTCGGATATATTCTGATAATATCATACGCTGTTGTATCTCTTATATATTTTGCGCAATGGCTGCTCGCATTTACTCCGTTTGGATTCGCATTAAGAGCAAAAGAATCGAGAACCCCCGAAGTTAATCCAAAACTAAGTACTTTATTTCCCTCAAAATCGCAATAATTTTGCTGCCCTGCCGCCCTTTGAGTAATTGCAAAAACTAAAATTAAAAAGTATAAATTTTTCATGATTATAATTGATTAAAGATGTCTATTGTTTAATTATCATATCACAAACGTAAAAAGGTTTTAAAATATTCATTGGTAAATTCGATAGGTTAATACTTTGTTGGTTTGAATGAAAAAAAAAATAGTTTGAATTATAGTAACCTTAAACCTGATTTATTCTAATTTTTCTTGATGTTAATTTGTGAATTTAAAATAAATGCCTTTTAAAATAAACCCCTTCCAATCAATTATTTAAAACGATAATCAATTTTAAAATACCAATTGACCATTTATTGACTTCGGCTATTAAAAATTTAGTGTCATCGAATTTGACTTAAGTATCGAAAAACAAGATTTAGGTTTGCACTCTATTTAATTAAAACACCACTATTTATTCTGTTTCATTAGGCAATGAGAACGGGTATATTTTTTTTAGTTTTTATCTTATGAAAAACAACCAACCAAAAGTCTTAATGTTAGGGTGGGAATTTCCACCAATAATAAATGGAGGATTAGGAATAGCATGTCACGACCTTTCATCTGCAATGTCTGAATTAGCCAACATTACCATGATAATTCCAAAATCAAGTCCGAATTTTAAAATGAAAAATATGAACCTGATCGGGCTCAATAATTTGGACATTAATTCACATGGAAATTATATAAATGACGCTTATCAACCATTACCATTCGATCTTCATTCATTCCCATTGGATATTGATCCCTATTACACTGAGGGGTATATGCACCCCAATACGGGTGATTATGCATCTCTGATGGGAGAAGGAACAGGGAAATTACAAGCTTTTAACATTGAAAATTTATATGGAAATGATATAATCAACAAAGTTTCCCAATATGCAACTATCGCTTCCAACCTTGCGGGCAAAATGGATTTTGACATTATTCATGCGCACGATTGGATGACAATGCTTGCAGGAGTAAAAATCAAGCAAAAAACCGGGAAGCCACTTGTAATGCATATTCATTCATTGGAAATTGATAGAGGAGGCGAAAATAGCAAGGGTTGGGTGTATGAATTGGAAAAAAAAGGAATGGAATATGCCGATCTACTAATGCCGGTGAGCAATTTTACAGCGGATAATATTCATAAACATTATGGGATCAACAAAGATAAAATGACCGTAATACACAATGGGAGCAATGTTGTCGACTCGTTTAAAAGCAAAAGGAAATTCAAAGAAAAAACAGTTTTATTTGTAGGTCGTCTTACCCGACAAAAAGGCCCTGAAAAATTTCTTGAGATCGCATCTAAAGTGCTGGAAAAGGATCCTAATGTTAGATTTGTTATGGCCGGGGTAGGCGATTATTTTAAATCATTACTTGAACAAAGCTCCTATAAACACATCGGCAATCGTTTTCACATGACCGGTTTTTTAAATTTAGAAAAACTTCGTTATTTATTTTCTGTAAGTGATATTTATTGTATGCCTTCTGTATCAGAACCATTTGGTTTGTCAGCTGTTGAAGCGGCTCAGTTTGGTATCCCTTGCGTTATTTCAAAACAATCCGGAGTTGCCGAAGTATTAAGCGGCTCTCTTAAATTTGATTTTTGGGATGTGGATAAAGCTGCCGGTTGCATTTTGAGTTTACTTAATGATCCTGTGTTGAGAAAAAAAATTGTAGAGGATGCTTCCCTTAATTTAGATAAGATCAGTTGGGATATTGCCGCGCAAAAAATTTTAGATGCTTACGTTTCAAAAGAATTAGTATAAATATTAAAACAACAACATTATGCCATCACTTTGCTTTTATTTTCAGGTACATCAACCATTCCGTATTAAAAATTATTCTTTTTTTGATATTGGAAATACTCATGAATACGAAGATGATCTAAAAAATCATGCTATTTTAAATAAGGTAGCAGATAAATGTTATATCAAAACAAATCAAAAAATGCTTGAGTTGATCAAACGTCACAATGGCAAGTTTAAAATAAGTTATTCCATAAGCGGAACAGCAATTGAACAGTTTGAAAAATATCGACCGGATGTTTTGCAATCCTTCATTGACCTTGCTAATACAGGTTGTGTTGAGTTTTTATCAGAGACCTATTATCATTCACTTAGTTTTATCTTTTCTAAAACAGAATTTAAAAGACAAGTTGAAAAGCATGCTACAGTGATTAAAAAATATTTTAATCAGGTTCCAAAAGTATTCAGGAATACTGAATTGATATACAATAATGAACTTGCAAATTATATCCAGGATATGGGATACACAGGTATTATTTGCGAAGGGGTAGATCGTTTATTGAACGGTAGAAGTCCTAATTTTGTTTATCAACCAGTAGGAGCTGAAAAAGTAAAATTATTGTTAAAAAATCATCGTTTATCAGATGATATTGCATTCCGGTTTTCTGATACTGGATGGGCAGAATTTCCATTAACCGCTGATAAATTTAAAACCTGGGTGCATGATGTTGCTGGGAATGGTGAAACGATCAATTTATTTATGGATTACGAAACATTTGGTGAGCATCAGTGGGAATCAACCGGGATTTTCAATTTTTTAGATCACCTGCCTTCTGAAATTTTAAAACATCCTGATTTTGATTTTAAAACTCCATCTGAAGTTATTGATTCTTTTCAGGCAAGAGATATTTATGATGCACATGATTTTACCTCATGGGCGGACAGTGAAAGGGATCTTTCAGCATGGTTAAGCAATTCTATGCAAAAGGAGGCTATCAAACAAATATATTCATTAGAACAGGAAGTAAGAACTTGCGGTGATGCGGAAATTATTAAGGTGTGGGAACGACTTCAAACTTCTGATCATTATTATTATATGTGCACTAAGTTCTGGAGCGATGGTGATGTGCATAAATATTTCAGTCCGTTTGACTCACCTTATGATGCCTATTTATATTTTATGAATGTGTTCAGTGATTTGGAATGTTCAGTAAAAAAATTACACAAAAAAATAAAAATAGCCGCCCGGAATTCCAAAATAGTTCAAATTAGTCCGGAAGAAAAATTGCAACTTTCAAAAGGCCGGACTGATACTAAAAAGGCTGCTGTTAATAAAAACACAAAAGAGGAGATTATTGCCACTGTTAAAACTAAACGGGCAGAGGTTCCATTAAAAGAACAGTATTCTAAAATGCTGGCTTACATGAGTGAAGAATAAAAATCAGATTCATTTTTATTAAATTGATCGTAAAGATTATGTAAGCTCACATTGAATTTATGTTGTTTTTTTGAGATTTCGAAACATTCCGGGATCCCGCCAATGCAGCAAAACAAGTTTAACTAATAATAGTACCATCATCAAAATAGTTTATTCATGAGCAAAATCTATGTTTTAGTATTTACTTTAATACTAATTTATTTTTTATCATTTTCTAAAAAAAATCGTACTGTTTCAAAACCTGTATCTGCTTTAATAGAAATTAAAAACGAAAAAGGTAGTTATAAATTATTCAGAAATGGTGAACCGTATTTCATTAAGGGAGCTGGCGCGTATACGTATTATGAGAGATTAAAACAATGTGGCGGAAATTCAGTAAGGCTTTGGAGTACTTCCGGTGCAAAAAAATATATGGATGAAGCCTATGAATTAGGTTTAACAGTAACATTAGGATTGGATATGAATCTTGAGAGACACGGGTTTAATTATGATGATAAAAAAGCGGTGAAAGCTCAATTCGAGAAATTAAAAAAAGATATCCTTGAATTTAAAGATCATCCTGCTTTATTAATGTGGGGTATTGGCAACGAAGTAGACCAGTTTGCGGTGAATTATAAAGTATGGGACGCTGTAAACGATGTTGCAAAGTTCATTCATCAGGTGGACCCAAATCATCCTACCACCACAATGTTAGCCGGAGTTCCGGATAAACATGTTAAAGAAATTGTAAAACGTTGTCCGAATCTGGATGTTCTATCCATCAATTCTTTCATGGATCTTCCAAATATCAAAGAAAAAATAACAAATGGGGGCTGGAAAGGTCCTTACTTAATAGGGGAGTGGGGAGCCTCTGGATATTGGGAAACGCCAACCACTCCCTGGGGAGCATTTATTGAAGAAACAAGTACAGAAAAAGCACGGGTATGTAAAGACAGGTATAGTAAAGCAATTGCTCCAAATACTGATCGTTGCATAGGTTCGTATGTATTTTACTGGGGATATAAACAGGCAAGAACCCACACCTTACTTAGTTTGTTTCTCGAAAGTGGCGAAGAAATTGGTGTTTTAGATGTTTTACAAAATGAATGGAGAGGTAAAGGCTCTCGGAATACGGCTCCTCTGATTGCACCCATCGGCATAGACGATAAAACAATTCAAAGTGGGGTTTATTTAAAGCCCGGTTCCAATCATTTGGCGTTTACTGATGCTAAAGATCCGGATAACGATTCGCTCATTTATAAATGGGAAATATATTTTGAAAGCACAGAGAAAAAAGAAGGGGGAGATAAAGAAGAAAAACCGGAAGCCATCAGCGGCTTAATATTAAATGGAATGGGGAGAACTTTATCTTTTAACGCACCTGAAAAGGAAGGTCCTTATCGTTTATTTGTGTATGTATTTGACAATAATAACAATGTAGCTACGGCAAATGCTCCGTTTTATGTAAGTAATTGAAATTGAAAATAGATAAGTCCGCACTAAAAAATTAGCGGTTAAATAGGAAGAAAATTTCTTTTCCAAAATCATAATAATATACTTTATTGCGCTGTATATGCGAATGAAGTGCCTCCCTTACTATTTCATCAATTGCTTTACTATAAATAGATGACAACAATAGAAAACTATAGAAACTGAATTTTTCCCGCTTTTAGCGCATAGGCGAAAGTTATAGACAACCAATGCCTCCATTCAGTTTTAACGACAGATTAGAATACCATTAACCAATCAAATAAATAACAACAATTTTAAAACAACAAAATGAAAAAGACAATTATCAAAATCAATGTGGTTGCAGCTCTTTTAGTAATGGGAGTGACAACAACCTTCACAAGTTGCACAAACAGCAATGGCGGCAGTTCTAACCTTCAAGCTAAGGTTGACTCCTTACAAAACGAACTCAAAAAATTTACGGACGAAAAAGCCCTAACAGAAATGCGGCTTGCAAGATTCGACTCTCTGGATTATGAATTTTATAGCAATCAGGATTGGAAAAATTTCAACATTAGTCATGCGGATGACATCAAAGTGGTTTATCCGGACGGAATGATTACGACTGGATTAAGTCCCCAACACATTGATATGCTTACACCAATGTTCGCATTCGCTCCCGATACAAAAATCAAAAATCATCCGGTAAGGTTTGGCAGTGGTGACTGGACCTGTGTGATTGGTGAAATGGAGGGGACATTTTCACAGCCTATGCCAATTGGAAATGGCAAGACCATTCCACCGACAAATAAAAAATTTAAACTCTCCATGTCAACTATCGGACATTGGAAAGATGGTAAAATGATTGAGGAATATTTGTTTTGGGACAATCAGGCATTTATGAAGCAAATCGGTTTAGCTAATTAATCAAATCTCCCGGCATTGATGAGTGGAAATTATATTATTCCAAAACAAACACGAATAGGACATGTCCATTTAAAGGTAGCCGACCTTGATCGGGCACTTGAGTTTTATCGTGATCTATTGGGTTTTGAGGTAACCATGATGTATGGTAGCCAGGCGGCATTTATTTCTGCTGGTGGCTACCATCATCATATTGGTTTAAATACATGGCATAGCAAAGGTTCGCCACCTGCATCTAAAGAAGGGGTGGGCTTATACCACACTGCTATTCTTTATCCAACAAGAAAAGACCTTGCACTGATCTACGACCGACTACGTAAAAAGTACTATCCTTTAACTGGTGCAAGCGATCACGGAGTTTCAGAGGCTTTATATCTTGACGACCCTGACGGTAACGGTGTTGAGTTATATTGTGACAGACCGCAAGAACTTTGGCCAAAGAAAAGTGACGGTGAATTAGATATATTTACAAAAGAACTTGATTTGGACGACTTACTAAAAGAGATCGAAAATAACTAAGATGTTGTTTAAATTTAGTTTCGAGATTATTC
>JAZJZM010000012.1:0-136628 GCA_040389865.1 Bacteroidota bacterium | reverse complement strand
TATCGCAATTTCCCCTGACAGGGTTTCAAACCCTGTTAGGGGTTTATGAAGGTTTCCCACCTTGTGTTTCAATACCTCAACAGGGTTTGAAACCCTTTCAGAGTGCGCCTATGTATAAATAACGAATGAATTTTAAACAAACTCCAAGTGATAAATACCTATGAAACTGTTTAAACAATTATAAGAAAACCTCTTGTAATATTAATTTCCCCTTTCATTATTTCCTTTCGCATTTATAGCTTCTTCCATAAATTTATTCTGGTATTGTACCCATGCTCCTAAACGTTGGTGACAAGATTCTACTTGCTCAGGTAGGTCAGTGGCAATGTTTTTTGCCTCTTGCGGATCGGTATTCAGATCATATATTTCAGTATCTCCGGTAGTGGCATTGTATATATACTTTCGATCACCTTCTCTATATCCAAATAAATAATCGGCCCATGGGGCGAAAAAATAAGCACGATCATTTTTTTTACCCGTAAATAAACTCTTTCCATGCCACTGATCAGAAGCCGGCAATCCTAATACATTCATAATTGTTGGGGCAATGTCTATAGATCCACCAATTGCATCACTTCTTTCTTTTTCGAATTTTGGGTTTATAAAAACACATGGAATGTGCAGATTTTCTTCATATATTTTTGAGGAATGGGTGGTTTGATCATGTCTGCCAAACGCCTCACCATGGTCTCCAACCACAACAATTAATGTGGATTCAAAAAGATTATTCGTTTTTAATTCTTCTATGATCCTACCCAACACAAGATCACTGTGTTTAACAGCATTCAGGTATCGGTTAAGTATAGGATCAGAAGTATCAAACTGTTTTTCTGATCCTAAAAAATAATATGGATAGTGAGTCTGATAAGTCCACATCATTGTAAAGAATGGTTTATCCGGTTCATTTTTAACCCACTTCATTAATTCCTGTCCGGTACATTCATCATTTGTTCCATCAAGTGGATCAAACTCTTTTTCATTCATTCCAAATTTTTGGGTGCAATTAAGATTTCTACAATCTTTAATGGTATCAAATTTTCTGAGCGCTAAAAATTCTCCACCTCTTTGAAAATGATTGTCGCCTGAATTAAAGAACGCGGTGCGATACCCATGTTTTTTCAGCTCAGAGCTTATTGTAGAAATATTAATATCAGGATGCTCTTGCGTGATACTGGTATAAGATATCCATGGATATATGGAACCTAACAAACAAACCATTGATTTATTTGTAGAAGGCACGTGTGCATAAATATTTTCAAAAACAATTGAATTTGAAATGTTTTTTTCAAGCTCGGGCGATGTTTTAAATTTACTGCCATAAGGCTCTATATATTCTGCTGGAGTGGATTCCAAAACAAGAACAATTACATTTTTTATTTTATTTGGTAAACCTTTAAATCGGTCAGAAACAATGCTCCCTGAGGTTTTTACCATTTTTAAACTGTCTGCAAGTTCCATTGTAAATAATTCAGGATCTTGCTTAAAAGGATTTACAGATTCAACGAAAGAAAAAACCGGATTAGCAAGTTTGTTATAATTCCATTTATACTCATGAATACCTTTTTGAGCTAAAATAAGATAGCCTAAATTTAAAAATACTAAAGATGTCAATAAAACTTTTTGTAATCTGTATTTGTGATTCAAAAGCTCTATTACTGAAATTATCAGGATGGCACCAATAATTGCGGCTATACAAACAATAATTATATTAACAATATAGGCTAAGGAAATATTTGAAGACATAGCAGCTTTGGCATCTGCGCTATGTAAAAAGTCTGAATAATAGAGCCAACGATAGTTAAATGGCTTACCAAGCATTTGTACTATTCTTATATTTAATATTCCTGACACCAACGAAATTAAACCTAAGGAAATAAAGAAATAAACAATTGCAGATTTTATTCTCGGGGAATTTTGGAATAAAAACAAAAATGCAAGAAACAATAAAGTTAAAGCAGCCACATATAAAAAATCATATAAGCCCGCCCATAGCAGTTGTGGTGCGAATTCCAAAGGGTGAAGGTAAAGATCCCAACTAATACCCAATATAGAACTTCTGATAATGAACAAACCAAACACTAAAATAATGGCTGAAGCAATTATGATCGTTCTCGCGCTGGGTTTGTTTTGTATTTCTTTAAAACGATATTTTTTAATTACTATAAAAGCGAGTATAAGGCCAGTAAAACTGAGCAACAACTGCCACGAAAAATCAAGGAGTGTAAGTGGTTCTCTTGATCTTACTTTGATGTTGGATTGGATCAGTGTTACACTATCGTTTAAAGTAATGGTGTGATAATCTTTTTTAGGTACATTGTTAATGTCCCAAATATCAGTGCTTGAATTCCTTGGCCCTTTGGTTATCCAAAAAACATAATCAAGTTGAGTATTAGGTTTGACACTGAACTTTGTCGAAAACATTCCATCCACCTGTTTCATGGGTGTATAAAGCAATCCATCTTTTGTAAAAGTTCCGGGAGGACGTAAATTCTCCTCCTGAGATTGCCAGTTATTTATTCCCCATACCAAAAATACTTCAGATGCATCTTTAACCGAATATCGGATCTCTTGTGTTACCATTAATGAATTTTGATTGGCAAGCGGCTGAGATAATACCAATGAGCCTTTTAAGAATAACGAAGCAAGTAAAATCAAATTACAGTAATTAATTCTTTTCATGTTATATTTTTTTTTGTTCACTATTATGGATTACACTCGTATCACTTTACTTGTATGGGAACTGAAGCCGTAGTAACATTTCCTTTTTGATCACTTACATATAAATAAAGCCGGTAATTCGATTTTTTTTCTGGTATTTTTATGTTTACATAACTTCCATCTTCAAGAGGTTCAATGTTATCAATCCATTCAAAGTTTTCATCTTTTAACAAGATCCATTCATAGCTCAGGTTATCCTTCTTATCAGAGGAAGAAATAGCTTCTAATTTATATTCTTTTCCGGGTATAATTGATTCGGGAATTTTTATTGCAAATTGCGGAAGAGTTTCCCCTTTTTTGTTTGTCCAAACCTCTTTCAACGCATAGTAGCTTGGTTTTAAGCGCCCTTTATAATCTGTTAAACCAAACCAGGTATAACTTCCTTCCATTTTATCGTACCAGCTGAACGCAAATCCACCAATAGTATAGCCTTGTTTTCCAAAAATATATTTTGTCCATTGCTCTTTGTACCATGCTGTTTTTTCGGTTTCAGTATCCTCGATCAACAAACCTTTCGATACCTTATTGTGAAGGGAATCCCAGTATCCATTAGGTCCGAACTCAGTAACCAGATAGGGCCGGATAGAATCAAATTGGAAAGCAACGGAATGTAGCTTGGTGACATGCTCTTTATAATAGGAGTTTATTCCAATCACATCCAGGGATGGAGCGCCATCGTGAAAAGCAACAAGTTCGCCTGGCAACTGGTGCTCTACTTGCTCTACAGAACTGAACACCGGTCGGCTGGGATCAAGTTTGTGAATTCGCTGAGCAAGCAATTCTACCAATTTTACATAATGTTGCCGAACTTTGGTTAAATACGGTTTGGAGTAAGTGTTTTTTAATAATCCCCAACTTTCATTCCCCAGCGACCAGCCCAGTACAGCAGGATATTTTTTAAATTCTAAAACTTTTTCTTCAACATTCTTAATATATTCTGCAACCCTTAATGTATCACGGTAATAATCTACTTTGGGATCAAACCAGAAACCATATAATACTTTAAGCTTATATTCTTCAGCAATATTCAATACATTTTTGTCATAAACTCCATAATCGTATCTGCGAATACAGTTAGCACCCATTTCTTTGATCTGCGCAAAATCTTTCACCAGCTGCCTCCTTGTAAGGGGTATATTACCATCTCTCCAATCATGCGCGGTATTGTATGCAACCCCCTTAACAAAAAAAGGCCGGTCATTAATCAACAGATCAAACTTGCCTGGTGTTCCTCTTACAAAGGATGATTTATAGGGCTTATTTGAAGTTGTCAGAAATTTAAAATCACTTTTAATTAATGGATTTTTTACGAAATGTTCATCTCCAAAATTGCTTGCAAGGGTTCCAAGAACTGCAGCATTTTGAAATGAAAAATCTGCAATATAAATGGAGGGATTTATATGCTGACTATCTTTGATCAGGATATTTTTTTTGGTATCACAAATTATAATTGATTCAATCTCAGGATATTCTTTTTTTATATCTGAAAAAGCATCGGTTAACCAAAGGCTTTGGTCATTACCGTATGATGTCCCAAACTCAGTTATCATTATTGGTTTTTGAAAAGTAGTAAAGCTATTGTGATACGGTGCATACAAGTCAGAAAAAGTATTCCAGTCAGTATCGCTTAACTTATCGCCATAATTCAAACAAGTAACTCCTATCCAATCTACAAAATGAGAACCGGGATAATAGTTCGATGCCGAAGCGTACTTAGGACTCCATACCCAGGTTATATTTGAAATACCAAGGTTATTTAAAAATATATGAATATGCCACCATGCTTTTTGAAAATCTTCCGGTGTATTATTTCCTGATAGCGACCATGGTTTTTCTGGATTGTCAAATTCTGGTGCAAAATTGATGAATACCGGATCGCCATATTTGCGAAGCATTGCTGCACATTGTTTCAAATAATCATCATATTGACCTAAACTGATTGCTAAGAGTATTTTATCTTTAGCTATACTATCATTATCATTCGAAAATGTCTCAGGTTCCCATTCGATCATTGGAATCGCATTGCGGTTTTTAATATCATTCATTAATTTTTCGGGAAAAACATTGCCCTTTAAATTCCATTGCTGCTTAAAAGAAACAATATCGAATGTCCTGTTAATAGCCATTTCAAAGCAATCTACGGCTTGAAAATTATATTTTATATCTGAAATAGAAATTCCGGAATAGAAACCACCCGATTCTTTTAGTTTAAGAGCTGGTGCATGATTAGTATTATCTACCGAAGCATCATAACTGAAAAAAAGTATGGCTAAGCCCAAAAATAAAGCCACCGGACCGTTTCGTAATATTCCGTAAGTAAGTTGTCTAACCTTAAATGTTGAAACTTTTATAACATCAAAAAAACGGTTCAGAATTGGAATGTTTTCCATTTTCTTTCTGCTTACCATTAAAAAACGTTGCTGACTTATTAGCACAATAAATCCAAGCATTGTAGCATTCAGTAGTGCATAAGTTGCCATGGCCATACTGTAAGGTGTCCAATCTATCGATAGTCCGTACATAATTGCAAGTAGGCAGATCAGCAATACTATAATATTAGGTATGCTCAGTTGCCAGAAATTTTGATGCTCATCTTCTTTGGGGGTAGGAATATAAGGTACTTTGATCTTGAAAATAGTATAAATGAAACCGACTAAAAATATCCACCAGGTGGCCATACGAAGCACTCCGCCTACTAAATGAAATCCTCTTTCATGTTTTTCTAAAAGCCAGCGCTGGGCAAATAATCTGATCAGTAAGGATAAGCCCCAAACCGGTAAAAAAAACAATGCAAAATTTGTTAGATCAACTTCCCAAGGGACTTGCGCAAAAGTCAATGAAACTATAGGAACCAGAATATCTATAAAATCGATTAACCCGAATAAAAAAAATAGGGGCATGGTCAGATGTTGGATCTTTTGTCGGAAGGTAAATTTTTTACGTAATACAGGATAGGTTCTGAATAATAGTTCAAAACAGCCCCTTGCCCATTTTAATTGTTGTTTATAGTAAGAGGATAATGTTGCTGGAACAAGACCTCTGGTAAGGATCTCAGGGATATAAATTGGTTTCCAGCCTTTTGCTTGAAGTTGCATTGCAGTATGCATGTCCTCAGCCAGGCCGGAAGCATGTCCTCCTATTGAATTAAGTGCATTTCTTCTAAAAGCACAGTTTGCTCCTATAGCCTGAACAGTACCATAACTATTCATGCACATCATCATTGGACCATAAAAATGGTAGGATTGTTCAGCTGCTCCTCTGGCTATTATACTCTCATTTTGGTTACTATATGCTTGAACGCATTGCACATAACCAATTAGAGGATCTTCAAAGTAGGGAAGTACCCGGTCTAAATATTCCGGTTTAGGTTCATGATCCGGATCCAGAACCACACAAATATCACCGGTTGCCTGCTGTAATGCATTGTTTATATTTCCTGCTTTCGCATCTGTTTTTTCAATACGTGTAATATGTATTACCCCTAATTCTTCACATACTTTTTTTAATTGTGGATCATTTCCTTCATCACATAAATAATTTGTATGAGAATAATTTATATTCTTCATAGCCTTCAATGTGCGAATGATCATTTCGCGGGGCTCGCCCGGACAAGCTGTTGTTAATACATCTACTTTCCACTTCGTTTTCCAAATAGGGGGTATTGGAATACTCACACTCCAATAGTGATACCATTCATGTAGCATTTTCAGAAGCTTAAAAACTAATGCTAAGGTCAATAACCAATAAATTGGTTTATAACCAATGTGTTCAGGCTTTATGAACCATAAAACAAAAATGATCATACACATTACACCACAGCCAATTAAAATGCGAATGATCCAAATATCTTTTTTCTTTACGTGTCCTACTCTAATGATACCACAAGAGTTTTCTGAAGTTTTAATCATGCATTTGAGTATATAATTCCCTCCCCATTTTCAATCCTTTGTTATGCTTACCTTAATGCATTATTCAAACAAAATGAACCGATATCCAACTATATTTCCGATAGAAGGATCGTAGATTTTTTTCCAATATTACAATGGTTTTTATTCCATCGATCTTAACATTCGTTAGAGTACAAAATTGAGTAGTTAAATGACTATCGTTCATAGGTGCGCAATACTGATTATTTTTTTAAATATTCAGAATAGCAAAAAAAACAGTGATAGGGATTTTAATTATGAAATTGATTTTTGTTCTTAATCGATTTGAGTCTGACTTTTTTTATAATGGGATAAGAAATGGATCACCTCATAACATTACAATTTCAGCTATTAAAAAGGGGAGGATAACGAATTAATATAAATGCAGATTAAAACTCGGATAAATTTACATCCTTAAAAATATAAAACAGGATGACAAATAAAAATACATTAGGCATATATTCTCCTACAGGCAATTGCATGTCGCCATGGAACAATTTTAACCATTGGGTAATTTTAACAATTTTGGTTGCTATAGTTATTGGTTATACGGTAAGCTAAAAGATAGAGTGGGAAATTTGATAGGAGGGCTGAAAATATTTTCAGTATCCATTTTTACATTCGGATTTTCCATTTCCATTACTAAATTTATTTATTATCCCGTCTTTTACTTCAACAAATATTGTTCTTGGGCAATTTGGTAATATACTCTCCAAACAGAAATCAATAGGGTTTATTTCTAATTGAAAACTGATATTATAGGGATAGCTAAGCACATTTGGTGAATAGATATTTGGAAAATTGGAACGGTGCAAAGCAAAATCTATTTTGGTGTAGCTTCTCGTAATATTATTTATTGTTAGCTCACCTATAATTGTATACGTTTTACGCGATTCACCTTCCAGATCATAAAAATCCAAATCCGAAATTGGGAATAGACCTCTAAAATCAAGGCTTAATTGTTGGTTCGTTTCTTTTAGTGTATCATTTTTTTGAATTAAAAAAACACAAAAATCAACCCTAAATTGATTTGTTTGTGGATTTAATTTAATCACTGCCATTTCATTTTCCGAATAAGAAATGGTTTCCCCTGTTTCTCTGAAAACACGCACATTGGAACTTATAAACTCTTGAGCATACGTTTTAAAAGTAATAGCAAATAAAATAATTGCAAAAAAAACAGTTTTCGATCTCATGATTTCTAATTTTAAAAATGAACAAACCATTCTCCTTCAAAATTATACTATAAAATAATTGTCAAATGCTATTTTCGTTAGACGCTTCCATTTTATCGCCCAATAATTAGGGGCTGTCAATAGAATCGGTATTAAACTTAGTTCGTCATTTGCCAGGGCTTTTTCCCAAAGCAATCTCACACAACTAATTTGAGATTGTGGAGTTTATCCTGAACCAGCGATTAGAAAAAAATATTTCCAAATAGTCAAAATTATTGTTTGAACTATTTAAAATTCCGTTTTATCGAAAACCAAAAAAGAATTGGCTCAGGCAGTAATATATTTGTTTTATAAATAAAATGGATTTTCTGAAAAAAAATAAACATTAAAAAACGAACAGTTTATTAATGTTTCAGATATAAAAAACACAAAAATGATTATTACTGAAACCCGGCTTTCAATTAAAGTCGATACGGACGAAAAAAGCTTTGTAAATTCAAGTCTTCAATATTCTTTGGCTCTTATTGAAGCAAGCCTTGATTACATACGTTTGATAAACACTGAACTTATTACTGAGAAAAAATCGGCAATCATGAAAAAGTTAATTTCATTAACCAATCTTGGTGAGATGAACAAATTACTTTGTTCGAAAGAAATGCTAAAGGAACTCCTCAAAGATCATGAACGTATCATTAGTCAGCTCCGCAAGAGTTTTGAAAAATACAGAGACAAAGATGAAGCAGGTTTTATCTCATCAATAATTGAAAAGCACCAAAGTATTGCCAGGAAACTTAGAAAGTGCTTTTGAATAGAAATTTTTTCTTTTAATTAAATCTATTATTTCTCAGAATGTTTGAAATGTACAAATACGTATTGGATAAGGTTAGTTTTGATCAATTTCTTTTTCGAAAAGAATTGGAAAAAGCGATGCGAAAAATCAATCCTAATGAGCAATTGCTATTTAAAATATGGTGCTTAAACACCTTTGATCAAAAACACAAGGATATATTGGTTGACGTTTTTGACGGTGAATTATTGTCGAAGTAAATTTGTGATCCAATAGGTTATACCATTACTTAATATATTTTATATCAATAGGTTAATGGATAAGAAACCTGACAGGTTTTCAAAACCTGTCAGGTTTGACTGCCTTTTTCAAGTAAAATTATTGGATTAATTTGTAACAAATGTTGGTGTTGCGTCACAATCAATTAGAGAAGATTTTTTGCAAACAAAACAATCTCAAATAAAAAAGTTAAAAAAAAAATCCGCCTGAATAAATTTTTTAATTTATTCAGGCGGATAGGAGTGAGGTAAACGAAATATTTATTTTGCTACTGTAGAATTCATAGTATCCAAAACAGCCATTACTTCTTTTACTGATTTTGCTGAATCATTTAGCAGTTTTTTCTCTTCATCGTTCAATTTAAGTTCAATGATCTGTTCTATACCATTTTTCCCTAATTTAACGGGTACTCCTAAGTAAATGTTTTTCAAGCCGTATTCGCCTTGTAACCAAGCACAAACAGGGAAAATACGTTTTTGATCGCGAACAATTGCTTCTACCATTTGTGCAGCAGATGCTCCCGGAGCATACCAAGCTGATGTACCTAATAAATTAACAATTTCTCCACCACCTTTTTTTGTACGTTCGATAATTTCATCTAATCTCTCTTTTGAAATAAGTTCAGTTACCGGAATTCCTGCAACAGTGGTATAACGTGGTAATGGAACCATTGTATCGCCATGTCCACCCATTAATACTGCCTGAATATCTTTTGGTGAGCAATTTAACTCTTCCGCTAAAAACGCACGGTAACGCGCAGTATCTAATATACCTGCCATACCAAACACTCTTTTAGGATCTATTTTTGCAGTTAAATAAGCACAATAGGTCATTACATCCAAAGGATTGGAAACAATAATGATTATCGCATTGGGTGAGTATTTTAAAATGTTTTCGGTAACGTGCTTAACAATACCTGCATTGGTAGAAATAAGGTCATCGCGGCTCATACCCGGTTTACGAGGTAAACCTGAAGTAATAACTACCACATCCGAATTTGCAGTTTTTGAATAATCATTTGTAGAACCCGTAATTCTTGTATCATACAAATTTACTGGGGCGGTTTGCCAGATATCCAGGGCTTTCCCTTCAGCAAAATTTTCTTTAATATCAAGCAAAACAAGCTCATTTACCAATTCTTTTTGAGCAATAACATCGGCACATGTTGCCCCTACGTTTCCAGCTCCAACTACAGTTACTTTCATATTGTATAATTTTATATATTTACAGAAATATTCTGTCCGCTAAATTATAAAAGAAAAACGAATACCAACACTTATTACGAACAGTTTTTTGATTTACTAACATTTTTATATTTAGTGCAACTATTACGCAACTTTATGCATCATAGGGCTGTGATCTGATTTTTTGATCTAATAAAACTGATATTTTATATGAAAAAAATATTTTTAATTCTTTTTGTTTTAATTAGCTTATTAAGTAATAATGCATATTCTCAAGGAAGTGACTGTGCCACAGCTAGCCCCTTTTGTACTTCTGTACCCGTTACATTTCCTGCTCAGACTAATGTATTTGCTCCAGTTGGACCTAATTATGGATGTTTGTCGTCTCAGCCTAATCCATCATGGTTTTACTTGCAAATTAGCACAACAGGCCCCATTTCATTAAGCATGCAGGGGGTCCTGCATAACTCAACAACTACGCATGATATTGATTTTATTATATGGGGCCCATTTACTTCCATAAGTAGTGGATGTTCATCTGGATTAACGGGTGCTAATGTAGACTGTAGTTATTCTGGAAATGCCTTGGAGATAGGTGACATACCTAATGCTACTGCAGGAGAAGTCTATATTTTAATGATTACGAATTTCACGTTTACTCAACCTGCACCAGCAACTGATATAACTCTTTCACAATCAGGTGGTACCGGTGCTACCAACTGTGGTATTGTTTGTTCAATTTCATCAGTAACAGCAACCGCAGCGCCTTGTTTAAGTCCGTCCAATTTATATGATGTAACGGGTGATATAACCTACTTGAATCCTCCAACGGCTGGAACTTTAACGGTCACCAATAGCGCCTCAGGCGCTTCACAGGTATTTAACTCACCATTTAATCCAACAACTGTAAGTTACGCACTTACAGGACTTCCAGCCAATGGCGCTTCCTGTACTATTACCGCTGTGTTTTCGAGCAATCCTAATTGTATATTAACTCAAACTTTTACAGCACCTCCACCATGTTATGTGGATTGTCCTATTGCTGTTGATTCTGCTTATACCTGTGTTGGTGTGCCCGCTACATTAACAGCAACAGGAGCCACAAGTTATTTATGGTCAACTGGCGAAACAACTGCAACTATCACTGTCAGTGGTGTTACAGCCACATACGCAGTTGTAGGTACTACCGGAACTTGTGCTGATACCGTTGCAACAACAGTAACAACTTTTCCTCCTCCAACTATTAGTTTTTCGGCCGATTCAGTGAGTGGTTGTAATACATTTACTTCAAATTTTACAGCCGATACTACCGGCAACTTCGGAGCATCTTATTCATGGGACTTAGGAGAAGGTGCTACCGGAAACGGGATCAGTCCTTCGCATGTATACACGATGGCTGGTTGTCACACGGTTATCCTTACAGCAAGTTTTGGACCTGGTTGTACAAGTATCGATTCTCTTCCATGTATGATAAATGTATTCCCTCAGCCTGATGCAAATTATACGGTATTCCCTGACGAAATTGATATGATAGCGCCCAATGTATTTTTTACAAATACATCCACAAATGCTACAAGTTGGGCATGGAATTTTGGTGATTCAACAAGTTCTGTCCTTGAAAATCCGGAGCATACGTATAGTGATGTTGGAAAATATTTCATAACACTTTATACAACTAACAGTTTTGGATGTGTTGATTCAATAACTTCTTCCATCGAAGTTGTTGATCTTATCACCAAATTCATTCCGAATGCTTTTACACCAAATAAAAATGATCGTAATGATGTTTTTAATATTTATTCTCATGGTATTTCACCTGATAATTTTGAATTATTGATTTTTGACAGATGGGGGAAACAAGTTTTTAAAACCACTGATAGAAATGAAGGCTGGAACGGAGCTGAGAATAATAAAGGGGAGGTTATGGAGATGAATACCTATGTTTATCGCTTAAGTTATAAGGAAACAACCGGAAAAAAGCGTAACTTGATCGGGCATGTAACCTTGGTGAAATAAAAGAATTGAATTAGGCATTTAATGAATAATATCAATTGTGCTTGATATTATAATGTGTGCTGTCACCCAGAGCCTGTCGAAGGGGGTGCGCGGGGCAGCCCACATACTTCGACAAGCTCAGTATGACCTTCGCACGATTTAGGCTGAGTTCACATTATAACGATTAGAAGTTATTGCCTAATTCAAAAAAAAATTCACAGGAAACTCATGCTGAACCTTTTTTAGCATCTATAACATCCTAAAACAATGCAGCATCACGTTTAAATTTCAGGTTATTTTTATAAAGGATTTTTGATAATTATAATGAGAAAAAATTTCACAAAAACACCTTTCAAATTTCTGCCCTGGGTCTCCTTACCTGGTTTGTGATTTTTTTCGTTCCATTTGGAAAATCATTGTTTTTACCATCCTCCTTTTTTAAATTCTATTTATATTTCAAAATATGGAAAATCAAACATCCTGTTTTTTTTCATTGATCAAAAAGCTCTCTCTTTATACATCTTGTTTTAAGACCATCCTTTCGTTTGTTTTTATCCCTAAAATTTCAAAAAAAACAATCATTACCTTAATAATTTTTGCGCCCCTGTTGGTTCAATCGCAAACGCATCAATATTTGTTCAACAATAACCTGAACGAACAAAGCGGAGGGCCTGCTTTAACACAGTTATTATCATGCGGTGCTGCAGCAGGTTCTTACGGAGTTCAAACCTCCGGAACCACCGCGGGCGATTGCCTTACCTCCAATGCTTTTTGCTTTAATGATGGGGGAGGGCTGCAATATCCAAATTCCGGACTGATCTCAGGGAGCTATACAATAAATATGTTCCTTCGGTTCAGTACTTTAGGAGGATATGCGAGGGTAATTGATTTTTCGAACAGTGCTTCAGATGCCGGTATTTATTTCTTGGGTTTCTGTCTTAATTTATATCCGAATGGTAATGTTGGCACTTGTCCATATTTTAATACGAATACTTATTATCTGATAACTTTTGTCAGAGATGGCGGCACCAATATTATTTCAGTTTATGTTGATGGAACACTCTTTGGAACCTATAACGATGCAAGTAACTTATATCGTCCTGCCACGGGTACCGAACCTATTAACTTTTTCAGAGATGACAATGCTGTAGCTTGCGAAAATCAACCGGGCTGTATAAAATTCATTTCTGTTGGTCCTGGTGTAGCAACTGCTTCGGATGTTGCCCTGCTATGGGCCAATATTGATCTTGCTACTCAATCAACTTTAGCAACGCCTCCAACAGTTACCATTTCAGCACCCGGAAATTTCACGTGTGCAACTTCTGCTGTTACATTATCTGCAAGTAGTGCAGGAACAATGGTTTGGAATGGTGGTTCGCTCTCTAATTCAAGTAATCCTGCTATGGTAAGTGCCACGGGTACCTATACGGTAACCGCTACGGATGCAAATGGTTGTACGGATACGGCAATGGTGACTGTTGCAACCAATACCACACCACCAGTTGTTACAGCACTTAGCAGCGGGGATCTGTCTTGTTCCGTTGCTTCGGTAACGCTTACGGGCACCAGTTCCGGCAATACTATGGTTTGGAACGGGGGGACGCTTACTAATGCTGCTAATCCGGCAACAGTTACTGCGGCCGGAACATATACCGTAACTGCAACAGATGCAATCAATGGTTGTACCAATACGGCCAGTGTAACTGTCGTAGTCGATAATTCTCTACCTCTTGCAATTGCTGTTAATTCACCAACCATTTGTACCGGACAAACTGCAACGCTCACTGCTACTGGAGGAACCACTTATTCCTGGTCAACAGGGGCAACAACTAATCCAATTACAGTTACTCCTGCTTCAACAGCTTCCTATACCGTCACCGGCACCAGTGGAGGATGTTCGGGCACAGCCATTGCTACCGTTACGGTTGGTAGCAGTTTAACAATAACAGTGAATTCACCAACAATTTGTGCTGGGCAATCAGCAACGCTAACTGCTGTTGGCGGCACTACCTATTTGTGGTCAACTGGTTCTACTGCTAATCCATTGATCGTTAGTCCTTCATCAATTACTTCATATACTGTTACAGGTACAAGTGGGAGTTGTTC
Organism: Bacteroidota bacterium; assembly: GCA_040389865.1. Classification (GTDB taxonomy): domain Bacteria; phylum Bacteroidota; class Bacteroidia; order 2-12-FULL-35-15; family 2-12-FULL-35-15; genus 2-12-FULL-35-15. The sequence continues at coordinate 122,458 of JAZJZM010000012.1, read as the reverse complement.
AGGGACAGCTATTGCCACTGTTACCCCTGCAGGAAGTTTGACAGTTACAGTTAATTCACCAACTATTTGTGCGGGACAAACGACAACATTAACAGCAGCAGGCGGAACAACTTATGTATGGTCAACAGGAGCTACCACAAATCCGATAACCGTTTCTCCAACAATAATTACTTCTTATACAGTAATTGGGACTACATCCGGCTGCTCCGCTACTGCAATCGCAACAGTTACAATAAGCCCTTCACCAGGTATAACTGTTAATTCTGCAACCATTTGTGTCGGTCAAACAGCCACATTAACTGCTGTAGGTGGCGCAAGTTATTCCTGGAATTCAGGTGCTACAACTAACCCTATTAGTGTTACACCTTCTGCAACCACAAGCTATACTGTTACCGGAACTGCTTCTGGCTGTTCAGGCAACGCGGTGTCAACAGTTACTGTAAATCAATCGCCTGCTGTTATTGTTAACTCACCCGGAATATGTGTTGGTGGTTTAGCAACCCTCACGGCCTCCGGTGCAAGCACTTACTTATGGTCAACGGGAGCTACCACGGCTCAGATAACGGATTCACCCGTTTCCACCACTACTTATACAGTTACAGGTACTACAGCTGGATGCTCAAATACGGCTATAGCCACAGTAACTGTTAATCCTTTTCTTTCTGTAACTGCAAATAATGCTGCTTCTATTTGTGCAGGAGCCTCTGCAACTATCACTGCACTTGCAGTTGATGGAAGTAACGGATCGTATACTTATTCCTGGACGCCTGGTGGCGGTACCGGTTCATCCCTTTCGGTATCTCCTTCTGCTACCACTACTTATACAGTTACCGCAAATGACGGTTGTTCGCCCCCTGCAATTGATAGCGTAACAATTATTGTTTTACCTGCCGCTATCGTTGCCTTTAATGCGGATATAGTTTCGGGCTGCGCTCCTTTGTGTGTGAATTTTACAAATATTTCTACTGTAACAGGCGGAAGTATTGCAGCACAGAATTGGGATTTTGGAGGAGACCTGCCAAATGTACAACATTGTTTTACTGTCCCCGGCCAGTATTCTGTTACACTGAATGTTACCACAAATAGTGGCTGTATCTCAACCTATACAAACACAAATATGATACAGGTGGCATCATTTCCCGGTGCAAGCTTTACTGCTCCGCTTTCAACAGGTATTCTTGCACCTACAGTGGATTTCACGGATAATTCTACTGGTGCAACTTCATGGACTTGGGATTTCGGTGATTCATTATCAAGTTCTTCGGGGAACCTCAGCAACCTTCAAAATCCAGCGCATACCTATTCCGAAATAGGAACATATTGTGTTAAACTTATTGTAGGCAATACCAATGGATGTTATGATACCACTCAATTGTGTATAGCAATTGATCCTGAATTTTCTTTTTACATTCCAAATTCGTTTTCACCAGACGGAAACGGTATAAATGATGAATTTTACTGTAAAAGCGAAAATTTCAAAGAATTTAAAATGCAGATATTTGACCGTTGGGGCAATATGATTTTTTATACCGAAGACATCGATAAACATTGGAACGGAAAGGCAGCAGGAGGGGCAGACCTGGTTTTATTCGACACCTATGTATACATTGTTGATATTGTTGACAATAAAAAGAAACATCATCAATATATTGGAAGTGCTACCATTGTAAAGTAAAAACACGTTTTTTATTTATATCAGATTTTGTAGATTATCCTGTTTTTTTCTCTCATGTCCTTTATCATTATTTTTAACTACAATTACTCCTAATATTGCAGGATATTATATAAAACTTAACATTATGTTAAATAGAGTTTGATTGAAATTGGTTCACTAATTTTACCATAGAACCATTTTGTTTTGAAAAATTTGTAAAATTCAGAGCGAGGTACGAAGCAATCTCACATCCATTGTTTGAGATTGCGGAGTTTATCCAGAGCCTGACGAAGGGACTGAAATTCTCGAAATGACGTTCCAAATAGGCATTCAATCCCGCCCGAACGACTGATGTTATTCAGTCGGGCAGGTATTTTAATAAATACTTATAAAGTCTATTGAATGGAACTACTCATCATTTTTATTTTAACCTTTTTGAATGGATTCTTTTCATTATCGGAAATTGCTTTAGTTTCTGTAAATAAAAACAGGATTGAATACTTAGCATCCCAGGGAAGTTTAAGAGCTAAAACCATATTAAAATTACTTGAAAATCCTGAGAATTTCCTTTCGTCAGTACAAGTAGGTATTACATTGATCGGTATTATATCGGGTGCTTATGCCGGGGTAACGCTTACCGATGACATGGAAGTGTTTTTGTCATCCTTTGTATTCCTTGAGCCTTATGTTCATTCAGTTTCTTTATTAATAGTGATTGGAGGAATTACTTATTTTTCAATCGTAATTGGAGAATTAGTCCCCAAATCCATTGCGATGAATAATTCCGAAGCAATTGCAATGTTCTGTGTCCCGATCATAAGGTATTTTACGTTGGCTACGTTTCCTTTTGTAAAGTTATTGTCGTTTACCACTAAATTGATATTGAAGATCTTTGATCTTAAAGAAAATGGGAATGGAAAAATAAGCGAAGAAGATCTCTTGTTTATTCTAAAAAATGCAGGAAAACAAGGCGTTTTGGAAAAAGAAGAAAGTCAGGTGCATCAAAATCTTTTTTCCTTTACCGACCAAACAGCCAAGTCGTTAATGACAAATAGTAAGGCGGTAGAATGGGTTAATTACAATGATGAAATAGGAAAAATTTTCAACCAGGTAAGAGAAAGCGTTCATTCTAAATTTATTGTTGGCGATGGATCAATAGATAAAATAAAAGGAGTTATAACCGCAAAGGACTTTTTGGAAAATCACAACAATAAAAATTTTAAGGTGGACGACATTATTAATAATCCTATTTATTTTAATTCAAGCACACCGGCTTTTAAAATATTAAATACCTTCAAATCAAAAAAACAATACATAGGTATTGTTTTAGATGAATATGGAGGCGTTAAAGGTATTGTAACCTTACATGACCTCATTGAGGCTATTGTAGGTGATTTACCGGATGAGGACGAATCGGATGAACTGAATATCATTAAAAGAGCAGATAATACGTACTTGATCAATGGAAAAACCTTGATATTTGAACTTAATCAATATTTTCAACAGGAAATTATCCCGGACAATATTTCAAAATACACTACCATTTCCGGTTTCCTTTTGGAGAATTTAGGAAGTATCCCAAATACAGGAGCTACGCTAAAACATAAAAATTATGAGTTTGAAATAATTGATATGGACGGCAATAGAATTGATAAGATATTGATGAAATCAGTTAACTAGGTCATTTTAATCGTTGTTGTTGTTGTTGTTAGGTTAAATCCAACCCAATTTATAGAGTACGCCACCAGCAATTAGAGTGCAAATAATGGAAATGATTGCTCCTATAAAAAGTTTTTTTATTGATGTTTTTGGTTGGGCGGGAGAATGTTTAATTTCTGATTTAATGTTTCCTAATGAAGACTGATTAACTGCTCCATAATTATTTCCATTAAAATTTAGCGTTGTGGTATAAACGTTTTTTATAGGGTGTTCTTTAGGCTTAAATTCATTCGATATTTTTATTGCTTTTAATTTTCCTTCATTACTAATAATCCATGCGGTTAGGTTATTTTGGATTTGACCTTCAGTATACTGTTTGCCTATATATCCTTTTTCAAGCAGTGAGTAAAGGGCTATTTTTGTATCTTGAAGGGGCAAGGAAACCAATTTAGATTTTGCAACAACTTCATCTACATTATTTACATCTTCATGTTCAAACAAGAACACCAATATTTTCTTTTCGTCATTAGTCATTCCTCTATTAATAGCCATTTGTTTTTTTTGTCTTTCTTTTTCATTTTTGAAACTATCGAATGCAGCACCTTTTAAATTGCAAGACTGACTCCAAATATGTCTTTCTCCATTAAAATTACCGACATTAGTTAAACCACTGTTCGCTAATATTTCAATAATTCCTCGTTGACTAATTACGTTTTCCTCGTTTAGCTTTTGTTCTAATATTGCATCTAATGAAAAGATTCCAAACTTTTTATTCTCAGTAAATTCAGTTTTTAAAAAACTAAATAATTTGTCTAATTTTTCAGTATCACTATCTGATAAATATGTAATGTCTTCCATAATTTTTAAAAACCTAATTGTCTTATAATTAATATTATGTTAAATAGCAATATGCTGTACCTGAGCGATTAATGTCACGTAAATAATTTGCTTCTCTTCTTTTAATGTGTTGAAAATTCTCTTTCATTGTAAAATTTTGCGTTAGGGATTGTAGTGGAAATCCTTCTCCGATTTTTATCGGAGAAGATTGGAACGTAAAGCCCGCCCCTTTCTTTTTCAAGAAAGGGAAACGCCCAAATGAATCTAAACCCCATGCTCCTTCATAATTTTGTTCAGCCATTTGATCATCATTAAAATAACTGCTGAGGTAATTAATGCAAGAATAAAATTTACTAAGAAAAAGTTTGCTTTGTTCTCATAGCCATCCCATAAACTGGCAAGCACTCCGCTCATTTTGTTTCCAATTGAAGTAGAAAGAAACCAGCCTCCCATCATTAAGCCTGTCAGACGTGGTGGAGAAAGTTTTGAAACCAATGACAATGCCATCGGGCTTAAGCATAATTCACCAACTGTTATTACACCATAACTACCGATAAGCCACCATATTGTACTCTTTTCCAGCCCGTTATGGCAGGCATACGTTGCTCCCACCATCACCAGGGTAGATAATGCAGTAATAAATAATCCGTAAAAAATTTTCCATGAGGTACTGGGTTCTTTATTTCTCCTTTTCAGGAAGGCCCAGAAAAAGACTAGAAGTGGAGTTAATAACACCACCCAAAAAGGATTCACAGATTGCAACAGTTCGGTAGAAACAAGTGTTACACGTTCACCCTCTGATGGTAATTTGTCAGGAGGAATATTTCTGAAATATAAAGGGTAGTCAAAGGTTTTAACGGGTTTGCCATTCGCATCACGGGCAATCCGGAATTGTGCATCGGCATAAGGTACAGAATCTTTCATATACATAGGTTCCTGTACCATACCAAGTGCTTTTGCCGGTTTTATAAGTGCTGTAGGGACTTCCCGGTCAGTATAACTTTCGGCCCAGGTTGTTAAAGCCGTACCGTTTTGTTTAAAAATGGCCCAAAACACGATCGCAACAGCAAACACTGCAAGCAGAGCAGAAATAGGTCTTTTGTCTTCGGCATTGGAACGCACCATCAGGGATACATAATACCCGGCCACCGGCAATGCGCCAAATATAAAGGCATCTGTACTATCGCTACCGAAAATATTTCCAGGAATGATCCAACCGATATATCCGGCAATTAAAGCAGGTAGAAGTGTTAAGCCTAAAATTTGACTTACCGGCATATCTTCTTTTTTGGTCGGTTTGCGAACATCGGCATGTTTATAATGCTTCTGCCCGATCCAGAAAATAATAACACCAATGAACATCCCTATGCCGGCAGCCGAAAATGCCGCTCCCCAGCTGAACGTATTTCGCAGGTAGGATCCGAAAAAATTACAGATAAAAGCCCCGATATTTATACCCATGTAAAAAATAGAGTATCCCGAATCTTTTAATAGTTTGTATTTTTCATCGTTATATACATTTCCAAGCAATGTTGAAATATTTGGTTTGAAAAAACCATTGCCGATGCAAATAGTAAGCAGAGAACCATAAAAAGCTGTTGGTCCAGGAATGGCAAGCCCGCAATACCCAATCCCCATTAAAATCCCTCCAATAGTGATTGAAAGCCGGTATCCTAAAACCCTGTCGGCCAGCAAACCGCCAATAAAGGGAGTCAGATAAACAAGTGCGATATAGGTTCCGAAAATATCGGATGCTTCCTTTTTCCCCATTGCCAAACCGCCTCGCTCGGTGTCGGTCATATACAGGAAAAATATACCAAGCATCAGGTAAAATCCAAAACGTTCCCACATTTCAGAAAGAAATAAATAAATAAGGGCTTTAGGGTGCTTTTTCATCATTTTAATTGGAATTTAGAGCCTGTTTAGTTTACAGACAAGAATTTATATATCTCATATAAAATTATCAAACAATTTACCAAAAGTGTATAACGCACGAAGTCCGATTACCCACAGTTAGTGACACATAGAATGTTTTATTACCTAACTATTATTTGTCCCCAAGTTGTTTTTTTAATTTTTTCATCAAATTCATTCGAGCGCGAAATGGACAATTCCTCTGATGTTTTTTTCTTTTGTTCCTCTTTTTCTTTAGGTGTCAACTTCTTTGATGATTGGTCTGAAACGTATACAAACCAAGGAATATGCACTTGAAAGGGAGGTGTGGTTGAGGGGATTATTTTAACTGTTTGTCCAGCATGGTAGTCTAATTGATTACACATATCTAAAACCCGAATGGTGTCGCTATCTGCAAAAATTATGGTCAAAGAAGCGGTGGCGTAACTTCCACAACCAATAGTTTGTTTTTCGTGTTTAATAATAATTCCGTTTGTAGTGTCCTTAAGTTGAAAAAAGGTCCATTTACATTGAAATGAATTGTTAATTAGTTTAGGATATTGGGTTGTGTCACAATCTACCTGTCCAAATACCGAAAAGTTTGTGAGAATGAGAATTGTTAATGTTAGAATTGTTGTAATTACTTTCATAATGATTTTTTCGTCTTATTACAATGGCACGCAACATACTGATCCATGAAATTTTTGTCAAATATAACATAAGGTTTTCTTCCCCCTAATATTTAACAATTTCCTTCCTGAGAACATGCCCATTTTCCAGGCTCAGTTCTATTATAAAGATCCCGGAATTGTTTTTAAAAACAGATTCGTCAATGGTAAGGTCATGAGCAGTTCCGGGAGAAGAAATTCCTTTTTTCAAAAAGATCTTTTGCCCCAGTTCATTATAAATAGTTAGCGTGTAATTGTCCGCTTCTTTTGAGCCAATTGAAATGGTAATTTTTTCAGAAAATGGATTTGGAAAAATGCTGAATTCAATCGTTTCATTTTCCTGAACATTTAAAGTTGAAGGTATTGGATGGATCTTCAAATAATACAATTTCCTCCCTATCGTTGACACTAATTCATCAGTTACATAAAGCTCATCATTGGTAATAAAACCAATTGCTTCTTTTTGGGATAAAGGGATATTAAAAAGTTGACTCGTCCCCGAGAAAAAATCGTTGCCGGTAAAGTTTGTAAACAACCAGCATTTATTATAACCCAGCAGTATTAGTTTACTGTTGTCGGGACTGATGTCTGCCGAAGTAATTGAATATGGAATGGTAGGTCCGGGACCAGTATAAAAGCTGTCGATCAATTCTGCTACATATGTTCCCGGCACCAAAGGAAGTTTGTAAAGTTTTGTATAACCGCTATATGGATTCGACCAATCCTTCGAAAATATATAAAGGGAGTCCTGAAAAGCGATCATCGCTTCGGCATCAAAATTTTTCATTGAATTTGGTGGGGGAAATGCAAACTGATCGGAATAAGAATAATTGATCACCTGTGGGATAACACTATCTACCAATATAGTTGCAGGGTCAGGAATAATATAAATTTTCAAATCCTGACGGTTATTGGTATTATTACCAAAATCACCGATGTAAAAATTACCCGAAGCATCCTGCGCCATATCTTCCCAGTCAATATTGGTGGCATTTAAGATCTTTAAGGTCCGCAGTAATGTACCCGTTGAATCAAAACTATATAACTCTGGATTTCCAGAACTATCATTATGTGACCAGATATAGTTTTTATTAACAACCTCTATTCCAGAAGATTGAATAAGAATAGCCGGCAATCCAGCTTTTTCAACAATGCTTATTGTTTGGGCATACCCAATTGTAGCGCTAATTAGGAGCATAAAAAGGCTTAACAGCTTTACTGGTTTATTAGAACAAAAAATCATATTTCAATTTTATCAAATTAGGTATTAAATGTTTCACGCAAAGACGCAGAGACGCAAAGTTTAGCAATTATTTTTTATTTTCTTCGCGGCTTTGCGACTTTGCGAGAAAAACAATGCACTATATTTTTAAATAAAAAACGGAGAACCTTTTGAGTCCCCCGCTTTAAAATATCCGAACTAAGGTGGAAGCCTTTAGTTCTTCAATTTTTCGTTTATGGCTTTTAACTTATCTAACAGTTGCAAGCGCGCGTAAATTTGTTTTAAAGCAAACATTGTATTTCTATCTGTAGGTTTAGCATCTAATGCTTTTTCTAAAACTGGCTGAGCATTCTTGTATTGCTCTGTAGCTTTTGCTTCAGCTGCTGCAAACTTAGCCTTATCTGTTACCTTATCTGCAACCTTGTCCAGCGCCACTCCCTGGTTAAAAATCATAACGCCCCAATTAAAAAGCGCATCAAAATAATCAGGCTTTAATTCAATTGCTTTTTTATAATCAGCTTCCGCCAATTTGAGGTTTTCAGAATAGTCTTTTGGCTTTTCAAGGTCATTGCCTTTATCATCTTTAGGATTTGCAAGGTTATCATAAATATTACCTCTCACAAGATACAAATTATGATCGGTACGTTTTGCTTCAATAGCAATATTCAAATTCTTCAAAGCTTCTTCACTTCTTTTAGTGTCAATAAAATAGTTGATCTCTGTAGTAACAAGGTTAATATCGTCAGGAAACTCCGCCCTTCCCTTTTTCAGAACGGCTATAGCACCAACAGTATCTTTCATCATTTTATATACAGTTATCAATGATGAATAGGTAGCTCCGCTAGCGTGCTTTGTGTCGATCATTTTTTGGTAATATTTTTTAGCTTTATCATAATCTTTAGCCATTTCTGAGGAGGAGGCACAAAAATAAAGCAAGGTGGTATCAGCACTACCACTGATCTCATAAGCGCTTTCAAAAGCAGCTAATGCTTCCGGGTATTTTTTGCCATTAAAATTAGCTCTTCCGGTATTGTCGAAATGAATACCAATATTGGTTAAGGCTTTTACCTCAGCAGTATAATTTCCTTTTACATCCAATTCTTTTCCTTTTACAAAAGCCTGATGAGCAATTTTCAGTTCCCCTGTTGGCGTATTTTGAAGTGAAGCAAAAGTTCTTTTATTCGGATCAGCTATGCTCATTAACTTCTCCTCTTCAGCTCTTTTGTGGGCTTCATAAAGTGCCAGATATATCTGACCTTTAAGCACTTGTACCGAAGCTTTATCCTTAGTGTCAACATGTTCCGATGCAGGATCGATATACTCCTTTGCCTTACGGAGTGAAGCAGTATCTTTGTTTGTGTTATAATCTTTAAAATAAAACACAGCATTATTCTCTTTTGATCGTTGTGAGTATCCGCTAAAAACAGGGATGGTCATCAACAGTAAGAATACAATCTTTTTCATAAATTCAGTTGTTTAGATCAATGGATAATTATCCATTTTCAATTGGCAATTATCTATTGTTTTTTTGCTTTAAATTTATCTGCTTTCTCTTTCATTGCCGCAAATTTTACATCATCTCCAATTCTTCCGTACACTTTCATTAATGATTGAATAACACTTACATCATTAGGATTTAATTCATGTGCTTTTTCAAGATAAGGAACTGAACTTTTAAAATCAGCACTTGCCTTTTCATCATACTCTTTCTGTTTTTTTGTTTCACTTAATGGAAGATTACTCGATTTAGTGTTCCATTCCGCTCCCCTGTTAAAATATAAAACTCCTAATTCATAGTTGGCATCAAGATGATCGGCTTTTAGTTCCAACACTTTTTTGTATGAAATTTCTGCCTTGTCAACTTGCTTTTTGTCTTTGTATATTAGTCCTTGTGTATAATAAAGCAATTCATTATCAGGAGTTGATTCAATAGCTTTATCTAATTTCCCTAACAGAACATCTGTTTTACCCTGTTGAATATATAAAGTAAGTTCGGCATTAATTAATTTAACATCGTCTTCAAATAAATTTCTACCCATTTCAATATATTCAAGCGCTTTAACTGTATCCTTTTCAGAGATCAATATTCTGCTCATGTCAATATAAATTTTAGGGCTTTTATAATGTGCATCAACTAATTTTTGAAGGTATTCTTTCGCTTTTCCAAGGTCTTTCGCATCTCTGGAAATAGAATACAGATCATAATTAAGAGTTTCAGGAGTAATATTGCTTCTGGTAAGGGTTTTATCTTTATCGTAAGGGAAGGCTTCAAATACAGCGGTCAGATTTTTGGATGCCCTCACAAAATCACCACTATGATAAGCATCAAGTCCGTTGTTATAAAGTCTTAAAGCGCTCGCAACAAGCAAACCCGTAACCTCATCCTTGTAAACATTGTCCTTATCTCCTTTTAAACAATTAATAAAACTTTCAACAGCTTTTAGAGCGGCATCAGCATCCAGATTTTTATATGTTTTCGAATCATAGATCCCTAAATATGTTTTACCGCGGTAAAGCCACATTTTAGTCAGGTTTTTGGTTGTTTCGTGCTCTGCGGCAAGGTCAATGGCTGTTTTTGCTCTATCGAGCTCGCCTGATCTTAATGCATTATTTGTATTCTGAACTTGATTTTGCTGCGCTATTGTACTAAAAGCAAGAAGCGAAAGAGAGAGAAATAAAAAACCTTTTTTCATGTGAATTTTGAGTTTTGACTTAAATTTTGCGTGAATTGGTTACGGATAACGAATATTTACAAATTTACGAATCTGTGTGTTAAATAGCAAACGCAGATTCGTAAATTCGTTTTTGATTCGTTATTAGTAACCTTTTAATCGAACGTGAAATCTTTTATTTTACCAACTTTCATTGATTCATTCACATCTTTTGTATTTGCGATCTTATCCAGCTGACCTTTTATGATATCCTTATCTCCAACAATAACGATGGCGATATTGGTTTTATAAGCTTTTTTAATTTGCTGATTAAACTCTTCTTTGGTCATGTTTTTTAAAATATTCGACTGCTGAACAGTAAAATCTTTACTCAACTTATAACGCCCTATTTTATTAAGGAACAATGCCTTATCATAAGACGTTTCATAATTTAAGGCCTCATTGTTTAAAAGAGAGCTCTTAGTAAAATTGATTTCTTCGTCAGTAACTCCTTTATCAATGTAATTTTTTGTTTCTTTCATAACCTCTTTTAAAGAAAGTGCTGTAGAGCCTCTTTTCACAGAAGTTGAAACTGTATAAGTCCCTTTATAGGCGTTCCCGGAGAAACTGGAATGAATTCCATAAGTATATCCTTTATCTTCTCTTAAGTTAAGATTGATACGACTGTTAAATGCACCACCAAAAGCGAAATTAACAACCGTATTTTTAAAATAATCGCCAGTTGCATCAAAAGGTAAAGAAGTATAACCCATCAAAATTACAGATTGTGGGGCAAAATCTTTATTAACAACATAGATCTGAGGCTCCTCAGGAAGTTGAACAGTCATTACCGGTTTAATAATAACTTCTTTGGCTACCCATTTTTCCAAAAATTCAAGTTTAGGAAGGATCTCTTTATCAGAAATATCACCAACTACCGTTAAAGTTGCAACAGAAGGAGAATAATATTTATTGTAATAGTCTTTAACATCCTCCAGTTCAAGCTTATCAACATTTTTTACAGAAGGAAAAGTACCAAAAGGCGAGTTGCCGAACAATATACTTTGATATGCTTTATTTGCAAGCGTTTGAGGACTTGTTTTCTCATCCTTCAATTGCTCTTTATATTGTTTTTTTACACGTTTAAAATCTTCAGCATCAAATCTCGGTTTTAATAATTTTTCTTCAAGCAATTTTAATGTAGCATCAAGATTTTTTTTCAAACATTCCACAACAACAGTTGTATTCTCTTTACTTCCGCTGAATGAAATATTACTACCCAACTTTTCAAGTTCAGCACTAATTTGCTCCGTTGTAAAATTTTGAGTACCCTCATTCATAACATCAGCAGTAAGTGCTGAAAGCCCCATTTTTTTTGATTCTTCAGGCTTTAAAACAAGATCGCCACCTGCTATCTCCATGTATAATACAATTTTAGGGGTTTCAGAGTCCTTGGTCCCTAATATTCTTAATCCATTTTTCATGTCAGAACTAAAATAATCAGGAACATTTGGTGTTTTTGAAGCTGTACCATCTGGTTTTTTAGTACGGTCAAATGTTTCAGCAGGCTTGTTGTATTTTAAACTAGCATATTCCGGATCAGGCCCGAGCTTCATTTCAGCATACGGATTATAACTTTTCGCTGTATCCTTTGATGCCATTTTAGGGTAAACGTCAACTATAGCAGCACCTGCACCTTTTAAATATTTATTCAGAACACGTGAAATATCAAGATTGGTTACTTTATTATAACGATCTATTTCATCCAACATATTAAAAGGTTTCCCAAGTAATCTTTCCCAATCTGAAAGAGTATAACTTTTGCTGGAAACACTTGAAGCTAAATCAACGATCGAAGATTCTTTTTTTGCTTTAGCTCTAAGTAATGACTCTTCAGTAATTCCTGTTTTTTCGAATTCATCTATGGTCGCTTTTACTTTTCCATCCAATTCGTTGAACATCTTTGCAAAATTGTAATCTTCAGGAGGGTAAGCAACTACGAACATTGAAAATTCTCCGGCAAGTTCACTTCCCTCATAACCAACACCAGCTTGAATAGCTAATTTACTTTTCACAAAATTCTTATAAAAAATTGAATTATTTCCATCACCCATCATAGAAGCTAAAAGTTCAAGAGCCGGTTCATCACGATGGTACTGAGGTACAGTTGGGTAGGTTCTGTAATTTAAAGGAAGGTAAATATTGTCCTTATAACTTTCGTATTTATCAGCCGGAAGAACAAAATTTGCAACTTTCATTTTCTTAACTTCAGGACCAGCTTGAATAGGCCCAAAATATTTTTCTGCTAAACGAATCACCTCTTTTGGATCTACATCACCTGCAACACATAAAATTGCATTGTTTGGACCATACCAACGAAGAAAAAAGTTTTTCACATCCTCTAAATTTGCTCTGTTCAAATCGTCAACAAAACCAATTACCGGCCAGTTATAAGGATGTTTAAGTGGGTAGAGTGTTTGATCTTTTAATTCACTCATCAAGCCATAAGGTTGATTGTCTCCCTGACCTTTTTCATTTTTTACAGCATCACGTTGATTTTCGAATTTTTTTGCAGTAAGTGAATCCAAAAGAAGACCCATTCTGTCTGATTCCAGCCAAAAAGCTAATTCAAGCTGATTGCTTGGTACTGTTTCATAATAAACAGTTCTGTCGCGGGTTGTGTTCCCATTCATATCGCCACCTGCAGAAGAAATAAGTTTAAAGTGCTCTTCATCCTTCACATTCATTGATCCCTGGAACATCATGTGCTCAAAGAAATGTGCAAATCCTGATTTACCGAAACTTTCACGATCAGAACCTACTTTATAAGTTATTTGAACGTTTACAATTGGATCAGAGTGATCTTCATGAATAATGATGGTCAAACCATTTGGCAGCTTATATTTTTCATAAGCAATAGCCATCCCGTCAGGGCGTGGTGCCACTTTATCAACAAATACAGCTTGTGCCTGTATATTAGTAGCTGCTGTGATTGACAACAAACCAACCAGGTTGCAAACATTTCTTAACTTTTTCTTCATGGTTTTTTCTTTTTTATTGATAATGTCAGATATAATATGTCGATTAATTACTTGCTAATGATTGATATTTTAAAAATTGCCCTATTAAGTCGATTAAATTATTGGATCATTTGAAATGGAGGTCAAATTTACTAATTTATCTAAATCTAAAGTCGATAAAATCATCCTTTGCACCAATAAAAATGATTTTTATTTACAGATCACCATTTTTTTGATAACAGCCTCATTATCAATCAATATATGGATAACATATAAGCCATTTTCATTCAGATCTAAATTCAGAGAAGTTAGCCCCTTTGTTGCAAAACTGTAAATTTCCTGCCCAAATGAATTAAATACCTTTATTTCCTTACTTGCTTTTGGCATTAAAAGGGTGAAATCACCTTTGCTGGGATTCGGGTAAACAAACACCTGTTCCTCATATTTATTTATGTTTTCGACTGAAGTTGCTCCTGTTATCCCACATGCAAAACTCGATTGTCCGGAAACTAAAAAATCGGAAAGGCAATTGATATAACATTCCAAATTGGTATACCCATTTATTCCGGTAATGGAATTGGAAAGGCCTGTTCCATTGTGATCCTGCACTCCATTGTTTAAACTGTGGGCTGTTTCCCAATAATCGGGCATCCCATCATTATCCGAATCGGATAGTGGCGCGGGAGGATTAGAGGAATTAAAATCGAGAATAAAGGCATCGTGGTAATGGTCGGCAGAATCAACAGGTACCAGATCAGGTGTATTGTTGGGTAAGTGGCTGAACAAACGTCTGTCCATGCTATCGCGCGGGAAAGCACCACCATTTGTATAAATAAAATTTGTGAGATTATTTGTTGGTGTGTAAGTAATTAAGGGGAAAGGATGTCTTACTAACTCCTGGGTTAATATTCCAAAATCAGTATTTGGATTATTACCTGACGTTGAAAAATCATTGCAGCAGTAAAAAAGGTCATAATCTGAATAGGTTGGATACAAATTCATTTTATTACCACTTGCGTAAAAACGATTATCAGCAAAATTCATAAAATCGTGTGCTATCATACCGCTAGTATAATCAGGGCGGCTTACACTGTAATTGTTTACCCAATTCATGTTCAGGAAAAAGGAATCAATTGGCATAGGAGCTGTTTGATCAATGTTTGAATTATACCATATATTTATGGGCTGATCCCAGAGCAAATTGTTGGATAACTCAATATTTAATGGGCGGGAACCGCAAAAAGGAGATTCACAGCTAAATTCCGGCATTCTGCCTCCTATCCTATTCCATATATTATGATGAATACTAATACTATCCTGAGGATGTTCAGCGTTCGAATAGTTCATCAACATGCCACCTAAATAAAAATGATCGCCCAATGTTTCTGCCAATGAACAATACTGAAGCGAAATATTGGTTGAATTCGACATCTGAACACATTCATCAATGGCATTCGCGAATGAACAATGGTCTACAATGGTGTTTGAAGCACCATCAAACCGGAATGCATCATCCAGCACATACCCTTGTCCAGCTATGTTTGTATCCGGATTTGGCCGGGAACGAATGTGACGGATGATCATATTATCTCCAGTTCCAATGGTATCGTACATTTCATCAATAATAAAACCTCTAACAATGATGCCCCCCGGAGAAGTTTGTCCGGCTAATGTAAAATCACCATAAATAACCTCTGCTGCGGCATTAATTATACCGCTTACTTTAAAAAGAATGTAACGTGGTCCCGGGGTAGATAAAGCTTCTGCTAAAGAACCAGGGCCATTGGGATCAAGATTGGTAACATAGATCACCTGGCCGCCTCTTCCACCAATTGTTTTCCCTCCAAATCCTTCTGCTCCCGGAAAGGAAGGTATCGTTTGGCTTTTACCAATTGAAAAACAAATAAGTCCGAAAAGCAGTAAAATTCCTTTTTTCATAAAAATTATAATTTCTTAGGCTGGTTTAAATTAGGGCTGACGGTTTCGGGCTTTTCGTTGGTGGGCTTTTGAAACCGTAAACTGTCTGCCAGCACCAACGTTTATTATTTGCTCAAATATTTCTATCCACACTTTTTGCCCACTAACGCAAAACCCGTGTTATAAGCAGATTTTCATTTCGCTTCAATTGTCACCCAGTCAACAAATGGGTTTTGCTTGTGGCTATAACCAAAGTCGGGTTGTTCGCAAATTCTTAAACCACAAATTTGTCTTTTGTCTGTAAGCTGAATTAATGAATTGTCTTTAGGGTCAAGCATAATATAGCTGTGTGATTTGTCTTTTATAACAATTTCATTGTCTAAGCGAATAGTATAAACTGCTGTCGTTTTTTTGCGGCCAGCAATTTTCTCAATTGTACCGGTAACTGGAAATTGGATTTGAGGAAATGTCCCTTTGCGAAGTCTTGCAATTGAAACTTTCGCACCAAGTGGTTTGTCTGCATTTAAATAATTTAACAGGAAATACAGTCCGATGGGTAATAGGTTCAAATAAATTGTCAAATTGTTATCCCCTTTTAGTCCGAAATTAAGTCCAACACCCAAGTTTACAGGTATTATTGAACTTGGAAAAGCATTAATAATGGGAGTCGCAAGTCCGAAGTTGTTTATTAAAAATATGTTTGGGAGTTGCATCAATACCCAAGCATAAAAAAAGCCATCGTATTTTCTACTGTCTTTGTAATAAAGTGCAACTCCTGTCATACCGACAATAACTGAAGCAATTCCAAAGATGTCTAACGGATGAAAAACTATTTTATAAATAGTCAGCAATGAAAAAACTCCAATTATTATCGGAAACGTATGGTTCTTCTGTCTCATAAAATTTGCAACTAACACAAATGTAAATTTCAAATATTAAACATTATATAATAATTCGCCCCCCGATTGATACCGGAGGGCGAATTAAATACCTTCGTATAAAAAATACAAAGCTCAGTTAAAAATAATTATTATTCTGTTTTATCGTCCACACCAGTTCCCGGCTCTGTGTTTTCAGAATCACCTGTTTCAGATGTTCCTTCAGTACCATCACCTTCTGTTGCATTTTCAGCACCCGCTATTTCTTCAATAACCTCTTCCATATCTACTTTACTAACAGCAGCTATTTCATCGGTTGCTTTCAGATTAATTAAACGAACACCTTGTGTAGCACGGCCAATAACACGTAATTCAGAAACCGCCAAACGAATAATAATACCCGATTTATTGATGATCATTAAACCATCTTTATCTGTAACATCTTTAATAGCAATTAAATTACCTGTTTTTTCGGTTATGTTAATGGTTTTCACACCTTTACCACCACGTTTAGTAACACGATATTCTTCAATATCCGAACGTTTACCGTATCCTTTTTCCGAAACAACCATTACATTGCTTAATTGATCAGGCATTGCGATCATACCAATAACTTCGTTGCCTTTTTCATCTCCGATATTGATACCACGCACACCGGAAGCATTTCTACCCATTGGGCGAACATTGGCTTCGTTAAAACGTACAACTTTACCTGCCTTAGAAGCTAACATGATCTCATTGGTTCCGTTGGTCAATAAAACTTCTAATAACGCATCGCCATCTCTAACAGTAATGGCATTAATACCATTCTGGCGAGGACGAGAATACGCTTCTAACGTTGTTTTTTTGATGATACCATTTCTTGTACACATGATAATAAAATTATTTTTTGTGTACTCTTCGTCCATCAGGTTCTTCACATTGATATACGCTTTCACTTTATCAGTTGGAGGTATATTTATTAAGTTTTGGATAGCTCTTCCTTTAGATTGACGTGTTCCTTCAGGCACTTCGAATGCACGCATCCAGAAACAACGACCTTGTTCGGTGAACAACAACAAGTAATTATGTGTTGATGCAATGAATAAATGTTCGATAAAATCTTCATCACGGGTAGTGCTTCCTTTTGCACCTTTTCCACCACGAGCCTGTGTACGATATTCCGATAACAAGGTACGCTTGATATAACCCATGTGAGAAATAGTGATCACCACTTCTTCATTGGCGATCATATCTTCAATTTTAAAGTCACCTGCAGCATACACGATTTCGGTTTTACGACCGTCACCATATTTGTCTCTTATCTCAATAAGTTCGTCTTTTATAATTTGCATTCTCATGCCCTCATCACTTAAAACCAATCTTAAATGATCAATTAATTTCATCAATTCCGCGTACTCTGCTTTTATCTTATCTCTCTCTAAACCAGTTAGTACACGTAAGCGCATTTCAAGTATCGCTTTAGATTGAAGTTCACTCAATCCGAAGTTACTCATCAAGCCATCCTGTGCTTCACTTGGTGTTGAAGATGCACGAATTAATTTAATTACTTCATCCAAATGATCAAGCGCAATTAAATAACCTTCCAAGATATGTGCACGCTTTTCAGCCTGCATCAATTCAAATTTGGTTCTGCGAACCACCACGTCATGACGATGTGCCACAAAGTGAACGATCATGTCCTTCAAATTCAACATCATCGGACGACCGCCAACCAATGCAATATTGTTTACACTGAATGATGTTTGAAGTTCGGTGTATTTGAATAAGTTATTTAATACCACATTGGTAATGGCATCGCGTTTTATTTCATAAACAATACGCATCCCGTCCCTATCCGATTCATCGCGGATATCGGAAATGCCCTCTATTTTTTTATCATTGATCAGATCAGCTGTTTTACGGATCATTTCCGCTTTATTGATCTGGAAAGGGATAGCGTTAACAATAATACGTTCACGACCATTATCAGCAATTTCCACATTGGTTTGCGCACGCATAATGATACGGCCACGCCCTGTTTCAAAAGCATCTTTCACACCTTCATAACCATAAATAATTCCACCTGTTGGGAAATCGGGAGCTTTAACATGTTGCATTAAACCAGCAATATCAATATCACGGTTATCAATGTATGCCATTGTTGCATTCACAATTTCGGTTAAATTATGAGGCGGCATATTGGTAGCCATACCTACTGCAATACCTGATGCGCCATTAATTAGCAAGTTAGGGATACGGGTTGGCAGAACGGTAGGCTCTGTTAAACTGTCATCAAAATTGGGACGGAAGTCAACTGTATCTTTTTCGATATCATTAAGCATTTCTTCGGCAATTTTCCTCAAACGAGCCTCTGTATAACGCATAGCTGCGGGGCTATCACCATCCACAGAACCATAGTTACCCTGTCCGTCAACCAATGGATAACGCAAACTCCAATCTTGGGCCATACGTACCATGGCATCATATACAGATGTATCACCATGAGGGTGATATTTACCAAGTACCTCACCCACAATACGAGCCGATTTTTTATGCGGTTTGTTGGACATTACCCCCAAATCAAGCATTCCGTACAACACCCTGCGGTGAACAGGCTTTAAACCATCACGCACATCAGGTAACGCACGGGAAACAATAACTGACATCGAATAATCGATGTAAGCTGTTTTCATTTCTTCCTCAATGTCGATCCTGATAATTTTTTCTCCGTCTGCCATTTTTTGAATTGTTGATTTTTAGATTTTATTATATTATAAAAAAAATATCGTAATACTTATTAGGCCGTGCCCTTTCGCTGCGCTACAGGTCGGGCTTTCCGCTCCAAGTCCTCGCTGCGCTCCGGGCTTTCCTCTGCAATCCCTCACGCTAACATTTAACATCCAAAATCCAATATCAACTATTTGATACCTGCATTTTTGTCATAAAATTTAATTAGCACAATAATTGATAATTGCTTACTAAATTTTAGGAGTTCGAAGTTACTTAATTCAGCCTTAATATTAAAATTTTTAGATTTAATTATTAACATTTTAGCGATTATTTTTGTTGATAATTATAATTTGTTGTTTATACAGCATTTAAATCGATAAGTACTTTTGATTTCGTCTTTAAATACCTTATTTTTGTTGGTATATGTAATTCGTAAATCGTTTTTTTTACATTAATACATTTAATTCAAGCATATTATGGAAGCTAAATTTTCACCACGAGTAAAGGATGTGATCACTTACAGCCGCGAAGAAGCGCTACGTTTAGGTCATGATTATATAGGCACTGAGCACCTTTTGCTGGGCATCATTCGCGAAGGTGAAGGGATGGCGGTACGTTTATTAAAATCATTGGGTGTTGATCTGGGAGAGCTGCGCAAAACGGTTGAAGAATCAATTGGTACAGGCAATCACAAGGTTAGTAACCTTGCTAATATCCCATTAATGAAGCAAGCCGAAAGAGCTTTAAAGATAACGTATCTGGAAGCAAAACTTTTTAAAAGCGCTGTTATTGGTACTGAACATTTAATATTATCAATCCTTAAAGACGAAGACAATGTGGCAACAAAATCGTTGCATAAATATAAAATAGACTACGAAGTTATGAAACTAGAACTTGAATTATCGAAATCAGATCCAAAAGCTGAATTTTCGGGTACTCCACCAGATGAAGATGCTGATGATGATACATTTGCCGCAGGTAACCCTAAAAAAGGTGTTGACAGCAAATCAAAAACTCCTGTATTGGATAATTTCGGACGTGACCTTACAAAGGCTGCTGAAGAAGGTAAACTTGATCCAATTGTTGGACGTGAAAAAGAAATTGAACGTGTATCTCAAATTTTATCACGTAGAAAGAAAAACAATCCAATTTTAATTGGTGAGCCGGGTGTTGGTAAATCAGCTATTGCTGAAGGTTTAGCTTTACGTATCGTTCAACGCAAAGTATCACGTGTATTATTTGGTAAACGTGTAGTTACTCTTGATCTTGCTTCATTGGTTGCCGGTACAAAATACCGTGGCCAGTTTGAGGAGCGCATGAAAGCAGTGATGAATGAGTTGGAAAAATCTCCTGACGTAATTCTATTTATTGATGAGATCCATACCATTATTGGTGCCGGTGGTGCTTCTGGTTCTTTAGATGCTTCCAATATGTTTAAACCAGCCCTTGCACGTGGAGAAATCCAATGTATCGGTGCTACTACTTTGGATGAGTACCGTCAGTATATCGAAAAAGATGGTGCTTTAGAAAGACGTTTTCAAAAAGTGATCATTGAACCTACTTCAATTGAAGAAACCATTGAGATCTTAAATAATATTAAATCGAAATACGAAGATCATCACAATGTTAAATACACTGACGAAGCTATAAAAGCTTGTGTTACCTTAACATCACGTTATATTTCTGACCGCCACTTACCTGATAAAGCAATTGATGCTTTGGATGAAGCGGGTTCACGTGTACATATCATCAACATTAATGTTCCAAAAAATGTTGTTGAAATTGAAAAGAAGTTAGAAGAGATCAAAGAAGAGAAAAACAAAGTTGTTCGTTCTCAAAAATATGAAGAAGCTGCCCGTTTGCGCGATACTGAACGTCAGTTATTAGAGCAACTGGAAGCAGCTAAAAAACAATGGGAAGAAGACAGCAAAAATCAGCGTGAAATAGTTTCGGAAGATAATGTTGCTGAAGTTGTTGCCATGATGACAGGTGTTCCTGTACAACGTATTGCACAAAATGAAGGCGATAAGTTGATCAAAATGGCTGAGCTATTGCAAGGTAAAGTGATCGGACAGGATGATGCAGTTAAAAAGGTAGTGAAAGCTATTCAACGTAACCGTGCAGGTTTAAAAGATCCGAATAAACCAATTGGTTCATTTATTTTCCTTGGCCCTACCGGTGTTGGTAAAACGCAATTGGCTAAAATTTTATCTAAATATTTATTTGATAATGACGATGCGCTTATACGTATCGACATGAGTGAGTATATGGAGAAATTTGCTGTGTCCCGTTTAATTGGTGCACCTCCGGGATATGTTGGATATGAGGAAGGCGGACAGTTGACTGAAAAAGTGCGTAGACGCCCTTATGCAGTTATCTTGTTAGATGAGATCGAAAAAGCGCATCCGGATGTATTTAACTTGTTGTTACAGGCATTGGATGATGGACAGATGACTGATAGTTTGGGTAGAAAGATCGACTTCAAAAATACGATCATTATCATGACATCGAATATTGGTGCACGTCAGTTGAAAGATTTTGGTCAGGGTGTTGGTTTTGCAACCACTGCAAAAATTGAAGAAACAGATGGTCACGCAAAAGGTGTTATTGAAGGTGCTTTGAAAAAAGCGTTTGCTCCTGAATTTTTAAACAGGATTGATGATGTGGTTATATTTAATTCATTAACCCGCGATCATATTCATGCGATCATTGATATTGAACTTGAACATTTATACGGTCGTATCAATGGATTAGGATACAATATCAAGATATCTGAGGATGCTAAAGATTTTATTTCTGACAAAGGTTATGATGTTCAGTTTGGTGCCCGTCCATTAAAACGTGCTATCCAAAAATATCTTGAGGATCCATTGGCAGAAGAGATCATCAAAGCACACTTAAGTGAAGGTGATATCATTGATGTTGATTTTGATAAAGAAAAACAAGAAATAAAGATCAAAATCAGTAAACCGAAAGAAGTTAAATCAAAGAAAAGTAAAAAAGAAGAAAATTAAAAAAAGGTCCCGCAAAATTGCGGGACTTTTTTTTAGGGATCATCATGCAAATTATGAGTACTTTAAAAGTAATAATACCTGTTCCAACTTATGGCTTTGACCCCACCGAAGTGGCTATCCCCTGGAAAATTCTTTCGGATAAAAATTTCGATATTCGATTTTCAACACCGGATGGTAGCAAAGCTGCAGCCGATGCTAAAATGCTTACAGGTGAAAATCTTGGAATATGGAAAGGAGTTTTAAAAGCCCGGAAAGACGCTGTTGAAGCCTATCATGAGATGGAAATGAACGAGGCATTTTGCAATCCCATAAAATATTCGGAGCTGAAAGAAAATGATTTTGATGCGATCCTTTTGCCGGGTGGTCATGATAAAGGAGTAAAGGAATACCTTGAATCATCCATTTTACAGCAACTTGTTGTGGCATTTTTTAAAGCTGAAAAGCCCGTTGCAGCCATTTGCCATGGTGTAGTATTAGTAGCCCGAAGTATAGATGTTAATGGATATTCAGTTATTCATGATTACAAAACAACCTCCTTATTAAAAACGCAGGAATTGACGGCATATACCTTGACGAAACTATGGCTGAAAGATTATTATCTGACCTATCCTGAAATTACGGTGCAAGATGAGGTTACTTCAGTACTGTCCGATAAAAACAATTTCCTTAAAGGGCCAACACCTTTGTTTAGAGATGATTTCAAACACCTGGAAAGAGGTTTTACAGTTAAGGATGGTAATTATTTGTCGGCTCGCTGGCCCGGTGATGCGTATAAATTTTCGTTGGAATTTATTAAAATGTTGGAAGAAAAAAAATAACGATATTTTTATAGATGAGCCCCTTAAGTCTTCGGCAAGCTCTGAAGACCACGCACTGATTGGATTAGCCTGTCGGAATTTTGGAATGGGTATGAAATATAACTACTCCCCCACTCTATGATGCAATGATTCTTCGGCTGAATGTTTGATGATATCATGAGCTTCCTCATCACCAATGTATTTATCAATAAGCTTATGCCCAAAATAAATTAATGGTGTAAGAACAACTGCAATGATCAGTTTAAATGTATAGCCCGTTAACGCTGCATTGATAAACACTTCTGTTGTCATTTTCCCCGGCAACCAAAAAGCAATACCTAATACCACAAATGTATCTACTAATTGTGAAACAACAGTAGAACCAGTACTTCTGAGCCATAGCATTTTACCTCCTGTTTTATCCCGCAGGAGCCAAAAAATAAATACATCAATAAATTGTGATGTTAAAAATGCTACAATACTGCCCGCAATGATCCACATGCTTTGGCCGAACACTGCATAAAACTCTGAATCGGTAACAGTTGAAATGCCTATTGCAGCAGGTATTTTAATAGCAAAAAATAAGATCACAAAAGCGTATGCAATCAAAGATGCGGTAATTAATGATAGCTTTCTTACTCCTGCTTTTCCATAATATTCATTAATTAAATCGGTTGTTAAAAACACAATGGGCCAGGGAATAATACCTATGCTCATTATAAACGGACCTATATGTATCAGCTTCCCACCAATCAATTCAGCTACTATGGCATTGGTAATAAAAATACCGGCTAATATTATAAAAACAAGTTGTTTCTTTGATTTAAACATATAAAATAGATGTTGGATATTAGATGTTTGATGTTAGATATGAAATATGGGACGTGAGATGTAGGACTTGGTTATGTTTATTCATTACCTGTTTTCAATTCAATTTTAATACTCATATCTCATATCGTTTGGCTAAACGCAGGTTTTGCCATCGCAAAAATTGGAGTTTAGGTAAGGATATGCGGTCACTTTTCACTTGCGTCATGCGAGGAACCAAGCCCTCCAACCTCCCCAATAACTTCTATAATTTTCTCTGAACCTTTGCAATTTGTCCGCTGTTATTATTCCATTTGTTTTGGCGAATAGATTGTATTGGTTTTCTGTTTTAAATTCTTGTGTCTTTTTAGTTATTAAATCAAAAATGAAAAATTGATACTCATATTCATAAAAGCTATTCGTGTCAATTTTACCACAAAGTTTATTATTGATTACAAAATATTTTTCTATTTCAAACCCTTGTCTTTTATCATTTGGTAAATTTAAATAACATACATCTTCCCAATTGGTGTTAGTAATAATTTCTCCATTGCTTATTGGAATTTGAGGTCCATCACCAAGGCCATGGTTCCCCCAATAAGTGAACATAAATATTAATAGCGCACTCGAACTCAATAGTCCACCTACTAACCAAAGTCGCAATTTCTTTTTAGAAACCTTGTCGAACCAACTGTTTGGTCTTAAGCGTCCAATTAGTTTAAAAGTCAAAAGTGCCAACGTTGCATAAATAGAACCTAAAATCGCAATTTTAATTAGTACTAAAATTAAGTGAATTATAACTTCCATATTTTCTGTTTTGTGTTGGTCATTAATTCCTTTAAGCTGACGCAAAACTAATATCTCAAATCTAATTTCTATAAGGTCATAAACTATTCAAAAACTCCTCCGTTGCACTATAAATAAATTCTAAATCATTATTGCTAATACAGTATGGAGGCAGTATATACATTATGTTTCCAAGCGGACGAAGAATAATTCCACGAGAAATAAAAAATTCAGAGATATGTTCCGCCAGAGAATTAAGGTAATTTGTTTGTTCGCCCGTTTTTATTTCGAAAGCGATAATGGTTCCTAATTGCCGAACATCAATTAATGCTTTATGTGATCTTATTTTTTGCAAAAACAAATGATGCCGTTGCTCTATACGCTTAATGTTATCAAATGCTTCGGGCGCATCAAACAGATCCATACTGGCTAAAGCGGCAGAACATGCAGTAGGATTAGCTGTATAAGAATGCCCATGATAAAAGGTTTTCATTTTATCATCACTTAAAAATTCATTGTAAATAAATTGGGCGCAAGCAGTTGCACCAAGCGGCATTACACCACCGGTCAAGCCTTTACTCATACAAATAATATCAGGCTTTTGGTCCAGATATTCGCTTGCGAAAAACTTGCCTGTTCGTCCAAAACCTGTCATTACCTCATCAGCAATAGTAATTACATTTTTATCTCTACAGCGTTTGATCAATTCGTCCAGTACCTGTGGAGAATACATGACCATTCCACCTGCTCCCTGCACCAAAGGTTCAAAAATAAAGGAGGAAATATCATCTCGCTGCAAAGCGGTTTGTAAAGCATCTAAAGTGGCTTGTTCCTTCCCTTTTACAGGAACAGGAATGTGAATTACATCAAACAATAATTTTGAAAATGGAAGGTTAAAGGCATTACGCGCTCCTACCGACATACCTCCAAAAGTATCGCCATGATAGCCGTTCTCAAAAGCTATAACTTTAGTTTTATGAATGGATTGATTGCTCCAATACTGAAATGCCATTTTCAAGGCCACTTCAACGGCTGTAGAACCATTATCAGAATAAAATATTTTTGATTGATTTGATGGCAATCGCTTTAATAAACGTTCCGCGAGTTGTACTGCCGGTTCGTGCGTAAAGCCAGAAAACAGAGTGTGTTCCAGCGTTTGTAACTGCTCCGAAATCTTTTTTGTCAGATAGGGGTGACAATGTCCATGTACATTAACCCACCAGGAGGCTATTCCATCAATATACCGTTTGCCAGCCTCATCAAAAAAATAAGCTCCCTCCCCTTTTACAATTGCAATAGGCAAAGGAGCAGTTTTTAATTGTGTGAATGGGTGCCACACTGTATTTTTATCTCGTTCCTGTAAAGTCATAAAATAGAACGGAAAAATTAATTTTTCTTAAGCGATAATATCATGCTGGATGATTTTATTTCCAGTTCGGTATTATTCTTGAAATTTAAACTGTTTTTTTCGATCGAACCATCCGTTTTAATATGTGTAATTGAATTTTCAGAAATAGTATACTTCCCCTTTTCCAATGAGGAAGTATCCCTTTTTATTTCATAATCACCACTTTCATAATATTCTATAATTGCACCATTGGTCATATTGTTTAACAATCCAATGGCAGCAATCTCAATGGCAGACTTTGAAGCAGCTGTGTCAACAGGAATAATACCAGTTATTTCCCATTTCCCAATAACCGATTCTTTATTTTTTGTTTGACAAGCAACAAACAGAAACACTAAAAGTAAAATGCCTAAAAATTTTGTTTTCATTTTTAATTATATTTTTAAGGTGAATAGCAGCGTTGGTTATAACAAATTTATAATAAATTATCAGATTGGCAACTTATAAAGGTTGGGGCTGCTGTCGGCTAGCAATGAATATAATTACAGGAAGAATTAAGAGCCTGTTTAAATTTTATATTTTAAAATTCCAGGTCGCCCCTCTGGGGCTAAAATTGTGATGTATCTCTTTATCTACAAACAGAACGCTCCTCCGGAGCTGAAAATATCCCGAAGGGATAAACTATTTGTAGCAATAACTATGAAAGGGTTTTTAATATAAGCTCCGTAGGAGCGTCCTATTAAATTATTTGAATAAAATTTAAACAGGCTCTAAAGCTTTTTTGTGAAATTACTATAATTATTATTTCTCGTATAATTCGATGGGTAAATTGTCGGGGTCAAAAATAAATGTAAAATGCTTATTAGTCATTTCATCTAACCGAATGGGTTCGGCTATTACATTCTTTTTCTTTAAAATTTCAATTGCATTATTTAAATTATCAACCTCAAAGGCAAGATGTCGCAGCCCTGTAGCTTCCGGTTTTGACAATCGATGGGGTGTTTCAGGAAACGAAAAAAGTTCAACTACATACTCCCCATTCAGCGAAAGGTCTAATTTATAAGATTGACGCTCTTGCCGGAAAGTTTCTTTAATTATTTCAAGTCCTAAAATATGGGTATAAAAATCTTTTGATTTTTTATAGTCTGAACAAATTATTGCAATGTGATGAATTCTATTTAGCATCGACTTTGTTCTTCCTTAAAATAAATTAAAATTCGATTATTATGAATGAGTTAAACAATTTGGTTTAGAGGAAAAACAGTATCAAAATTTTTCATTTAACAAGTCACATAAACCTTTGATCTGAGGCATTGTATTGAATGTATGAATACAGATACGCAAGCGCTCTTTACCTTTTGGAACTGTAGGACTAAGAATAGGACGAACATCATAACCGGCACTCTGCAATGCGAAGGCAAGGGTTTTAACCTTATCATTTCCGCTAATTACAATACATTGTATTGCACTATCGCTTTCAATTAATTGTGCTTTTATGTTTTCGGAAAGATGACTTTTAAAATAATTTATATTTTCGTGTAATTGTTGAATAAGATCATCACTCCTCTGAAGCAATTGATAAGCCTGGTTTACAGCGATGAGACTTTTTACGGGCAACGCTGTGGTATAAATAAAGGATCTTGAAAAATTGATCAAAAAAATTCGAAGTAGGTCAGTTCCAAGTATAATAGCACCATGACATCCCAATGCTTTACCAAAAGTATGAACGCGTGCAAAAACATCTTGTTCTAAACTTAATTGTTGCACCAATCCTTTGCCATTATTGGTTGTAACACCTGTTGCATGGGCTTCGTCAACAATTAAATTGGCATTGTGTTTTTTACAGAGATCAACTATTTCTTTCAAAGGAGCCATGTCACCGTCCATCGAATAAATACTTTCAACAACAACATAAACAATTCCTTCAGCAATTTTCAATCGTTCTTCTAAATGATTAATATCATTGTGCCTGAACATATATGCTGAACCTGATGAAAGTTTAATCCCATCATGCACAGAGGCGTGTATCAATTCATCATAAATGATGGTATCGCCTTTTTGTCCTAAGGCAGAGAATAAACCAACATTGGCATCATATCCCGAATTATAAATTAAACCTGCTTCGGCATTATGAAATAGTGCAATTTTTTTTTCCAATTCTTCAACATAAGCGGAATTGCCTGCTAATAAACGGGAACCGGTTGAACCAAGAAGATTTGAGATTTGAGATTTGAGATTTGAGATCTCACGTTCGGATGCGTCAAGTAATTCTTTATTGCTTGCAAAACCTAAATAATCATTACTGCAAAAATCAATCAATTGATCATTAATATGCAATTTGCGTAATGCATTTTGTTCCTGTCGCTTTTTAATTGAATTGAATAAAAAGTTATCAGCCGAAAAAGTCATAAACTAATTTTATCGAATTACGAATCAGAAATGGCCAATGTCTACAAGCCGCTATTAAACTGTCACTTGTGGTTGTTTTGCTCCTTTAAACGCTTTTCGTGGAGTTAAACCAAAGATTTTAAACATTTCCATATCAGCATTAAAATCAGGATTTGGAGTGGTTAATAATTTATCTCCGGCAAAAATAGAGTTAGCGCCAGCCAAAAAACACAATGCTTGTCCTTCTAAGCTCATTTGTGTGCGGCCTGCCGAAAGACGAACCACTGTTTTAGGAATTAAAATACGAGTGGTTGCAATCATACGAACCATATCCCAGATAGGAACAAGAGGTTGGTTTTCCAAAGGAGTACCTGCAACAGGAACCAATGCATTTATTGGAACCGATTCGGGATGAACTTCCATGGATGATAAAGTTTTTAGCATCTTAACACGATCTTCAACAGTTTCCCCTAAACCAATGATACCACCTGAACAAACAGATACTTTTGCTTTACGGACATTCTTAATTGTATCTAAACGATCGTCATAAGTACGTGTAGTAATAATTTTTTTATAGCTTTCTTCAGAAGTATCTAAATTGTGATTATAAGCGTATAGTCCTGCATCAGCAAGTTTTTGCGCTTGTGTTTCGGTAAGCATACCCAATGTACAGCATACTTCCATCCCCTTTTCATTCACTCCTTTAACCATCTCCAACACACGATCAAAGTCACGGTTATCTCTTACTTCGCGCCAAGCTGCTCCCATACACAAACGAGAAGCACCACCCTCTTTTGCTTTATCAGCAGCTTCCATCACTTCATTAACCGTCATTAATTTATGAACTTCTACACCGGTATTATAGCGAGCTGCCTGTGGGCAATAACTGCAATCCTCCGCACAACCGCCTGTTTTTATTGACAGAAGGGAACTAACCTGCACTTCACCAGCATTATTAAATTCACGGTGAATTTGCTGCGCCTGGTTAATTAATTCAAGCAAAGGTGTATTATATACGTCCAGAATTTCTTCTACGGTCCAATTGTGTCTGATTGCTGTCATAAATGTTTTTTTTCGATTGAAATACAAAGATAGAAAATAAATGTGAAAATTTATTGATGTGCTGATGTGCTGATTTATTAATGTGCTGATGTGCTAATTTATTAATGTGCTGATCAACTAATGAAAATGTATAAAACTTAATCAGCACATCGGCAGGTTTTCACATCAGCACATCAATTAATCAGCATATTATTTTTTTTATTACGGTCGCACGGCAACAGAATAAGGATCGACAGATACTTCCACTTTTTTATCGCTTGTCCCTGATTTTAAAAGAGTTAAAGTACTCATATCAATAAATGTGACATAGCCGTTTCTGCCGCCACACACACCAGAATGGTGGGGTGCTGGCCCATCAGTAGTTGCATTTCTGTTAGCAACGTATACCAGATTTTTGGTGTCATCAACTGCAATGCCGTGCGGTTGATGCCCTGTGTATATTGTGTTGATCAATGAATTTGTATTGATGTCAATTACCCATACCGCCCCTCTTTTACCCGGGAAAGAAGTGATATCCTCAGGGCATGAAACAAATAAATAACCGTGAAGCACTGATGCACTCATTTCTGACGGCAATGCTCCAACAGGAATTATAGCAAGCAGTTGGTCGGTACCTTGTTGAAAAATTCTTAGTTCAGAGGTTCCCTGACAGGTAACAAAATATTTTGTTCCATCAGGAGAGAAAAACACTTCATGTGCATTTAGAAAACTTGCAGGTTGAACAGTAAACAAATTTACTTCAGTAAATGCTGATAGGTCATTCACCGGCATTTTATATAACTTATTGCTGCTGTTTTGTTGCGTTACATATAAGGTATCACCGACAGGATTAAGACAAGAACCATGAGGGAAATTATAACCCATATTATGTGTTACCGCAAAAGTAGTTAGATCCACTTCAGCAATATCGCCATTGCTGCTCCAATCAATAGCATAGGCTTTTTGCCCGTCATTGCTTATGGTAAGGGTATTCCAGTTCTTTACACTTAAAAATGCTTCACCAACAAAACTATCGTCAGAGGTTCGGTATTTTTGCAATGAATTTCCGGATATGGAAACAACATACCAATATTGGCCATCAGGGGATACTTTTATCATGTGCGGGGATTCTGTACCTCCGGTATTACCTACATCTATATATCGCATCGGTAATAAGGTTTCCTGATCCATAACCGTTACCACATCACATCCCTGATTACTGATATAAATTTTTTTACGGTTTGGATCATCAGAAAATTTCACAAATCCATCCCGGCTTGGGGCACCGGCATTTATCCAGTTTTTTAATAGCAGAACCTCCTCACGGGATAAATTAGCGCTATTGAAGGGCATAGTGGGTATATTTGAGATCCCCAGATCAGAAAAAGTATTGGTGTATGAAAACAAGGTACTGTAATCATGTCGAAAAGGTATAACTGCGGCACTTCCTTTGCCACCTTCAAATAACTTATCCCAGCTTTCCATTGATAAACCTGCAGCTGCATCTTTGCTGGCATCGGTGTGGCAGCCGGGGGTAGAACATTTTGTAAAAAAAAGTTTCCCAATGTCATCCGGGTAATTGTTGTAATCAGGGATGCCTTTATCAGTGGTGCAACTAATTAAAGTAATTACAAAAAATGAGAATATAAGGAAGGAATTGCAAAGCAGTTTTTTCATTGAAATTATATTCTAATGTTCTGTAACCGGAATATCGGATGTTGTTGCTTTATTGTATTTCAGTTTTACTCCGGTACCACCGGATACTATTTCCTGAATTGCATTATCGTACCCTACCCCATACAGGTAATACTCCCCTTTACGCAGATCTTTAAATTCGTAATGGGCTGTGGCATCGGCAGTTACCGATGCATCGTATTTTGATACATCCGTTCCCGGAAATTCAACAGCACCATATTTGATATAAACAGTAGAACCAGGGATTCTATGACTGTGGTGTGAAACATATCCATTAACAATCGACTTTCCACCGTTACCTTCTTTGTAACATGCACTGAATGACAATATTGAAATTACCGAAATACTGATAAAGGCTATTTTATAAAATTTTGAAAATGGTCGCATAATGTTTTATTTTTTATTAAAGGTAGTAATTTTTGTTGGAATTGAATTCATTTTGCTCCAAATATTTCGGTAGATTTGAAATGAATAGTTTTTGGAGAGTATCAGTAAAATATACTATTCAATTTGAAGAATTAAAAATGAAAATAAAATATTTCATAAGCTTAACTTTATTTTTTTCGATCCTCTTCTTTAATGATTTTGGCGGAATTTCCCTTGCTCAAAACCGAAACATTGACTCACTGCTTATTCTCATTAAAAACGACAAAGCTGATACCAACAAAGTAAACCATTTAAACATTTTAAGTAAGGAATACATTAATGCCGGATCATACGACTCTGCCCTGCTTAATGCCAAAGCTGCTTTGCAAATTTCAACCCTTATTGCTGACCAGGACATATCATCTGATTCAAAACAAAGTATACAAAAAGGAATTGCGGCAACATATAGCAATATAGGACTTGTTCATTGGAGACAAAGCGAATTTCCTCAAGCTCTTGATCATTATTTGAAAGCATTAAAAATATATGAAGAACTCGGTTATAAAAATAAAATTGCCGGAATACAGGGCAATATAGCTGGTATCTACTTGAGTCAGGGAAATCATACCAAAGCACTTGGTTATTATTTTAAAGTACTGAAGGCATTTGAAGAATTAGGAGATAAAAATAAAATGGCGACCGCCTATGGTGGAATTGGAAATATATACGGGGAGCAAAAGCAGCCTTTAAAAGCCCTCGACTATTACTTCAAGGCATTGGAAATATATGAGGAAGCTGGAGATGAAAATGGCATGGCCACCTGGTTTTTAAATATCGGAGTTGTTTATTTCCATCTAAAAGATTATCCAAAAGCGCTTGATTATTATTTTAAGGCTTTAAAAATTGATGAGAAACTGGAGGACAAAAATGGAATTGCTTATATTTTTGCCAATATCGGACTTGTCTATCATAACCAAGCTGTGCTTATCCAAAATTCAAATAAAAAAGAAAGTGATCTGCTCTTTTCAAAAGCTCTTGATTATAATTTTAAGTCATTGAAAATAAATGAAGAATTTGGAAATAAAAATCTAATTGCCGTAATGCTCGGAAACATTGGTTCTTTGTACACTAACCAAAAAAGATACAAGGAAGCAGAAAAATATTTATTGCAATCACTGAAAATAGATACCGCCATAGCCTTCCTTGCTCATACAGAAGAAACTCATGAGCTATTAAGCCAGCTTTATACAAAAACGGGCAATTATCAAAAAGCTTTGGAGCATTACCAAAATGCTATGCTTGCAAAAGATTCTATTTTTAATGAGGAGAAAAATAAAGATATTACGCGAAAAGAGATGAATTATGAATTTGAAAAAAAAGAAGCAGCACTTAAAGCAGAGAAAGAAAAACAAGATATATTAACAGCGGCAGAGCGCAAAAGGCAACAACTATTCCTGTGGTTAATATTGGCAGCAGCCTTGGCTGTTGCAACAATAGCCATAATAATATTCCGTTCGTTACAAATTACAAAAAAACAAAAACAAGTAATAGAAATTCAAAATAAAGAAATTACTAAACAAAAACAGTTGGTAGAAGAAAAAAATAAGGATAATGCCGATTCTGTTTCTTATGCAAGGCGCATACAAACATCTTTCCTAACTTCTGAAACATATATAGAACGCTTTTTGAAGGAATATTTTATTTTGTACAAACCACGCGATGTGGTTTCTGGTGATTTTTATTGGATCCATCAGGAAGGAGATTATTTGTATTTCTGTGTAGCCGATTGCACGGGACATGGTATTCCTGGTGCTTTTATGAGTCTAATTGGGATGGGCATTTTGAATGAAATAATAAATTCCAAACAAATAAAAGAAACCAACGCAATGTTGGATGAATTGAGACGTATTATTATTCTCGCCCTTAATCCTGAAGGAGCATTTGAAGAAGGTAAAGATGGTATGGATCTAATTTTAGGAAGACTGAATCTTAAAACAAAAGAATTGCAATATTCGGCAGCTAATAATTCATTTTACGTGTCCCGCAATGGAGAATTAATAAAACATAAATTGGATAAGATGCCTGTAGGGAAATATTCGGAGTTTGAAAAGCCTTTTCAACAGAATACAATTCAGTTGGAAACCGGAGATATCATTTACGCAAGTACGGATGGTTTTCAAGACCAGTTTGGGGGAGCGAAGGGAAAAAAAATAATGTCGAAAGGGTTGGAAAAAATCATATCCAGTATTTCTCAACAAAGCCTAAATGAGCAAAAAAAAATACTGGAAAAAGAATTTATGGAATGGAAGGGAAATTTAGAACAGGTGGATGATGTTACAATTATTGGCATTCGCATTTAGCTTCTCCTTTAAATTGAATTCACATTTTGCAGAATGTAATTGGAGTTGAATTTAATATTACTTGATCTTTTTGAAGAATTAAAAATGAAAATAAAATATTTTTTTTCCTTTCTCTTATTTTTTCTCCTCTCTTTTGTGGATCACTGTGGGGCATCATCAATTGCCCAAAACCGAGAAATAGATTCCCTTCTCAGCCTGCTTACAACCGACAAAGCTGATACTGCCAAAATAAATCATTTGATCGCCTTGTGTGAGGAATACAGAAATATTGGCTACTACAGCAATGGGTTGAAATATGGGAATGAAGCATTGCAATTGGCAAACCTAAATGCTGCAATAAAATATAAAGCATCCGCTTACAATACTATTGGCAATGTTTATTACAGTAATGGCAATTACTCTCTTGCATTAAAAAATTACATTGCTTCACTAAAGATCAATGAAGTTCTGAAAAACAAAAAGGACATAGCAGGCTCCTATCTTAACATTGGAATTATTTATTATTATCAAAACAATTACTCGGAGGCACTAAAAAATTATTATGCTTCCTTAAATTTACGTGAACAGGTTGGTGATAAAGAAGGTATGGCTAATTCTTATACCAACATCGGACTAGTTTACGATGATCCTGATAATTATCCGGAAGCATTAAAGAACTATTTCACTTCATTGAAAATTTATGAAGAAATTGGCAACCAGAAAGGAATAGCTACGTCTTATAATAACATAGGGCGTATCTATAATAGCCAGGGAAATTATTCTGAGGCGCTAAAAATGTACTCCGCATCCTTAAAGATAAATGAAGATATTGGAAATAAATATGGTATAGCTTTTTCATATAATAACCTGGGAAATATTTATTGGAATCAAGTGAATTATCCTGAGGTTGATCCCATGATGAAATCTCTGAATAAAACAAAACCTATCATGCCGGAGGATCTCCTTAACAGATCATTTAAAAATTACCTTGCCGCTTTAAAAATAAGAAAAGAGATTGATGATAAACAAGGCATTATCGAATCTATTATTGGACTTGGTAATGTGCAAATGGATTTAAAAAAAATAAATGAGGCAAAGGATCATTTAAACGAGGCATTGAAATTAAGCACTGAAATAGGAAGTAATGAATGGATCAAAGAAAGTTATAGTCGTTTGGAAGAATTGGATAGTATTCAAGGGAATTGGAAGGCTGCTTATGATCATCACAAACTTTTCATTCTTTACAGAGATCTTATTAACAAAGAGGAATTGGAAACAAAATCGATGCAAAGTATAATTAACAATGACTTTGAGAAAAACGAAGTCGCTTTAAAAACGGAAGAAGAAAAAAAGAATATAATTGAAGAAGCGAATAAAAAAAGGAAGCAGCTTGTATTGATCTTTGGATCTTGTGTGTTGATCCTTATTTTTGTATTAGCGCGATTTTTTTATCGCTCAAGACAAGTAACGAAAAAAAATCAAGTCTAAGGAAAATCTCAACTCAATATAACCGATGTTCGTTTTATTGAGTTGAGATTTAAACCAAGCCTCCCCTGCCCTCTTTAGAGCAATGCAATTAAGTTTTTATATTTTCAATAATCTCTTGCTAAACAATAAACAAGCCTGAAATAAGCCCTTGGGGGATTATTTAGAGTTTGTCCATCGAGTCGGCATTAAGCTTAGTACATTATTGCGAAGGAGGCACGACTGAAGCAATCTCAAACAAGTATATGAGATTGCGGAGTTTATCCTGAGCCTAACGAAGGGGGTAAAAGCCCTCGCAATGACGCTCTGTATGAGAGTTTTTTTTATTAAATAATCGATGATGCTGAATCGTGATTTTATAATTCTTGAATCTTCGGCACATTTCAATTAAAGACAAACACCATTTAGGACTTGTTATTGTTTTTTAAAATTCAGTGGTATCAATAATTTAAAACTAATATTTCTTCCCATATTATAAATTCCATTTCTGCCACTTCCATTATTTGGATAATTTTCAAAATATTTTAATCGGCTCAAATGTGCTTGATAAGTTACATCGGTAATATTCTTTCCTAAAATATGAATACTGAAAATGATATTACCTTTTTTGTTTATTATATCACCTCCTATACCTGCATTAAACAGTGTGTAACCAGGTGTAGCCGTTTCGGTATTAAAAGCCAAATATGCTTTATTTTGTTTTGCAAAATATTCCATTTCCACTTTTGCATAAATAGAAGAAAAATGCTTGAATTTTTTCTTAATGTCGGCACGCAATTCAGTATGTGTATGCATTGGAGGAATGAAAGGCAAATATTTAGCACTATCATTAATAGGAATACCTTTTACTCCCTTGTTAAATGAAGATAATATTGAAATTGAATTTTCGAAATGTAACCAATCCAAGGGGTGTGGATGAATATCAAAACTTGCTTCAGCTCCATACAATTGAGCCAGTGCAGCCTGAAATTGAAATGTTTGATTTCCAGGAACGACAATAGAATCCTGTCCTTTATTGTTTAGCACCTTTTCGTTATAAATGTAATTTGATATGGTATTATTAAAAAAATCTACTTCGCATGTTATATGTTGTGATGAAAAAAACAGGCCGAGATCTTCTTGTAAACTTAACTCGGATTTGAAATTCGGGTTTCCAATTTGATAGATATTTGTTCCGGGATGAACACCATTGGACGAAATTTCGGATATGTTTGGTGCTCTATATCCCCTTGCGATATTCGCCTTTATAAAAAAATTGTCCGATAAACTATAAGTGGCCCCAATGCTTCCGGAGTACCCTGAAAAAGTATGGATGTATTCCGAAAACGGATGGCTCGAACCAGCGGTATCAGGTATATTGGTTTGCATATCAAAACCTGTTTGCAAATTTTGTTTAGTGTACATTCCATCATTTTTAAAAGAACGATTATCATAACGCAACCCCATGCTTAGATCTAATTTACTGAATGATTTTTTTATGAATGCAAAAGGACCAACATCAAAAAGAGTATAATCGGGAATAATAAATTCTGTTCCTTTATTTGAATTATTCTGGTACATGCCATTAATTCCTATGGTTGCTTCCCAACCATTTTTTTCAGGCAAATGATATTTAACATCATAGGTATATGAATTCAAAATTAGATACAAACCTGCAATATCAGTTCTTTCCGGATGAGTAAATTCTCTTCTGATATTTTGCTGAAATCCTAAATTCAAACCTAATTTACCATTGTTAACAATAAAATTACTTGTCGAAATAATTTTATAGTGCTGAACATGCTGATGCACTGCTGGAATTGAATAGGAGTTCAATACATCATCTGAAACAATTGGACGAAGTGTATCCGCTTCTGTTATTTGTTTAGTGAATTTCCGTGTAGTTGAATCCCGGCTTCCATCTGGGATACTCTGGAGGTCATCAAAAACAGAAAATTTAAGATGCGAATATCCCCAATGTTTGTTAAATCCAATGTATCCATTGCCATCCGTTTCTTTGAAAGAGGTACCAAATACACGACCATCCTGTTTATTTTGATAATTGCCTGCCATCTTATTCGAAAATCGACCACCCCAAACAAATCCATTATTGTTTCCAGCCAACGCGACAGAATTACCAATCAATCCATTATTAGTTTGGTAATTGGATAAAATGCTTCCTTTAAGTATGCCATCAATAACAGGTGGTGCAGGCATTAAATTAACAACTCCTGCTAAAGCGTCCGAACCATAGATCAAACTGGCAGGACCTTTTACCACTTCTATCCTTTCAACAGAAAATTCATCTACTTCCACTCCATGCTCATCACCCCATTGCTGCCCCTCTTGTCGAACTCCATCAAACAAGGTAAGCACACGGTTATATCCCAATCCCCTGATGAAAGGTTTTGACACATTGGGGCCTGTAGTAACAGTACTTACACCGGGTAGTTGGGCAATAACATCAATTACATTTGTATTTAAGTTTTGATCGATGTGATTTTTGTCAATCGCTACTATGGGGATCGGACTTTTTCTTATTTCTGTTGCTTTGGATGTACCAGTAACCACAACTTCATTTATTTCTTTTATTGAAATTTCCATCGCAAAATCTTTTGCTGTTGTTGCGGATAGATCGACCATTTCAATAATAGTTTTGTAGCCTAAAAAACTTACCTGAACAAGTATTTTAGTTGAAGGTAAATTATCAATTTTATAAGTCCCGTCAATACTTGAAACTGCGCCTGTTTTTAAATCAGGGATATATATAGTAACTCCAGGAAGGGCTTCTCCTGTTTCTTTGTCTGTTATACTTCCTGCAAGTGATGTTTTTTGTTCAGGAATAGCGGATGCAAAAGCCATATTTGCAAACAATAAAATAAATGCGAAAAATGAATACGGTTTTTTTTCCACGAGAGTGTTTTTTGGGATTAAATAATAACAAATCAATCCATTGAGGTTTTAGCCTGACGGATTTTTTGACATAATAAATAAAAGAAAAAACTAAACTAATGGAGGAGCTCGCGAAGGAAGGTGTTTGAACGAAGTGGTTGAGTAAATGCTTTCAATACAATTTTGAAAAAAAAGAGGATAAACGGAACTAATTAATTGATAGTCAATTGTAGATTTAGAATAAGAATCCGCAATAGTAAAATCACAAATAGAACAATTGTGCTCTAAATCGTGAAAGTGAAAATCATAGGATGAACAGTGCACATCTGTGCTATGTTCCAAAGCATGGATTTCCTTCTCCACCATAGGGAATAGGAAGAGAAATAGAAAAATGACTGGAAAATATTTTTTAACCTGTTTGTGCATACTGATATGCAAATGTACGGTTTTATATAATCTCAAAATCAAATTTTATTTTCAAATAATTCCTCTCTTTGTCTGAAAATAAAAAACAGGATATTTTAAAACCTGTATTATGTAAGTTTAAATTCCGTTCTTCGATTTTGCTGATGTTCCTCTTCGGTACATTCCACATCATTATTACATTTATTAATTAATTCTGTTTCACCATACCCTTTCCAGTTTAATCGATTTGCGTCTATTCCTTTTGAGATCAAGTAATCAACAATCGCTTTAGCACGTTTATCAGAAAGGATCAAATTGTATTTATCACTACCACGTGAATCAGTGTGAGAGCCTATTTCAACGGAAATAGTTAGATTAGTGGATAACAATGAAACTAATTGATCTAATTCTGTTATTGCTTGAGGACGAATATCCCATTTGTTTAGGTCATAATAAGTGTTTTCCAGTACAATTGGTTTTGCAATTATAATTTTGTCTAATTCAAAATTCTTTTCAAATTCTTCAGAATTTTTTTTTCCTATTGTTGATATTTCAGCACTTTGAGTAAAATATTTTTCTTTTGCCCCTTGCACTAAATATTCAGTTTCAGGTTTCAGCTTTATTTTATAAAATCCATTTTTGTCAGTTTCTACAGTAAATTTTTCTGTATCATTTGTTTTATTTATTATTGTTAGTACAGCGTTCTCGATTACTGTCTTTTCACCCTTCGTACTTATGGTCCCAAACAAATTAAAAGTGGGATCATGTTTCTCAAATTCATAAATTTTATCAGAGCTGTTCCTATTCGATGAAACAAATCCTGTTTTCTTATCTTCATTTAAAACAAAAGCGAAATCATCTTTAGTAGAATTCAAAGGATAATTAAGATTTTCGACCTGCTGCCATTTTTTGCTTTTTTCATCATATGAAGTTGCAAAAACATCCAACCCCCCCATGTTTGTATGTGAATCGGAGGAAAAATATAAGGTGCCATCGTGGCTCATAAATGGAAACATTTCATTGCCCGTGGTATTAATTGCACTGCCTAAATTTTCGGGTGCCCCCCATACTTCACCATTGTAAACTGATTTGTAAATATCGGTACCTCCTAATCCGCCAGGCATATCAGAAATAAAGTATAATGTTTTTTCATCGAGCGATAAACATGGGTGTCCTACCGAATATTCGTCACTATTAAAAGGCATTTCCTCCAGTTCTTCCCATGTATCATTCACCAATTTGGCTTTAAATATTTTCAAATTGTTTTCATCATTTGCACTTTTCCTAAGCGTTTTTTTATAATAATTGCTACGAGTAAAATAAGCAATGTCCTCTGCTTTATTAAATGCTGCAGGTCCTTCATGATACCGGCCATTGATCTTTCCTTTTAATAATTGAGGACTTAACCAATTTCCGTCTTTATCTTTTTCTGCAAAATATATATCATAAAAAGTTTTACCCGTCCATGGATCAGTTCTGGAATTTAAGGTTGGCTTTTTATTTGCAGTAAAAACAACTCCATCCTTATATGGTGCCGAGCCAAACGAAGACTCAAAACAAGGGAAGTTCACTAAATTCAAAGAAAACAAAGTAGTGTCACGAATAAATGGATTTACCGAATTGCAAGTGGCAAACGAAATTTGTGCAACGGCATCATCCGGTACCAGATCAAGATAGTTTTTATACCATTTTTTTGCATTGTCATAATCTCCTAACGACATTAATATCTTTGCATAATGGAATGTATTTATTGCGTTACTCTCAGGATAATAGACAATTTCAGCAAATAATGGTTTGGCTTTTTCTATGTCATTTATTTGCCTGTAGCAATTTGCCAGCTTAATTTTTGCATCGTGATTATTTTCCTTTAACAGAACTTTGTTGTAATCAATAATTGCATCAGAAAATTGCAAATTAACAAATTCATTATTTGCCTTTTTATGGAAATAATTAGAACAACCCGAAAAATAAAAGCTGCTGAAAATAATTGATAGGTATATAAAATGTTTTTTCATATTTTGTATTTTTTAAATTAAAAGAATCGCGGTGTTTTTGTTTTTATAATATCCTTGCCAAAATCGAATCCAATCATTATTTCATGAGAACCGGAACTGTAGTTTCTGAGTTTTGATGTTGTTATATCATAGGCATATCCAACACGGAACCTCATATTTGCCTGATATTCAATCATAACTGTTACAGCATCATTTGTTCGTAATGCAATGCCCATAGCCACCATATCCATATACATTGCACTGAAACTAATATCAGCCTGCAAAGGTGCTGAAGGTTGATATTTGAGAAGAAGAGATGGTTTTAATTTTACCCTTTCGTTCACTTTAAAAACATAACCTGATGTTAGATAGTAATGTTTCCGTATATAAGACGAACTTTCCATCGACAAATTAAAATTGCGATTCGGATCGTAGGCAATAAGCGATGGTACGGAGAATCCAATGTAAAATTTTTGAGTGAAATAAAAAGTTCCCATACCAAATTTCGGAAGCCAGGCACTTTTATTAACTCCTGAAAATGAATTATCACTTTCATCCCATACTGTCAGATCTTCTACTTTCGCCTGATAATTGGAGGCACCTGCTTTTATTCCAAAACTTAGTTTTCCATCCCCAAGTTTTAACATATATGAATAATTAGCATAGATATCGGTCTGACTTGTCACACCAATTTTATCGTGCGACAGCAGCAATCCAATACCCATTTTTTGATTATACAATGGGCCATCAATAGCTAATAAAGTTGTTTTTGGTGCACCTTCAAAACCAACCCATTGCGATCGGTGAAGTAATGTTGAACTGAAATATTTATGGCTCCCTGCATAGGCTGGATTTAAAAATAGTCCATTAAACATATACTGACTTACCATTACATCTTGCTGTGCATCCATCCTAATAATGCTTGCAAAGATCCCTATTACTGTAATAATTTTTTTCATGACATTTTTTTTTAATCTTTCTAATCTCTTCTCAGATCAACGTAGCCCTTTAATGTTATTTCTTTATTATTTATTTCAACAATTACAAAGTAAGTTGCAGCCGGTAAAGCATCTCCCTTATTATTAAGGCCGTCCCACTGGTTATGATAACCGTCACTCTGATATACAATATTCCCCCAGCGATTAAAGATGCTGATATGATTATTGGGATATACATCAATGCCACGTATGATAAATTTGTCGTTCCTGCCATCCCCATTGGGTGAGAAACCAGTTGGCATTTCCAATGGCATTGGTCCTGCTAAAACGATGCTGCCAGAAATTTTGCAGCCTAAAGAATCTGTTACAGTTACATTGTAGGACCCTGCCACAATGTTTGACAAGTCTTCAGTTGTTGCATTATTCGACCAGCTATAAATATAAGTTGGTTGCCCTCCTTTAACACTTAAATCAATAGCTCCATTAGTTCCCTGGAATGAACTAACATTAAAATTATCGAAGTAAACAGGACTTGTTAAATTCAAAACGATCGGAGTAGATTGTGTGATGTTAACCGTATCAAGTATTGTACAACCGGCTGCATCATTTATTATTACAAAATATTCCCCGGCTGAAATACCTGTTAAATCTTCTGTTGTAGCACCATTCGACCATGAATATGTAAATGGTGCAGTACCTTTCACATTTAAATTTATCGAACCATCTGAATTACCATAACATAAAACGTTATTTGTTGTGGAGCTTAACCTTAGGTTTGAGATTTCATCTACTTGAATTGTATCAATAATTAAGCAACCGTTAGCGTCAGTTACATTTACTGTATAAATACCGCCCGGCACTCCCGATAGATCTTGTTGTGTGTTGCCGCATGACCAAAGGCAACTATATGGCAGAGTCCCCCCGATCACATCTAAATTGGCTGAACCATTTGATGTGATACAATCAGCAGGTATTGAACCTACGGATGAAGCCATTAAAGGTGGTTCAACTAAGGTAATTGTTGTTTTTGTCAAACACCCGTTTTTATCCGTGACATTAACATTGTATACACCCGCTCCAAGTCCATTTGGGTTTTCCGCTGGGGACGAATAAGTTCCGGGACCGGTCCATGAAAAAGTATAGGGCATGGTGCCTCCGTTTATCGTTAAATTAATTGAACCATTACTTCCCCCATTGCATGAAATATTACTTGTATTAAAATATGGGCTTATTGCAGTAGCTGATAAAATTCCAGTAGGCTGTGTAATTATAAACTCTGCGATCACAGGCCTCAAGCATCCATTATTATCTTTTACAAGTACAGTATAGCTGCCGGCACTTAAATTAATTGCTGTTGCACCAATTTGTGCTGGAACCGTATTCCACAAATAGCTATAGCTTCCACTTCCACCTGTAGCGGTTACTATTGATACGCCTGTTTTTTCTTCATAACACAAAACATTTGTTTGAGAAGTAATGCTTGCACTTAATCCTGTTGAAGGTTCGGTTATGATCACTATTTTAATGACAGGAATCGCACAACCATTATTATCTTTTACTGTTACAGA
Organism: Bacteroidota bacterium; assembly: GCA_040389865.1. Lineage (GTDB taxonomy): Bacteria > Bacteroidota > Bacteroidia > 2-12-FULL-35-15 > 2-12-FULL-35-15 > 2-12-FULL-35-15. Next base: position 79,505 of record JAZJZM010000012.1, on the reverse strand, counting down.
ATAGCTGCCTGCAATTAATCCGGTTGCTGTGGCTGATGTTTGAACCGGTATTGTATTCCAGGAGTAAGAATAGTTTCCGCTTCCACCTGTAGCAGTTACTGTTGCATTTCCGGTGCTATCACCCATACACAACACGTTGGTTTGTGCAATTATACTTGCATTTAGAGAGGAAAAAGGTTCAGTAATTGTAACGTTGGCTGTTACGGGTACTAAACAACCGTTATTATCAGTTACTAGTACCGAATAGCTTCCTGAACTTAAATTTATTGCTGTGGCAGATGTTTGAACTGGTGCAGTATTCCAGGAATAAGAATAAATACCGCTTCCTCCTGTAGCTGCTATTGTTGCAACTCCAGTGTTCCCTCCTTTACAAAATACATTAGTCTGAGTTATTAAACTTACAGCTAAAGGTAATGATGGTTGTGTAATAACTGCAACAGCAATAGCTGACGTAGTACATCCATTATTATCGGTAACAGTAACAGTATAGCTACCTGCACTTAAGTTAATGGCTGTTTGTCCAATTTGTAATGGTATTGTATTCCATAAATAGGTATAATTACCGCTCCCTCCTGTGGCTGTTACTGTTGCAATCCCCGTATTCCCTCCGTTGCAGAACACATTAGTTTGTGAACTTATATTTGCTCCCAATGCAGATGAAGGCTGGGTAATAATTACCGCAGTTGTTACGGGAATTGTACAACCGTTATTATCCGTTACCGTTAAGGTATAAGATCCGGCAGTTAAACCAGTTGCGTATGCCGTTGTTTGCACTGGGGTTGTATTCCATGAATAGGAATAAGACCCACTGCCTCCTATGGCAGCTACAGATGCGCTCCCTGTGCTTCCACCGTTGCAGTAAACATTAGTTTGTGAAATAGTACCAGTGCTGAGTATTGATGATGGCTGGGTAATGATTACAACTTTTGTTGCAGGAACAGTGCAACCATTATTATCAGTAACTGTTACGGTAAATGAACCCGCTATTAAACCGGTTGTGGTTGCCGTTGTTTGTGCAGGTGTGGTATTCCATGAATAAGAATAACTTCCGCTGCCTCCAGTAGCTGTTACTGTGGCATTACCTGTATTACCTCCCTTGCAAAATACATTGGTTTGTGCAGTGATATTTGCACCCAAAGCAGATGAGGGTTGTGTGATCGTAGCCACAACTAATTCAGGAATTACACACCCATTATTATCTGTTACGGTTACGGTATAAGATCCAGCTGTTAAACCTATTGCTGTTGCTGTTGTTTGAGCAGGTGTGGTATTCCATGAATAAGAATAAAGTCCGCTTCCACCTGTTGCTGACACGGTTGCATAACCATTGTTGCCATCTTTGCAAAATACATTTGTTTGCTGATTGATATTTGCCCCAAGTGCTAATGAAGGTTGCGAGATGATTGCCACAATGGAAACAGGAATTGTACATCCGTTATTATCTGTTACTGTAACAGTATAAGATCCGGCACTTAAACCACTTGCAGTTGCTGTTGTTTGGGTAGGTATTGTATTCCAGGAATAAGAATAGCTACCACTTCCTCCTGTTGCAATTATAGTAACACTTCCCGTATTTCCGCCATTGCAGAGCACATTAGTTTGTGAACTGATACTTGCACTGAGTATTGATGAAGGCTGGGTAATAGTTGTAACTTTTGTTACAGGAACTGTACATCCATTATTATCAGTTACTGTTACGGTGTATGAACCCACTGTTAAGCCTGTTGCGATTGCACTTGTTTGAGCAGGTATGGAATTCCAGGAATAAGAATAACTTCCACTACCTCCGGTTGCGGTTACTGTTGCATTGCCATTGTTACCTCCATTGCAAAATACATTGGTTTGTGCAGTGATGCTTGCATCCAAAGCTGATGTGGGTTGTGTGATCGTAGCCACAACTATTACGGGAATTACACACCCATTATTATCTGTTACGGTTACAGTATAAGATCCAGCTGTTAAATTAGTTGCGGTTGCTGTTGTTTGAACAGGTGTTGTATTCCATGAATAAGAATAGGATCCACTACCACCTGTGGCTATTACTGTTGCGCTTCCGGTATTACCTCCATTACAAAATACATTGGTTTGCGAACTGATGCTTGAAGCTATTACCGCTGAAGGTTCAGTGATGGTTACTTCTTTTGTCACAGGAACTATACAACCGTTATTATCTGTTACAGTAGCAGTATATATTCCAGCTGATAAATTTACTGCAGTTGCGCCAATCTGTAATGGCGATGTATTCCATAAATAACTGTAGCTGCCGCTTCCTCCTGTTGCAACAACAGTTACGCTACCTGTATTGCCTCCATTGCAAAACACGTTGGTTTGCTGATTAATAGTTGCAGCTAATGCTGATACTGGTTGTGTGATTGTTGAAACGGCTGTTACAGGAGTTGTACATCCATTGTTATCAGTTACTGTTACAGTATAGCTGCCCGCTGATAAATTGTTTGCTGTAGCAGTAGTTTGGACAGGGATTGTGTTCCATGAATAAGAATAGGACCCACTACCACCTGTGGCTGTTACTGTTGAGCTTCCGGTATTACCTCCATTACAAAACACATTGGTTTGTGAGGCAATGTTTGCACTCAATATCGATGAAGGCTGCGTAATGGTTGCTACTTTCGTTACCGGAACTGTACATCCATTATTATCTGTTACGGTTGCGGTATAAGATCCGGCTGATAAATTAGTTGCGGTTGCTGTTGTTTGAACAGGTGTTGTATTCCATGAATAAGAATAGGATCCACTACCACCAGTAGCTGTTACTGTTGCTTCTCCGGTATTACCTCCATTGCAAAACACATTGGTTTGCGAACTGATGATTGAAGCTATTGCCGCCAAAGGTTGCGTGATGGTTACTTCTTTTGTCACAGGAACTATACAACCGTTATTATCAGCTACCGTTACAGTATAAGATCCAGCCGATAAATTAACTGCTGTTGAACCAATTTGTTGAGGAATTGAATTCCACAAATAGCTATAGTTACCACTTCCACCACTTGCTGTTACTGTTGCATTGCCTGTATTACCATTATTACAGAATACATTTGTTTGGGAAGATATAGTTGCAGTTAATCCTGATGATGGTTGAATAATAGTAGCAATAGCCGTTGCAGAAATTGTTGATCCATTGTTATCTGTTACTGTTACAGTATAACTACCAGCTGCTAAATTAGTTGCTGTTGCTGTGGTTTGAACAGGTGTTGTATTCCATGAATAAGAATAGGATCCACTACCTCCTGTTGCTGTTACAGTTGCCTCTCCGGTATTACCACCGAAACAAAATACATTGGTTTGTGAACTGATGAATGCAGCTAAAACTGATCCGGGTTCTGTAATTGTTGCTATTACTGTGACAGGTATAGTACACCCATTGTTATCTGTTACTGTTACCGTATAGCTTCCAGCCACCAAATTGTTCGCTGTTGCTGTTGTTTGGACAGGATTTGTGCTCCATAAATATGAATAGGATCCACTTCCACCAGTTGCCGCTACTGTCGCTGATCCTGTATTGCAACCAAAGCAAAATACGTTTGTCTGTTGACTGATGCTTGCACTTAATGTTGACACCGGCTGAGTAACTGTTGTTACACTTGTCACAGGAATTGTGCAGCCATTATTATCAGTTACTGTAACTGTATAGCTTCCTGCACTCAGATTAATTGCGGTTGCACCAATTTGCACGGGTGTTGAATTCCATAAGTAGCTATAACTGCCGCTTCCACCCGTTGCTGTCACCGTTGCTGCCCCTGTATTACCTCCATTACAAAATACATTAGTTTGTGACATGATGCTTGAAGCTAATGCTGATAAAGGTTCAGTAATTGTTGCAACAGCGGTCACAGGAACTGTACATCCATTATTATCAGTTATTGTAACCGTATAACTGCCGGCTGTTAAATTAGTTGCAGTTGCTGCTGTTTGAACCGGTGTCGTATTCCATGAATAAGAATAAGCGCCACTTCCACCGGTCGCTATTACTGTTGCAAGCCCTGTATTTCCTCCTTTACAAAACACATTGATTTGAGAGGTGATGCTAGCAGCCAAAGCTGATAAAGGCTGAGTAATGATTGCTACTTTTGTTACAGGAACCGTACATCCATTATTATCAGTAACAGTAACCGTATAACTACCAGCTGTTAAATTAGTTGCGGTTGCGGTGGTTTGAACAGGTGTTGTATTCCATGAATAAGAATAAGCTCCACTTCCACCAGTTGCTACTATTGTTGCAAGCCCTGTATTTCCTCCATTACAAAATACATTAGTTTGTGAACTGATGCTTGAAGCTAATGCAGATAAAGGTTCTGTAATTGTTGCAACAGCGGTTACAGGAACTGTACATCCATTATTGTCAGTTATTGTAACAGTATAGCTGCCGGCACTTAAATTAATTGCTGTTGCTGTAGTTTGTACCGGTGTGGTATTCCATACAAAAGAATAGCCACCGCTTCCACCAGTTGCTGTCACCGTTGCACTACCTGTATTTCCTCCATTACAAAATACATTGGTTTGAGAAGTAATGCTTGCACCCAATACCGATGAAGGCTGCGTAATGGTTACTATTGCGGTTACCGGAACGGTACATCCATTATTATCTATTACTGTTACAGTGTAGCTTCCAGCACTTAAATTAATTGCTGTTGCTGTGGTTTGTACCGGTGTCGTATTCCATGAATAAGAATAAGCTCCACTTCCACCAGTTGCTATTACAGTTGCAAGCCCAGTATTTCCTCCATTACAAAACACATTGATTTGAGAAGTAATGCTTGCACCCAACACTGATAAAGGCTGAGTAATGGTTGCTACTTTGGTTACCGGAACGGTACATCCGTTATTATCTGTTACTGTAACAGTATAATTGCCGGCTGTTAAATTTGTTGCGGTTGCTGCTGTTTGAAGCGGTGTGGTATTCCATGAATAAGAATAAGCGCCACTTCCACCAGTTGATATTACTGTTGCAAGCCCTGTATTTCCTCCATTACAAAACACATTAGTTTGTGAACTGATGTTTGATGCTAATGCTGATAAAGGTTCAGTAATTGTTGCAACAGCGGTCATAGGAACTGTACATCCATTATTATCTGTTACTGTAACAGTATAATTGCCGGCTGATAAATTAGTTGCAGTTGCTGCTGTTTGAACCGGTGTGGTATTCCATACATAAGAATAGCCACCACTTCCACCAGTCGCTGTCACAGTTGCACTACCTGTATTTCCTGCATTACAAAATACATTGGTTTGAGAGGTAATGCTTGCACCCAATACCGATGAAGGCTGCGTAATGGTTGCTACTTTTGTTACCGGAACCGTACATCCATTATTATCTATTACTGTTACAGTGTAGCTTCCAGCACTTAAATTAATTGCTGTTGCTGTGGTTTGTACCGGTGTCGTATTCCATGAATAAGAATAAGCTCCACTTCCACCAGTTGCTATTACAGTTGCAAGCCCAGTATTTCCTCCATTACAAAACACATTGATTTGAGAAGTAATGCTTGCACCCAACGCTGATAAAGGCTGAGTAATGGTTGCTACTTTGGTTACCGGAACTATACATCCGTTATTATCTGTTGCTGTAACAGTATAGCTTCCAGCACTTAAATTAATTGCTGTTGCTGTGGTTTGTACCGGTGTTGTGTTCCATGAATAAGAATAAGCTCCGCTTCCACCAGTCGCTACTACTGTTGCAATACCTGTATTTCCTCCGTTGCAAAGTACATTAGTTTGTGAACTGATGCTTGCAGCCAATGCTGATAAAGGTTCTGTAATTGTTACAAAGGTTGATACAGGAAAGGGGCAACCGTTATTATCTGTTACGGTTACTGTATAACTGCCTGCTGATAAGTTATTAGCTGTGGCTGTTATTTGCACCGGTGTTGTATTCCAGGAATAAGAATAAGTTCCACTACCTCCAGCCGCTGTTACTGTGGCACTACCTGTATTTCCACCATTACAAAATACGTTTGTTTGGCTGCCTATACTTACAACAGGCAATAATCCTTCTGTTACACTAACTGTTTTATTATAAGAAGGACATGTTGCGGAGTTTAATGGATCTTTTAATTCGAACGTATAATTTCCAGCTACTGAAGCAAAATAGGTCGAACCTGTTCCAACAATAACATTTGAACTGTTTTTCCAAGTATAAGAATAAGGCGCTAAACCTCCTGTACCACTTGCCATTAATGTTACACCGCTGCCAGGACCAAGATTGCAAAAAGTTGCCGAATTTGGTGTTATCGAGGCAGTTAATCCGGGTAAATTATAAATACGCACTGTATCGCATACTTGGACATTAAAGCCGCAGAGAGAGGCCTGCGGGAATCCACAAACTCTATAATCGATATAGGCTGGCGCGCCTACAACAGAATTAAAATTAGGGCTTGCGCAATTTGTGCAACTTAAATAAGAATTATATTGTCCTATAGTACCTGGATAAATTGATGTCCAGTTAGTTGTATTATCCACCACACCATAGGAAATAAGTTGTTTTGTACATCCCGCTCTTAACGTATCGTTAGGAGGAAATAATGGTTTTGCAATAGATGTTATTTTATAAACATTTTTGTTATTTCCCGATTTGCAAAAAGTGATTCGTTGCAAACCCGATCCTGAAATACATTTTATTGTTCCTCCCGGATAACTACCAACACAATTAATACTATAAAATAATGCGCCCGGAGGATCGGCCCCAATCAGATCCATTTGAATACCTGCAGTGCTTGGATCTAATGTTACATCAAAAGAAATACATTTATCAGATGTGGAAACCCCACAGCATTGGTCAACCCTTGAAATATTCGGAGAAGTCCATACTCCGGCAGGATTACCAACAAAATTCACATTAAAATATGGAACCAAAGGACCGCAACTTGGATTTTGTGATTTAACTGTATTAATTAAAATGAACCCAAGAAAGAAGTAAATAGAAATAATTTTCAGCGTAAATGATCTATTCATAATAATGTAATTAAAATGTCCAGCAAAATTATTGCGGAGTCGTTTTTATTACAATGCCATGAATCAATCAAAAAATTGATATTTGACATATCTATATGAAATTCTATATAAAAAGGAGCAATCATCTTGATGCTTAAAAAGGATCCTTTTACCTATTTGATCTAATGCCGACAACAAACTCGAAAATTTATTTCCTCTTATATTGTTTTTACAAAAAAAATGGTGTTTTTAATGATAGTGTGCAATAATTCGTCATATATAACGTATACAGCATGGATATTTTAATTTACTTTGTATTGATGAACACAAAAAAAGTAGTTGCCTTTTTTTTTATTATAATTATCAGCACTTCTGCTTTTTCACAAGTTGGGGGTAATAATACCTATGAATTCCTGAACCTACCTATATCAGCCAGGGTTACAGCTTTGGGGGGTAATCTTATTTCAACAAGGGATAACGATTTGAATGTTTCGCTTACCAACCCTGCATTGCTCACCGATTCGATGAACAACAATGTGGCATTGAGTTATATTAATTACTTTGGTGATATAAATTATGGTTATGCGGCTTACGCTAAAAAAATCAATAAAATTGGAACTGTTAGCGCAGGCATTCAGTATTTGAATTATGGAAAATTTATTCGTGCTGATGAAGCCGGGACTATCGATGGTACGTTTGGTGCAAACGAAATGAGTTTCAATGTTTCTTACGCCCGTTCAATTTTGGATTCTAACTTAACGGTTGGAGCCACAGTAAAAACAATTTATTCTCATTTAGAATCCTATACTTCACTGGGATCCGCACTGGATCTTGGCGCAGTATATAGTATGCCTTCAAGAGGTTTTACCATGGCTGCGGTTATAAAAAACGCAGGCCGACAATGGAAGCCATACGTACCCGGCAATAGAGAAAAACTCCCATTTGAAATGCAGATAGGATTTTCAAAAAAATTAAAACATGTACCATTTCGGTTATCCTTGGTTTACGAAAATCTTGAAAAATGGGACCTCACTTATCAAGATCCAGCAAACCCAATTTTAACTGTTGATCCCCTTACGGGAGAAGCGATCAAACAAAACAAAAACAAAATATTTGGGGATAAATTAATGCGCCACCTTGTAATAGGAGGGGAATTCTTAATTACCAAAAGCTTTTTTTTACGTGCCGGTTATAATTATCAGCGAAGAAAAGAGTTGAAAATACCTGAAAAACGTGGTATGACTGGTTTTTCTTTCGGTTTTGGATTTCGTGTTTATAAATTTCAATTCAGTTATGGCCGCGCAGTTTACCATTTAGCCGGACCTTCAAACAATTTTTCTATTAGTTTTGACATCAACAGTTTTTATTCAAAAAAATAAGACTGCAAATAACCAACACAAATAACCAATCCTTAAGAGTTTACACTTTTCAAATAAACGAATCTTACCAATTTACAAAACTGTGTTTCATGTTTTTTAACATACAGTTTCATAAATTGGTTTTTTTATTTGTTATTAGTAACCACTGTTTCGTAAATTCGTTTTTTTTTTCGTTATTTGTATTTAGGATTTTTTTTATTCTTATTTTAACCTTACTTGTTGATGTCTAAAATTACCATTGCCATTGATGGATATTCATCCTGCGGAAAAAGCACTTTAGCAAAAGCTTTAGCTTCCCACTTACATTATGCCTACGCTGATTCCGGAGCAATGTACCGTTGCGTAACACTTTATGCTTTGAGAAAAGGGGTAATAAAGGATGGTAGTTTTATGCCTGAAGAAATAATCAAATTATTACCTAATATTAAACTTTCTTTCGAGTTTAATCAGCAAACCAAGGCATCCGATACTTTTTTGAATGGCGAAAATGTGGAGAAAGAGATCCGTCAAATGGTCGTTTCCGAAAATGTGAGCCAAGTGAGTGCAATCCATGAAGTGAGAGTACAAATGATCGCTATACAACGCGAATTAGGCAAAAACGGAGGGATTGTAATGGATGGCCGTGATATAGGTTCCAACGTATTTCCGGATGCTGAACTTAAAATTTTTATGACATCTGATAGTGATATACGCACCCAGCGTAGATTTGATGAGTATAAATCAAAGGGGCAGCATGTTTCATTTAATGATGTAAAATCAAATTTACTGAATCGTGATTATGAAGATACTCACCGTAAAGAAGACCCATTAGTTCAGGCACAGGATGCTATCGTACTTGATAATTCTGATCTTACCCGTGAACAGCAATTAGAATATGTAGTAAAACTGATACATGATCTAACGCTTTCAGCAAGCTGATCTTATCAAACACGCAACTATTTTTTGGTTTTTTGCATCTCCTTTTTATTAATTTAAACTTCTTGGGCCTGTTTTTTTTATTAATTTGATAATTTGAAAATTACATTTACTCATTAATAAATTAGCACATTTATGAATATGTATCTGAAATACATCAGCACACATGCCCGAATTGCCTTATTCATTCGGGCTGCTGAGCAGATTCATAGATCCATAAAAAAATCATTTTTAATTTCTTTTTTATTCCTTTGTTCCAGCTTTTATTCAGTTTCCTTATCTGCCCAGGAGTGTAATATTATTTACGTCACACCTACAGGAGTTTCAAGCGGAACTGCCGGAACAATAACCAACCCTGCTAGTTTAGCTTATGGATTAACACTTGTAAGTTCCTCAAACAATTTACTCTGGCTTTCCACTGGCACTTACTTGATCTCCAGCATTTTAAGTATTCCATCTAACGCAACCATTGAAGGTGGATTTAACTCCACAACATGGGTAAAAAGTACTGTTTCACAAAGTATTATTGACCGGGACGCTACAAATCCCTTACCATCTCCATTTAATGCATTGGTTGGCTTGGCAGGTAACGCTGCTTCTAATTTCCGGTTACAGGATCTTACTATTAATATAGCAAGCGCAACTGGAAATCAAATTTCAGTTTATGGCATTTATTTATCAGGATGCTCCAATTATAATATTACACGTTGCACGGTAACAACTGGTTCCGGTTCAGCCGGATTGGATGGAATACCAGGTACAGTGGGAGCAATTGGCGCCAATGGTGCGAACGGGCTACCTGCTGCTGATGAAACGGCTGTACCTGCTGGTGGTGCAGGAGGTATTGGTTCAACTGGGAATAATGGAGGAAATGGAGGATCAGGCGCAAAACATAGCCCCAATGGCACAGAAATTGGTTCGCCAGGATTAACAGCAGGTTGTGGTGGTGTAGGTGGTGCAGGTGGTGATGGTCCCGCTTGCGGATGTGGCATTGGTTTCAGTCTTAATACTAGTTGCTCTGGAGCTTTCCCAACCATTGGGCAGGTGGGAGGAATAGGAACAATAGGAACACCAGGCACAGTTGGAGTGGCAGGTTCTATTATTAGCGGATATTGGGTTCCCGGAGGACCCGGATCAACCGGAACAGATGGATCAAGCGGTTGTGGTGGTGGAGGTGGTGGTGGCGGAGCTGGTCGCCAGCAAGCTTCTTCAAATGGAAATGATGAAGTTGGAGGTAGTGGTGGTGGCGGTGGTGCCGGTGGTGAAGGTGCTTCTGGAGGCACCGGAGGTAGTGGTGGTGGTTCATCTTATGCTATTTTTTTACTTACTAACGGAGCAGGTGGAATAATACAGGATTGTTTATTAAACCCGGGTGCTGCTGGTCTTGGCGGTGCAGGCGGCTCAGGTGGTACCGGTGGTTCAGGTGGACTAGGTGGTGCTGGTGGAAGCGGATTTGGTTGTGGAAATAGTGTTGGAGCAACTGGAGGTGAAGGCGGTACCGGAGGTCAAGGTGGATCTGGTGGTGCGGGCGCTGATGGAATGAGCGTTGCTCTTAGTGAAAATGGTGGAACGCCCGTTTCCAGTTTAGGAATTACAGCTGTTCCGGGAAGTCCTCCCGATATAAGTGTTACCAATAAAGGTTGTATAAATTCAGAAGTTATATTTAGTTCAACAACCAGTGGAACCTGGACTTTTGGAGCAGGCTCCTCCCCTGCAACTGCAACCGGTACCGGGCCATTTTCTGTTTATTATTTATCAATGGGTAGAAAAAGCATAGCCTTTAATGGGACAACCTTTACCGATTATGTTACTATTTTTCAAGCGGGACCTGCAACGCCAAGCATTAGTCCGGCTAATGGAAGTGTAACCTTAGGTTGTCCAAACACATTCAATACTTCTTTAACCGGAACGTACTATCAATGGGTCTTTGGAAATTCAGCAAGCCCCGATACTTTGGAAGGAGCAAGCATGCAAACTGCCAGTAATATTTATTTTGGTGCAGTAGGAACGTATACAATCTATGTTTATGTAACAACAGCCTGCTGTGGCAAAGTACGCGATTCTACAATAGTAACCGTAAATTCAAGCTCATTTGACGTAACATTAACTGCTTCACCATCTTCAAGTTGTGAGGGCGATCCGATAACATTTACAGCATCACCAAGCACTTATTTAGGTTACGCTTTTTATGTTAATGCAGCTTCTGTTCAAAGCGGGGCCGGTAATACTTTTACAACTTCAACATTGTCTTTAGGTGATAGTGTGGTGGTGGTTGCACTTGCAGGAACCTGTTTTACCAATCCAAGCGCAGTACTATTCCCTGTAATTACTCCCTTCCCTGTTGTATCAGTGATCAGCTCAGACCCTGACAGTACTATATGTGAAGGTACCAGTGTGCTTTTTATTGCCATGCCTATTGGTTACACAAGTTACGAGTTTTTTGATGCAGGTGTTTCAGTGCAAAACAGCGCCAGCATCACTTATACAACTACCACCTTGTTACCGGGCAATAGTATTACCGTAGTTGCAACCAATTTGGGATGCGCAAGTCTCCCAAGTGTTGCCAAGGTAACTACTGTAAATCTTGCACCTCAAATTATATTAACAAGTTCCGATGCTGACAATATTTTATGCGGAACCGGGCAAAGTATAACATTTACTGCTTCACCTGCCGGATTTGCCAATTATGATTTTTCAAATAACGGATCTAATATCCAAACCGGAGCAACCAATACCTATACTACCACTACCCTCGCCAATGGCAGCAGTATTGAAGTGATAGCAACCAGCTCTTCGGGCTGCGTGGGCCAAACAAGTAATGCCATTGTAACGGCTGTAAATCCAATACCTAATGCATGGCTCGGAAGTTCAGATCCTGATAATGTTATATGTCAGAATGAATTGATAACTTTTACTTCAATACCGGCAGGATATACCAGTTATGAATTTTTTAATGCAGGAATTTCGGCACAAAATGGAGCCGCTAACACCTATGTAACCACATTAAATCCTGGAAACAGCATTACTGTGGTAGCAACCAATCTGGGATGCCCAAGTCCGGTGAGTAATGCAATTAACGTTACCATTATTCCGGCAGATCCTGTGAATGGCGGAAATGATTTTTCGGCCTGTATCAATGCTGCTTCAATTGCTCTTATTGGTGCCACTCCAACAACCGGAACCTGGACAGGGCCTGGAATAACAAATCCTGCCGGTCTTTTCGATCCTCCAACGGCTGGAGTTGGAAATCATAAACTCATATACGCGTTTACTAATACCAGCGGTTGTACCGGATATGATACCATATTTGCAAGCATAAATCCATTACCTATTGTAACCACTTCCCCCGCCTCTCCAACGGTTTGTGAAGGTTTTTCTACCAATCTAACCGCAAATGGCGCCAACTCTTATGTATGGTCCCCTTCAACGGGATTAAGCAGTTCCACCGGAGCTACGGTTGCTGCCAGCCCAATTATAACCACCACTTATACTATTGTAGGAACCAGCAATAATTGTTCTGATTCCACCACCACAACTGTAACCGTTTTTCTGGTTCCAACGGTAAGCATTTCGGGTATTACAACAATTGGAAGCTGTGAAAGCACTGTATTGACAGCTTTACCTTCCGTTAATGGCACATTATCCTGGGGGCCTCTTGTTAATTTGGTTTGTAATACTTGTGTTGCTGCTACTGTTTCACCCACTGCAACACAGGATTATTATGTGACGCTCACAAGTCCAGATGGCTGCTACGATACAGATACTATTACGGTAGATATTGTAAACGTCTATAATTATTTTATGCCTACCGGGTTTACACCGAATAGCGATGGAGTTAATGATTCACTGCATGTTCATGGCCGCGGAATTGAATCTATCAGCTTAAGAATATTTGATAGAATAGGCGAAAAAGTATTTGAATCTACTGATATTTTAGTGGGTTGGGATGGCAAATTGAATGAAGTACCTATGAACGATGGTGTGTTTGTTTACCTCTTGGAAGTTAAATACTGTAACGGGGAAACAGTTAAAGAACAGGGAAGTTTAACGCTTGTAAGGTAAATTAGATTTGAGATGCAAGAGTCAAGAACCAAGATGAAATAACGATGAAAACAAAAAATCTATTTTTAGCAAGCGCATTACTTCTTGGTTCTTGCATCTTTCATCTTGCATCTTCCTACGCTCAAGATCCACATTTCTCACAATTCTTTTATTCTCCTCTTACAATTAATCCCGCGAATACAGGCATTTTTAATGGTGATATAAGAGCTTCATCTTTATACCGTTTGCAATGGTTTACAATAACTAATCCCTATAAAACGGCTTCAGTAGCGGTAGATGCGCCCATCTTTAAAAAGAAGATGAGAGGAAACGATTTTTTTTCCGCAGGTTTTAACTTTATTAATGATGCTCAGGGTAGTATAAATTTAGAAACCAATTCTTATAACGGTTTATTATCATATACTAAATTCCTGGGTGGTAAAAAACTACATTATCTTACTTTTGGTTATGAAATTGGTTATAATATAAAAAGTGTATCACTCGGTTCAATAAAGTACGATAGCCAGTACGACCCCAACACCGGAGGCTATAATGCCGCTTATGGTTATGCCGAAAAATATGGAGGCAGTGCGGCTTTTCTGGACATGTCAACAGGTTTGGTATGGAATTTTAATTCCGATAGAAAATTTCGTAGTTCATTGGGTTTTTCTTTGCATCACTTTACATCTCCTGATGTTTCAGTAATTGGCAGAACCGACAAATTACAACGTAAATATTCATTTCAATGGAATGTAGCTTATAAATTAGGAACCAATAGTAATGCTGTTTTGCAGCCTAATTTATTGGTTTCAAAACAAGGTGCGTCCTATCTGATTATTGGAGGCACAAGTGTAAAATATTTATTGCAGGAACGTTCGCGTTATACCGGTTTTCATGGCGAACGCAGCATGGCAGTTGGCTTCTTTTATCGTTATCGTGATGCCGCTTATGTAAATTTACGGTTAGATTATGAGGATTTTGCCTTTTCAGTCGCTTATGATATAAACATTTCGGGCTTAACTCCTGTATCAAAATCAATTGGCGGGTTTGAGATAATGCTGCAATACCGCGGTGTATTTGGATTTAACCAAAACTCAAAACGTTCCAGTGTGAGGTTTATGTAATTGTTTAAAACGTTCCAGTGTAAGATTTTAAACATTTTGAAAATTCTATATTATAGAATCCGGAGGATTCAAATGTTTATAGAAAATTTTCATTCGAGATTTGTTCGACTCCGGCTAGAGTCGTATAGTTTAATTAATATTTTGTTTTTATAAACATGTGATGCCTCTGGCATCGTTTCCATAAAAAAATCAAAGAATCCGGAGGATTCAAATGTTTATAGAAAATTTTCATTCGTGAAAGTGTTCGACTCCGGCTGGAGTCGTAGAGTTTGATTAGCATTTTGTTTTTATAAACATGTGATGCCGCTGGCATCATTTCCATAAAAATCAAATACAAAAATTTGATATCGATATATTCTTTTCAAAAAATCGCCCCATTAATTCTTTCATATCCTTATCTTTGTTTGCAAAGGGAAAATAAGTTAGAAAAATCTGTAAAGCTTTAAAAAACAGACCACAAAATGAAACGAATCATTCTGCAGCAATCTTTCTTTCCATTTTTCATCTTTCATCAAGCACTTTATACGGCCAGAACGTTGGTATCAACTCAACAGGTGCATCCCCCAACGCCTCTTCACTATTAGATATTGATACCTCCCCCGGCAACAACAAGGGCTTGCTCATCCCACGGGTAAGCTTTGCCCAGCGCACAGGAGTAAATTTTAATCCGCTCTCTGCTGTTGCTCAAGGGCTTTTTATATATCAAACCGATGCCGGAGGGTTTGGCGAAGGATTTTATTATAATACCAGCGCCACCACTACTCCCAATTGGGTAAAGCTATTTACCAATACTACCGGATGGTCACTTACGGGCAATGCAGTAACCTCCGGAGGTCCGAATTTTTTAGGAACTACAGATAATATATCCTTACGCTTCCGCACCAACAATAACCAAAGGATGATTATCGACTCACTTGGCAATGTTGGTATTGGAACAGCCACACCCGCTGCTAAGTTTGATGTAAATGGACAATCAAGGTTGTTAACAGTTAACCAAGGCTACAGCTCTACCGAACGTTTTTATCCAAATGTAATTTCCTTACACGAACCAACAACTCCAACCGGAGCTTTTATAATCAACACGCCACTTTCCCGAAGTTCTGCGGTAGGGCTTAAAGTTAGGGTACATGGATACGCATACAGTTCTGGTGATGTAATTGACTTTACAATTGTTTGCCACCCCTGGGGGCCGGCAGGTGTGGGTAATATTGATGGCCTTGCCGGACTTCCGATCAATTATGATCTAAGCGATGTTGGTACTGATGGTTACAGTAAATATTTAGGTGTGAATGCTTCAGGTAATATTGTTATTGCTTTTGGTGATGTAGCTTCCAGCTCCTATTGGTACGGCTTATCTGTTGATGCCTGGGTAATGAACTCAACTGTCAATTATTCTACCAGTTGGAGCATTGGTACGAGTTCTGCCGCTAACTTTGGTTGGGGACACATCATTGGACCTCTGACATCAAATATAAAAAACACAGCATTTATTACGCCAGCCGGTAATGTAGGCATCGGCACAGTCACACCTGGTGCAAAACTTGAAGTTGCCGGGCAGGTAAAAATAACCGGTGGTTCACCTGCCGCAGGCAAAGTGCTTACTTCAGACGGAGCAGGTCTTGCAACATGGGCTTATCCTACAAATCCATGGGAAAATATGGGAAGCAATGTGCAGCAAATTTGTGCTGGCGGTACTGCCGCAACGGATTATGAGTGGGGCGTTACCTACAATAATTCAAGCCCCATCATAAGAGTAACATGCACCTATTGGAATAGTGGATCCAGGGTATGCACCTACCCGCCTTACCCTACAGGAGATACAGAACCATTTACCTGGGGAGGATCCTGCTGGATTTGGGGTACCAATTCAACATTGGATGACGCTTGTAGTGGTGCCGGACAAGCTTATCAGGGTTATTATTTTCAGGATGCTAATGGCAAATATTATATGACAGCCGGAAATGGTTGCGGGTCTTTACCTACAGTTTATAGAAGAAAACTTTAATCAGACAGGACTAATAATAGACGCCAGATGAAAAATCAAACATCATTTATTTCTATAATTCGTGTTACCTTATTAATCATTGTTGTATTGCTGATTTCAAGCCATTCGGTAAATTCCATTGTAATTAAAAAAAATACAGAATATAAACATGGGCTTGAAACTCTAAACGGTCCTTGGGAAAATATGGGGAATGATATAAGGCAGGTTTGTGACGCTACTTATCGTTTAGAATATGAATGGGGCGTTACTTACAATAATGCGAGTCCCATCATAAGGGTTACATGCAATGGCTGGAACGGTGGCTTCAGGGTTTGCACTTATCCTCCTTACCCCACAGGAGATACTGAACCATTCACCTGGGGAGGGATCTGTTGGATTTGGGGTACCGCTTCCACTTTAGATGATGCGTGTTCTATAGCGTTTCATGGTTACTATTATCAAGATGCTCTTGGGAAATATTATATGAATAGCGGTAACGGATGCAATTCACTGCCTACTGTTTGGAGAAGAAAACTCTAATTTTACTTCCTTGTTCAACCTAATTTCACAAATTTCATCTGTGTTCACCATAACTATCAGCCTGCAAGAATGAACGAATTCAGTTGTTCTGGCGGGCCTTATATGCGTTCCGTTTATTTAAGGGTAAAATTCATAAGCTCCTAAATCAGGAATTGAGGTAGTTGAATTTGGACGAAAATTCGCATTCAAATCAAAAATGATGGCGGTTGGATTCCCTTGATCAATTGCAGGTGATGTTGCTTTTAACTGATAATTATTTACACTGGCATCTACAAATTGAGGATCAAGATTTTGATAAGCTGAAACTGTATTGTAATGCACACCATTGGCAGTATTTAATGCCGTTTTTACAAGACAATGATCAAATTTATAATTAAAATTTCCACCAAAAGTGGAAGAATCTAAACCAACTTCTTCATCTATATTACCATACATGATACAGTTACCAAAATAAGCGCTATCCAGATCCCGTATTTGAGTTATGCCGTTAATATCAACGTAATAATTGCTTAAGGCGATTGAAGGAGTAGTGCGCTGACTTCCAGTCCAGAAATTCGCAAATGTACAATGTTCAAAACTGTATCTTCCGCCAATAGTAAGTGCTGCAACATATTGTCCGCAATTAGCAAACACACAGTTATAACTCCTTATAAAACTACCTTGTCCGTAAACAGCAGCAGCCGACATATTTTTAATGATAGTATTGGTGATCTGTAAAGTAGGACTCGCTGATGCACCCAATGTATCGGCTTGTACGCCAATACTGCCATTTTTAATTATAGCCCAGTCAATCACATTGTTTAAACTACCGGACGAAAGCCATATCTTCCCCCATTGTCCGGGTAACTCCTTATAATCAGGTTCCAGCCGTGTACCTTGAAACGTAACTTCATTTCCTTTACTTCCTAATATTTTCAAAGTTCCACCATCATAGATCCATAAAACAGCCTGATTATTTAAGTGAACCCTAGTACGCTCCGTCATTGTTAATGTACAGCCCTCATCCACCACAGCATAACCAAATATTAAATGAGGTTTATCATCCGTCCAGATAGCATTGCAATCGATGATGGAATAAGGAGGAAATCCGGTAGTAGAAAAATGATCCGGTTTATGTAAATACACATCTTGTCCAACAGCAGTAAGGTTAACATCCTGGATATTCCCATTCGTAACAAATATGACTGAATCCTTTATCAACATTGGAGAGTTGGTGCCGTTTGGATCTACTGTAACCTGAACAAAAGCAAACAAACTATCTCCTGCCATAATTTCAATATCAGTAAATGATGTTCCGGAAACACCATCTATATTTATTCTGAACTGAGAATTAGTACCTGTTGCTAAAAAAGCTTTTGAAATGGTAAGGGATTGGCTGTTTGAATTGTATATTTTAAAAATTTTGGTTGTTGAACCAACAGTAGTAAAAACGGTGTCGAATAAAATTTCATCAGCGGAAAAATTAAGTTTTGCACCGGAATCGGTCACTTGTTCGTCTTTTTTACAAGATGAAAAAATAAAAAAGACAAAAAGATTTAACCAAAAAAACTGCTTATTTAACTTCATATCACAAATATATAACAGGATGTCTCGGATAACGACTTTTTATGCAAAATATTTTATTAATTAATTAAATAAAAAGATTTGTGAAATTTGGGCAAGTATTGCATCTTATCAATAAAAAAAGGTAAATTTGTCAGTTAGGGTGGTGCCGAAAAACACTTACGAATTACGGTTACTAAGATTCGTTTATCCGTAACCAAGTAGATTGTTTTTTTATTCGTTATTAGTAACCAATTGAAACATTAAAAAAATTGTCCGATTAGTTCGGAATTTATATATGAACAAGCATTTAAGGTTAATTTACTTATTGCTGCTGCTTTTTGGCCTGAATATTCAAACAATTAAGGCTCAAAGTGATTTTGCTTCTGAAGAGGAATTTAAAAAGCAGGCAGCTAAGTTATTTGATGAAGAAGAGTTTGAAAAAGCCTATCCTTTATATTCACAATTAGTAAGTCTTTATAGAAAAGATCCCAACTATAATTATCGTTTAGGGGTATGTATGCTCTATGCCAGCGATGAAAAAGAAAGAGCCATTACCTTTCTTGAATTTGCCACCAAAAATAAAGATGTAGAGAAAGAAGCATTTTTTTTCCTTGCCAAAGCATATCATTTGAATTATCGTTTTGATGATGCGATCGGACAATACCTCGTATACAAAAAAATAGCTTCAGGTGCTAAGGCTGAACGATTCCAGGTTGACAGGCAAATTGAAATGTGTAATAATGGTAAAACATTATTACGTAATATCAGCGATCTACCGGTTATAGAAAAAACAGAAATGAGTCGTGAGGACTTTTTCCGTTCCTATGATATTTCAGAAATTGGGGGGAAAATGCTCGTGAAGCCTGATGAAAAGGAATTTAGGACCCCTCTTGATAAGAAGAAAAAAGAAAAATCAATCTTATATCTTGCCACAAACAGCAACCAGATCTACTTTTCGAGCTATGGCGACAATGAGCAGACCGGAAAGAATATCTATCGGATGAAAAAAACACCAAGTGGAGAATGGGGCAAGCCTGAAACCATTGGTAATAATGTAAATACTAAATACGATGAAGACTTCCCATTTCTTCACCCTAACGGAAAAGTGCTGTACTTCTGTTCAAAAGGACATAATTCGATGGGAGGCTATGATATTTTCAAAACTACTCTTAATGAAGAGACCAATTTATGGAATGAACCCGTGAATATGGATTTCCCCATCAATACACCTGATGATGATATTTTATATGTGACAAATGCTGACGAGAAAAAAGCTTTTTTCGCGTCAGCACGTTCAAGTGTTGCAGGCAAAATAGCAGTATATCATATCAGTGTTGAACGCAGACCCATTGATTTTGCAATTATAAAAGGTATTGTTGTTAAAAACCACAATGTTCAGGCACTTAATATAAAAATTACAGTAAAAAATGTGAACGACAATACCATTCTTGGCATTTTTAATACCACAGCAACAGGTTCTTATGACATTAAATTGCCGAATGGAGGCAGCTTTTTATTTACTGTTGAAACTCCTGATTTTGCTACACAATCCGAAGTAGTTACTATTCCTGTTCAGACTGAATTCAGACCCTTGAAGCAGGAGATCATCTTTCAATTACCAACAGATAAGCTGCTGATAAAAAATTTATTTGATGAAGCGATAAGCGATTCCAATTATTTGTTGGCAATTAATGTTATTAAAGAAAAAGCGAAAATGGATGTGGTATCTTCTACAGAGTCTGCTATTAGTACAACAAAAGAGGATAGTGTTTCTGCAAGCGAAACAGCTATTGTACAAACGACCACAACTCCTAAAACCACCAAAACATTAAGCAACGATGATATTATTAAAATTGCCTATAATGATGCGAGCATTGTTGATACGGAAGCTACGAACGCACGGGAACAGGCTGATATTGCAATGAGTTTTGCAAATCAAAAAAACGAACAGGCACAAAGTAAATCAAAGGAAGCCGATGGTTTAACTGCATCAGCATCAGCTACAGATGATAATATAAAAAAGCAAGCACTTACTGATGAAGCAAATGCTACAAGAACAGAAGCCGAAAGGTTAAATAAAGAAACTGTGGTGGCCTATAATCTTGCAAAAAGAATAGATGCAACTGCAATCGCAAAAAAGGAAGAAGCCGATCTATCCATGGAATATGCAAAGGAGCTTGAAGTTGCAGTAAAATCGAAAAATTCAAAAGAATCAAAAAGTAAATTAGACGAATTAGAAAAAAAGTTAGACGCCTTGAGCCTGAGCAATGCCGATCGTTTTCCTGTTTTAAATAGCTATAAAAAAGAAGAGGAAAACAAAAAACATGAATTGGATCAAACAATCCAAGCCTCTAGCAACCTCAAAAAGGATATAGCTGATAACGAAACGATCATTAGTGATCTAAAAATTGAAGCTGCTAATACAAAAAATAGCCAGGTGAAACAAGGCTTAGACAATCAGATTGCAGAGCTGGTGATTGAAAATGGCAACAAACAAAAAGAATTGGAACAAAACCAAATTAAGCTTGTTAAGGTTGAAAAAGAATACAGTGGAATTAAAAATGAAGCCGATCTGGTTAGCACTGTAGTGGATCAGTCTAAAACAGGCAGCAGCGAAACAGCCGCTGCTAATGTAGCTGCTATTGATAAAAACAAATTGGAGCAACAGGTAAATAGTATTAAAACTTCAGATCAGTCGGCAGGTAATACCACTGCTTCAAACGCTACCGGTAATACTACCACAAATACAGTTTCGTCAGGTAATACCAATGCTTCAACAACAGGTACAAATACTACTGCCAAAGCATTCTCAGATATTAACAAACAATATTCAGCTGAGCTGGCTACTGCCGAAAAAATTAAGGATAAAGATGAGCGGGAAAAAGAAAAAGCTACTGTTCTAAAAAAGTGGTCGGAAGCAATTGATGACGATGTTGCAAAACAAAAGGCAGATTATATTTCTGAAACAGACCCTGAAATGAAAGCATTGCTTGCTAAAAAAATAAGTGATGCTGAAAACAGTTCCAAAGAAAAGAACATAGAGTCACAGAAAAGTTTAGCAAAAGTAAACCAATCGGCCATTGCTGTTAACACTACCACTGAAAATACAAATACTAAAAACAATGTCAACACAATTAATAACAATGCTGACAAAACGAACACTAGTAACCCTGAGGCTAATAAAACAGGGGTAGTTGCCGGAACCGAAAATCAGTTTGTATATAATAATGCTTCAGCAACAGAAGAAATTACAAAAGCCAATTTGGTAAATAAACAAGCCGATACGTTAGCATCTTATTCCGTTGATCTACGATCGAAAGCAGCTAAAGAGAAGAATGTAGAAACAAAAAAAATATTGTTAGAGCAGTCGAACGACATTCTGGAACAATCAAAAGAAAAAAAAATTCAAGCGGCTGAACTAAATTCTAAAGCAAACAAAACGGAATATACTTCTAATAAAGTTCAGTTAGATAACCTGGCAAAATCATATTCAACAAATACTTCAGACGATATTTCCATGGCTGATATGAATAATGATGAAGCGTTGATCTATTTTGAAAAGGCACAAAAATTACATACGCGGGCTGATACTACTAAATCCTTAGATGAAAAAGAACTACTGTTAGATGATGCTAATAAAAATGAAATACTTGCTTTAGAAAAACAAAAAAGATCAACCGATATTTATAAAAATCACAATGCAACTGTTGCCGGCACAACAAATAGCAATTCCAATAATATCAGTAATCCTGTGAATTCTAACACTTCAACTTTGGACAATCCAACCTCTGAAGAAAACAGTACTTTGCCTGTAAACGCTAACACAGCAGGAACTTCTAAAACAACAGCCACCGCACTTATCGACATCAACAAAAAATACAAAGCTGATCTGGCAACTGCTGAAAAAAATACGAATGAAGGCGACCGCGAAAAAGAAAAGGCTGACGTTTTAAAAAAATGGGCCGAAGCTATAGATGCTGATATTGAAAAGCAAGAACAGGATTATGCTTCAACAACAGATCCTGAAATGAAAGCGCTGCTTTTGAAAAAAATAAGTGATGCCGAGATCAGTTCGAAAGAGAAAAAAACTCAGGCAGGACAGAGTTTCGCAAAAGCCGAAAGCTTGAAACCTGAAAATACAGGAAATACGAATAATAGTGGAAGTACAAAAAAACAATTTTCATATAATGATCCGGCTGCAGGAGAGCAAATGGCGAAAGCTAATATTCTTAATCAGGAGGCTAATGATCTATTGGCTCAATCACTCGTATACAAACTTGAAACAGTGGATAAAACCAGTGCCAGCGCTCAAAAAGAAAGAGATAAACAAGGTGATGAGTTAGTAAAACGATCTCAGGATAAAAAACTGGAAGCTTTTCAATTAGTTACTACAGCTAATAAAACTGAATATACTTCTAATCAAAATCAAATTGATCAACTGGCAAAAGCATCTTCCACAAATACTTCTCCGGACCTTTTAAAAGCAGAGATCCTTAACGATGAATCAAAAAAATATTTTGATAATGCGCAAAAACAACGAAACAATGCGAACAAGATCACTTCCTACTATTCAAAAGAAAAAGCTTTAGAGGAGGCTGAGAATAACGAAATGCTTGCATTGGAAAAACAAAAAGAGGCATTTGGTATTTATAAAAGTTATAACCCAAATGTTGTTGCTTCATCTGTAATTAAAGATTCTACTTCTATCACTAAAACAAATGAACCGACCAATGCTATTGCAAATACAGCATCAACTGAGAATCAAAACACCTACAATGAGCCTGCTGCAAAAGACCAAATTTTAAAAGCAGAATTGCTTAATAAGGAAGCGGATGTAGTAATGGGGCAATCGGTTGAATTAAAATCACAAGCTGCGAAGTCGAAAAACACCACTACTAAAAATACAATTTACGCTCAGTCGGAAGAATTAATGAAAGAAGGGCAAGATAAAAAATTACGGGCTTCCCAATTAACTGCCGCAGCAAATACAACACAATTTGATTCTAATCAAAATGAATTAGATCAATTGGCATCAGCATCGTCCTCTAACGCTTCCGCGGAAATTTTAAAAGCAGAAATAACAAATGATGAAGCAAAAACTTTTTTTGATAACGCAAAAAAACAAAGAATAAAAGCAAGCACTACTGACTCCTATTCTGCAAAAGAAACGGAATTAGAAGCTGCTCGAAAAAATGAAATGAGTGCCCTGGAAAAGCAAAAAGAGGCGATGGATATTTATAAAAAATACAATCCAAATTTTGTTGCTTCTGCAGTAAATACTGCGGGAAATAATAGTGTAGCAAACAATTCTATAAATTCTGGAACGTCAACCACCCCTGTTACCAACGCTATGGTGAATAATACGGGTTCGAATACTTCTACTGCGCTTAATACAAACTCAGGAGGGAATACAAGCCTGCCTCTTAATTCTACTATAGCTGAAAATGCTGACAATACAAGTGTTAAAACAGCCCCTTCTTCAGAAGTTGCATTAAGCCCTAATGAAGTGTTTGAGCAAAAATCAACACCTATTTATTCATTGGAAAATCCAATTCCAATAAATAAAAAATTACCGGAAGGCCTTATATTTAAGGTTCAGATCGGTGCATTCCGCAAACCAATACCACAAGATCTATTTCAAGGTATGAGCCCTATTACTGGAGAAACCACAGCCAAAGGGTTTATACGATACACCGTTGGGATTTTTGAAAAGTTCACAACAGCTGATAAAGTAAAAAATAAAATAATTGGTATGGGGTATAAAGATGCATTTATTGTTGCTTTCTTAAATGGTAAACGTATTCCTATAAATGAAGCGTATGCTATGGCTGGAGGAGTTCCTTCCACAGTTTTACAAATAAACAACCCGATTGTAAATACAGAAAATACTACGGTACAACCGAGTGACCAAAAAACGATTGATCAGGCAGCTATTGTCAAAACAACGAATGAACTGTCTGCTATTGCTAAAACAGAAAATGTAGCATCTGTTCAAGGCTTGTTCTACACGGTGCAGGTAGGCGTATTTTCTCAACCGGTTGTAGCCGGTAAGTTATATAATATGAAACCATTATACACCGAAACAGCCGCTAATGGGAACTTACGCTATTATACCGGTATTTATAAAAGCGTATCACGTGCGGCAGAAGCTACAGAAATGATAAATGATGTAGGTATTAAAGATGCTTTTGTTACTGCTTATTATAATGGTAAACGTATTTCATTGGCGGAAGCAAAACAATACGAAAAACAAGGAGATGGGGTATTTACAACTGGTGATAACGTTAATAAATTGCCGGTTTTTACTGCACTGCCAAAACAAAGGCTGGTTGAACAAAAAGCGAATGTTGATGAAGCTGACAAGGGGCAACCTGCTGAAACCAATCCAGCGTTAAATCAACCAATCAAAGATGCTAACCCAATCAGCACAGAGGCAAATAATTCCGGAATTATATTTAAAATACAAATTGGTGCATTTAATGACGAAGTACCTTTAGAAATAGCCAATAAATTTATTAAAATTGCTTCGAAAGGCATTAAAACCTATAAAGACAATAATGGTTTGACTGTTTATACGGTGGGTAATTTAAAAACCTATGATGAAGCAAATCTACTAAAATCTGAAGTGGTGGCAGAAAGCCTTACGGATGCGTTTATAATTGCATTCCGTAATGGCGAAAAAATACCTGTTGAGGAAGCGAGAAAATAATTATACAATTGGGCAATTTAGCGGTAGGCAGTAAGTAATTTAGCAATTTAACAATATCGGTGTAATCGTTTTATAATCGGTGTAATCATTTTCAAATGAAAAACTATAATGAAAAACTGCACGATTTTGATACTGAATCGGATGTGCTGGTTGAAACTGAAGAAGTTGAAGTAGCTGATAAGCAGATCATACTTTATAATGATGAGTTCAATACCTTCCAATTTGTAATTGAATCGTTGATAAAAGTTTGCAAACAAGATGCAATACAAGCGGAACAATGTACTTTTTTAGTTCACTACAAAGGCAAATGTTCTGTTAAAAAAGGATCGTACGAAGAATTAGAACCTTTTTGCACCGCTTTATTAGAAAGAGGATTGACAGCTGAGATCGAATAAATAAACAATTTGACAATTATGCAGTAGGCAATTAAAACTAGATTTTCTCAGATCCATTATCCGGAGCAATAAAACCTTCCAAAGTATCAACCAGATCATTTAATAAAACTACTTTCTCAGTAGTAATAGTTTCTTTTACAGCCTTTACTTTTTTAATCGCTTCTCTCACATCATCATTGTTAAAAGGGCCCTCCATGGTTGAAATAACCGTTATGGCTTCCAGGGAAACCAAATAATCATTATCCAGGGCAAGAAGTATAAAGAAAGAAAAATAGTGACTAAAGTTAATTTCAGATTCCCAGCAAGCTGCAACCAGCTTGTGCCTCACATTTTCAGCTTTGGGACTTGCAATTGATAATAAGAGTAGATTTCCGCCTTTTTCCTTTTTTAAAGTTAAAAGAGCCCCTTCCTTAAATTCTTTATTTGCCGGATCGGTCAAAAGAGAAATGAGGTTCGATATTTTGCTTTCATCTATAGTTACAGGCTCCTCCTCCCCTTCTTTCCCAATTATGGTGGTGACGTATTCTTTGGAGTCAAAGTATTTTTGCAGGTCTTCAGTATTTTCCATTGTTTTATTTAATTTGAAATAAATTGATAATAGACTATGTATAAGCTCAAATACATTATTATGTTTACAACGAAATTGAAGGTCAAAATGCTTACACACAATTTTCTCGACAAGCTCGAAATGACCTCGCGCGCTGTCATTTCGAGCTTGTCGAGAATTGCGGCTGACTTCCTTAAAGGATTAACTTATATAAAGTCTTAATAGCATTCAGAAATTTGTGTCCAAAGAGTGAAAATTATTTTAACTCAAACGAGCCCTTCAGATCCAACACTCCATCATTGTATATCTCCGCTTTATAAAGTCCCTTCTGAAGTTTTTCTTCCGGTTTATAATCAATACAAAGCATTAATTCTTCTTTTCTATATTCTACCTCTTTCTTTAACGAAAACGGTATTTGATTGCCTTTATATTCAAAAAGGTCAGCTTTTGTTCCTAAAACGATGTTATTTGGGTCGATAATACGAATATACACCGCTTTTTTACCAATTGTAGCATATTGATTGCTATTAATGGAAAAACAGATCCTTAGCGCTTCTGCATCAGTGGCGTTCTCTAATAAAGTAATATTGTTTTTAGGATCGATTTTTCCACCCCTGATAATTATATCATCAAATTGAAGTTTGTCCCTCCGAAGCTTCAATACACTATCTGTTAAACTTTCATTATTGATCTTTAATAAAGTAATTTCTTCTTTCAGCGAGCTTTGCTGATTATAGAAAAACCAAATGCTAATGGCCGTTACAATAAATAAAGAACCGCTTATGGCCATCCACAAAACCGGCTTTTTGGGTTTAGCGGATGAAATAACTGGAACAGGTTTAGTATTTCCCTGAAGTAGAGGTTCTTCTTTTTTAATTGATGGAGTAGAAGAAGAGGTTGCAGCACTTGAAACCCCGTCATTTTCTGCCACTACTTTATTCTCCTCTTTAACAAAAAAGTGTGTTTTATGATTTGGATACGTAGTTGTAGGCGTTTCCGTATTTTTTAAAATTGTTACGCTTTCTGTTTTGTTTTCTGCCGAAACAATTGCTTGATCTACTTTATCATTTACAGCTAAAGGGATTTTTTCTTCTCCTTTTATTATTACCGTTTTACGTAAAGGGTAGATCTCATTTTTATCTTCTTTTAAACTTGTTGCATGTGCTGCATCGATCACTTGTTTAACTATTTCTGCTGTAGCGATATCTACTTTTGAAATAAATTCCACTTTTTGTTCCGAAACCTTCTCTAAAATTATTGAACTATCAGCAACAATCGTTTGAACGATAGTCTGCTCCTCTCTAGTAATAGTAGTTTTTACATCGATCGATTTCTCTTCTTGCTTAATTTCATTGCCAGATAGATCAATGGATTTGTGAGAAGGGTAATTGCCTTTAGAAACAGTATTTACAGGAGATGGAGAAGGTATGTTTACCTTATTCGATACATCTTCCTTTGGTTTTTCTTCTTTATGTTCAGCAACCACTTCAGTTGTTAGATTCACTGTTTTGTGAGAAAGGTAAATACCTTTAACAGCATCGGTATTTAAAGGAAAGGGTTTTATAGCATTGATAACATCCGACTGAACCTCAATTGTCTTTTCTTCTATTTTTGTAGCTGTTTCGCTAACAATATTTATCGTTTTTTGAGAGATTTCCTCCACTTTAGTGTCAATAACAGAAGCAAAAGAAGAAGGAATTATCTCTTCTTTATTTATTTCATTCAGCCCGGCATTAAGAATCACTGTTTTGTGAGAAAGGTAATTATCTTTAACTGAAACGTTACTTTTAGGTGCGGTGGATTCAGCAGATGCTGCATTTAAATGATCATCCTTTAATGTTACTGTTTTACTTGGTAAATAGGTTTGATCAACCATAGAAAGTAGTAATATAATTATGCAACATTTTTTATTTGCTAAATAAAATAAAGATCAATTTTTCTAACAAAGTTTTAATTTTTTACAAAAACACATTCAAAATCTAAACTTGAAAATTATTAAGGGGGCTAAACTTTTTCTGCTAATTTATTGTATGGATCCACGCCAATCTTATCCGGTTTTTGATTAAGAGTAAGGTTCAAAAGTGTACTTGTTTTTGTAAATTTATAGCTTTTTAAATAAATCTCTTTTCCGTCTTTCACCATTCCAATTTGAATTTCGTCATTGATCATTTCTTCTTTTTCTTTTCCTGTTTTACTGTCAGTAGCAAATTTTTTAGCAGTAACTGTCATACCTACCTTATAGGTTGCGCCAACAGGAATACAAGTAACATTACCCACTCTGATCTCATAAAAAGTACCGTTTTTTGAAACTGCAGCAGGATTTTGTTTTTGTCCGGCAACTGCTGCTACTGATGCCAGATCTAATGTAGCACCGCCATTCATGTGTTTTAAGTTCAATACATATAATACCACAAAAACGATAGCAAAGATCAAACTTAATATTGCACTTATTCCACCAACTAAACCAAGCCCAAATATAATAGGCATTACAGGTTGAATAATTTCGAAAGGGGCATAAATATAAAAACCAACTTTCTTTTGTTTCCACATCATCAACACACCTACTAAAATAGGAATGTTAAGTAATGCCTGAATTAAAGCAACCAAGGCCCATTTACCATAATCCATTCCCATTGCGCTGGCCAATGCATTCATCGACTCCCCTATTTTTTCACCATCTTTAACTCCTTCACCAATACTATTAAGCAATCCACCTGCATTGGCTAATGCTGAATAAGAGAAATAACTAAGTATACCGCTAACCAAACTAATGCCAATACCAACAAAAGATAAGATACATAAAACGGTCAAAAATTTAGGCCTTTTTGCAGGCAAAGCAGCTTCTGTTGTTACTGGTTCCATGGTTATGTATGTTATATGATTTATTAAAAAATATTTTCTTTCTTCAGCGACTGCAAATATATTAAATTTTAAATACAGAGTTCGTCTTCAAAAATGTAGCGGGTTTTGCAAGGCTGTTCTTATGCTTTTCTTCTTTGTTTTTCGTTAATGATCAGACTTAATTCACGGCCTGTTTGTCCTTTTACAGAAGTATTTTCCTTAGCCCTTCTGATCAAATAAGGCAGCACTTCATTCACCGGCCCATAGGGAACATATTTTGCTACATGGTACCCCGCATCAGCCAGATTGAAACTGATATGGTCACTCATACCCAAAAGTTGTGAAAAAAAGATGTGTTTATTACTTCCTGGAATATTTTTATCTTTCATCAGTTGCACCAGGTTCATTGAACTGTTTTCATTGTGTGTTCCGGCACAAATTGCTATTCTATCAATATTTTCAACACAAAATAAAAGGGCAGCATCATAATCACTATCTGTATTTTCTTTTTTATCTTGTATAGGAGATGGATAATTTTTTTCAGCAGCACGAGCACGTTCTTTTTCCATGTATGCACCACGCACCAATTTGACGCCCAAATAATAATTGTTTTTTTGAGCAATATCTAAGGAATGTTTTAAAAATGCCAGTTTATCTTTACAATACATTTGAAACGTATTGTAAACAATAGGTTTCTGAATATTATACATTGCCATCATTTTATTGGCCAGATCGTCAACTGCTTTCTGTATCCAGCTTTCCTCTGCATCAATAAAAACGGGAGTACCTGCCTCATGTGCTGCTTTACAGATACTGTTAACACGATTTTCTACTCGTTCAAATTCTTTTTTTTCATCTGAGGTCAGGACTTGATCTGCTGTAACTTTCTCCAATAAACTAAATCGTGCAAGGCCGGTTACTTTAAAAACACAAAATGGAATAAGACTATCATTTTTAGCTTTAACAATAGTAGCAATAGTTTCGGTGAAACAAGCATCAAAATCCTGTTCGGTTTCTTTACCCTCCACCGAATAGTCCAAAATAGTTCCGACTTTAAACCGACCCAATTCTTTGATCGTTTTATCGCACTCTTCAATAGTTTCTCCCCCACAAAATTGTTTGAAAATAGTCGCTTTTATTAATCCTTTTATCGGCAAATGGATCTTAATAGAAAAATTGGTAAGCACCTGTCCAATATTTACAAACATTGGATTCGAAACCATTTTAAATAACCAGTAGGAGCGATTTAAATCGTTATTTGTTTTGCCTGAAAAAGCAATTTCTGTATTATTGAATGATAGCATTGTTTTATATTTAAAGCATACAAATATAGTATTTAGTTAATTCTAATGGAGTTGATTAAATAAAAGCTTATTAACCAATGGTTCAACAAATCGGCAACTCATTATTTTATTATCAAACGGATTAATTTATGCGAATTGACCTGCTATAACCCCCATGCAATAGCGGTTTATAGGAATGATCTTGAAACTTAGTCAGAAATCACAGATATACTTTCGGTATTGTATTATATTTGCTCTATAAAATAGCAGTTTATGACAGAAATTAAGGCTTCCGATTATTCGATTTTTATATCTAAAGACATTGCCAAAGAGGTCAACCGATTTTTAAAAGCAAATAAAAGCAGGTATTCAAAACTATTTATATTGGTGGATGAAAAAACCTTAGAATATTGTTATCCCCAGATGGCTGCCCATATCCCTGCTTTTAAAGATGCAGAGATCATTGAAATTGAGAGTGGTGAAAACAGCAAAAACATTGAAGTATGTTCCCATATCTGGGCAACATTAAGTGATTACGGTGCGGATAGGCAATCGCTGATCGTAAATCTTGGTGGTGGAGTGATAGGTGATATGGGAGGTTTTATTGCATCTGTTTTTAAACGCGGGATCGGTTTTATAAATATTCCCACCACATTACTTTCCCAGGTTGATGCTTCTATTGGAGGCAAAGTTGCAGTGGATCTAAATCATATAAAAAATGAAATAGGTTTGTTCAGCAATCCTTCAGCAGTATTTATAGATACTACTTTCCTGCAAACTTTGGATGAAAGGCAATTATTATCAGGCTTTGCCGAAATGATCAAACATGCATTAATTTCGGATGATATTTATTGGAACAAAATAAAAGAAGCGGATATTTTTGATTTTGAAAAAATGGATGCTTTAATTGAAACATCAATTCACATAAAAAATAAAATTGTACAAGAAGATCCCTTTGAAAAAAACAACAGGAAAGCACTGAATTTTGGGCATACCATTGGCCACGCCATTGAATCTTATTTTTTGTCAAAACCAAATAACAGCAAACAATTGTTACATGGAGAAGCAATAGCTATTGGGATGATTTGTGAAGCATATTTATCCAATAGGATTGTAAACCTCCCGAATGAGGCATTAGAAGAGATAAGCTCCTTTATTTTATCATTGTATGAACCTGTTCAATTAAAAAAAACAGATTTTGGCGGAATGATAGAACTTATGTTTCACGATAAAAAAAATGAAAATGCATCGATAAATTTTTCATTAATTCCTTCCATCGGAAAATGCGAAATAAATAAAACAGCCAGTCCTGATCTTATAAAAGAAGCGTTAAAATATTATTCAGAAAAAGTAAAGCTTTTGAAATAATATTAGAATCAAAAAGTTCTACAACCTAATATATAAAGCATTAGGAGAGCGAATATTCCGCTCCGCTGGGGTTCAAAGAATTTTCGGTGTTCAATTTTCTACAAAGATTATACCCTTCTGGGGCAAACGAAACATTTATAAGAGAGCACAAGCCTATTCCATGGATAATGCTGCGTTAGGGATTGAAACGTAAATCCTTCTCTTCCGCTATTGCGGAAGGGAAGATTGAAGTGAAAAGCCCGGCCCTTTCTTTTTAGAAAGGGAACGCTCAATTGAACATTACCAAATTGCTTTTATTTAATATGGAGGGCTGTTACAGGCAAACAAAAATTATTCAATACTCATAAATTTCCGATTCAGATTCAAGCTTAACTTACGCTTATAATCCTCCTGAAGCCAGAACACATAATTGTCGGTACTTTTGCAAATGCAATAGGAATAGCGCTTTACCCTGTATTTAATATCTTCTTCCAAAAGTTTAGCGAGTTCCATGGCCTCAAAATAATCGGTACTATTTTCAGCGCATATCTTTGCGTGCTGTTCAATGGAGTGTTCAATAGCCATCTTTGGCCGCAGGCCTTGTTTAGTTAAAAGTGCATATTCTTCTTTTATATTAAACTCAACTGATTCGGACTTACTGAATTTTTCACGAAGCTCAGCCGGCATAACATATTTAAACTGACGTTCAATTTCAACGTCAGAGGATAGATTTTGAAGATAATAATCAGGCGCACGAAATATTGCCTGCCAATCGATATACGAATCCCAGAGCCCGAAACGCAATGCATTGTTGCCAAGATCTATAACAGTAAATTCCGATTTGTTTGGAAGTATTCGCGATCCCCTGCCTATCATTTGATAAAACAAAGTAAGGGATTTAGTGGCACGGTTTAAAATAATTGTTTCTACGGTAGGTTCATCAAAACCGGTAGTAAGAATACCAACCGAAGTAAGAATTGCATCGGGTTTGGTTTTAAACCAATGAAGAATATCTTTACGTTCCTGATCGCTGTTGGTATTATCCAGGTGCCGGATATCGTATCCTGCATTCATAAATAAAGAATACACCGCCCTGGAAGTATTGATACCATTATTAAAGATCAGTGTTTTTTTTCCTAAAGATTTTTCCTGATACGCAAGCAGCAACTTCTCCTGCATAATATAATTACCATAAAGCAGATCAGATGAGCTAACAGTATAATCTCCATCAATTCCAATTTTTAAAGAACCGAGATTTACATCGAAACTATAGGTATTTGCTTTGGAAAGAAAACCTTTTTCGATCAACGAAGAAATAGAGTGACCAACAATCAGCTCACTGTAATTCTCATGCATTGGAAGTTTAATATTGGAACTTAATGGCGTTGCTGTAACACCAAGAATATCGGCCTTTTCAAAAAATTGAAATAATTTACGGAAAGAGTTGTAATGTGCTTCATCAATAATAACCAAACCTACATGTTCCATTTCCAGTTTTTCATCCTGAAGCCGGTTGTTCAATGTTTCAACCATCGCCACAAAACACATATAGTCATCCTGGTCGGGTAAAGTTTTTACTTTACTGTTAATGATCTTATTTTTTACACCGAATTCGCTAAGCATGTCAGACGTTTGACCACATAGTTCGATACGATGTGTGAGTATCAGCACCTTTTTGCCCAACTCCTGAATATATCGTTTGGCGATCTCTGAAAAGATCACAGTTTTCCCACCACCGGTAGGTAGCTGGTACAACAGATTATGGCCTTCAGGGAAATGTTTAAGACGCTCAAATATCCTATCTATAGCATCTTGCTGATAGTCATATAATTCTTTTCCAACTTTTTTTTCCTCTATCTCCAGGTGACCCAGTGTCATCGTTTTTGTAAATTTTGAAATCTTACAAAAGTAATCAATAATAAGGGTTTATCGAAGAAAATGGAGGGATATAAATAAATTAATTTGTTAAAATAGGTTATATTTGATAAAGTAAAATAATGATTTTAATCACATTTCGTTTTTTACGACTGGAATTACTTTCAATGATTTTACTAAAATAAAACACGTCAGTCATGAA
Source organism: Bacteroidota bacterium (assembly GCA_040389865.1). Lineage (GTDB taxonomy): Bacteria > Bacteroidota > Bacteroidia > 2-12-FULL-35-15 > 2-12-FULL-35-15 > 2-12-FULL-35-15. The sequence goes on along the minus strand of JAZJZM010000012.1, from coordinate 45,833 downwards.
AAACTATTTTAAAATCGCAACCTGTATTTTAATTATAGCTTCGTTGAATACTCCTTTTTATGGTCAAAATTGCAATAATATGAATATCCAGTGGAAATCAGATATTGCTTCCACCTGTAATTTTATGATAATGACCATGATGCATGATGACCTGGATCGTCCATATTTATATGTAGCAAACAAAGAGGCAGGCTTAAAAATATATGATATTTCGGTTATTGCTGCGCCAACATTAGTTGCAACTGTTCCCACAAATTTGTTTGGAAGCCTTGATGTAACGAATGTCTCACAAAGTGGAAATTATCTTTTTCTCGCCATTGGAAATACGTTCACTAATCCACAGCAAGGGGGAATGGCGATTGTAGATGTAACAAATCCGCTGTTGCCTGTTGTTACTGATCATTATCTGGTTCCATCATCTACCAGTGGTGGAGGAATTGTAAAAGTGGAAGGTGACTATGTTTATTTAGGGGCGATGAAAAACGGATTGGTGATCTTGAATGTAAGCGATAAAAGTAACATCCAGTTTGTTTCCCAATTTGTTCCAAACATAAATTATCCTCCCATTCCAAATCCTAATCCTGATTTTTACAATGCCAGAGGAATGGAAGTTAAGAATAGTATTGTATACCTGTGTTACGATGGTGGAGGATTCAGGATCATCAATTGCACAAACAAACTTTCTCCATTGGAAACAGGCCGTTGGTGTAATCCTGCAGTATATATTCCTATGGATCGCCCCAAAGCATATAACAATATTATTCTGGATGGTAACCTCGTATACATTGCAGTGGATTATTGTGGAATGGAAATTTTAAACATTGCAGATACAAGCAATATTACACTCACAGGATGGTGGAACCCTTATAACTGCCCAAACAACAATTGGTTTAACACTCCTGTACATTCCAATGAAATTCAATATAATAAAGATTGTAAACAAATTTTTCTATCCACCGGGAAAAGCGATATGATGGTGGTTGATGTTTCAAATCCTGCTCTTCCGGATTCTTGTAATTTTTATGGAGGAGTATCAAACAACCTTGGCACATGGGGTGTAGGACTTTATCAAAATGAAATATACTTATCCTATATCTGCGCCATAGTTCCATTTCCTTCTAACTGGACAGGTGTGAAAATTTTAACGTATACCTCTTGTCCTCTTGGTATAGATGAATCAGATAATATTGGATTTTCAATTTATCCAAATCCGGCACAACATGATATAAAGATCGAAACATCAATTTATTTAAATAACGCGGAATTGAGAATATTTAATTCTTTAGGTCAGCCCGTAAAACAGATCTCAAAAATGAATGGGAATAGCTTTATAATTGAAAATCAGGAATTATCAAAGGGGCTTTATTTTATAGTACTTACCAATGAAAATAAACAGCTAACAAGTAAACTGGTTATTGACAAATAAACGTTCCGGATATAGTGGCTTGCAATTCTTTTCTTAACATATTCAAAGCCGCATTTGCTGTTTTTTGAATATTACGTTCACGATTAGTTCCGAACAAAAACTTTTGAGAAATTACAGTTTCGGGAGTTGCAATTGCAATCCAGACAGTCCCTACAGGCTTTTCATCTGTTCCACCACCAGGACCTGCAATACCTGATGCAGCAATCGAATAATCAGTTCTATATTTTTCGCGGATAGCTTTTGCCATTTGTTCCACAACCGGCTGGCTAACTGCACCTTGCGTTTCCAGCAATTCTTTTGAAACACCTAATTCAATTTGTTTTATTTCGTATGAATAGGAAATCACCGATCCGATATAATAATCTGAACTCCCGGGAACTTTAGTAATTAAATGTGAAATATAACCACCGGTACAGCTTTCGGCAGTCGAAACTGTTTTCTTGATCTTATTCAATAATTTACCTACAATTTGTTCCAGTGTTTCGGTTTCTTCACCAAAATTTTCATAGCCATAAATGTATTCAGAAATAATTATTTTTAATTCTTCAATTTTTTTATTTACTAAACTATTCAGTTTTTTTACATCATCACCTTTGGTACTCAGGCGTAAACGTACCATTCCGGGCGAAGGTAAATAAGCTAACTTAATATTATCATGAACTAAACTGTCTTCCCAATCCGAAATTAGATCCGCTAAATAGGATTCTCCAATACCTTGTGTCAAAACTGTTTTGTGAACAATAGCAGGTAATTTAAAATGTTCCTTAATTTTAGGAATAACTTGGTTCTTCATCATCGCCTTCATTTCATAAGGCACACCGGGCATCGAAATAAAAACTTTACCACCAACATCAAACCACATTCCCGGAGCAGTACCGTGTTGGTTTCTTATAACAGTGCATATTGCCGGAACCTCCGCCTGCAAGCGATTGATTGGTGTTACTTCTTTTCCATAAGCTGTAAATATATTCACTACATCCTGATACACTTCTTCATCAAAGCGCATGGTGGTTTTAAAATAATCGCATAATGTTTTTTTTGTGATATCATCTTTGGTGGGACCTAAACCTCCGGTAATTAAAATAATATCAGCACGCTCCTTGGCCTCATCCAGTGCTTTTAAAATATGAGCCCGATCGTCAGAAACAGATGATATTTGTTTTACACTGATACCATTCAAATTAAGCAAAGTGGCCATATAAGCTGAATTGGTATCTACGATCTGTCCGATCAATATTTCATCTCCGATGGTTATTATTTCTGCAAACATATACTTTAATCTTTATAATAAAACTTACAATCTTCTATGTATTATGGTACGCGGATTTATTAAGATTTTTATGAAAAAAAATGATTTAAGAGTTTTTTTTTTTTGTTTTTTGATTTAATTATGATATTCCGCAAGCGGAATTGAGCAGTTTGAAACATCTTAATTAAATCATAAGCGCCTAAACAATAATCAATAATTTAAGTTTAAGATCATTTTTTATAATAAAAATCTTAATAAATCCGCGTACCATACTACACAGCATATCAATTTAAAATTCACAACCTACTTCACAATGGTCATTTCATTTAGCAAATACCCAGCCCCTGCATATTTATCAATTACAAACAAGGTATAATGGATGTCCAAAACAATGTTCCGCACCTGATCAGGATTGTACATAATGTCACTCATGGTACCTTCCCAATTACGGTCAAAATTTGTCCCGATCAATTGTCCTTCACCATTCAAAACCGGACTTCCAGAATTTCCACCTGTGGTATGATTGCTTGCACAAAAGGCAATACGCAGTTCTTTATTTTTATCGGCATATTGGCCATAATCTTTCTTTTGATATAGCTCTTTAAGTTTCGGTGATACAACAAATTCATCAACCAATGGATTTTCCTTGGCCATTAAGCCATCTAAGGTTGTATAATAATCGTAAAAAACGGCATCGCGAGGGAAGTATCCACCAACTTTCCCGTAGGCTACACGCAAGGTACTGTTAGCATCAGGATAATATTTTTTGTCTGGAATTAATTCACGCATTCCTTTCATATAGGTACGGTCCAACTTAGCAATTTCGGCCTCCAATTTAGTATGTTGAGGACGAACATCGTTCGCGAATTTGTTAAAACAACTCAACATTAATTTATAGATAGGATCTTTTTGAATTTTTTTATAATCTTTTCCAATCGTTGAAATTGCTTTGTTCATAGTACTTTCAGAAACAAACATTGATTTTCCATAAATATCAGCAGCATATTTTTCAAAATCACCCTTGTATTTTTTTTCAATTTCACTAAAAATCTCTGCTTGCTGAGTTTTACTGATATCAGCGGCATACATTTTCAATAATGCGGCACATATTTTTTTATCGGTATCCGCATTATAATCCTTAAAGAATTTCTTTGTACCGGCTTTTAACTTTTCAATATCTTTTTGGATATCCGCTTCCTTCTTACCAATGCTTAAGGAATCCACACTATTTTTAAATGTAAATGCATAACTTATGGCTTCTATACCTAAAATAGCTTCAACAAAATAATCACGTTGTTTATTTAACGGACTAAACTGTGCGTATGATTTTTCAAGATCACCAAACAGCTTTCCGTATTTCCCATTGGCCTTATCATCTGTATTTACTTTTAATAAAAAATCTTGTTCAGTTAATTTTTTCTTGTTCAAGGCATCCAGTTTTTTTAAACCATTTATTTCACCAATCCATTTTTTATAATAATTTGCCAAACCGGCATATTTTGAAGCATATTGAATTCTAACAGCATCACTCGATTTCATATCAGCATCCATTATTGACAAACGGGTTTCACGGATCTTAACTTTCGCGGGATCCGATTCATTCATGATCATATTTACTGCGTAGGAAGATAAATATTCACTTGTACGTCCGGGGAAACCATAAACCATAGTAAAATCACCTTTTTCAACATCTTTCATTGATATAGTTAAATGATTCTTTGGTTTGTAAGGAACATTATCAGCAGAATAATCTGCCGGTTTATTATCCTTATTTGCATAGATGCGAAAAATAGAAAAATCTCCGGTGTGTCTTGGCCACATCCAGTTATCAGTATCACCGCCAAATTTACCAATAGAGGATGGTGGAGCCCCAACCAAACGAATATCCCTGAATGTTTCAGTGATGAACATATAATACTCATTCCCGTAGTAAAACGGACGAATATAAGCTCCATAATGAGTGCCTTTAACAGCTTCGTTTTGTATTTCGACAATAGCTTCGTTTATTTTTTTTTCACGTGCAGCATCACTCAATGTATCTGAAACATTAGCAAATACCTTAGCGGTAACATCTTCCATACGAATAATAAAAGTTGCAGTAAGCCCCGGATTCTTCAATTCCTGAGATTGATCCATTGCCCAAAAACCGTTTGTTAATAAATCATTTTGCACGGTACTGTGTGCCTGTATTTGCCCGTAACCACAATGATGATTGGTTAACATCAACCCTTTATCCGAAATAATTTCCGCAGTACAACCTCCGTTAAAATGAACAATCGCATCTTTTAAACTTGATTTATTGATACTGTAAATATCCTCGGCCGATAATTTTAATCCGTTTTTTTGCATGTCGGATTCGTTCAACTGCTTTAGAAGCAAAGGAAGCCACATTCCTTCATCAGCTTTTAAAGAAATTGCGAATAAAAAATTAAGTACTAAAGAGATGGAGATGATTTTTTTTATCATAATAAATTAATTTAATATTTTATGTGTTTTGGTATATGAAATCTGTTAATTTTTTTTGAATTAGGCAATAACTTATAATCGTTTTAATGTGAACTCAGTCTAAATCGTGCGAACGTCATACTGAGCCTGTCGAAGTATGTGGGCAGCTCACGCACCCCCTTCGACAGGCTCTGGGTGACAGCACACATTATAATATCAAGCACGAGTGTTTATATCATTCATTACTGCCTAATTCAATTATTTTTTAATTATTTTTTTAAAATATTTTTTTTCAGGAGTACTCAATCGCAATAGGTACAAACCATTCGACAATGCATTCGCCTCATTAATATTAAATGCATTGTAACTATTGGCGCTCACTCTTTCTTGTTTCCTGAAAATTTCACGTCCGGCAATATCATAAAGTTCTATAAAAATTGTTTGTTTTTTATTGGAATAAAAAGTGATATCAAAATTGTCAGTAAAAGGATTGGGATGAACCATTAATCTATCATAATCAAAGTCCAGTTTATCTATCCCGGTAAGAATAGTATTAGCAACACAAAAATTTGGAATTCCATACCCTTTTATAGAATCAGGTGTAGAAAACTGACTTGAACTTTCTTGAATTGCATAAAGTAATTGCATATTAGTGACCGAAGGATTAGCTTGCCATAAACATGCTACTGCACCGGCAGTGATCGGTGAAGAAAAAGAAGTTCCACTTGAAGTGGTGATATCTCCACCATTTGCAGCTATCACAGCGTTCAAACCTCTGGCAACAGTGTTTGGTTTTATACGGCCATCAAAGGTAGGTCCGCGAGAACTCAGGGATGCAATAAATCCTGCGGAATCCACAGCACCCACCGTTAAAATACTATCCGCATCAGCAGGAGCCGAAATTTTATACCAGGGAGGCCCACCAAAATTACCGGCACTTGAAACCACCATAATACCTTTGCTCGCAGCCAGATCAGCAGCCTTGGTAATAATAGTTGTATTTCCATCCATATCGGAATACGTATGATTGTCGGCTGAGTTATCAAAATAGTTATAACCTAAAGAAGAATTAATAATATCTGCTCCAACACTATCGGCAAACTCCGCTCCTACCAGCCAGGTTATTTCTTCGGATATACTTTCAGAATTTGCATCCTCTGTACGCAACAACCAATATTTTGCTTTTGGTGCAGTTCCAATAATTTTTCCCGGAAGATTACCTACCATACAGGAAAGTACATTCATTCCATGTGGAAAATCTTCATAAACCATTGTATCTCCGCTAATAAAATCACGTGTTCCAAGCAATTGGTTATTTACCCGCATACTCTCAAAAGCAGGCAATATGTTAACATCAAAAAAACCGGCATCCAATACAGCTATTGTCATTCCTTGCCCTTGATACCCTAAATCATGCATACAATCAACACCAATTTGATGGGCTTGTTTAAAGGATGCACCATAATTCAATACACTGGTAGTTGATGGATTATCTGATTTTTCGGCAGCAACATCACTTGTACCATTTTCCGATTCGAATTTAGAAATACTCTTAACTGTTTGAGAAGTTTCAATTCGCTTAATGTTTTTAACATAAGGCAATGCTTTTATCGTATTAATTTTATTGGTATCAGCAGAAGAAACTAAAATTGCATTGAACCATTTAGATTGATTTAAAACGCTTATCCCTCCTATTGCGCTTATTTCATCCACATAAGCAGGATTTACCGGCAAATCATTGCTACCGATAAGTATGTTTTGTTTATTTCTACGATCAATTGCTTTTTGTGATAAATAAGCTGATGGATCTTTTAAAGAAAATGGACTATGATTTTTATCTTTAAACTGAACCCAATATTTAGTTGATGTAGTTTGGGCAATTGCAAAATGAAAAAACAAGGATAAAAATAGAAGAAGAATTATATTTAATATTTTTGTTTTCATTTAGTATTCTTTAATTACAACCAGCACCCTGACAGGGTTTCAAACCCTGTTAGGGGTATAATAAACAGGTATTCAAGTCAAAGGTGTCCATTGGTGTTTAACCTTCAACCCTAACAGGGGGCGAAACCCTGTCAGGGCTGAGTATTAAAAAATAATTCGTTGGCGTTCAATGATACCACCACCAACTAAATCGTCTCCTTCGTAAAATACAGCCGATTGCCCTGGAGCAACAGCCGATACAGGACTGTGAAACAATACATTTAATTTATCATCCATATGAGAGACAGAAGCCATTACTCCCGGATCTTTGTAGCGTATTTTTGTAAGTGCTTCATAGCTGTCCGGCAAATGGGCATATTTAATTAAATTGATTTTACCTACCACCATTTGTTGTTGTTCCAGATCTTCTTTGGTACCAAGTACAACGGTATTTGTTTCCGGAACAATTTCCAATACATGCAATGGTTCACCAACAGCTATTTCCAATCCTTTACGTTGTCCGATCGTATAAAAAGGAAAACCTTTATGTTTACCTAATACACGGCCTGTTCTATCAACAAAATTTCCTCCATCAACACGTTCATCCAAACCTTTTACTTTACGTTTTAAGAACCCGCGATAATCATTATCAGGTACAAAACAAATTTCATAACTCTCGCTTTTAGTCGCCAGATCAACATAACCATTATCAATGGCCATTTGTTTAATTTCTGATTTACGATAATTTTGCAATGGGAAAATGGTCCGTTTCAAACTTTCTTGTGTTAAGCCCCATAAAACGTACGACTGGTCCTTAGTTTGATCCAAACCTTTTGAAATTACGTAACGATCATTTTCCTCACGGATGCGTGCATAGTGCCCGGTAGCAATAAATTCGCAATCCAACATATCAGCACGCTTCAACAGCGCGGCCCATTTAATGTGCGTATTACATAATACACAAGGGTTTGGTGTGCGACCCGCCAAATATTCTTCTACAAAATTATCGATAACATAGTCACCAAATTCATTTCTGATATCAAGTATAAAATGTGGGAAACCTAAGTTTACCGCCAATAAACGTGCGTCATTAATTGAATCTAAACTGCAGCAACCTGTTTCTTTACTTGAACCACCTGATGAGGCATAGTCCCATGTTTTCATAGTGATTCCTACAACTTCATATCCTTGTTCATGAAGCAATAATGCAGCAATTGAACTGTCAATTCCACCACTCATTGCTAATAATACTTTTCCTTTTTTGCTCATTATAATTTAAATTGGAGAATTAATCAGTTGGAGATTTGTTGATTTAGAGAATTGGAAAATTGAATGCGATAAAAATTTATGAAACTAACAAATAATTAAATCTTCAATTCTCTATTTCTCCATCTCTCTATTTTTTTAATTCTCTATTTTTTCTTTAATTTGTTCATACTGTTTTTTAGCCTTTTCCTCTTCTTCTCTGGTCATAATACTTCCTTCATCTTTAGACTTACCATTTGTGTAAAGCACATTTTTCTTAAGAGTACCATCCGTATTATAAAAACTCCATTTTCCGTGTTTCAGATCATTTTTATAAAAACCTTCCACACTCATTGTTCCGGAAGGATAATAAAAAAATGTTTTACCTTCTACTTTATCTTTTATGTATTGCCCTTTGTATTTTATTTTTCCTTCCGAAAAATATTTTGTACAAGGACCATCAAGAAGACCATTTACATATATTTTATCTTCTGAAAGTTGACCATTGGGGTAATAAACTTTACAACTTCCATGTTTCAGGTCGTTTAAGTAATTTTCAACTGACACTAATTTTCCTTCATCATTATAAAATTTCCATAAACTATCTTTTTTCTGATTAATATATTTCCCTTCACCTACTAATTTCCCTCCAGCACTAAAATGCTGATTATACCCAACTGTACCTTTTTGAGAAAAAATTGTTATAGCCCAAGGGATACCTGCTTCAGAGTAATAAGTAAACTTTCCATTAGGAATATCGTTTACAAAATTACCATCGTATACCTTCTTTTTATTGGCACTGTATTTAATCCAATGGCCCTGTTTTTTGCCAGTGCTATCAATTACATTGAGTTTTTCCTGAGCCTTAACCTGGCTTATAAAAAGCAAAGTGATAATTACAACAGTTAAAAATTTCGAGAATTTGTTCATATTTTTTTTTAATGCTATAACGATAAAAAATGCAATAGATACATTATCACAATTCTTTCGTTTTTAATAGTACAAAAGTACAAAATTAGTTGTGAAGAGTTTTCAAAAATCGAACCATCTTTTGGTTAATCAGCTGGTGGAGAGAGTTTTGTCTGAATTTTAGTGGAATTAATCGGCTCAAATCACGAATAAAGGCTATCAACGCTTGTTTTTGAGTATATTTTTTAATTAGCAGGTGTTTTTATTTTTTCATATAAATTCTGAACACCTTGTACAAATGTACTCCAAAGAAAACGTTGTTTTTCTATGATTGTATTTTGGGCAAAAATTTGTTCTCTGTTATTTGCATAAAAATCAACAATTGAATCAGCAATGGATTTTGAATTGATCTCTGTAACATAGCCCACTTTATTATGCGGAACAATTTCCGGCAAGCCCCCTACATTGGTCACTAACATTGGTCTTTCGAAATGATAAGCAATTTGGGTAACCCCACTTTGTGTCGCTGTTCTGTAGGGTTGTACGATCATGTCAGCCGTGCAGAAATAATAACGAACCTCTTCGGTAGCAATATATTCTGTTTTTAAAATTACACTGTTTTCTAAATTATATTTTTCAATAATTTGGTTATAATAAGAGGCATCTTCATAATATTCTCCCGCTACAATAAGTTTCAGACCAATTTGCACGATACGAGGATCTGCCATAGCTTCAAGTAAAAGATCCAGGCCTTTGTATTTACGGATAAATCCAAAAAATAAAATATGCTTATCACTGGACTTTAAGTGCAAATGCTTTAAAGCAGTTGATTTGTCGACCTTTTCGCCAAAAATATCATAAATAGGATGAGGCGCAACTATTTTATTATCGGTAATAATAAACTTTTTCAGATCATCCAAAACCGATTGTGACATTGCAATAAAACCATCACATTGTTTTACAAAATACCTTGTAAACATGCTGTCACCCAAACGTTTTTCATGAGGGATCAGATTATCTGTAATGGCAATAATTTTAATAGTTGTGCCCCGTTTTATAAGTTTTGCAATAGTACCAAGGCATGGCCCCATAAAAGGCAGCCAATAACGAAACACCACATAATCGGGGTTTTCTGCCTTAATTTGCCTGGCAACTTTTAACCAGTTGAATGGATTTATCGAATTTATTTTTGTTTCAATAATAATATCTTCAGGGCCTTTGCCCGGATCATATTGTGTTTTCCCAGGAAACAAAAAGCCAGGATATTGTAATGAAAATGAAATTATTTTGGTATCAATACCTGCCACATTCATTGCCCTGCAGAATGCTTCATTAAAATTAGCAATCCCACCCCGCAATGGAAAGGCGGGACCAATAATAATTACTTTTTTTTTTGTGGAAGACATTTTACAATTAAACAATTTCGCAATTTAACAATTATCAACAATTCATATTTTACTCAAAATCTTTATACAACAAATATTTTTTACGAATAGTTTTAAATTTATCTAATCCTGGTTGCCAGCTTTTACGGATAGCCTCTTCATCTACTCCTTCTTTAATTTGCTTTTGTAGTGTGGCATTACCGGCATGATAATTAAAATTCTCATCAAAAAAGTTAGTGTTATCAGGTGTGTTTTTATACGTATTGATCAACCAATATAAATAGATCTTCTTGGTGTTTTTCATGTACTCGGTCCCAAAATTAAATAGATTGTAACCGTTACAAACTTGCCCGTTGTATTTAGGTTCCATAGCACCACCTTTGGGTTTTGGAGTAAATGTATAATTTGTTTTTTGTAAAGTTGGATGCCCAATAATTTGAAAAGGCAGGTCTGTTCCCCTACCTACCGAAACAATTGTACCCTCAAATAATCCTAAACTAGGATATAAATATACCGAAGCCATATTGGGTAAATTAGGGGATGGACGAACAGGTAACTCATAAAAATCGGAATGAGAATAATTGTTCAATAAGATCACCTTTAAATTACATTTCAAACCACCGGTTAACCACGACTCGCCATTGATCATTTGTGCGTACTCCCCAATGGTTAAGCCATATACAATAGGTACAGGATGCAAACCTAAAAATGATTTGTAAGTATCTTCCATCACTGGTCCATCAATATAATATCCATTAGGATTAGGCCTGTCAAGCACAATCAGGGTTTTATTATTTTCGGCACAGGCTTCCATCACATAATGTAATGTAGAGAGGTAGGTGTAAAATCGAACGCCAACATCCTGTATATCAAAAATAAGTACATCAACATCCTTCAAATCTAAAGCTGCAGGTTTTTTATTTTTTCCATAAAGCGAAATAATAGGCAAGCCTGTTTTAATATCTTTATATGTTTTTACTTTTTTTCCGGCATCAACTAAGCCACGGAAGCCATGTTCAGGACAAAACACTTTTTTTACATTTATGCCCAATGCAACCAGGCTATCCACTAAGTGAGTGTTTTTAATATTAGAAGATTGGTTGGCAACTATTGCCACTGATTTGTTTTTTAATAAAGGAAGGTATTCCGAGGTACGGTCTGCACCAACTTGAATATCATTAATAGTTTTGATAGTATTATTAATTTGTGTAATCCCTTGTGCAACTGCATTTAATGAAAGAATAGCAACAGAAAATAATAAGTAAATTTTATAAATCCTCATCTTAATTGTAAAATAGTAATTTTGTAAATAAATATAATAGAACCTCAAAGCTAATAAATTTTGAACATTGAACGCTTTATAGCTAAACGAATCATTTTTGGTTCAGGTAAAACAAGCCAGTTATCCCGGCCAATTGTGCGCATTTCAGTATTAGGTATTGCACTTGGCTTAGCCGTGATGATCCTAACAATTGCAATAGTTACCGGATTTCAAAACGAGATCAGGAATAAACTTATTGGCTTTGGTTCACACATAAAAATTACAAATTATGATAGTAACGAAAGTGATGAACCCCAACCCATTGATAAAAAGCAACCCTTTATTGATGAATTAAAAAATGATGCTGACATCGATCACATCCAAATCTATGCCACAAAAAGTGGTATCATAAAAACGAAGACGGCTAATGAAGGCGCATTACTAAAAGGTATTGGTCCCGATTACGATTGGAAATTCATTAACGATAATCTTAAAAGTGGAAAACCTTTCCTTGTAAGCGATACAGGCTTATCCAGAAATATTATTATTTCAAAATATTTAGCCGATAAACTGGAGTTGAAGCTGAATGATAAAATGATCATTTATTTTTTGATCAAGAAAGTAGACAGTACTTTTTTTCAATATGAGCAAAGAGTAAAAACATTTTATATTTCGGGGCTCTACGAAACAGGTTTAGAGGAAATTGACAAAAGTCTTGTACTGGTTGATATCAAACAGATTCAAAAATTAAATTATTGGAACAACGATCAAATCGGAGGATTTGAAATTGCAATCAACGATTATAAAAAAATTGATGAAATAGGACTTAAAGTTAATGATCTTGTTGGACAGGATCTGGTCGCGAAAACAGTAAAAGAAGTAAATCCTACTATATTTTCCTGGCTGGAGTTACAGGATGTAAATGCCATAATGGTAATTACATTGATGATTTTAGTGGCAGGCATCAATATGATATCCGCCTTGCTGGTATTGATCTTAGAACGAACTAATATGATTGGGATTTTGAAAGCTTTGGGAGCAAGGAATAAAAATATTCAAAAAATATTTTTGTACAATGCAGCTTACTTAATTGGTAAAGGATTAATATGGGGAAATATTATCGGTATTGCCATTGCACTTGTTCAACAACATTTTGGCTTGCTTAAATTGGATCAGGCTACCTATTACGTTTCTGTTATTCCTATTAATATTAATTTGATCCATATTTTATTATTAAATATAGGCACACTCTTGTCGTGTTTGTTAATGTTGATTGTTCCAAGCTTTATCATATCCAAAATAACTCCAATAAAAGCGATAAGATTTAGTTAATAAATTCAAATATTTTCTTTTTTTTCGAATAAGTTTCAATTAGATCTCATAGATCGATATGATTTATGTTTAGGCAAAATATATCTCCAATTTCGGTTCGGCAAATTAAATGATGGTAATAAGTATCATAATTCCCCCTATAAGCTCAGCTTGGCATGATATTTTTAAGTTAAATTGCTGGGGATGAGCCTATTTGTAATGGGTTGAAAAAAAAACGAAACTTAATAGACTATTTAACGTAAAGACCCAAAAATGTTTTGTTATGTGTTACCGTTTCTTTATAATATTATCGATCATTGTTTCCTCTAACCTTTACTCTCAATGTGGCCCGGGCGTTCCAGCATTTAATGTAGATCTTACAGGAGTACCGGACAGCGTATGGACCAGCCCCTTTGTTGTAAGGAACGATAATTGTTGCGGAACCTCTGGTAGTGATAAATGTGTGAAATTTGTTATTACGCTTGATCCCGATGCTGAATCTATAAATTTCAATATTATTGACGGGGCTGTTCCTGGGGGGGCTCTTTTTTATCAAATAAACTGTGGCCCACAAACAGCGCTTGGACAGCCGATTTGTTTAAATGGAGTAGGTCCGCACGTATTAACATTTTGCAAACCGGGAAATAATGATAATGTTTATCAGATCAGTTCTTTACCAAAACCTGTAGGAGGAGTCGATGTTACAATTAATGACGGATGTATCGGACAGTTGACTGCGGTTGGATTCAACGCAGCTTCGGCCATTTGGAACTCTGTATTCCCTGGTGCTCCGGGTGCATATAATAGTTATTTATCCTGTGCTTCCGGATGTTTGAATCCCACTGTTATTGGTCAGGTGGGGGCGCCTCCTTACATTGATTATGTTGTTTGCGGATTACCGGATGCTTTGTGTAGTTCCATCACTGTTTGTGATACATTAAGAGTTGTTTTTAATACCACACTTATTGCAACAATCATCCCTCAGAATCCAACAATTTGTTTTGGACAAACTTCTACACCAATTACTGTTAATGGCAGTGGAGGCTCTCCACCTTATACCTATTTATGGAATACAGGTAGTACTTCTCAAAGTATAAATGTAGGGGTTGGAACCTATTCTGTTTTATTATCGGATGCTTCAGATTGCCCGCCAACTTCTGCATTAGTTACAGTCACTTCATTTTCAGTTGCTATTACGGCTAATGCAGGTGCAGATAAGACAGTGTGTAGTCAAAGTCCAACTTTTACCCTGAACGGCAGTGTTACTGGAGCAAGTGGAGGGATATGGTCGGGAGGCGCAGGTGTTTTCAGCCCGAACACTACAACACTTTCCGGGCTTACTTATACACCAACTTCAACTGAAGTTTTAAACGGTTCAGTTAATTTATATTTAACTACCACCGGAAATGGAACATGCCTTCCTGATGTGGATTCAATAGTGATAAACTTTTCAAATTTTAACGCCACTGTTTCATCTGTAATTACAAATGTCAGCTGCTTTGGCGGGAATAATGGATCTGCGGCTATTACTGTTACGGGGGGGGCTCCCCCTTTTACTTATTTTTGGAATACAGTCCCTTCTCAATCATCACCTACAGCAATTAATTTAACTCAAGGCACCTATTCGGTTACAATCCGGGATGGAATAGGTTGCAGCAATCAAACATCTGTTACCATCACTCAACCATTGCCACTTACCAATAACTCTATAATTACAAATGTTTCATGCGCTGGTGGCAGCAATGGCACTATTGCCATAACGGCAGTTGGTGGTACAAGCCCATATACTTATTTATGGCAGCCTGGAAATCAAACAACATCATCGATCACAGGTCAGGCAGCTGGAACATATACTGTTACTATAACGGATGCTAAAGGATGTCTGATATCCTCAACGAATTCCATAACACAGCCTTTGGCTTTAAACATCTCATTTACATCTACAAATGTTTCTTGTTTTAATGGGAACAACGGTTCGGTTACCAGCACAATTTCAGGAGGGACGGCACCTTACGCATATAACTGGGCTCCGATAGGTGCCACAACTCCAAATATCATTAGCTTACAAGCCGGCTCATTTACATTAACAGTTACGGATAATAAGGGCTGTACCGCCTCCTCAACCGCGTCAATTACTCAGCCAACACTGCTGTCTTCAACCATATCAAGTCTTGATGAAACATGTGATTATCTCAATAATGGATCAGCCACGGCATTTGCTACTGGCGGAACATCAGGTTATACCTATTTATGGCAGCCGGGAGGCCAAACAACCGGTACCGCATCTAATTTATCAAGTGGTACTTATACATTAACAACAACCGATTTTAAGGCTTGTACAGCTACTTCAATTGTAACCATCAGCCAACCAACACCTTTAACGGTTAGCTTTATAAATCAAACAAATGTGACTTGTTTTGGTGGTAACACTGGAAGTATAACTGCAAGTGCTACAGGAGGCAATCCCTCTTATAGTTATTCATGGATGCCGGGATCACTTAATTCCGCAAGCATTGCTAATTTACTGGCAGGAACCTATTCGGTAACGGTAACAGATAACTTTGGCTGCCAGGTTCTGAATAATGTAACGATCACCCAACCTTTTTTCCCGCTTGCTGTTTCGGTATCCTCAACTCCTGCAAGCTGCAATGGTGGTGCAAATGGCTCAATTTCATCCTTTCCTTCGGGTGGTTCGGGACCATATAGCTATAATTGGATGCCGGGGAATTTTAACGGACAAAATATTTTAAATGTTCCGGGAGGAAATTATACGGTTACTATAACAGACTTGAAAGGATGTAAGGTAACAAATTCAGTAACCGTAGGGCAACCCTCTTCAATGGTTTTAACAACATCAACCGTAAATTCCAGTTGTAGTTTACCAAATGGACAAACTTCTGTATCTGTTGCCGGAGGCATTGGTACATACACCTACTTATGGTCTCCAAGTGGTGGAACAAATAGTACAGCTACAGGTTTATTGTCGGGAATCTATTTGGTATCTGTAAGTGATGGAAATAACTGCACAGCTTCAAAATATGTTAATTTGAATGATAATAGCGGCCCTACTGTGAGCATTTTTTCATCTTCAAATGTGAGTTGTAATGGTGGGAATGATGGTTCCGCTACCGTTGGTGTTTCAAGCGGAACTGGTCCTTTTACATATAGCTGGGCACCTTCGGGTGGCACCAATGCAACTGCGAACGGATTAACTGCCGGCACTTATACGGTTACTGTTACTGATTTAATTGGTTGTCAGTCATTAGCAACTACGAGTCCTGCAATTACAGAGCCATCAGCAATAGCTATAACTTTAACCACAACTGATGTTGGTTGTTTTGGTGGCAGCAACGGAACTGCAACAGCGAGCGCAACCGGTGGCACCGGATCCTTTTCATATCAATGGTTGCCAATGGGAACAATGGGGGCTACAAT
This sequence comes from Bacteroidota bacterium, assembly GCA_040389865.1. GTDB lineage: Bacteria > Bacteroidota > Bacteroidia > 2-12-FULL-35-15 > 2-12-FULL-35-15 > 2-12-FULL-35-15. Next base: position 29,244 of record JAZJZM010000012.1, on the reverse strand, counting down.
AAGTACCCTTTCTGCAACTACCTATACGCTGCAGGTATCAGATGTAAATAATTGCATAAAAACCCAGGCTTTTACAATTGGTCAGCCAACTGCACTTTCGGCATCAATTTCATCGTTTACAAACGTTACTTGTTTTAATGGAAATAACGGAACCGCCACTGCGAGTGTTAGTGGAGGCTTACCATTTTATAATTACAATTGGTTGCCAGGCGGTGGAAATGGACCAACCGGTACTGTTATGTCGGCTGGAAATTATACCGTAAATATAACTGATTCAAAAGGCTGCACTACTTCCGCTCCTGTAACTATCTCACAACCTTCACAAGCTTTAGCGGCTACTTCTACGCCTGTTGCAGCCAGTTGTTATGGCGGCAATACCGGAAGTGCTACTATAAACCCAACCGGAGGTACCTCAACATATTCATACCAATGGTCTCCTTCAGGTGGTACCGGTCAAACAGCTTCCAGCCTTACTGCAGGAAATTATTTTGTTTTGGTAACCGATCTTTTGGGTTGCCAAACGAATGTATCCCTTGCTATTTCACAACCAGCGCAAATTACAGGAACACTTGTATCCATCAATCCTTCATGTGGTTTATCAAATGGTGCTATTTATTCTCAAACTTCAGGAGGGATTGGTCCTTACACCTACTTATGGCTTCCGGGTTCATCTACAAGTTCGGTACTAAATGCTGTAGCGCCCGGTACCTATACATTGCAGATCACCGATTCGAAAACCTGCACCAATTCATTCATGATAAATTTAACGAATATCGCGGGACCATCTGTTGTCATTGCATCTAAAACTGATGTTTCCTGTTTTGCAGGTAACAATGGTACTGCCGCAATAAGTATAAGTCAAGGCACGTCACCCTTTTATATTTCCTGGTCACCTTATGGCGGAAACAATCTATCCGCATCATCATTAACTACAGGAACATATTCTGTTAACATCACAGATGCTTTAGGATGTACTACTTCAACAAGCACTACCATAAACCAACCAAATCCATTAATTATTTCCGCTTCAGGGCAAAGTAATGTTTCATGTTTTGGTGGGAATAATGGATCCATCACTGTTGCTAGTACCGGAGGTACACCAACATATAATTACTCCTGGCTTCCAATTACATCCAGTTCAACAACGGTGAACAATCTTGCAGCCGGGACGTATACCGTAACTGCAACAGACATAAGGAATTGCCCCGCATCCATTTCAATCAATATTACTCAACCCATATTACTTTCCGCTTCTGTAGGTTCGGCAGTTAATACAACCTGTTTTAATGGTTCTGACGGAAGTGCTACGGCTACCGCCACCGGAGGAACGTTGCCATACAGTTATTCCTGGTCAACCACTCCTAATCAAACCACGAGCACTGCAATAAATTTAAGTTCAGGTACGGGTGCCGGTATTACCTATACTGTAACCATAACTGATGGCCTGGGTTGCGTCAATACCAATACGGTGTTAATAACACATCCCACACAAGTGGTTACAGTTGCAAGTCCTAATGATTCCGTTTGTCTTGGACAATCGGGAACAGTTACAGCAAGCGCATCAGGAGGTGCCGGAAATTACTATTATTCATGGTTGCCTGTAAACACTATCAATTCAGGTTCCTTAACTACCACACCAAGTGTAAGTACATCGTATACTGTAATTGCAACGGATCAAAATGGTTGTGCAGGAACCGCTGATACTGTTTCTGTGGTACCTTATATTCTTGGTCCGGCCAATGTTCAGGTTATAGGATTTACACCCATTTGTCCGGGTCAAAGCTCTGTGGTTTATGTTGAAACTACAGGCGCAACAGGTGTGTTAACCTATTTATGGAACAATAATTTACCTGCCACAGCCGGTGGGCACCTTGTTACTCCTGCACAACCTACTACTTACATTGTTACTGTCTCCAATCATTGCGGTTCATCTGTTACCGATTCGGTTTCTATACTTTTTAATCCGCCACCAACATTGTCGTTAACATCTGATACCGATTCAACTTGCATCCCTAAAACCATACAATTTTTCGATAATTCCGTAACCGGGAATATTGATGATCCAATCTCTGCCTGGTACTGGGATTTTGGTGATGGAACAAGCTCTTCCTTACCCGATCCTACTCATAATTATACATTACCCGGCACATTCACAGTTACCTTAACTGTAACTACCACTAATGGTTGTACCAGCAATAATACATCTGCACCATTTAATATTAATGCGTATCCATATCCAATTGCAGCATTTTCGGTTAATTCAACACAGCTTGATATTCCTTATGATTTATTAATTTGCACCAATCAATCTACCAATGCTACACTTTATAATTGGAGTTTTGGTGATGGAGGGACTTCTTTTGCAGAAAATCCTCAGCATCTTTATAATTCAGTTGGAATTTTTCAGGTTCAATTTATTGCTACTTCTCCTTACGGATGCGCTGATACGGCATACTCAACAATAACAACCAATGCCGATGTTATTTTTCCTAATGTATTTACCCCTAACCCTGTTGGTGGCCCCGGAGGAAATTACGATTTGAACACTCTTGACAATGATATTTTTTTCCCTTACACTACTGGCGTAGATGAATTTAAATTAGAAATTTTTAACCGCTGGGGCGAACAGGTTTTCGAGTCTCTGGATATTAAAAAAGGTTGGGATGGTTATTACAGAGGGGTTTTATGCCAAACGGATGTTTATGTTTGGAAAGCGCATATTAAATTAAATAATGGAAAAACATTTGATAAGAGTGGTGATGTTACCCTGCTTAGATAATACTATACTTAACTTTCCCTTATCTTAAGATAAAGACAGTTTGGGTTTTTTGGTTAAGTATAAAAGATGAAAAATTAAAAGATAAATGAACCGGATAAAAAATAAAATTCACAACTGCTTGATCCACTTTCAATTGCGAAGGTTTGGAAAAGGTTTTGTTTGTGTATTGTTTTTTTGCTCCCCGTTCCTTTGGAAAGGTGCAGGTGGCGAGGCTTTTGCACAGGATATTCATTTTACTCAGTTTTATTCTTCTCCCCTATATCTTAATCCGGCTTTTACTGGTGCAAGCCATTGTTCAAGGCTTTCAGCAACCTATAGGAATCAATGGCCCGGAATATCTAAAACCTATAGTACTTTTTTAGCGTCTGCCGACCATTATTTTCATAATCAAAATCTTGGAGTAGGAATATTACTTGGAAGTGATGTTGCAGGAACAGGCCAATTAAAAACCACGCTTATAAACCCCGCAATTTCATACGAAGCAAGGTTGAGTAGGAAATTTACATTAAGATTTGGTGCTCAGCCTGGAGTTACTTTAAAAAGCATAAATTTTAATAATTTATTATTTGGCGATCAGCTTGCAAGAGGTGGAAATGTTGGAACAATTGAAACTCCTGCACAAACCAAACTATTTATTGATCTTGGAGCTGGGATATTAGCGTATACAGCAAAATATTGGGCAGGGATTTCCGCCTTCCATTTGAACAAACCTAATGAATCATTGATGGGTGAAGAAGGTGTTAAATTACCAATAAAATACTCGGTACATGGAGGAGCGAAGTTTATGATCGATAAAAAAGAAGAAAGAGAAGATTTTCAAAAAAAAGCTGCTACAATGGCATTTAACTATCGTGGACAAAAAGAGTTTGACCAACTTGATATGGGGCTCTATTATTCACAAAACGGATTCAATTTTGGTTTTTGGTACAGAGGGATCCCTGTTTTGAAAATGTATAAAACAGGATACCAAAATAATGATGCAATTGCAGTTATTATTGGAGTACAAACAAAAAAAATGAATATTGGTTACAGTTATGATATTACCATTTCAAAATTATATCAAATATCAAATGGTGCTCATGAATTAACCATTTACTACCAGATATGCAACCCTCCTAAAAAGAAAAAATATGGCTTAATACTGCCTTGTCCTAAATTTTAATACCAACACTTGTTTCCAACTAATCCAATAATTTTATTTTTAAAGGTAGTTAAACCTGTTAGGTTTCTTATCCATTGTTTACAAAAACAAAAAAATCTGTATCTTTCTAAGTATTTTGCATTACGTTATCAAACAATATTAATTAGGCATGAATTTCCGAACTATTTTAACCGCTATAATTATTTTATTGTTTGCTATTCCCTCCATTGCTCAAAAAAAGAGTATCGAAAAAACTGTAACAAAACCTTTACCTATACAAACAGCTAATATCGTCTGTGATTGCAAGGATGCTATCAAAATTAATGTTACCAAAGTAGCAAAATACGGTTTAACAAAACCATCACTCGGTTTTGGTTCCATTCAGGAAATAACATCAAAAAGCAAAACGGATAAATCGGCTTTTGAAGCTGAACATAATACTGCCTGGTACCTCTTGAATATTAATTTTGATGGTGAATTTGTTTTTGAAATTACACCGGAGGATTCAACCAATGATTATGATTTTTTATTATTTAAATACACTGATACCAGCTTCTGTAAGGCAATACAAAAAAACGAACTCAAACCTATTCGTTCAAATTTATCGCGCTTGGATACACAAAAAAAAGGAAATACAGGATTGGCTACAGATGCTAAAAGTGAATTGGTAGGAAAAGGAATTGGTGCTGCATATTCAAAATCAGTTAAGGTATTAAAAGGAGAAAAATATATACTTGTTTTGGATAATGTATATCAGGATGGAAAAGGGCATACACTTAATTTTAATTACATAAAACAAGTTAGCATTTCGGGTGTAATCCTTGATGCGGATAGTGTTCCTGTAAAATCGAAAATTTCATTCTCAGATGATAAAGGAAATCTTGTTAAACAGGTAAATACTGAAAGTGATGGTAAATACACCATAAATACAGAAATGAAAGAAGAACTAAATTATTCTCTTTCTTTTTCTTCCGATAGTAGTTTTAGTTCCATTAAAACGATCAATACAAACGAATTAAAACAAAACAATGCCTTTACAGACATACGTACCATATTAGTGAGATTAAAAAAAGGAATGAAATACAACATGAGTAGTATTAACTTTTATGGAAGCCAGGCAATATTATTACCATCCAGTTTTTCATCTCTGATAGCACTGTATAATTTAATGAAAAAAAATAAACGAATGATAATACGAATAGAAGGTCATATAAATGGATATGGGGATCACCCACTATCTGTTTCACGGGCAAAAACAGTATACGATTATTTGATAGAACAAGGTATTGAAAAGGAACGTATGAGTTTTATTGGATTTGGAGGCGAAAAGCAACTTTTCCCAAATACCAGAGATGAAACTCAAGCGTCCGCTAACAGGCGTGTTGAAATAAATGTGATTTCAATAGAATAAAGTATCTGCTTAAAATTGTACTTTTGCATTTTAAAATTAAAACAGCAATTATTAAAAATACGTTATTTATAAAATTAAATGAGAAAAGCCTGTAATAATATCCTTGAAACCATTGGTAATACACCTTTGGTGCGTATCAACAACATCACTAAAGATGTTAAAGCAACAGTATATGCAAAAGTAGAAACCTTTAATCCGGGGAACTCCATAAAAGACCGTATGGCATTGAAGATGATTGAAATTGCTGAAAAAGACGGACGTTTAAAGCCAGGTGGGACGATCATTGAAGGTACGAGTGGCAATACAGGCATGGGCTTAGCGATCGCTTCGATTATTAAAGGGTATAAATGTATTTTTACGACCACCGATAAGCAATCAAAAGAAAAAGTGGATGCTTTACGTGCTTTTGGTGCTGATGTAATTGTTTGCCCAACCAATGTTGAACCGGAAGATCCCCGCTCCTATTATTCTGTTTCATCACGTTTGGAAAAAGAGATCCCAAACTCTTGGAAACCAAATCAATACGATAATTTAAGTAATTCATTGGCCCATTACGAACAAACTGGTCCTGAAATTTGGGAGCAAACAGAAGGTAAGATCACTCATCTTGTGGTAGGTGTTGGAACGGGTGGTACAATTTCAGGTACCGGCCGTTATTTAAAAGAAAAAAATCCGAATGTAAAAATCTGGGGAATAGACACTTATGGTTCTGTTTTTAAAAAATACAAAGAGACCGGTATATTCGATAAAAACGAAATTTACCCATACATTACCGAAGGTATTGGTGAGGATTTTTTACCTGCCAATGTTGATTTTAATGTAATTGACCGCTTTGAAAAAGTGACAGATAAGGATGCCGCCATTATGACCCGCGAGATCACTAAAAAGGAAGGTATTTTTGCAGGTAACTCAGCAGGCTCCGCTATGGCAGGGCTTATTCAGCTAAAAGATGAATTGAAGGAAGGCGATGTGGTTGTTGTAATTTTTCATGATCATGGAACACGTTATTTAGGTAAAATGTTCAATGATGAATGGATGCTTGAAAAAGGTTTTTTCGATAAAAAAGGATTAGTTGCCAAAGATTTTGTAAACACCAACACCAACGGTCAATTGATCACTATTGAAATGTCCGACACCATCGGAAATGCAGTAAAACTGATGAGTAAAATGGATATTTCACAGATTCCGGTAACGCATGATAAACGTGTGGTTGGTTCCTTGAATGAAAGTTTACTGTACGCCAAAATAATCAGTAACCCGGAAATAAAGAATCAAAAAATTGAAACTATTATGCAAGCGGCTTTCCCTTTTGTTGATATTTCTGCACCGATAGATTCGCTTTCAGCAATGATCACGGATAAAAATCCTGCAGTTTTGGTAAAAGATTTCAAATTAGATAAAACATACATTATTACCCGTTACGATATAATAAATGCATTAACTAAATAGTTTAAAGTTTAAAGTTGGAAAGTTAAAAAGTTGATTATATAAATAGCTTTAAACTTTCCAGCTTTGAACCTGAACTTTCAAATTGTCAAACTTTAAACTTTGAACTTCTTCACCGATCAGCTTAATAGAAAAATTGAGCTCCCTTTCCCTCCGAAAAGGATTATCTCTCTGGTGCCTTCCCAAACAGAATTGTTATATGACCTCGGCTTACGCGATGAAGTGGTTGGTATCACCAAATTTTGTATTCATCCTAATGAGTGGTTTCATACCAAAACACGTATTGGAGGAACGAAAAAAATAGATTTCGAAAAAATAAAACAACTGAACCCCGATCTGATCATTGGCAACAAAGAGGAAAATGAAAAAGGGCAGATCGAACAATTAATGAAGGATCACAAGGTATGGATGAGTGACATTTACACTCTGAAAGATGCGTTAAATATGATCGTTCATGTGGGAACATTAGTTGGTAAACCGCAGGAAGCTGTTCATTTAAAACTGCAAATAGAATCGCAATTCAACGATCTCAACGTTAAATACCCAACGTTAAACTCAAAACTAAATGTGGCTTACTTCATTTGGCGAAAACCATTTATGGTAGCCGGTGGCAATACATTTATTAATGATATGCTTAGCCGTTGTGGATTTAACAATGTATTTGCCAGTTCCAATTCAATGCGTTATCCAGAAGTTAGCGAACAGCAAATTGCGGAAATAAACCCTGAAGTGATATTACTTTCTTCAGAACCCTACCCTTTTAAAGAAAAGCATATTTTGGAACTTCGATCAATTTGTCCTGAAGCAAAAATAATTATTGTGGATGGGGAGTTATTTTCATGGTACGGATCTCGTCTGTTGCAGGCTCCAGCCTATTTTGAAAAGATCAGAGAAATGGTAAATTAGTGAATTCGGATTTATTGAATGAAATTGACTTTATTATAAAACGCTCCAATTCTTTAATTTATTAATTCTCTAAATCTCCATTTCAACTAATCTCTAATTAATTTTAATAATGTATTTTTTCTGCATTATTTTTTGGTAATTTTGTAAGCTATTATTCATATCCTTTACCAATGAGCCTAGGACAACAAAAAAATTACTTTATTTTATTCATTCTGCTCATTTTCTCTCAGCAATTTTCAAGTGCTCAAAAAATAGGCGTTGTGTTTAGTGGTGGTGGTGCTGCAGGTTACGCGCATATCGGAGTTTTAAAAGCACTTGAAGAAAATAACATTCCTGTAGATTACATCACCGGAACATCTCAAGGCGCATTAATTGGCTCCATGTATGCTTTAGGGTATTCACCAACCCAAATAGAGGCTTTCGTAAAAACCGAAGCATACATAGATATGTCCAAAGGAACCATTGACGAAAAGTATGCCTATTATTTTAAAAATAACGACAGAGATCCCTCCTGGATAAGTTTTAAATTATCACTTGATTCTGCTCTTAAATTAAGGCTACCCACTAACGTATTGAATCCACTTTCGTTGGATTTTGGTTTATTAGAATTTACTACAGGGCCATCCGCTGCAGCAAAATATGATTTCGATAGCTTATTCATCCCTTTTCGCTGTTTGGCTGCTGACGTTCATAAAAAAGAATCTGTTATTATGAAATCAGGTGATTTAGGGCAGGCGGTGCGCTCTTCAATAGCCTACCCATTTTTCATTCCTCCTGTTTCGGTAGATGGAAGATTATTGTATGACGGTGGATTTTATAATAATTTCCCCTCCAACATTATGTATGAAGATTTTTATCCTGATTTTATTATCGGAAGTACTGTAGCTGATAATATTCCAGCTGCAGATGAGGATAACATTATATCTCAGATCAAATGTATGTTACTTGGTAAAACAAATTTTGACGTACCCTGTGAAGCCGGATTAATTATCAAACCTAAAACAAATGTCAGCCTTTTTGACTTCACCAACCCGCAGCCAACCATTGATAGTGGCTATGTTGCTACTATGCGTCAAATGGATTTCATAAAAGCCCACACTGTAAGAAGAGTAAGTTCTGATGAAATTAAAGCTAATCGCGCTAAGTTTAGGGCAAAAATCCCGGAAATTATTTTTGATAATATTTTTATAGAAGGCTTAAACAGTAAGCAAGCGGAATATGCGAGAAGAATTTTACGTCAGAATAGTAAGCAAGATACTAAACAATCAGAATATTCACCAAAGTTGCTACGGAATAATATTAAACAGGTAAGTATAGAAGAAATTAAAGAAGGATATTTCCGACTTGCTTCCGACAATAAAATAAAATATATATACCCAAAAGCTAAATTTAATCCGCAATCAGGATTTTACGATCTATATTTAAAGGTTAAAAAAGAGCGGGACATTGTTACTTATTTTGGCGGTAATTTTTCTAATCGTCCAATAAGTCAGGGATATCTTGGGCTTCAATATAATTACCTGGATCAGTTTGCGGCTGCTATAACGGCTAACGCGTATTTTGGTAAGCTATATAATTCAGCACAAATCAAAACACGTTTCGATTTCCCTTTCAGAACACCAATTTATGTTGAACCGAGTATTACCTGGAATAAATGGGATTATTTTTCAAGCAGCAGTTCATTTTTAAAGGATGTAAAACCTGCCTATCTGAAACAAAATGAACAATACGGCAATGTGAATATTGGTTTCCCTACAGGTAAAAAAGGACGAATGGTACTTGGAGCAGGAACTGGCAGAATTACCGACAAATATTATCAAACTACACAGTTTACGGAAGATGACACTACTGATCGCACCGATTTTGATATGTTCAACTATCAGGGATATTATGAGATCAATTCATTGAACCGGAAACAGTATGCGAATCAAGGCAGCTTTGTAAATATTAAATTGCAATATGTGAACGGATTAGAAACCAATACCCCTGGTTCTACATCGATCATTGGAGAAAATAAATTTAAAAAATATCATGAATGGGTTGCTTTAAAGGCAAAAGGCGAAAAATATTTTAATAGAAAAGGTACGTTAAAAATAGGTTTATTGGGCGAGGCTGTATATTCCACCAAAACTCTTTTTAATAATTATACTGCAAGTGTATTATCAGCACCCGCTTTTCAACCAACCCCCGACAGTAAAACAATTTTCTTAGAAAATTATAGGGCGCATCAATATTTAGCCGGAGGTTTAAAATTTGTTGTTAACTTCAGTGAAAACATTGAATTGCGTGCTGAGGGATACATATTTCAACCTGTTCAGGCCTTTATTAAAACTGCCCAGCTAAAAACCGATTATAGCAGTGTATTTGCTTTACAGCATTATATTGCTACCGGAGCAATTGTTTGGAGTACCCCAGTTGGTCCATTGAGTTTAAGCGTAAATTATTACGATCAGGAAAAAAAGCCCTTCTCTGTACTCTTCCATTTTGGTTATATCATGTTCAACAAACGTGCTCTCGAATAAGTAAAATGTCTTCTTTCTTAGTAAAAAGCAATAGGTTTGATTTCCAAACCATTACATAATATCCAACCTTTATTTTTGTCCATTTGTCTTGTTTTTTTGATATTCCGTAAGATTTTACATAAGTTTGCACCGAATTTTAAAATTAACATTAGTAATCGCTTAACAATGAACCGTTTAGCGAAAAAGATTGTTTTTTTTGCAAAAATTCAAACTCGTTAAGAAAATCAATAAACAATAATTAAAAATTAAGACAAAAGTATGAATGAAATAATGTATTTGGTTCCCGCATTAGGAATCCTTGGATTGATTGTAATGGCGGTAAAATCTGTCTGGGTTAGTAAACAAGATGCGGGTGATGCAAAAATGCAGGAACTTGCAGGATACATTGCAGATGGAGCAATGGCATTTTTAAAAGCGGAATGGAAAGTACTTAGCATTTTCGTGGTATTTGCTGCAGCATTGTTAGCGTATTCCGGAACAATTCATGAAATCAACGGTAAAGAAATCCACTCCAGCTGGATCATTTCCATCGCCTTTATTATTGGGGCTGTTTTCTCTGCTACAGCAGGATACATAGGAATGAAGGTTGCTACCAAAGCAAACGTTCGTACCACACAAGCTGCTAAAACAAGTTTAAAACAAGCGTTGAAAGTTTCTTTTACTGGCGGAACCGTAATGGGGTTAGGTGTTGCTGGTTTAGCAATACTTGGTTTAGGTAGTTTGTTCATTGTTTTCTTAAAAATATTTAATGTAATTGGTGTAGATGGTGTTGATGTTGTTAACATGAAAACAGCCATCGAGGTTTTGACAGGTTTCTCTTTAGGTGCTGAGTCTATTGCTTTATTTGCAAGAGTAGGTGGTGGTATTTATACAAAAGCAGCTGACGTTGGAGCGGATCTTGTTGGTAAAGTGGAAGCAGGTATTCCGGAAGATGATGTACGTAACCCAGCTACAATTGCTGATAATGTGGGTGATAACGTAGGTGATGTTGCAGGTATGGGTGCCGATCTTTTTGGTTCTTATGTGGCAACAATTTTGGCTACCATGATCTTAGGACAAGAAATTACAGTGGTTGATAATTTTAATGGAATGTCTCCAATATTATTACCAATGGTAATATGTGGTTTAGGAATTGTTTTCTCTATTGTTGGAACCTGGTTTGTTCGTATCAAAGATGACAAATCAAATGTACAAAGCGCATTGAACTTAGGTAACTGGTCATCAATGATCATTACTGTTGTTGCGTCTTATTTTGTAGTAATGTGGATGTTACCGGAAGAATTGAGCCTACGCGGGTATGCATTTTCAAGATTAAACGTGTTTTTAGCAATTGTTGTAGGAACTGTGGTTGGCGCTATCATGAGTATTGTAACAGAGTATTACACAGCAATGGGTAAGCCTCCGGTAATGTCGATCATTCAACAATCATCTACGGGACATGCAACTAACATTATTGGCGGTTTAGCTGTAGGTATGAAATCTACTGTAATTCCAATTTTAACATTGGCTGCAGGTATTATGGCATCTTATTATTTTGCCGGACTATATGGGGTTGCAATTGCTGCTGCCGGTATGATGGCAACAACTGCTATGCAATTAGCGATCGATGCTTTTGGACCGATAGCTGATAATGCAGGTGGTATTGCCGAAATGAGCATGTTACCTCCTGAAGTTCGTGAACGTACTGATAATTTAGATGCAGTAGGTAATACTACAGCTGCTACCGGAAAAGGATTTGCAATTGCTTCAGCTGCATTAACTTCATTAGCACTATTTGCAGCCTTTGTTGGTGTAGCAGGAATAGATGCTATCGATATTTATAAAGCACCTGTTTTGGCAGCACTTTTTGTTGGTGGAATGATCCCTTTCATTTTTTCTGCATTGTGTATCCAAGCCGTTGGTAAAGCAGCTATGGATATGGTTCAGGAAGTGAGAAGACAGTTTCGCGAAATCCCTGGAATTATGGAATACAAAGCAAAACCGGAATACGAAAAATGTGTTGCTATTTCAACCAAAGCATCTATTCGTGAAATGATGATGCCGGGAGCAATTGCTTTAATAACACCATTGATTGTTGGGTTTGGTTTTAAAGGTATGTTTGATAACGCAAGTTCAGCAGAGATGTTGGGAGGTTTATTAGCAGGTGTAACGGTATCAGGTGTATTGATGGGTATTTTTCAAAGTAATGCAGGTGGTGCTTGGGACAATGCAAAAAAATCGTTCGAAAAAGGAGTATTGATCAATGGTGAAATGTTCTACAAAAAATCGGAACCACACAAAGCATCTGTAACAGGTGATACTGTTGGTGATCCATTCAAAGATACTTCAGGTCCATCCATGAATATCCTTATCAAATTAATGTCTATTGTTTCTTTGGTAATTGCACCATACATCGCTGTTGTTTCTTCCGAAGGTGGAGATGATGCTTGCGGAATGAAAAAAGAATGTATGATGGGTGGCGAAGAAGTGCATGGTTCTTGCACAAGTATGCACAGCAAATGTGATATGAGCAAATGTGCTACTATGACAAAAGATGAGTGTGCAAAAATGTGTGATGAAAAAGGATGTTCTGCGACTGAAAAAGCATATTGCATGAGCATGTATAATGCAGAAGGCAAATTTGTTGGCGCAAAATGCGACATGGAAAAATGCATGACTATGAGCAAAGAAGAATGTGCAGCTTATTGCGATTCAATGAAATGTTCATCAGATGAAAAAGCATTGTGTATGGAACATGCCGGTACAGCTCCTGTTAAAAGCTGCTGTAAAGGCCATGAAGGTGAAACTAAAACTTCTGGGGAAGCACACCACTAGTAAGAATCTTATAAAAAAAAATCCCCCGCAAAATTGCGGGGGATTTTTTTTTATCAAGTTTATTTAAAACGTAAAGAAGAAAAAAACAACAGCGGCCCATTCTTTTTTCACTCCGTTTGCACTTCCAATACTGCTTCCTGAACTATTTCTGACAGTTCCACCCGATTCAATTTTACCAATACTGCTACCTGAACTATTTCTTACTGTTCCATCAGATTCCACTTTTCCAATGCTGCTACCGGATCCGTTTCTGATCGTTCCGTCTGAATCGATCTTTCCAATGCTACTTCCTGAACTGTTTCTTATGGTTCCACCTGAATCAATCTTCCCCACGCTACTTCCAGAGCCGTTCCTGATCGTTCCGTCAGAATCGATCTTACCGGTACTGCTTCCTGACGAACTTCTTAATTCTTGAGCGTTAATAGAAGAAGTGAAAATAAACACAAGACAAAATAAAGCAAGACTTGAAATGATTTTTTTCATGATTTATAGTTTTATTTTTAATGCCTACTCTAACAGTTTTCGGCTTCCCTGTATTCAAATATATTGAAAATAGTTGACAATAAGTATCATGGCTAAAGCCCAATAAAATAAACACATTTCAACCACGGTCTGAAGACCGTGGTTATAAAAGACGAAGACTAAGCTAATCAAATCAAATAGCAATTACCATTTAGGTGGAACTAATAACCGCGTCTTTTAAGAAGTGGGGTAACCAAAGAACCCATTATTATAAGACTTTAGCCTTGAGTATTAATCGAACTCAGGTTTATAAAAAGCTGGGAGTATGTTTTCTATGGAGGGCCAACAGATCCTTCCTGGATCCAATAAATCACACAGATTTCGATGATAATGGAAGAAAAAAATATCCCTACTATCTGCGTAAATATGTGAAATCTGCGGGAGAAAAATAGCAAGGGCAAAAAATATTAATCAAAGAATGAACGGATCCATTCATCATTTGATTTTTCTAATTCCTCAAAAGTACCTTCAGCAAAAAATAGCCCATCTTTAAGTACTATAACTCTATTTGCTGTAATTCTGGCACAATCCATATCATGTGTGATGATGATGGAAGAAGTGTTGTGTTTTTTTTGCACATCCAATATAAGATGGCTTATTTCTTTTGATGTGATAGGGTCTAAACCTGTGGTGGGTTCATCATAAAATATTATTTCTGGTTGAAGGATCAAGGTTCGGGCAAGACTTAATCTTTTTCTCATACCACCGGAGAGTTCTGATGGCATTTTATCGATGGACGTTGAAAGCCCAATATTATTCAATGCTTCCTCAACCAACAACTTTATTTTTTCTTTCGACTTTAACCGTAATGCCTTTTTGAGTGGAAATTCAAGGTTTTCCTTTACGCTCATTGAATCGTATAAGGCACCACTTTGAAATAAAAAACCGATCTTTTTTCGAGTTCCTTCTCTTTCCTTCTTATTCAGATCAGAAATTCTTTTCCCTAAAATCAGTAGCGAGCCCTGCTCGTGATCTATTAATCCTGCCAGGCACTTAATAAGCACTGATTTCCCACTCCCCGATTTTCCAAGTATAACAAGGTTCTCTCCTTTTTTAATACGAAAACTAATATCCTTTAATACACAGTTTGTCCCAAATGATTTGCTTAAATGTTCCATCTCCACAGCCATTGCATTATTCGGGGAATTAGCCGGGGGCAAGGCATTTAACAAAGATCCTGGATCACTATTCATTTTCCTGTTATTTCAAATATCTTCTCAGCGTCCAGGCAATAGTTTCATGCTGCACCAATAATCCTGTAAGGAAATCGGTAGTACCTGCATCTTCAAATTTGTTAAGGCAATCCTTAACGTTGCTGCGCAGTTCAATGATTATGGTTTCATGATCCTTCAGCAATTGTTTGATCAAATCTTTTGATGAATCATACTTGCCGGGCTCCTCTTTAATTATAGAGATTTTTAAAAACTCCTGCATCGTACCTATTGTGTTACCACCCAATTTATTGATCCGCTCAGCAACTTCGTCAATTGATTCTTCGAGTTGTTTGTATTGATTCTCGAATAGTTTATGAAGTTCCATAAAGCTACCACCTGATACATTCCAATGAAATTTCCTGGTTTTAATATACAAGGTCATTTCGTTAGATAGCATGGATGACAAGATAGTGTTAACGTTATTTAATTTTTTTTCGGAAATTCCAATGTTAGGTTTCATAATTGTTTTATTTAAATTCAAAAATGACCCCATGGTGCGTTCATTTTTTTTGACAAATTTATTTAAACACCATGTTTGCCTTCGTGCAAAATCGATGACAGGTTATTTTAAATAGCCGAGAGGCCTAAAACAATGTTTGGGATTAAACGTGAACGGTTATCTTAACTTTTTAAAACTTGAATTTTAGTAGAATCGCAAATTCAATTATCTTTGGCAAAAGATTAAAACTATATGGATTCATTCTACAACAAACGTAAAATATTTAATGACCCTATTTATGGTTTTGTTTCACTGCCATATGAGATCATTTTCGATCTGATAGAGCACCCTTTTTTTCAGCGTTTACGAAGAATAAAACAGTTAGGATTAACTAACCTGGTTTACCCGGGGGCACTGCATACCCGCTTTCATCACGCAATGGGGGCAATGCATTTGATGGGACAAGCCATTGAAGAGATACGCTCTAAGGGACATGAAATTACCGATGATGAAGCTAAAGCGGTTACAATTGCCATTCTTTTGCATGACATTGGTCATGGTCCTTTTTCTCATGCATTAGAGCATAGCATCGTAAATAATGTTAATCATGAAGATATTTCTCAGCTATTTATGGGTAGGCTTAATGACGAATTTAAAGGTGAGCTTACGTTAGCAATTAAAATTTTCCAAAATAAATATCATAAAAAGTTTTTGCATCAACTGGTTTCAAGTCAATTAGATATGGACCGCTTAGACTATCTGAAACGCGATAGTTTTTTTACCGGTGTTTCCGAAGGTGTTATTAGTTCCGACCGCATCATTAAAATGTTAAATGTTGCAAACGATCAACTGGCAGTGGAAGCCAAGGGGATTTATTCAATCGAAAAATTCCTGATAGCCCGCAGGTTAATGTATTGGCAGGTTTATTTACATAAAACTGTTTTGAGTGCCGAAAATTTATTGGTAAATATTTTAAAACGTGCCAAAGAACTTGCACAAAAAAAAGTAGATCTGTTTTGTACACCTGCCCTTAAGATTTTTTTATACAAACAATACAGTAAAAAAGATTTCAAAGATGATCCAAAATTACTGGACGCCTTCGCTATTTTGGATGATTATGATATTATGACATCCATTAAAGTATGGACAACTCATAAAGATCAGGTTCTTTCGATGCTTTGCACACAACTGGTAAACCGTAGATTATTAAAAGTGGAAATGCAAAATCAGCCATTTAAAGAAGCGAAGATCCGACAAATTAAAGATGAGGTAAAAAAAAGATATAAGGTAAATGATAAGGAGGTCAATTACTTTGTTTTTTCAGGTACTGTAGCCAATGACGCTTACAGGGGGGATGAAATAGGTATTAATATTTTATTTAAAGACGGAAGTACTGCTGATGTTGCAAAAGCATCGGATCAACTCAATATTGATGTATTGGCTAAAACCGTAAAAAAACACTATTTGTGTTATCCCAAATAGGCTTCTTTTTGTTAAAAATTGGTACTTTACAAGCCGGATTGATAAAATTTTCAACAATTTCAAAAAAAAGAGGATGAAAAGAAAACTATTTATTCTACTATTTTTTTTGATTACGATCTCTAAAATAGGCTTTTCCCAGGAATTTTGGACAATTGGGCCCATGCTGCATATTAATTTAGGAGGCGAAAAAAAACGATTTTCATTTGCCATAGAAGGTTCTTATTGGAACCTTAATCATTTTTTTTATGGAGTTGATGGAGGCATTGAATTTGAAAAGAACCGGATCCGCATATACAGTGAAATGCAGACTGGATTTGGCCTAGCCGGCCTTGCTTTAGGTCCTTTGTTAGAAATAAATACCTTTCAGGGAAAAGCTCATCTTGGAATGCAAAGCTCCGTATGGGCGAACTATTTTGTTGGGGTAGATTATCGCAGACGCTTGGTTGACAAAACAAAATACAACTGTTTTGGACTTTATGTGAAGGTTCCTATGGCCAAAAATAAATCGGGCTCCGGCTCTGATTCTTTTGAAGGAGGGAGCCATCATAGTTACCATGATTGGGACTAGGATTAAAATTATTTTATTAACTACAAAGAAATTTAGAGTAATTTGATTTAATATCATTGAACTTGTTAACAATATCTTGTAGAAATCAGGGAAAACCGGTTGAATGAACATTCGCTTTTTTAATTTATATTTGTGGTGATTGGCATTGGATGCTTTAAAGCATCTTCTTGGCAATCGGCAAAAATTTAACGACACTTAAAAATTAATTATATTCTGATTTTATAGTATACTAATGATCATAAAACAAAGAACCATAAAAAAACAGGTATCTATTTCAGGTACCGGTTTACACACCGGAAAACAAGTAAATCTTACGTTTGTTCCTGCACCTGAAAATCACGGTTATAAATTCCAACGTGTTGACCTTACTGACAACCCAATAATTGATGCTGATGTTGACAATGTAATTGACACGGCTCGTGGAACTACTCTTGAGCAAAATGGAGCCAGGGTTTATACCACAGAGCATGTGCTTGCTGCATTAGTAGGCCTTGAAATCGACAATATGCTTATTCAGTTGGATGGTCCCGAAATTCCAATAATGGATGGTAGTTCTATGCCTTTCATTAAATTATTAGAAGGCGCAGGCCTTATGGAACAAAATGCTGAACGGATTTATTTTGAGCTGAAAGAAAACCTGACTTATGAGGATCCTATTAAAAATGTAGAGATGCTTGCTGTTCCACAGGATAGTTTCAGACTCACTGTTATGGTTGATTATAATTCTGATGTATTAGGCACTCAGCATGCCCACATTTACAATGTGAACCAATTTAAAACAGATATTGCCATGTGCCGCACTTTTGTGTTTTTACACGAATTAGAAGCATTGCTGGCAAATGATCTGATCAAGGGCGGAGATCTGAACAATGCCATTGTATTGGTTGATAAAGAAATTTCGGAAGACCAGATCAATCATTTAAAAAAAATATTCCATAAAGAAGATGTGGAGATAAAAGGTAAGGGAGTATTAAACAATACTACTCTTCATTATTTTAACGAACCTGCACGTCATAAATTACTTGATATTGTTGGTGATCTTGCCTTAGTTGGTGTTCCTTTAAAAATGCACATTCTGGCAGCACGTCCGGGACATGCAGGAAACATTGCTTTTGCAAAAAAAATAAAAGCACTTATTAAAAGTCAACGCGCTAAGAAAAATGCTAGTCCAATGTTTGACCTGAGTAAAGAACCGGTACTCAACATCATGGACATTCAAAAATTATTGCCACATCGTCAACCCTTTTTATTGATCGACAAGATCATGGAACTTACTCAGGAATCAGTAGTTGGAGTAAAAAATGTTACAATGAATGAAGAGTTCTTTAAAGGGCACTTCCCTGAAAACCCTGTAATGCCAGGTGTTTTACTTGTAGAAGCAATGGCACAAACCGGTGGTATCCTGGTTCTTAAAACAGTACCTGATCCTGAAAATTACTTAACCTACTTTATGAAATTAGATGGTGTTAAGTTCAAACAAAAAGTGATCCCGGGTGATACTGTTGTATTCGACTTAAAATTATTAACGCCTATCCGCAGAGGTATTTGCCACATGAAAGGCATTGCTTATGTGAATAACAAACCGGTTATGGAAGCCGAAATGATGGCACAAATTGTAAAAATAAAAAATAATGAGCCAACTCTCGTACATACATCCTAATGCAAAAATAGGTAAAGACGTAACAATTGAACCCTTTTCAACCGTTTATGAAAATGTTGAAATTGGTGATGGAACCTGGATAGGACCAAATGTTACCATTTTTCAGGGTGCACGGATCGGTAAAAATTGCAGGATATTTCCGGGAGCAGTTATTTCGGCTATTCCGCAAGATCTTAAATTTAAAGGTGAAGATACTACCGCTGAAATTGGTGACGGCACTACCATTCGGGAATGCGTTACTATTAACAGGGGAACCACCGATAAAATGAAAACAGCTATCGGTAGCAACTGTTTAATAATGGCTTATGTACACATCGCACATGATTGTATTATTGGTAATAATATTGTAATAGCAAACAGCGTGAACCTTGCGGGGCATGTTGAAATTGAAGACAACACTATTTTGGAAGGTCTTGTGGCTGTTCAGCAATTTGTTAAAATTGGTGCGCATGCATTTATTACAGGAGGTTCATTGGTTCGTAAAAATGTTCCGCCATTTACTAAAGCTGCACGTGAGCCATTGCAATACATAGGGATCAATTCAGTAGGTTTACGTAGAAGAGGTTATAGCAATGAACGAATTCTTGAAATAGAAGATATCTATCGTACACTTTATATTAAAGGACATAACGTAACCAATGCATTGGCTATTATTGAGCAGGAAGCACCGGCTTCTAACGAAAAAGAGCAGATCCTGGATTTCATCCGCGACTCAAAAAATGGAATTATGAGAGGGATTAGTTAAGTTTAAAGTTCAAAAGTTTAAAGTTCAAAGTTTAAAGTTCAAAGTTGAAAGTTAACTAAATCAGGGTTTTATGTTTTGAATAATAATCCAAACAAGTAAGCCAAACTTTAAACTTTGAAACTTTAAACTTTCCAACTTATTTTCCCTTCCAACTTATTTTTAATTCAATGCAAATCAAACTAAATAACGTAGGTAAACGCTATAATTACGAGTGGATATTCCGTAAGGTAAATTACGAATTCACAAGTGATAATAATTACGTTATTTTAGGTGGAAATGGTTCAGGGAAATCAACCCTTTTGCAAGTAATTACAGGTAATATAATGCAATCGGAGGGTGAGGTAAATTATACTATTTCGGATTCCAAAATTGAAAATGAGACTATTTTCAAACATCTAAGTTTTGCAGCTCCCTACCTTGAACTTTTCGAAGAGTTTACATTGGCTGAATCAATTGAATTCCAGGCTAAGTTCAAACCGTTTTATAAAGAGCTGGATACAAAAAAAATAATAGAGCTGACTCAACTCGAAAAAGCAAAAGATAAACAATTAAAACAGTATTCGTCTGGAATGAAACAACGGGTGAGATTAGCCTTAGCCATTTTGAGCGACACTCCTCTCCTATTGCTTGATGAACCAACTTCCAACCTTGATAAAAAAGCGATTGACTGGTATCAGGAATTAATACACAATTATTCTAAAAACCGTTTAATTTTTGTTTGCTCCAATCAGCAGGAATATGAATATCCGTTCTGTAACAAACAATTGTTTATCGAGGAGTTTAAATAGGAAATAGATTCAAGATGGTAGAGTCAAGAGGCAAGATTAAAAAAATCAAAGCAATCCTGACTCTTGAATCTTTATTCTTGATTCCACTTTAAAATTCAACAATCAAAGCAATCCTGACTCTTGAATCTTTATTCTTGCTTCCCCTTTAAAATTCAACAATCAAAGCAATCTTGGCTCTTGGTTCTTAATTCTTGCTTCTCTTTTATTTTTTCTTCACTTCCCCATTATATGTAAAATCAATCGGATTATCTACCTTTTCCTTTAATAGAGCCAGTTTTACTACATCGATCATCTTCTCTACATAATGAAATTTCAGATCTTTAATGTATTCTTTTTTGATGTCGTCAATATCTTTTTTATTGTCGATACACAAAATGATTTCTTTGATGCCTGCACGTTTTGCAGCCAGTATTTTTTCTTTGATGCCGCCAACTGCTAACACACGTCCACGCAATGTAATTTCTCCCGTCATCGCCAATTCTTTCTTCACTTTACGTTGTGTAAATGCCGATGCGATTGCTGTAAGCATTGTAATACCTGCACTTGGCCCATCTTTAGGGGTAGCGCCTTCAGGCACATGGATATGTATGTTCCATTTATCAAATACATCCGGTTTTAAACCGAGAATGCTACTGTGTGCTTTTATATATTCCAAAGCGATCACTGCCGATTCTTTCATCACATCACCCAAATTACCTGTTAAGGTTAGCTTTCCATTACCTCTGGTAATACTGGTTTCAATAAATAAAATATCACCACCAACGGAGGTCCATGCTAAACCGGTAACAACACCGGCAACATCATTCCCTTGGTATCTGTCTTTTGCATGTGCCGGTCCAAGTATTTTTACGAGATTTTTCACTTCCACTTTTACATTGTATTTCTGCTCCATCGCAATGGATTTAGCAGCATTTCGTACAATTTTAGCGATCACTTTTTCCAATCCGCGAACACCTGATTCGCGCGTGTAATTTTCAATGATGTATTCAAAAATTTCTGCATTCAATTCTATCTGTCCTACTTTCAAACCTTGTTCTTCTATTTGCTTTGGCAACAAGTGGCGTTTGGCTATTTCCATTTTTTCTTCAATGGTATACCCTGTAATTTCGATGATCTCCATCCTGTCGCGCAAAGCGGGCTGAATACTACTCAATGAATTGGCAGTGGCAATAAACAACACCTTTGATAGGTCGTAATCCATCTCTACATAGTTGTCGTAGAATGTATTATTTTGTTCCGGATCCAACACTTCCAATAAGGCCGATGACGGATCACCATGAAACTCATTTCCTACTTTATCGATCTCATCTAAAATAAATACAGGATTGGAGGTGCCTGCCTTTTTAATATTTTGCAATACCCGCCCTGGCATAGCACCGATATAGGTTTTACGATGTCCTCTTATTTCTGCTTCGTCACGTAAACCACCCAAACTCATACGTACATATTTACGCCCTAATGCTTCCGCGATACTTTTCCCCAACGATGTTTTACCAACTCCCGGAGGGCCGTATAAACAAAGGATTGGCGATTTCATATTGCCTTTTAATTTAAGGATCGCAAGGTGTTCGATGATACGCTCCTTTACTTTATCCATCCCAAAATGATCTTTATTTAAGGTCTTTTCGGCAAATTTAAGATCGAAATTATCGGTTGTGATCTCATTCCAGGGCAGATCCAGTATTACTTCGAGGTAGCTTGTTTGTATCGCATATTCAGCAGCATTCGGATTCATCCGCTCCAATTTGCTGATCGCTTTATTAAATGATTCAGAAACCTCAATCGACCACTTTTTTGTTTTAGCACGATCTTTCATCCCCTGAATATCCTGTGCGAAATTATTTTCGCCAAGTTCCTCCTGGATGGTTTTCATTTGTTGCTGCAAAAAATAATCGCGCTGTTGTTTATCCAGATCCACTTTTACCTTTGATTGAATTTGATTTTTCAACTCCAGCATTTGCAGTTCTTTGGTAAGGTTGGATAATACCAAGGTGGCACGTTCCTTTAGATCAGCCACCTCCAGCATCTTTTGCTTTTCAGCAACAAGCGCATTCATATTGGATGAAATAAAATTAATAAGGAACGAAGGACTCTCAATATTGCGTAATGCAAACCCTGCTTCGCTGGGTATATGGGGACTTAATTTGATGATCTGTAATGCCAGATCTTTTAATGACGATGTAAGTGCAATAAACTCCTGATCTTCTTTAGCTGGTGCTGTTTCAGCAAAAGGAATAATTGCCGCTCTTATGTAGGGCTCTGTTTGAATTACATCCTTTAATTCAAAGCGTCTTTTACCTTGAATAATTACAGTAGTATTGCCATCAGGCATACGTAACATTTTAATGATCTGTGCTACGGTTCCTATTCTGTTGAGATCTTCAATAGATGGGTCTTCGATGGTATCGTTTTTTTGAGAAACCACCCCTATGATCTTATCACCTTTGTAGGCATCTTTTATCAGATTGATGGATTTATCCCTACCAACAGTGATAGGAATCACTACACCCGGAAACAAAACCGTATTACGCAATGGTAAAATTGACAGTTCATCAGGTACCTTTTCGGAGTTCATCTGGTGCTCATCTTCCGATGAAAGCAAAGGGATAAACTCTGTATCTTCATCAATGATATCATCGTTGATCATTGGTATTAAGCCGTTTAAGTCGAAATTATCTGTCATATCCCAGGGAGATTAGTCATAAAAATTAAAATAACATATTTATGGGTTCAATCGGTATGCCAAGCCAAGAATTTAGACAAATTGGCACTTATTTGAGATGGGGCTGAATTTTAATTTGTTTGGGAGTTTTGGTATTGTTTTTCTATTAAAATATTTTATTCAAATGAAAAATTACAAATTAGTTCATTTTGGGCGTTCCCCTTTCTTAAAAGAGAAAGGGGCGGGCTTTTCGCTTCAATCTTCCCTTCCGCCTATTGGCGGAAGGGAAGGATTTACGCTGCAATCCCTAACGCGAACATCATCTACTGAAAAAACATAAGCATCTTAAACACATTGAAAATGTTATTAAATTGTATAATTTATAATTTGCCCGAAACCAATATTCATTAAATTTGTTGAATTGGTTATGAATAACGAATTTGTATTCTTTACCTCCGTTTTATAACGTTTTTTATAATCTAATCTCTTGCTTTCATGTTAAAACATTTATCCATACAGAATTACGCATTAATAGATAAACTCGAAGTTGACTTTTCGGATGGTCTTACTATCATTACCGGAGAAACAGGTGCAGGAAAATCAATATTATTAGGTGCTTTGGGCCTTATTGCCGGTAGCCGCGCTGATACACAATCGCTACAGGACAAAACAAAAAAATGTATTGTGGAAGCCTCTTTTAATATTAAAGAATATGCATTAAAAGATTTTTTCTGGGCCAACGAATTGGATTATGAAGTAACTACCAATATCCGCAGGGAAATAACCCCCGAAGGTAAATCACGTGCCTTCATTAATGATACACCTGTAACACTTACACAATTAAAAGGATTGGCCGAACGCCTTATAGATATTCATTCCCAGCATCAAACCTTAACACTTAATGGCAGTGAATTCCAGCTTTCAGTTGTGGATGCCTATGCAAATCACGCTGATTCCTTGGCAGAATATTCCATTAGCTTTAAACAATTCAAAGCGCTTGAAAAAGCCTTAAATGAATTGCTCACAAAGGAATCACAAGCTAAAAAGGATCTGGATTATTTTCAATTTCAGTTCAATGAACTCGAAGAAGCCGGCTTAAAGCCTGATGAACAGGCTGGAATTGAACAAGAGTTGGAAGGCTTAAATAATGCGGAAGATATAAAATCAAATCTTTCAAAAGCCGCTACAGGACTGAATGGTGGCGAACAAAATTTACTGGCCTCCTTAAATGAAATAAAATCGCTGATTGCGTCCCAGGCAAAATTCAAACCTGAAATAAATGAATTAAGCACCCGGCTAAACAGTTCGTATATTGAATTAAAAGATATCAGCAATGAGCTGGAAAGCCTTGAGCAGGATATCGTTTACGACCCTAAACGAATTGACAAACTAACAATTCAATTGGATGCAATCTATCGTTTACAGCAAAAGCACCAGGTGAAAAGTGTGGAAGAGTTAATTACTATAAAAGAGGACCTAAGTAATAAACTGCTTGAATTTAATTCTTTAGAAACAGAAATTGAAAAAACGAAAAAGAAATTAACAAGCGTTCAAAGAGCATTAACTGCGCTTGCAAAGAAAATTGCCGCTAACAGAAAAAAAGAGATCCCTAAAATTG
The DNA here is from genome assembly GCA_040389865.1 of Bacteroidota bacterium. GTDB lineage: Bacteria > Bacteroidota > Bacteroidia > 2-12-FULL-35-15 > 2-12-FULL-35-15 > 2-12-FULL-35-15. The sequence goes on along the minus strand of JAZJZM010000012.1, from coordinate 4,527 downwards.
AAAAAGAAATAGCCTCCCTCCTCTCCGCTTTATCCATGCCCAATGCGCAACTAAAAGTTGAGCACATGGAAACAGAGATATTGACAGTAAATGGAACAGACAAAGTTAATTTCCTTTTTTCTGCCAACAAAGGCAGTGATTTTAAGGAATTGAACAAAGTGGCTTCCGGTGGTGAATTATCACGATTGATGTTAAGCATTAAATCATTAATTGCACAGCTTACCGCTTTGCCCACCATTATTTTTGATGAAATTGATACTGGTGTTTCCGGTGATGTGGCTGATAAAGTAGGCAGCATCATGAATTTAATGGCAAAAGCCATGCAAGTGATCACCATTACTCACTTACCACAAATAGCCAGCAAAGGCGAATCCCATCTCTTTGTTTATAAAGAAGATAAGAACGATAAAACCTATAGCAATATCAAAAAGCTTTCAGTGAACGAACGTGTGCAGGAAATTGCAAAAATGCTGAGTACAGGAACACCCACTGCTGCTGCGATAAGTAATGCGAAGGAATTGTTGAAGAATTAAATATATAACAGAAATAAACGCAGTCGGTAGCGTATACTGGCTAAAAACAACAAATAAGCGCTATTGAGTTGCGTTTAGGGAATTGTTGGCGGTAATTGCAGGAAAGAGAAAATAATCATCGGGGAGAATAACATGCGGACTGTATCGTGGAAGACCTTTGTGTATGAAGACCAAAGCGTGTTTCGATCGCGGACAGTTATAGAAAAAAATTACATATCAGACGTGCAGAGGACAGACGGCAACTATAAAGAATTAAGCCATTTAACATTTAACAAAAATTTAAAACCATGAAAAAAACATTAATTATCCTTTCTCTTTTTATTTACGCAAACGCCAATGCTCAAAATGCTGTTTTTGATTGGGCAAAAAGTATAAGGGGATCAAATTTAAATAATCAAGGAAATTCCATTGTTGTAGATGCGTCAGGCAATGTTTATACCACAGGGATGTTTAGTGGGGCAGTTGATTTTGATCCTGGAGTTGGGGTATTAAATTTGACTTCGCCTGGATCCAATTCTATTTTTGTTTCAAAATCTGATTCCTCTGGAAATATTATATGGGCAAAAGCAATGGTTGGAAATGGCTATTACGACTATGGATATGCTAACTCTATAGTAATTGATAAATTGGGCAATATTTATACAACAGGCACTTTTACTGGCACAATTGATTTTGATCCTGGAGTTGGAGTATTTAATCTTTCTTCGTTTTCACAAGGCTTCTATATGTTTATATCAAAATTAGATGCATCCGGTAATTTTGTTTGGGCAAACGCAATTGGATGCTCACAAAATGGTGATGTCCTTGGCAATTCAATTGCCATTGATACTTCCAACAATGTTTATATAACTGGGTTGTTTTATGGTCAAGGAGGAGCCGCTACTGTAGATTTTGATCTGGGACCAGGGGTATTCAATCTTACCTCATATGGTGGTTCGGATATTTTCATTTTAAAATTAGATGCATCCGCAAATTTTGTTTGGGCAAGAAGTATTGGAGGAACAGATTGGGATTTTGGAAAGTCCATTGCTATTGATGTATTAGGCAACATTTATACTTCTGGACATTATAGTAGCACGGTAGATTTTGATCCGGGAGTGGGAGTATTCAACCTCATATCTATGGCACAAAGTAGTGCCTTTGTATCCAAATTAGATGCCTCTGGAAATTTTGTATGGGCAAAAACTATGGAAGGAGGAACGGGAAACACCGCTAGTTATGGAAATTCTATAGTTTTAGACGCAACAGATAATGTATACACAACAGGAAATTTTATTGGTACACTAGATTTTGATCCGGGAGTGGGAGTATTCAACCTCACGGCAGTAACAGGGGTGAATATTTTTGTATCTAAATTAGATGTTTTCGGTAATTTTATATGGGCAAAAGCAATGGGCGGAATTACCAACGTTGATGCTCTTGGTACTTCTATTGCTGTCGATGCATCTGAAAATGTTTATACTACTGGCTATTTTCAAGATACTGTCGATTTTGATCCGGGATCTGGTGTATTTAATCTCGTTTCAATGATTGATTTTAGTACTGGAAGTCCAGCAAGTTCTCAAGATATTTTTATATCCAAACTGGATAGTTTTGGAAATTTTGTGTTTGCAAAAAAAATGAGTGGGTCAGGCAATGATTATGGTAGTTCAATTGCCATAGATGCTTCCGAAAATATCTATACTACTGGATATTTCCGACAAGACACGGTGGATTTTGATCCAGGAGCAGGAGTATTTAACCTTTCTTCTGCAGGGGGCGGCTCTATTTTTATACATAAGTTGAAGCCTTGCACAAATACATTTTTTTCATTGACCGAAATTGCTTGTTTTAATTTTATATTAAATAACCAAACCTATACAACTAGTGGCACATATACTCAAGTGCTAACTAATGCTCCTGGTTGCGACAGTATACTTACAATAAACTTAACGGTTTTAAATGATACCCAACCAATTTGCCTTGTTACAGTTGATAGCGCTTCCACGCACAACATTGTTATTTGGGAAAAAGAAGTTACAACGCAAATTGATAGCTTTAAAATATACAGAGAGGTAAGTTCAAATGTCTATTCTCAAATAGCATCGGTTGCTTATGATTCTCTCAGCGAATACCACGATTATGGTGCTAACCCAAATGTAACTTCGTTTAAATATAAAATAGAAATACTCAGCAAATGCGGCACTGTAAGCCCAATGAGTAAGTATCACAATACAATTCATCTGCAAAATTTTGGTGGAAATCTTCAATGGACTTTGTATAATATTGAAAACACAGGTAATCCGGTAACTTATTATCGCCTTTTCCGAGACGATAATGGGACAGGTAATTTTTTACCAATAAGCTCCACTATTCCAGGAGGCAATTCAACTTATACCGATATTAATTACTCTTCATTTCCGAATGGCGCTTATCTGGTGGACGTAACATGGAATATCAGCTGCACTCCAACTCGCTCAATTAGCACAACTCGTTCAAATGTAAAATATAATAATCCTGCAGCTGGCGTGTTATCTCAAAAAGAACTTAACAATCAAATCGCAATTTACCCAAATCCGTATTCAGAAAAAACAACAATAACTTATTCATTACAAAAAAAATCAGATGTAAGAATAGAAATATATAATGCAATTGGACAAAAGATTGAAACGCTTGTAAACACAGAACAAACAGAAGGAGATTACAAATACAATTTTAGTGCAAAAGAAAAACATTATAATGCGGGAGTGTATTTTATGAAAATGAGTATTGATGGAAAAATATCGGTCAGAAGGATTATTGAGATGCAATAGCTTGCCTTAATACTAAGCGTAATTAGACTTCTGTGTGTTACAAACTTTGCGTAAGTGGACTTCTGTGTATTGCGACCGCTGTACACTACGACTGGCGCACATTAGGGCCGCAGGTAACGACCTTTGCGCTTTTCGACTGTTGTGTTTTATAACTCGGACTGTAACGTGAAAAGAAAAAGAAGCAACTAACCGCCAACATAAAATATGCTATACCTTTGCCGACACGCTCAAAAACCCCACGCACGGCATCGCATATTTGACCGTTAGGCGCAACAATATATGGACAACAATACTTCGAAAAAATTTTTAACTGAACTTAGACCTCAGGTTATTTCATTGCCATACTCTGACTATGATAAAATAGACGCTATCCGCAAAAAGTTAGAATTATACATAGAGAAAATATTTGGTCAATTAAGTCGCTACAAAGACATTTTAAAGAAAATTTCTCTTTCTCCAACTATAAGTTTTGGTGGAATGTCTGAATCGATATATGTTTCTAGTTGGGAGAGCGGCAAAAATAAAATAGTGAATCTTATCGATACAATGCTTGAAGATCTTGAACTTTCAGAACTTGACTCCGCAAATAAAAATAAAATCAGCTCTTCTTCAATAGTGCAGAATAATAACATTTTTATTGTTCATGGCCATAATGAGGAAATGAAGGCATCTGTTGCAAGAGTTTTAGATAAACTATCGTTGAGTCCCGTAATCTTGCATGAACAAGCAAATAAGGGCAGAACAATAATTGAGAAATTTTCTGATCATTCAGAAGTTGGATTCGCTGTTGTATTATTGTCAGCAGACGACTTCGGTTATTCAATAAATCAAAAACCTGATGAAGGAAAACTCAGAGCACGACAAAATGTAATTTTAGAGTTGGGTTATTTTATAGGCCAACTTGGGCGTGAGAGAGTTGTTGCATTAGTTGAAACCGCTGAAAATTTTGAATTCCCATCCGACTATCAAGGAGTAATTTACATTCCTTACGACAAAGACGGTACTTGGCGTTTTTTACTTCTAAAAGAATTAAAAGCTTGCGACTACAATGTTGACGCGAACGAAATATTATAATTGCAGCGCCTAACCGCGGCTCAAAATAAATGCGGAGATTGTGCATGTTGCAAATGCATATCATTGGTGCGCTGAAGCGCGGAATACTTTTGCATTTGCCATTTCCTTTTGTACTTTTAATAAAGTTT
>JAZJZM010000011.1:0-207784 GCA_040389865.1 Bacteroidota bacterium | reverse complement strand
TCAAGGGTTTTATAATTGCCACGACCTTAAGGTCGTGGCTACTAAAACTCAACGAAGACGAGGCTTTAGCCAAAATTGATAAAAAAGTACCGAACCATTGTATTAAGAGTGGTTTTAAAATTATTTATTTTAACCCAAAATAGTAACTGATATTTAGTCCGGCATTCCAAAGATAGCCTGTAACAGGGGCATCAATTATTTTTAAAACACCATATCTTATGGTTGGTTCAATTTTTAAATTGTTTCTATCGTTAAATTTCCAGTCAATTCCAGCGCTGATGAAAGGAGAGACGTTAACTTTGTTATAGTTGTAGCTAGTCTTTTGAGTATCTCTATCTTTTGTTCCATCACTATATTTTAAAACCATTGTGCTTGTTTCTGTGATAAAAATATTAGTTGCCACACCCCCACTTGTAACAAAGCGAATTTTCTTTTTACCGAAACTTAAATTTATTTTTAAAGGAATATCAATGTAATGATCATTGTAGATAAATTTCGCACTTGTTATAGCTGCTCCCGATGGATTAGTAAAACCTCTTCTGGGGTCTATCATTGAACCGTAGGTTAGATCATCTGTTTTAATTTGATAACCTTTGTTAGAGTATTGAATGCCCGCTCCAATTCCTATATTTTTATTCAAATTGAATATCATATTTATTCCGGTTGTAAAGCTTAATTTACCTGTTTCATTATCATTTCGCCATTTTACTATCATGTCGCTTGAGGCGCTACCATCATTGTTTTGTAAAGTGCGAAAACAATAATCAGGTGAAAAGTTTACACCAATTTGTATTTTCTTGAAATCATTCTTTGCTGCGGCTTCCGGATTTGTTTGTCCGTATAGGTTTGCGGTTATTATTATGGTTAATAGAAAAGTAATTAATTTCATTTTTCAGATTTTTTTTAAAATCAGATTTTGTTTGAGTTAAACATTTGAAGCTATCATAAGAGCGGAACTTTTGGCACAAAATTTGATTTTAAAAACGATAGTTTCTTTACTCGTAAAATGGCTTTTGAGACATCCCCCCCCGTCTTATGTGTAAGTACTCTAAAGCACAGTAATTATTTTTTTGCTACCACCTTTTCAATTAAATCAGCTAATATTTTATTGTTGGCATTGTCGTGTTTTATTTTCTCTATTTCAACTGTACTTTCATCTTTTTTTAATATAAAGTTTCTTTCTGTTTTGATTAACTCTGATAAACATATTTTAATCATTTCTAAATCTTCTTGAAATAAAGCAGTTTTAAGAGTGATTAATTTAAAATCAACATTAGTCTTTTCATTATTAAAGTATTTGATTTCCTGTAAATTTGATTTATATAATTTTAAAAAGAAAAAAGCGAATATTTCTACAAAAATTACCAATGAAATTCTTGGAATATAATGAGACAGTAGGTCAACCATTTTCTCAAAGTTGATTTCTGAAAAGAATACCTCATATGTTAGTGCAAGTATCACTACTGTCGTGAATAAAGAACCTATTACTAGATTAATATTTGCACTTTTTCTAAGTCTTAATAATTCCTCATTTATTCGTAATGAGGTCCTATCAAATTCTCTGAATAAATTATTGTAGCGCTCATTTTTAATAGCATTATTAGCAAACGTTTTTTCAATTTTATTCTGAATGAATTCCTCAGTAAATGTATTATTAATAATATTGTTTATCGTCTCGTTAATATCCGTGTTGTCATTTAGAATCCCTCCTTTCTTTTTTAATTTTTGTAAATCAAGGCGAAGTTCTTCTAATTCAAGTTTCAATCTATAGTTCACATTGCGATTATTGTCTGACCCAATGCTGTAATCATTTTGTAGGTAATTTATCAAATAGACGGCAATTCCAATCACTGATAAAGAAAGTCCAATAATTTTTGGTATTATATTTTCGTATTTGAAAATGAAACTAAAATAAAAATAAATTAATACACCTATTATAGAAGAAATTAGGGCAATTATAGTCCTATTTCTCTTTTGCTTATATTTCATGTACAAATATCTCTCTTCTCGCATTTTCTGCTCTTCCGGGTTTCTCATTTGATCCATATAATCAAAATATTCTTCTCTCATATTTTTTTCGTTTTTTGAGCTATTATTGTGTTAAAATGTTTATCAACGCAACCAATTATGTTTATTTGTCTTATTTGGTATGTATACGGTTTTAGTTCTGTTATATTTTCAATTGTAATTGATGTTTTTTTTAATATTGTACTACCTGAAATAGAAAAGCAACAAAATCAATTCACCATCCTCTGACTAACCGCTTCATATAAAATGATCCCAGCTGCAACCGACACATTCAAGGAACCTATTTCACCCATCAATGGGATCTTTGCTTTAGCATCAGATTTTTGAAGATATTCATTTAAAATTCCATCTTCTTCGGAACCCATTATAATAGCTGAGGGTACAGTAAAGTCCATTTGGAAATAATAATCATTTGTTTTTTCGGTACAGGCAACAATTTGTACACCGCATTCCTTTAAAAAGTCAATTACACTCTTTAAATTATCTTCACGGCATACAGTAATTTTATTTAATGCACCGGCAGAGGTTTTCATTGCATCTGCATTAATTTGTGCAGCACCATGAGAAGGAATAATGATGGCATCAACACCTGAACATTCTGCTGTACGTGCTATTGCACCAAAGTTACGTACATCGGTTATCCGGTCTAAGATCAAAAGCAAAGGTGCTTTACCACTTGAAATAATACCGGGCAAAATGTTTTTTATTTTATGGTAAGTAATAGCTGAAATATATCCTACTACTCCCTGATGATTTTTAGTGGTCAGTCTGTTTAGTTTTTCAACAGGTACATATTGAAACGCAACATTATGTTGTTTCAAAACTCCCATCAACTCAGAGAATAATTCACTTTTTAAACCTGATTGAACTAGTAGCTTGTCAATTTCTTTACCTGCGCGTACTGCTTCAATAATAGGTCTTAAGCCAAATATTAAACTTTCCTCTTCTTTTCTTTGTTCTTTGGTTTGCATATTTTTTTGTTTTAAATGCTAAATGTTAAATTGTAAATAAAAATGAAGGATGCAACATACAAAATTTAACATACAACATAATTTTTTAATTAATCTTGTAAATACGTTCTTCCTTGTCGCCATATATCAACGGCAGTGTACCATGATTGTTTGTAAACAACGGAGCGATCCAACGTAAAATCATTGTTTGTAAAAGGGTTATTCGTTTTTGAAAAGGTGTAAGAAAGTGAATTGATATTGTTTTCTTCGCCATAGATCCATGTTTCTGAATTGGCTGTTTTATAGGTCACATTGGGCGAACCATAAATTAAATAGATCATTCCCCTATCTGTTTTCCAGCCTTCCAGATAGGATGTAAAATATAGGTTGGCATCCTGTACACGGTTATAATATTTTCGAATTATTTCTTTTGCTCTGTCCTGGTTTCCTGTGCTGTTCATCCAGAATTTTTCAATAGCGGCTTTTTTGTTGGAGCTTGTTTTTAACTCATCGTATTCCTGTTTGGATGTTATGAATCGTAATGGTGGAACCATGTCCTCCGCTTTTTTTACTTCCGGGAAAACATCTGAAATATTAAATAAGGTGAGGCCTTCACGCCTTGATGTGTCCAATTGAAAATGATAAAAACCTTTTTTTTGTGGAGTAAAGTTAACACTGCCATCCGCTGATAATTGAAGTGAAAAGGCGCTATCCTGTTTATATTGAAAAGGCCTTGGATCTGTAATTGAGAATGGGGGAGAAGCTAAAGGGAAATCGCGGTCATAATATCGTACATAGAGATTTACGCCAATTTTTGCTTTGTAATTAATAACAAGTTCTTCATTTGTTTTTATATAATTACGAAACAATGGAGCATCAGTTGTTTTGGACTTCACTAAAAAATTCTGACGATTCAGATCATTATCTTTTTCGATTGGAATAACAGTGGTTACATCAATATTCCTGTTCAGATCAGCAACAGTTACCCGTAAAAAATAAGTGTTTTGAGATCTTGCTTTTACATCAATTTTTCCAAGTAAGGATTTATCCGTATTGTCATTGTTCATATCTACAAGGCGTACAGAGGAGCTGTCCAAAATTTCTTTTGAATCATAAGATCGTAACAAACGGTAGGAGATCAATACATTGGAATAAAAATTTATTCCATCCGGGCGCATGTACAGTATCTCTTTGCTGCTGATCTTAAAATGTAATTCAGAAAGGGTATCGTTTACATGAAACACACTAAATAGTGGTCGGATGGAATTGTCATCACGTTTGTAAGAAGTATTTTGTGTGCTTGTACTGCTTGTTCTGCGAGGTGTTCCACAAGATGCGATTATTAGCAGGGAAGCCAGGTATAGAATTATTTTTTTCATTATGATTCCGGGCCCTCCATAAATAATTGTGAAGGAGCATCGTTATCCAAAAACTTAGAAGGAATTTGTTTCTCTTTATTTGTTTTTGCACCTAATTTTTTGATGTTCTCAATTCTTCGGATCAGGTTTCCACTTCCTGTATTCAGCTTATTTATTGCATCCTGGTATGCCTTTCCTGAAGCTTCAATTCCTTTTTCAATTTTTTGCATGTCCTCTAAAAAGCCAACAAATTTATCGTATAACTCTCCGCCTTGTCTTGCAATTTCCATTACATTTTTTGTTTGACGCTCTTGTTTCCATAGCGAGGCAATGGTACGTAAGGTAGCCAATAGGGTGGAAGGGCTAACGATCACAATTTTCCTGTCCCATGCAAAACTAAACAGTTCCTGATCCGCTTGTACTGCAATGCTAAAGGAAGATTCAATGGGAATGAAAAGCAATACAAAATCGGGTGTATTAAAATCTGCCGAAGATTGATACTCTTTACCACTTAATAGTTTTACGTGATTGCGAACAGATAAAAGATGTTCCTTCGTAAACCTTTCCCGCTCTTCATCAGTGGCAGCATTCACGCATGCTTCATAGGCTATCAAGGATACTTTTGCATCCACAATAACATGTTTGTCGTCCGGAAGTTTAATAACTGCATCCGGTTGAATGCGGCTACCTTCGCTATTGCTGGTGCTGAATTGTGTTAGATATTCCTGTCCTTTAACCAAACCGGAACGTTCCAGTACTTTTTCCAAAATAACTTCGCCCCAGTTACCTTGCTTTTTATTATCACCTTTTAAGGCCTTAGCAAGATTATTAGCATCCTCACTCACTTGTTTGTTCAGATCAACCAGGTTTTTTATTTCTGCTTTAAGCGTGATGCGCTCATCTGATTCCGCTTTATAGGCCTTCTCTACTTTGCTTTCAAAATCTTTTATCTTTTCTTTTAATGGATTTAATATGATCTCGAGGTTGTTTTTATTCTGATCAGTAAATTTTTGCGTTTTTTCATCCAATATTTTATTGGCGATATTTTCAAACTCTGTAGTATATTTTTTGTGGACGTTCTCGAGCTCAGATTTAAGAGTGGTGAATTTTTCTTCCTGTGATTGAAACACCTGTTCAGCCTTAGCAAGGCGACTTTCCGCTTTGCTTAATTTATCTTTTTCAATATTAATGTCCTTCAGATATTTTTCACGTTCAGAATTTAATTCTGCCGATAGTTCTTCTTTGGTGTTTTTTAGTTCATTCGCAATTCGTTGATTTTCTTTTTCCGAATTGGCCATGTTGGTTTGCAGCACCAGCTTTTCTTTATCAAGTGCAATAATTTTATTATCAAACTCAGAAGTATCACTGCCTTCATTTTGTTTTGATTTAAAAAACAAAAAAGCAATCACAAAGCCAAAAATACAACCTACTGCTATAAATAAGAATTCCATTGATATTTTTTTAACGAAGGGCTAATTTAGGGAATTATTTGGTAGGTTGTTTAAACTTAATGCTCTTTGTGTGGTTGATGGAAAGATTCACCACTAAGGCACTGAGAACACGAAGAAGCACTAAGGAGAGTAAATTACTAGCTAGAAATTTTCGGGTAAATATAATGCTCTTGGAAGGGTTATGTGTTGCGTTAGGGATTGCAACGTAAATCCTTTTCTTTTTAGAAAAGATTGAAGTGAAAAGCCCGCCCCTTTATACCTCACCCCAAAGGGTGAGGTATAAAGGGAAACGCCCAATAAATTAAAACGAAAAAAATTAAAAATAATTAACAATGCCAAAGTGAATTTTCCCACTTCTAAGCTGAATTGGATTATCAAATTGTTTACCTAATGCATAATTGATGGAAAATATTCCGGCCTTAGTTTCAAAACTTATACCTGCACCAAACCCAATAGGGGTATCATGTACAATATTACCTACACTGTTTTTCTCATAGTACGCACCGTCAGCAAAAACATATAAATACGAATTTTGCTCCAGGATATACCGATACTCCAATGTGAAAATAGAGAACGCAGATGCGTAAATGGATTCTTCATCAAAACCTCGTAATGTTTTTAATCCACCGATACGGAATAATTCGTTTTGAAAAATAGTTTCGCCATACAAAAATGCAGCCTGAACACCAGCCTTTATAGTGGTTCTATCCATTACCGGAATGAATACACTTGCTTCAATATCGGCATTGTATTGAGTTGAATTAAGTTTTAATTTTTCATAAACTACAGGATTCAGTTTGTGATTTATTTTAATGTTTTTTGTCCCTGCACTTGCATTCCCTAAAAAGGAAAAGCCTTTGCGTGGATTCAATCGGTAATCTAATTTTTCATATTTTAAACCGATCCCGTACATGTTATTTTGAATATCAGCATTGGGTGGTAGTGTGGTGGAATATTCTAAACCCTTTGTAGAAAGTAGTGTTGATGTTTTATTATTATAAAATATTTTGAAATAATTTCCACCGGTAAAAATATATTGTAAACCAATGTTTTGATTTATATCCAAAAAGGTAGTGTCTTTTTTGTACAGCTTAAAATTGTAATCAACACCAAATGGAGAGCGAAATACGAAGGGGTATACCAAACGTAATTTCAGATCCTGGGTTTGAGTTTGTAGTCTGCGCCAATTCAAATCGATCAATTCACCCCTTCCCAATCCATTTTGTAATTTTAAACTTACATCTCCTGTAAAGACTATTTTGCCTGTGTTATTGTCAGGTAATATACCAATGATGCCGTTAAACTGGCTGGCCTGTTTTTTCTCGAGATTTAATATTAGTTTGTTAAATTTATTGGTGAACAAAATGTTTGCAGGCTTAGAAGAACGGATAAAAGGAATCTCCGCGATCCGGGCATTTACTTTTTTTAATTTCGATTCGTTATACAAATTACCGGGTTTGATCCCCAAATAATTGTATAGGTAGATAGGGTTGATTTTAGCTGTGCCTCTTATTATGATGCTATCAATTTTCTCTTCCGAATTTTTGGAAAGTTTTAGTTGCGCTTTAATAGTGCCTTCTGAAATAACAATACTATCGAGCCTTACGGAAGCAAAGGGGTAACCATTGTTCTCATAATAAGTAATTATTTTTTCCTGCAAACGTTTAACGCCTTTATAATAGATAGGTTGATCGTTGTACAATTTTTCGCGATAACCAATTTCACTTAATACACCTTCATCTACATTTCCATTTTTTAAAAGCGCCCATTTATATGGGGAACCAAAACTTAAATAGGCTTTTAGTGTGAGAGAATCAGTGATCAGGCTATCGTAAGAGGCAGTTAAGTAGGCTTTGTCGAAACAGGTGAAAAGTACATTGCGGAGTTCTTTATCCCGTTCTGATCCGGTTGTAAATGTTCTTTTATAGTTGATCTTTTTAAGAGATGGATCATCGTTAGATTGAATTTCTAAGGAAAATACAGCAGTTTTAACGACTTTTTCATCAATTGATTGCGCAGATGCAGTTATAGCTAAACATACACTAAAAACAGATAACAACTTAAAGATCAGGATAACCCGTAAACGCATAGTATAAAGATAAGCAATTGTTTAAAACGAAAAAAACTGCCTTGCTATAAGTTTTAATTCAAAAACTAAATAAAACCGAAAATATTTCAGTATTCCGATAATATTATTAATTTTGTTACAAACAAGATTTAAATTCTTTTTAAAACACCATTTAAAAAATGAATAAAACGATAAAGAACATTTCATTATTTACTGCCGTTATTTCTTTGATGAGTTGTGGTGAATCAACCAAAACCTCAACTGAGATGGCTGTGGATTCGGTTAATACAAGTAATGTTTCGGGGTCGGAGCTAGGTAGCAAACTATATAATATACCTTCACCGATTGAAACATTTACTATTTTGAAAATGTCGGGTGCTGCGTTCGATAAGGCACTCCTGAATCCGGCAAAGAACATTTCAAAATATAATTCAGTTTTTGCGAAATCCGTAAACCTTGGAACCTATTCAGCCGATCTGTCATTTTGCTTGTTATATAAGGAAAATCAGGATATTAATTTTTATTTGAAAAATGTAAATGAACTTACAACTGCTCTTGGTATTGATGGAGATTTTGCTCAATCAATGACTGCAAGGTTGAAAGCAAATCCTAATAATTCAGATTCTATTATGCAAATTGTATCTGAAGCCAGTGTAGATGCATATTTGTATTTAAAAGAAAATCAAAGAAACAATACGTCTGTTTTGATCACAGCAGGTGGTTGGTTAGAAGGGATGCATTTTATAACCAATATGGCCGGAAAATCCAAGAACAAAGAAGTTTTGGGATTAGTTGCCAGTCAGAAAAAAGTTGTAAAAAATCTGATCAAAATGCTTCAGAAATTTGAATCTGATCCTGAAATTGCGACACTTTTAGTTGATATTAAAGAAATTGCAGCGATCTATGAAACCTTGAAACCAACACAAGAAGTTGCTGTAGCATCTGCAGAGAAAGGCATTGAAAGTATTGGAAGTAACAAATCTTTTGAGGTAACTGAAGAACAATTAAAAGCAATACAGGAAAAAGTAGAAGTATTAAGAAATAAATTAACAACCTAATTTTAAGCTTATGAAATTATCACTAAACAAAGCAATAATATTAATTTCTGTATGTGTATTATCATTTGCAATTAGCACTTCGGGTATAGCACAATGTAAATCTATAGTAAAGGCAGGGATAGTAAAATTAACTCCTTATACTCATAACGGACAAATAAATAACGTTACAATCGCTGATGGAAAACCGGCAGAAATCCATTTGAGTTTTTACAAAGGATTGTATTATAAACTACAGATCAGTTCAGAAAAATCTGTTGGAAAAGTAAGTTTTAGAGTACTTGATGAAGACAACACCGAAGTTTATAATAGCACTACTGCAGGTGATAATTCAGATTTCTGGAATTTTTATTCTAATTCTTCCCAGGAATTGATTGTTGAAGTAAAGCCATCGGAAACCTCTTCAGAAGGATGTGTGGCAGTTTTAGTGGGAATGCAAATACCTAAAAGCAATAATCCGATCAGGAATTTATAGATCTATTTTTTACCATATTTGTAAGATCCCACATTTTAATAAATGTGGGATTTTTTATTTTCGTATCAAGGTTATCTACTAGACTTTATCCAAGTTAAAAAATGGGATGAATTTCAATTTTATAAAAAGGCACCATTCAGCGCGTCATTGCGAGGAACCCTTCGTCAGGCTCTGGATAAACTCCGCAATATCACATCATCATTAGTTGAGATTGCTTCGACAGAAAAGTCTCGCAATGACGGTTCAAATGGGCATTAAATTATTTTAATAAAATTAACTTAAATAAAGTCTATTAATGTAATTGAATTAAGTGGATATCGATCCCAGTTCGATCTGTTAATAATGAACTATAGGAGTGCCTCTGAGCTTTTAAAACACTTTACTTGGTGATATAGAAGTGTAAGGAGAAAAAACATCGAAGTGTAGCCTGATTGAGCGTATCACTGTCAGAATTTGATTGGTAGCTCCGGGGGCAGATTAAACCTTATTTATTATTTGTAATGGCTGTTTATGGAAAAAAATAACCTTTCATTTTAACAACACCAAAAAGAGCGAAAAAAATAAAAAGCGCGAAAACTAATATTTTGAAACTCCCTTTAAAAAAAAACTGATTTATTTTTTTATCTTTTAAATAGGCCCAGGTAATACCAATAACAAAGGTTATAAAAAATAATAATGCAAAAATAAGCTGTCCTTTCGAAAACATGGTTGTATATTTAGTAATAATGGTACAACAAAAATACAATTAAAATATTTCCGTATGTAAAAAGAAATGTAACATAAATTACTTGTTATTGTTAATTTTACAAAAAAATGAATCCTTTTATGCATAAGTTTAAAATTGTTTTTTTATTCGTTTTATTAAGTTCTGTAAGCAATACTAAAGCCAATACCATTTCCAAAGCCTTTTCGGCATTAAAGCAATACAATTATTTTGAAGCAAAGCGGTTGTTTGAAAAATCAATGAAAAAGGAAGCTTCCGCGGCTTCTTTTGGATTAAGTGTTATTTATTTTCGGAATGATAATCCTTTTTCACAAATCGATTCGGCCTATAAATATATTCGCAGATCTGACAGCACTTTCCAGACTAAAACACCAAAAAGTAAAATTGTTTATTTAAAATATAACGTTTCTCAAAAAACGATCGATTCATTAAAAAATGAAATATATACTAAGGCTTTTGATGTTTATAAGCGCAACAACAGTATTACCGAATTGAATAAATTTATTGCGCGCTACTCAAATTCTCCTCAATATAATGAAGCTATTGATCTGCGAAATTCACTTGCTTTCAAAGAAACTAAGAAGAAAGATACCTACCAGGAGTATCTTTTATTTATCGAAAAATATCCTTTGGCAAAGGAAATTCCTTTCGCAAAAGAGAGATACGCATTTACGCTTTTCCAATCATCTACAAAAAACAATACCCTTGAAGAGTTCGAACAATATTTATTAAAGCAGCCTAAAACACCATTTCTGAATAAAGTTGAAAATTCGATCTATTCATTATCCACACCCAATGGTACTATTAAGGAGTATCATGCTTTTATTAAAAAACATCCTAAAAATCACAATGTAGAGGCGGCATGGCGCAATATATATAGCATTTATACGGCTGATTATAAAACAGAATCTCTTGTTGATTTCAGAATTGAATTTCCTGACTATCCATTTTCCGAAAATGTAAATCAAGAAATTGAATTATCTCAAAAAACATTATACAGTGTGCGTGAAAAGGGTAAATGGGGCTTTGCTGATAGCGTTGGAAACATTGTAATACCATGTACTTATGAATGGGTCGAAAATTTTTCGGAAGGTTTTGCCGAATGTGGTTTGAATGGTAAATCCGGCTTTATTAATAAGGCCGGTAAGTTAATGATCCCCTTTGTTTATGCGCAGGTAGAAGCCTTTAAACGTGGACTGTCTATTGTTCAGCAAGGTAATAAATATGGAATTATTAATAAAAATGGTAAGCTGATCGTACCTTTTGAATATGATGAAATTTTTGAGTCCTCTGAAGGTCTTGCTGTTGTTGCTAAAAAAGAGAAATATGGTTATATAGATGAAACTGGTAAAGTGGTGATCCCGATTATTTATACCAAAGCCGGTGATTTTAGTGAAGAGCTGGCCATGATTGAAATTGATGGACAGAGTGGTTTTATAAATAGTTCGGGGAAGATCGTGATCCCCTGTAAATTCGACTGGGTTGAAAAATTCAATAAGGGCTTGGCTAAAGTGAAATCATCGAAAAAATTTGGTATCATAAATAAAGAAGGTAACTACATATTACCATGTGAATATGATCTGCTTGGAGAGTTCGCTGAAGATGCCATTATGGTGGTAAAAGAAAATAAGTATGGTTTTGCTGATCGCCAAGGACTTGTGTTTATTCCTGTTGATTACGACTACAGTGGAAGTTCAATGTTATCATTAAAATTTAAAAACAGTTTGGTTGTTGTCGAAAAAAATAAGAAACAAGGATTGATAGATAAAAAGGGAGTACTATATGTTACACCTAAAAATTTCGACCGCATTGTGCCATTTAATGAAGGACTTGCAGCTGTTCAACGTAAAAACAAATGGGGTTTTATTGATGAGAAATTGAAATTGCAGATTCAATATTTGTATCAGTCGGCTGATGAGTTTAATAACAACATTGCTAAAGTAAGGGATAAGAGCGGGAAAGTTGGTTTTATTAATCGTAAAGGAAAAATAGCTATCGGATTTTTATTTGATGAAGCGGGTGTTTTTAAAAATGGATTGTGTACAGTGGTGATCGAAGATAAAAATGGTATTATTGATCTATCCGGAGCCTGGGTAATACCATGTGAATTTGACCTGATTACACAAATTGAACCTGAAGTGATAAAATTGGAAAAGAATTCGAAGATAGCCTACTACAATATTGTTACCCGGCAATATTTTTGGAAAGAAGAAGGATTTTAATATACAACGAATAACGAATAAAAAAACGAATTACGAATCTGTATACGTAAAGAAAACTTCAGATTCGTAATTCGTTTTTTTATTCGTTATTCGTAGATTTTTACAACTTGATCTTTTGTCCCAATCGTAAAACCTGAGTGCTTTTTAAATGATTTTTCTTACTTAAGGCTTTGGGAGTAGTTTTATATTTTTTAGCAATAGCATACAGGGTATCTCCCTTTTTTACAGTATGTATTTTTGTTTTTGAATTTGCATACGTTTTACCTGCAGCCTTTTTTGCCTCGCAAACATAATTAAATGTCCTTTTACTAATACAAAGCGTATCAACCACTAACCTATGGTCGGTAAAGGATATGATCTCTGTAGGATTTATTGGGTGGCCCAGGTACCGAACTTCAAAATGTAGGTGGCTTCCACGGGAGTGCCCTGTATTTCCACCTAATCCAATAATTTCTCCGGCATAAACCTCTTGTCCTACCTCAACATTTATTTTTGATAAATGTGCATAATAAGTTTCCAAACCATTGCTATGGCGTATCACTACTACACTTCCGTAGCTCTTGCTTTTTTTTGCGATACGTACTTTCCCATCAAAGGCAGATCCAACTTCATCACCAGTTTCCAGATCAATATCTGCGCCATAGTGAAAGCGTTTTTTACGAGGTCCAAAACCGGACGTTACATTACCCGCAAATGGATGTACGTAGCCACAACTGTTCTTATCATACAAAGCAATTTCTTTCGTATTGTTTTTTAATGATTCAATATCAAACTTTGTGGAATGTGTATTTACAGTATCCCATCCACAGTAAAGATCATAAGCGGGGAAAGAAATTAACGAATCATTCATGTCCCCGATTTCTTCTTCATCAATTAAAAAAGGGATAGTATCTGTAATTGTTTTTTTTTCTTTGGAAGAAGGCATTTCCCCTCCTTTAACACCTGCAAAAGAAGTGTAAATAAAGGCGAATATAAAAAATGTTAAAATAAATTTTTTCATAAAAATAAAATTTGCCACACGTGGAAATTGCTTGTGGGCAGGGATTTTATTTATAGCTTTTTGTTGTTGCCTAAATGAAAATGTATACCACGTGTGTATTGATTTATGTTGCTTTTATCTGGATTGTACGAGAACTGTCCAATAAAAGTTGTGCAAAGATGGAATTTTTTATTAAAAATCCAAATTAATATATAATGTTTTATACAATTGAAATGTTAATTAAATACAAAAAACGGGACTTTTTTTTAAATTAATTATTTATTATTTGTTTTTAAATGCTCTGAAAGTCCTATCATTAATGACCTTTTTGGTGAAGGTCGGTTTTTATTCGCCTCAATTAATCGATTTTTAATCCAATAAAAGTGTTTATTTTAATAAAACGATTGAATATTAGCTAAAAAGACCGCCATTTTTTGTTAATTCTTAGCAAAAGAAACGAAAACATAAGTGCTTTCAGTATATCTTTGTCGAACAAAATTTTAAATATAGAAAATGAAAACAGCAGAAATAGTAACAGCAAAAGGTACAATGAAAGTGGAGTTTTTTGAGCAAGACGCTCCGGGAACAGTAAAAAATTTCTGTGACCTTGCAAAAAAAGGTTTTTATAACGGATTAACATTTCACCGTGTAATTCCAGGATTCGTATTACAGGGAGGATGTCCTAAAGGAACCGGAAGCGGTGGACCGGGATACAATATAAAATGTGAATTAACAGGTGGTAATCAATTTCATGATAAAGGTGTGCTTTCAATGGCTCATGCTGGAAGAGATACAGGTGGCTCTCAGTTTTTTATTGTAGTTAGCAGAGCTCAAACCGCTCATTTGGATAGAGCACATACGTGTTTTGGAAAAGTGGTAGAAGGTCTTCCTGTAATTGACCAAATTAACCAAGGGGATGTGATTGAAAAAATTATTATTCACGATACTGAAAACGCTTAATTTATTTTAGGCACCATAATTGCGAGAAATATAAAAAAAGTTTTTTATGAAAATTAGAAACATCGTTCTTGCGATTTTAATGTGTGGCAATCTAAATGCTTTTTGTCAAACTAAAATGATAGCGCATAAAAGTCATAGTGGAAAAAACAATACATTCAATCCCAGTAGTAATTTAGGGGGTAATTTCGGTAATTACTATTATGTGCGTACCGATAGTGTTGTTAAGATATCTGACAAAGCAATTGTCACATTCATTTCGGATTATGATACCGGCAGGCGGGTAGCAGGAAAAAAAGATACGATTTACGGAGATTATTCAAAAATATCGATCGATCGGTTGAGAGCATTGTATCCTGCACCGATCAAGCTTATAGGATTTGAAAAAGCAGATGTAAGAAAAAAATAAAAGCTAAGCACTTGCTCAAAATAGCCTGAAGAAAGCATTTTGAGTATTTCTAGTTTTTAGTAAATATTGTATCTCGATTCGAATGAACTTAAACTGAACCACAAAAGGAAATTTTCTTTTGTGGTTCAATATAAGTTGATCACATAAAAAAGCATTGTTTGAAATCCTGTCACAGAGCCGAGTTACAATAGTCAACAGAAAAATTTATTTTTAAAATTGAAGGCATTACAAATAATATCTTTCAGAATTATATTTTCATTTGTTTTACTATTTATAATTTCTCTCCCTTTCCCTCATCATTTTATTCCGGACATTGGCCAATATTTAAGTTCCTATTTTGAGGTATTAGTAAAATGGTTTGGAGAAAATGTTTTCCATTTAAATGGAACGTATACAAGCAAGTTGGTTTCTGATTCAACAGGATTATACATTCATGTTTTTATCGTTTTTATTATCTCTGTCCTTATAAGTGGAATATGGAGTATAATTGATAAACGCAGGAATAATCATGACAAATTGAAATATTGGTTCAAAGTATTAATCAGTTATTATTTATCGATGCAATTATTTGAATACGGTTTTAATAAACTGTTCAAATATCAATTTTACCTGCCCGAACCCAACACGCTCTTTACCCCCATTGGGGGCTTATCTCCCGATATATTATATTGGAGTACTATGGGGGCTTCCTATTCCTATACCGTATTTATGGGCTTATTGGAAATAATACCCGCAATTTTATTGCTATTTAAGCGCACAAGATTGTTGGCTGCTATTATCGCAATGGGAATTATGATCAATGTAACAATGATCAATTTTGGTTTCGACATTTCAGTAAAAATCTATTCCTGTTTTTTACTTTTTCTTTCCATCGTAATTGTAAGTCCTGATTTAAAAAAAATATTTGCTTTTTTTATTTTAAATAAACCGGTTATTACGAACCAATGGGAACCAACAAT
This sequence comes from Bacteroidota bacterium, assembly GCA_040389865.1. Taxonomy (GTDB): domain Bacteria; phylum Bacteroidota; class Bacteroidia; order 2-12-FULL-35-15; family 2-12-FULL-35-15; genus 2-12-FULL-35-15. Next base: position 192,149 of record JAZJZM010000011.1, on the reverse strand, counting down.
TAATTCGAAAAAAAGAATTTTATTTTATTCCATATTTAAATCTTTGATCATTGGCCTTATTTTAGTTGATACCTTATCTATCTATTTTGTGACGAATAATTTTAATGATGATAAAGCACAGCGCCCTTTTTTACATGGCGCCTATGGTGTAGAAATATTTGTAAAAAATAATGACACACTCGCTCCCTTACAGACTGACAAGTATAGGCTAAAAAGAATATTCATACATAGGGAGGGGTATCTGATCACACAATCAATGAATGATGAAATGCAGGATTATAAATTGCGATATGAAATAATCAGCAATAAATTAATTTTAGAAAGTTACGATAGTTCAGAAATAATTCTTGACTATACTTATAATAAAAAGGATAGTACATTATTCTTGAGTGGTAGGGTATACAATGATTCTATAAAAATATACTCTAAACAAATTGATCTGGATAGATTGCCAATCTTTCAGCAAAACTTTCATTGGACAATAGATAGTTATAAATAAAAAGATAAATGGTGGACGGTATTGTTGAAATCAAATTTCAATTTGAGACTTAACAAAATGTTGCAGTTCGGGAAAGAATAGTTTAAATTCATTTTCAAACAGTGTATAATGTTCTTTTAGATCATGAATGGCGAATTCCATATTTGATTGGAAAGACGCTCTGCGAGACATTCCGTGGAGTACTTGCTCAATGCCTTCTAATTTTGAGTATGCAAAAAGTATATTGTGCTGTAACATGTACTTGGTGAAATGTGCCGATTTCTCAGGTAATATAGAGTGATTCGTTTTTATGATATTATATATTCCTTGTATGAATTCCTGTAATTCAATATCCGAATAGATATCCCAATTAGTTGCTAAATAGTGATCATAATAGATATCTACAATTACGCTGGAGTACTTTTTATATTTCTCCCTTAATCGCTGTTTGCTTTGTTCAACAATTGGATGTGAATCTGTAAAAGAATCAATTTTTCGATGTAATAGTATCCCTTTTTTTATTTCTGATGAGAACTGATTGAAAGCACTTCCTTTTACTGAATCAGCAATGAAATTACCGATGATAAGACCTTCGGAGTCTCCCGCCAAATATAGGTGAGATAAAAAATTCATCTGATTACAATTTTTTGGCTTGATTCCAATAAACATCCATTTCCGCCAAGGTCATATCACTTAATTGTTTGCCGGATTTTGCAGCTTCGGTTTCTAAATATTGAAAACGTTTTATGAATTTTTTATTGGTTTTTTCTAATGCGTCTTCAGGATTAATATCTATTGAACGGGCGTAATTGATCAATGAAAATAATACATCGCCAAATTCATCTTCCATTTTTTCTTTAGATGCTTTTTTATCAATTTCATGCTTAAATTCTGCAATTTCTTCCTCCACCTTTTCCCATACTTGTTCCGAATTGTCCCAATCAAAGCCTACTGCACGCGCTTTTTCCTGAATTCGTGATGCTTTAATTAATGCAGGAAGAGAAGTTGGAACTCCACCTAACACTGATTTATTACCTTCTTTCAGTTTTAATTTTTCCCAATTTTCTTTCACTTGCTGTTCGTTTTCAACTTTAACATCACCATAAATATGCGGATGACGAAAAATCAATTTTTCGCAAAGAGAGTTGATAACATCTGTAATATCGAAGCCTGAAGTAGGGGATATGGTGCCATCTTTGGTTTCAGAAGCAATACGCGCATAAAAAATAATATGTAAAAGAACATCACCCAGTTCTTTTTTTATATTAATCATATCCTTTTCAATAATTGCATCCGACAGTTCATAGGTCTCCTCAATCGTTAAATGACGGATGCTTTCAATCGTTTGTTTTTTATCCCAAGGGCATTTTTCACGTAATTCGTCCATTATATTCAATATACGTTCAAAAGCTTTTAATTTTTCTTCCATTTTTTTCTGATTTTAAATTATTCTCTGATTGATTCGATTTTTGGAAAAGACTTTGCCGACCAGAGCAATAAAAATGTATTGGTTTAATGACCCATGAATCTTTTTTCGAATTTACAAATTATCTGGGCCTTTTTAAGTAAATTCGTGTAAATTGATTAGTTGGACAAATCGTATATTTTTTGCCAATAATTTTATAATTTTACAAAAGTAGAAATATTTTATTTTCAAATGAGTAAATTAAGGATCCCGGGTAAGGTAATAAAAATAATGCTTTTGTTGCTGTTGTCTGTTTCGTCAAAAGCACAAAATTTACCGGGTAGTGATTTTTTAATATCAGGAGAGGGCCATTTGGGCTACATCATCAGCCATCGAAATAATATGGGTAACCTTATTAAAGGTCATATTTATGGTGCTGAAGTAAATTATATTTTTAGAACTGATGGTTGCAAAACCTGGCAGCAAATTCATAAATACCCCGAACTCGGAGTTTGTTTTTTACATTTATACCTGGCTAACCCTCAGCAGCTGGGCAACATGGAAGCTTTATATCCCTATGCCAATTTTCGTTTAAATAAACTAAAACGTAAGGCCAGTTTGAATTTACGAGTGGGTACCGGCCTGGCATATTTAACTAAAGCATTTGATAGAATTGAAAATCATCAAAATGCAGCAATTGGTTCTCATTTGAATGGTTTTGTAAACTTGCGTTTAAATACAAACATAATGTTTTCAGAATCATGGAGATTGGATGCCGGTGTTGGCTTAACCCATGCATCAAATGCCGCTATGAGTACCCCAAATTTAGGATTGAATATTGTTACAGTTAATTTAGGATTGGCTTATGCATTTGGCAATAAAAAATGTACCTTTAGGATAGATTCGATTCCTAAAATGGAAAGAAAATGGCAACCTTCTGTTATTGGCGTTTTTGGAATTAAAGAATTAGAAAATCCGGGCGGTCCTAAATATCTTGCTTATGGTTTACAAGCTAATTTGTACAGAACATTAAATTATAAAAATAAATTGGGTGCCGGAATTGAAATGGCATACAATAATGCGACTAAAAAAGTATGGGAAGATGACTCCGTTTTCACGTCAACCAGTGCCGATATTTTTCAAGGGGGAGTGAAGATCTGCTATGCATTTAATATGAATAAACTTTCTTTTCCTTTGGATTTTGGAGTGTATTTATATAAAAAACAGGCATACAATGGAATGTTTTTTCACCGTATCGGATTTAGATATTTAGTTACCAAACATCTTATTGCTAATGTTACTTTGCTTACGCATTGGGGGAAAGCCGATTATTTTGAGTGGGGGCTTGGGTATCAATTTTAGATGGGATAGCGAACCCAGAGGGTTCAAATGTTTATAGAAAGATCATAGCTAACGGTGCGCCCCCTTCGGGGTCGCATAAGGGGCAGCGCTTTTTTTTCTATAAACATACAATCCCTTCGGGATTGAAATATTAGATTATAAATATGGTCAATTATCTGGATAATGAATTCAAATTGATTTCGATTAAAAACACCGAAGAAACAAAATATTAAAAATGAAAAATTGGAATTTCATTAGGCTCATATTACCACTATTGCTGATTGCGCTTTTCCCGTCTTGTAAAAAAGAAAACCGTTGCGATTGCATTAAACGTACCGGATCTATTGTAACTGAGACACGCGAAATAAATGGATTTGACAAAATTTTTGTTGAAGACAATGTAACTGTTTTTATTACGCAGGACTCTTTTTTTGAAGTGAAAGTGGAAGCCGGTGAAAATATTGTTCCCCTTATTAAAACCGAAATTACAGATGGAACTTTATTTATAAGAAATAAGAATCGCTGTAATTGGACCCGTAGTTATGATAAACCTTTGAATGTTTACATTACAATGCCGGTTATTAAATACATTACATCCGATGGAACAGCTAATATTAAAAGCCTGAATGCAATCACAACTGATATTTTTGATGTGCAAACTAAAAATTCGGGGAATATTGAATTAACAGTAAATAACTCTAAAATAATATCTCACATGCATGGTTCGGGGGATCTAACATTACATGGGACTACTATTGAACATGCCTGTGATATTGGTGGCACTTCATTTTTAAATTGTAAAGATTTACAAACGGCTAATACCTGGGTGCATACTTTTACCACTGGCTTATGTTATGTTTCTACAACTAATTTAACCTGTTTAATTGATAATATTGGTGACGTGTATTGTTATGGAAGTCCGGTAACAGTGCAGGAAACTAAAAAAGGGGCAGGTCAGCTATATTTGAAATGAAAGAAAAATTAAATTCCATTAGAATACATTTTTTGTTAAGATTGCTGGTTTTTTGGCTCTTGCTTTTTGCTCTTTTCAGAGTTGTATTTATTATTTATCATCATACAAAGATCCCTGATGGCCAACATTCTGAGACCGGCTTAAGTTTTTTGTATGCATTACCGCTGGATCTTTCTGCGGCATGTGCCGCAGTTACTATTCCTTTTCTTCTGTGGGTATTTCAGCAGTTTTATAAACATAGGTTTATTCACCATCTCAACCTTATTTTTAATACTATTTGTATTGTATTAGTAACAATTATAAGTATTGCTAATTTAAAAATGTATGGCGAATGGGGAACACCACTGAGCGCCAGAGCGTTTAATTATTTAATGTATCCCAAAGAGGTTCTTTCCTTTATTTCATTATGGTCAGTATTACTTTTATTGGCTGTTTGTGGCGTTTTTATTTATATCGGATTAAAACTTTATAAGAGAATGATCACTAATTTTTCATATCCGATTGAAAATATTAAAATTAAGATCGGTATGATAATTATACTGCCAGGTCTGTTGTTACTTGGTTACAGAGGCGGATTTCAACTTGCACCCATAAATGAAAGCAGCGCTTATTATTCTACTTTACAGATCAATAATCACATTGCCACTAATAACATGTGGTTTTTAGCACATAGTTTTGTGGAAGCAAGCGACAGCAAAAATCCATATATATTTATGGATGATGAAAAAGCAAAAAGTATTACAGCTGATTTGTTTGCAACTTCATCCGGTAAATCGCAGGCAATATCTAATACTCAGAAACCCAATATCGTATTTATAGTTCTTGAAAGTTGGACTGCGGATATAATTAAAGCATTAGGGGGAGAAGAAAATGTTACTCCTCATTTTGATAATTTAAGTAAAGAAGGTTTGTTGTTCAGCCAAATGTATGGCAGCGGATTTAGAACGGAACAAGGCTTGGTTTCTATATTAAGCGGCTTTCCTGCTCAGCCCAACAATTCAATTATCACAACTCCAAGTAAAGCGGAGCAACTGCCTTCGCTGAATATAGAATTAGGAAAACAAGGCTATCAATCTTCTTTTTATTATGGGGGAGAGGTAGAATTTGCAAATATGAAATCCTATCTTTTAAATACTCATTTCGAAAAGATAGTAGATAAAAATAATTTCGACAAAAGCCAGTTGAATAGTAAATGGGGTGCTCATGATGAATATGTTTTTATGAAACAACTCGATGGATTAAAGAATGAAAAGCAGCCTTTCTTTTCTGTGATTTTAACGTTGAGCACACATGAACCATTTGAAGTAACTATGCAAACTCCATTTAATGGTGGCGAGGAGCCGGAGCGGTTTAAAAAGGCTGCCTATTATACTGATTACTGTTTGTTTAATTATTTTAATGAAGCTAAAAAACAATCCTGGTACAAAAATACTTTATTTGTTTTGGTTGCTGATCATGGCCATCGTTTACCAAAGAACAGGAATATGGATTTTCCTGAAGGCAGAAGGATCACTGCAATGATTACAGGTGGAGCCCTTGTGGATAAACTGCGTGGAAAAACATTCAATAAAATAACGAATCAAAACGATCTGCCTGCGATCATTTTGGGAGCATTAAATTTACCGCATACTAATTTTGCCTGGAGTAGAAATGTATTCAATAATGGTGTAAAAGAATTTGCATATTATTCAAACGAAAACTCTTTAGGGTGGATCGCTCCGCAACAAAATATGGTGTATTCTTTTAATTCTAAAAAAGTGGAGGAATTACAACCAAAATCTCAAACAAATTTAAACGATACTGTTTTGACTCAGGCAAAAGCATATTTGCAAACCTTGTACGAACAATACCTAACCTATTAAAAATGTTTAGCAAAAATAATTTCCTTTTATTACTCCTTTCCTTCTTTTTTTTATTGTTCAGTACAATTGGTTTTGCTCAGAAAGAAAAAAAATCCGGATTATGGAAAGCACTTAATACACCTGCCGAAGCCGACACTACAGCCGAGGATTATTATGAGAATAATTCTATCCGTTATGAGAATTATATTTATAAAGCAAGTATTAAAACGGTGCAGTTGCATGATGAAAGTTTTGAATTGTCGCAACCTATCCTTAATCTTGGATCGGAGGAAAAGTTAAAATTGAGTTTTGATGATGTAGATGCAGATCTGAAAAACTATTCTTATACCATTATTCATTGTAATACCAATTGGGAACCTTCCGGTTTAACGGCTGCTGAATATATTGATGGCTTTCAGGATGCCACAATTAATGACTATCGCTATTCATTTAATACACTTCAATGGTATACGCATTATAATGCTGTTTTTCCAAACAGTACGATGAAAATTACAAAATCGGGAAATTATATTTTAAAAGTGTTCCTTGATGGAAACCCTGAAAATATAGCTATTACAAGGCGTTTTTATGTTTATCAAAATAAAATAATGATCGAGACGAAAGTTATTCCTGCAAGCATTATGTCCGATAGGAATTTTAAGCAGGAAATAGATTTCACTATAAATCATACCGGATATTCCATTACAAATCCCTATGTTGATTTAAATGTGGTGATAACTCAAAATAACCGCCCCGATAATTCTAAAACTACTTTAAAGCCACTGTTTGTTAAAGATGCAGAGCTTGTTTATGATTTTGATGAAGACAACGTTTTTACAGGAGGTAATGAATTCAGGAACTTTGATATAAAAAGTATTCGATACCATTCAGATCGGATCGCCAATGTGAAAATTGATTCGGCAGGAAACCATGTCAACTTATTATCAGATGAGAAGAGAACCTTTAAACGTTATTCTACTTTTTCAGATATTAATGGTAAATATTTAGTAAAAGTTCAGGAAGGAAATAATAGTGAAGTGGAAGCGGATTATTGTTATGTGAATTTTTTCCTGCAATATGATGCCGTATTGACAGATGGCAACTTATATGTATTTGGTGAATTTAATGCCTGGAAGTGTAATAAGGAAAATTTAATGCATTACAACGCCAAACGTTTTGGTTACGAATGTACTTTGTATTTAAAACAAGGATATTACAATTATGAATATGCCTTTTTAAAAGACGGGGCCACAGCCGCTGATAATACATTAATTGAAGGAATGCACTACGAAACCGAAAACGATTACACTATTTACGTTTATCACCGTCAAAAAGGCACTTTTTACGACCAGTTAATTGGGGTGAAACGCACAAATTCAATGAAGTAATTGTACCATTTTTAGCCTGAAAATGAAAAGTTTTCAATTCGCGATACTTTTATTGCAACCTATTCGTTTTAGTTAGCATCTTCATTAAAAACTGAAAAAAACAGGTGTCTGATTTAAGCCAGGAACAAAAAAGTTGTTCATATCCTTGTGTTAAAAAAATTGGCTTGATACTTGTTTAATGGAAATGAGAATGTTTAATATTGCATTAATGAGATAATCTCACCTACTAAAATAATATGTTATGGGAACACAGTCCACACAAGTAACGCATGGAATAAAAATAAGTGTTGAAACAAAATTTCACACTGAACATTCGAACGCAGAAAACCGCCATTATCTTTTTTTGTATATTATAACTATTGAAAATAAAAGCGATTTCGCGGTTCAATTGGTTTCACGGCATTGGGATATTTTCGATTCCAGCAGTGAACAAAGTACAGTTGATGGAGATGGAGTTGTAGGAGAGCAGCCTATGTTAGAGCCCGGAGAGGTGTTTGAATACGAATCGGCTTGCAGTCTTACCACAGATATCGGTAAAATGAGTGGTACTTATTTAATGGAGCGTAAAATTGATAAGGCTCGTTTTTATGTTACTATTCCGGAATTCGAATTGGTTGTTCCGCAACGTTTAAATTAATTTGAACCCCTCTTAAATCCTTTTAAAGGGTTTAGGAGGGGATTCATTTTTTCTTATTAATCCAAATAAACAGCTTCTTTCCCTTTTTTATTGATTTCCACAGTAATATGCTCCTGCAACGTTGTGGATAGCGACAATCCAACAAAATCGGCTTTAATTGGGTAACGATTATGTCCACGGTCTACTAAAACAGCAGTTGTAAGTCGTTTAACAGGGCTTGTTAAAAATGGCTTTGCGCCAAAAATTAAGGTTCTTCCCGAATCCAGGACATCATCCACTAATATAATCACTTTATTTTGCAGTTCTTTATCGGTCAAGTCTAATTTTATTTCGGTTGAAAGAGGATTTTTTTTATCTATTATAATTTCAATCAATTTGGTTTTGATAGGTGAAATTTTTTGCAATACATCTACAATGTGTTTGGCTAAAATAAAGCCATTACTCGCAATTCCTGCAACAATGATTTCTTTTTCATCATAATTGTTTTCGTATATTTCATAAGCAATACGATTTATTTTTTGCTGAATTTGTTTGCTATTTAATATTAAGGTCTTATTCATGGCTTTATTTTTTTGTCATTGTATTTTATGAATATTTTTTGTTGGATCGTAGGTAACAAACAAATTTATCCAAATAGCTCTTGAGTTCCGGAAAACGATAGGGAAAAGTAATAAAATAACAGTTATGATGGCAATAATATTTGCTGCAATATCCCATCCATAGAAACGAAAAACAATTAAATGAACAATTACTACAATTGCTGTAGTAGTTGCGTGACTAACCATCATCGCTCCCCAATAAAATCCTGATTCCCGTTTAAAATCCTCTCCACAAACAGGACATTTGTCGGGCATTTTGTCAAACATCTTAAGATTATAAGGATTTTGAGTAAGAAATAGATCCCCTTCCTGACAGCGAGGACATTTCAATCGGGCAATACTATATAGTTTTGTTCCTTTTTGTATTGGGTTAATTAATTTCAGGAAATTCATGGCTGTTCTATTGTATTCATTGAAGCTCTAATTATAATCATAAAAAATGTTTGCACAAGAAAATTACTCATATTTCTTTTTTCTTCTTGTTTTACGGTAAGCTGTTTTAAGCAAATAATAGATAATTAAAGCAGATAAAACTCCTGTGAAAAAATCAGTAGCAGGAACCATAATTGCGGTGTATATCATCATTAAAAATTCAAATTGACCCTCTTTTTTTACTTCTTTGATCTCAGATGGTTTAATCATATTGCTCGCCACCCAAACTAAGATCCCTCCTATACAAGCCATTGGTATAAGTTCTAAATATTGTGCCATATAGTATGCCAAAATAAGTTTTAGCACCGCTTTAAAATATCCTGCCAAAGGTGTTTTAGCGCCTGCTTTAATACTTGTTGCTGTGCGTGCCAAAGCTCCGGTACAAGGGAAACCATTAACTAATGGAATTATAATTTGCACCCATCCCTGACCCCATAATTCCTTATCAGGATTAAATGGTGTCCCTTTGTTTTCTGCCATTTTATCTGCCATAGTAGAACATAGCAAGCTTTCGATTCCGGAAACAAACACAATAGCAATAACAAAATAAATAATGTCCCCAATTAATCCGGCACTCATTGCCGGCAAAGTAGGGCCTGTAAATACAAAGAAATTATTTGGGATGCTGCCATATATATCTTTTACCAGGATAATACCCTTACCTGCAAAAACAGTGGAAGTTAATAATGTTGCTACCATAATAGCAATTAAGGGTGCCGGAATTAAAATGGAAATCCGAATTAAAATTTTGGTAATTCCAAATGTTAACAAACCTATTAATACCGACCACCAGTTAATTATATGAAGGTTAGAAATGGAAAGATAGATCTTATGAAAAATGCCCGAATGTATATCTGCATTAGATCCTAAGAAATCCTTGAAACTTCGAATTCCTAAAATATCTCCAAAATTTGAAAAGGCAATTACAACTGCAATACCAAGGGTAAAGCCAATAACGATTGAATTTGGGATCAACTTAACTTATTTGCCAATACCTAAAATCCCTGATAGTAATAATATTACTCCGGCAATGATTGAAACAAAAACCAATAATCCTTGCGCTTGGGCTGCAGTTCCGCCACTATCAATACCGTATTTGTAATGTAAAGCTGCAATAATAGGGATCAAAGCTGCTGTTGGACCATATACCTGGTATTTGGATCCTCCAAAAGTTCTACCGACAGCGCAGGCCAATGCACCTGCTATTATTCCTTGTTCAGGTCGCATTCCCATTGCAATAGCAAAACCCATTGCTAATGGTATGGCAGTTAAGGCAACCACAAGACCTGCACTGAAATCAGAATAAAGGCAGGTTTTCCAATTTTTCTTGTTCAGATCTTCCCAACGGCTGTCGAAGAAAGTGAAAAATAATTTCAGGCGACCTGCTGCCGTTTTAGCTAATATTGTTTCTTTGTTCATGTTTAATTCTATCGAATTAATTTCTTCATCATTTACTTTTTATAGATCTTCCTTGGTCTGAAAGTGCCGAAAAATATATCCACCTACCTTGATGGCCCTTCCATATTTTGCGAAAAAAAAGACTGATTAAAAAATTATGATCGATTTATTTATTTGTTTGGAATACTGTAAGAAATTTTCAACGCGTTTAAATGGATTCTTGCTCTTTTAATATTCTCCCATTCACCCGAGTTTACATCTATTGCATTAATTTTTAACAAATCGGATTTGAGATCTTTTAAAAATTTTGGAATTGAAATTTCATCTTCCTTGTTTTTAGATAATTTTACTATTTCCTTATCAATTATCAATATTATTTCCGGAGTATTTTTTGCTTGTCTTATTTTTTTTACTGCAAACTCTTTTGCTTTATTCATAGGTATATGACTTTTGTTTATTTAATTATCAGATTTGACTTTATTTAATTCATGTATGTTAATGCAGCGTATAGCTTCTTTTAAATTTTCAATACTTTTATTTGAAATTGGAGAACTTGTTATTCCTATTAGTAGCATTTCCAGTTTTGAAAGGAAGCGAATGATTATAAAATCATGGGTATTATTATTTTTAAGTGTTTTAATGCTTTTATCAATTATTTCTTCAATCTGCACCAAATTTGCTGCATTGATGATATGTTCTACTGTTTGATTTCTTAGTTCTGTCATTAGGGCATTACGTTGATTGTTTATAGTTAAAATTGATCGATTCCAGTAATTGATTGATCATAGTATCCGCCTCTGAATTGACACCATGCATCTCTTGTAGTATTTTTGAAAAATATAAAGCATATACTTCGTCTGTTAAAATGTTTGTTTTATTAACATTAACAAATCCAAATTTTTTAAGCTTTGATACTCCTTGTTTTATAAGGATTTCTTTGAAATTATGTTCTGTATCTTTTTTCATCTCAGGAGATCTTTTCCCACATTTTAAGTAATCCTTCTATGCTTGATGAATGTATTTTAAATCCGAAAGGGATCTCTTTTAAATCACTCCAGTAAGTAACTAATTTGGTTCCGATAGGCATTTCATTGAGTTGTTCTCTTACATATGTTGAATAAAGTGAATACAATTGAATATCTGATTTAACGGTATCATCAATCATAGCAGTGCTATCTATGTTTTCAAGAAATGAATTGAAAAAATAGAATGCATCATATTCCTTAAAATTTATTTGTGTGATATTGGAGTGAATAAATTTAACATTAGCCAAACGGTAATTATGTTTAAGACGATTGGAAAGCTGATAAAAATATTCCCGTTGTTCAATCCCGGTAAAATGTCCATCTGTGTAAGCAGAACCGACCATGCAAAATTTTCCGCCCCCGGATCCTATATCCAACACTTTTGTTCCCGGTTTATCAACAAGGAATTGTGCTGCAATTTTAGCCACTGCGATGGGCGTCCAATGCCTTTTTGCTAGTTTTCGTATACGTTCGGGATAGATGACGTTAAATTCCTCATCCTTCATCGCTATATTCAATTTTAAATAGTCAAAAATCATTGTGAAATTTGGATTGATTAATTAAGTTTTCCAACAAAATCCGAAACAACCAGCATTTTATAATCGATGGTTGTTAAAAAATCACTTTTTAAGATTTATGGGTATGAACATTTTAAATTAATTGATTCCGATCAATTTTTTATACTCAGCCGCATAAAGTAAATTTGAACTTTCCGCTGTATTGTTCGTTTTGATTTTTATTATCCAACCATCACCATACGGATCTTTATTAAGTAATTCGGGATTTGTTATGATCTTGGAATTAATTTCCATTATTTCTCCACTCATTGGAAGGAAAAGATCTGAAACAGTTTTCACGGCTTCAACAGTCCCAAATACCTGATGCTGCTGGAGTATTTCGCCTTGTGTTTCAACTTCAACATAAACGATGTCCCCTAATTCTTTTTGGGCAAAATCGGTGATGCCTACATAAACAAAATCGCCATCATTTTTAACCCATTCATGGTCTTTGGTATAAAGTAAATTTTCTGGAAACTCCATTGTTATTGATGTTTAGAATTAATGATATTATGGTTAACAACAAATTTAGGAAGCATTATTCAGAGTAAATTTGAGTTTTGTCAACTAAAAAGTTGATTAAAATCAAGTTTTATAAAAAAGAGGTCTTATTTTCTTACCTTTGTTATATATGCCTGCTACCATTGGATTCCCATTAGATAAATTTCATTTTCAGAGTGATTCTGTATTTGAAGGACTGCCTAAAGCTGATCTGGAATTTCTCGAATCAAAAATGATTGTAAATAAGGTTCGTAAAGGCAAAACTGTGTTTAACGAAGGTTCTTATCCGTCCGGTATTTTTTATCTTCTAAAAGGTAAAGTGAAAAAATTCAAAGCGGATAGGGAAGGTAGGGAGCAAATTATTTATGTTTGTAATAGTGGCGAATTGCTTGGCTATCCGGCTTTATTAAGTGAAGAAACTTTTTCTGATTCCGCTTCCACCTTAGAAGATTGTATAATTGCATTTATTCCAAAAGATGATTTTTTGTTTCTATTAAGTCAATCAACGACACTTTCTAACCGGCTATTAAAAAATTTGAGTCATGAATTTGGTGTTCTTGAAAATAGTATTGCAGCTTTTGCTCATAAATCGGTGAGGGAGCGCCTAGCTTTGAGCCTGCTTATTCTTAAAGATAAATACAAAGAGAAAGGGGAAACGAATAAAAAAGCGGAAATTATCTTATCCCGTGAAGATCTATCAAATATTGTTGGTACAGCGGTTGAAACTCTTGTTCGTCTTCTTCATGATTTTAAAGACGAAGGTTTAATTGAAACGGAAGGCAAAAAAATTCGAGTGCTCAATGCAAAGGCGTTAGTGAAGATCGCCAATTTTTATTAAAAATACAATTAATTTCCAATGGTAACGCACGTTTCACCTTGTTCCATATTCCGAACATTTTTTACAAAATAAATATTGCTGCAATAATCATAACAATTATGATAACAATATATTGCCACACGTCAGGAAAATAGGTTCGGACTGTTTTCCAAATTTTTTTGAGCTCTTCCAATTTTTGATTATTTAAAATAAGTTTTTACAGATCCTAAAAACTCATCAAAAAAAGCATTGTTCCCTGCCACAATTTCTTCTCCAAAAATATAATCATCATTACCTTTAAAATCGGTAACTCTACCACCCGCCTGCTGTACAATAAATGCTCCAGCCGCCACATCCCATGCACGAAGGCTATATTCGTAAAAGCCATCGAATCTGCCACAAGCAACGTATGCCAAATCAGTTGCGGCAGAACCTAACCTGCGCAAGCCTCGCGTCTCTTTCATGAAATGTTTGAACAGCTCCATGTATTCATCTTGCCGCTCATAATTATAATATGGAAAACCTGTTGCAATCAAGGAATCAGACAGTTTTTGAGTTTTGGATACGCTTATTTCTTTTTCGTTCAAATAGGCTTTACTTCCTTCCCAGGCATAAAAACATTCATCCAGATTTATTTCATAGATCACACCAAGTACTAATTTATCATTTCGCATTAATGCGATGCTGATGGCAAAACAAGGGATCCCGTGTATGAAATTGGTTGTTCCATCCAATGGATCAATGATCCAATTATAGATATCTCCTTTCTTTGATGAAGTGCCTTCTTCGGCAATAAAGCCTGCCTCTGGCAGTAATAAAGCAAGGCCTTCCACTAATTTCTGTTCGGATGTTTTATCTACATAAGAAACAAAATCATTTTTACCCTTTATTTCAACGCTTTCTGTTGAAAATTTCAATCTTTCGTTCTTTATAAAAATCCCAACTTGTTTAGTTAGTTTGCATACATCCTGGCAAAGCTTTTGCATTGAATACTTGTATAAAATTGTTTATTCACAAAATTACAATTTTTAAATGCAGAGTGCTAAGTAATCAGGATCTAAAATTTATTCCAACGAAATTTACTAAAATACGAACTGTTGGTTCCCTTTTGATTGAGCCGTTTCTTGCTAGATTTTGGAGCATCTGCAATTTTGATAAATTATTTCTGTATTTTTGAAATCAACTGATGAAAAGAGAAAAATTTAAATTCAATTTAACTGAAAATTTCAAGGGCACTATTTTGTCGCTATTGTTATTTTTTGCATCTGCCATTTTAGCTGCTCAGGAAATTCCTGTGGTAAATGTTACATTAAAATTAAAGATCATAAATGGAGATCTAAAAAATTCCCAGGTCACCATTACAAAAACAGATGCCCCGTATATTGTTATAGAACCTAATAAAGAAGGGGATGCAGTGGATCTGCCATTAGGTTTTGAATATTCAATTACATTTACAAAAATGGGTTACAACACTAAAAGGATGTTAGTTGATACACATGTTCCCGAAAATAGGGAAAAAGGGGATTTTGAAAGACAGATTGCTGATATAACGTTGGAAAAATTATCCGGAAAGTTGGAGGATAATTATGTGCAAATGATCGGTAAAATTAAATATAGTATGACTAAGGCTGATTTTGATTTTGATAAAGGAGCTGTTCCCAAAGAGGATAAAACAAAAAAAAATGACAAGGCAATTGTGACCACAAATCCAAAACCAATTTCCGCTCCCCAAAAGCAAAGCGATCCTGTTCAGCTTCCTACAGTTGTTGATAAATCCGAGCCAGGTTCTAAAACAACAGGAAGAAACAAAGTGGTGAAAGTAATTTCGGAAGATTATAAAACAATTACCATAATAACTCTTACTATTAATGGCAAAGACATTATTTACAAAAAAGAAGAATTAGGATGGGGGACTTTTTGTTATAAAGATGGCAAAAGAATTACAGGAGACACATTTGAAAAAGAAACGCAATAGTTGATTAAAACTTCTATTTTCAAATTACCAATTGCAAATTTTCAAATTGATTTACGTTCCATTCTTTTAAAAAACCAAATGCCTGTAACTCCAAGGATAAACAGTATTGTCGAAATTAGTTCGGCTTGGGTAAAAGCAAAATTACCAATATGATAAAGTGTATTTACACGGATTTTTTCAATAAAAAAACGTTCAACACCATTAAATATAAGGTAAATGGAAAACAACATTCCTGGTGTAGTAATACGTTTGCGCAAGTACCACAATACAAAAAACAACCCCACACACATTATCGTTTCATAAAAAGGAGTAGGAAATACTGCCGGTACAAGGTGATTACAATATTTAGCATCAAAGCAATTAGCGATTGGCTCACCAACACCATTCACATTATGTGGATAATCATAAGTCCATACCCAGTCCGGTGCCCAATTTAACCAACTTGGTTTTGGAGCTACATTATCAATTCCCCAGTCGCCATCACCTGAAACATGGCATCCCACACGGCCGATCGCATATCCTAACATTAATGATGGAACAGAAGAATCAATCAGATGTGTAACTTTAATTTTATTTTTGTATCCATAATAGATTAAAGCAGCAGAAGCAAGGATAAGTCCGCCATACATTGTTAAGCCGCTAAAAGAAAGCAATGCATCAATTGGGTCGGCAATAAAATCATCCCAGTTTTCGAGATTATGAAAAATTTTTGCGCCAATTATTCCAGCGAAAGCAGCAATAAGTGTCATATTTCCAACATGCTGATAAGGATGCATCTCTTCCTCAACCCAAACAGGTTTGTTTAATTTTGTTTTTTCTTTTTCACGGTATTTCAAATAAGCCGATAGTGCGGCAAAAATAATGGCACCAAGTAAATTACCCTGAGTAGAAAGTATAAAACCTTGTGTGTTTTCTGTAAATGCCGAAAAATTTAGGATTATGAATACTACTTTGTATCCGATTAAAAAGCCAATGATGGCAGAGGTAATAAGTTCTGCTGTTGTCGCTTTTGCTCCTTTTAATATTTTAACTGTAGTTGAACCCAAGAGTCCTTCTTTTTCTTTTCTTTTTAATTCAAGGGTCCAAAAATAGGCGGCTACTAAAAAGGCTAAAGCAACAAAAAAACCAAAACTCTGAACCATTTTAAGGAAGGGCAAATCGAGTCCAAATAGGTCTTTTACTGCGTAATATATTGAAGGATACATATAGGTTTAAATTAGTCTAATAATAGTTTGAATGTTTTAAAAACTTCTTCTGCTTGATTTTATATTATAACATTATGTTCCAAACCTTTTTAGGGGATAAAAAACTTGAATGAGGTACAAAAAAGTCATGAAGTTGCGAATTTACAAATAATGCTTTAGAATTACGAATCCAATGTGATTTGTGTAGTTGTAGTAACACTTGAACCACAATTAATTGTATTTTAGCCTTCCAAATCACAAAAGACTTGGAATACCAAAAGTGTTCCTCTAAAGATCTGGATAATTATATTTTTTTGATATAGAATTTTTAAAATTTTGTTTTTATGAAAATAGCACTTATTGGTTACGGGAAAATGGGCAAAGAAATTGAACAAATTGCCTTGTCGCGTGGTCATACCATTGTGTTGAAAGTAGATGAGAATAATAAGGAATCATACTCTATCCAAGAGTTGAAAAATGCTGATGCAGCTATTGAATTCAGCACTCCAGAGTCGGCAATAAATAATATTTACAAATGTTTTGAAGCTGGTTTACCTGTTGTGGTTGGTACTACAGGTTGGCTTAATAAATTAGATGAAGTAAAACAAAAATGTATCGAAAAAAAGCAGGCTTTATTTTATGCATCAAATTATAGTATAGGGGTAAATTTGTTTTTTAAATTAAATGAATATTTAGCCACATTGATGAAGCCTTATTCTGAATATAATGTTTCAATGGAAGAAATTCATCATGTTCACAAATTAGATGCACCAAGTGGAACTGCAATATCACTGGCAAATCAAGTGATAGACCAGATCGAACGCAAAGAGAAATGGGTAAACAATTCAACAAATAATGCGAAGGAACTGAGTATTACTTCAAAGCGTATTGATGAAGTTCCCGGAACGCATACAGTTACTTATGGTTCAGCGGTAGATGAAATAAGTATCACTCACCTGGCGCATAATCGCAAAGGATTTGCTTTAGGAGCAGTAATTGCAGCGGAATGGATAATTGGTAAAAAGGGAGTTTTTGGAATGAGTGATTTGATGGGGAATTGAAAATAAATGATCAGCTCGAAATGACGATGCAAGAAGTTTATTTCGAGCTTGTCGAGAATTGTGGCGGGTTACTTTAACCAATTAAATATATAAAGTATAATAAATTCACATTATTTAACAACTGACAAATAATAAAAATTGCAAATCTTTGTTGTTGAAACCTAAAACGAGGAACTCAAAATTTTTAAATTAAACACTTAACTTAGTATATGGATACTTCTTATTTATTACTCATACTTTTTTCGATTACAACCATCATCGGGTTATGGAAATTATTTTCATTAGCAGGTGTAGATGGCTGGAAAGCCTTAATTCCCTTTTATAATTTTATAGTTTGGTTAAAATTAATTAAAAAACCGTGGTGGTGGATTTTCTTAATTATTACTCCGGGTGTAAACTTTTTAATGTTTGGCATTATGAGTTTACTATTGGCAAAAGCCTTTAACAAACGTTCGTTTCAGGATAAGGCCATTGCATTTCTCTTTGGATTCATTTATTTGCCATACATCGCTTTCCAAAAGGATGCAAGATATGTTGGCCCGGAAGATACGAGTAAACTTAAACCTTCTATAGCCCGTGAATGGACTGAAGCGATTGTGTTTGCAGTTATTGCAGCAACCGTTATCCGTACATTTTTCTTTGAAGCATTTACTATTCCAACATCATCATTAGAAAAATCGATGATGGTAGGTGATTACTTGTTTGTAAGCAAAGTAAGTTTTGGTGCCAAAATTCCGAATACTCCATTATCATTCCCTTTTGCACATCATACATTGCCTTTTACTGAAAACACAAAATCCTATTTAGAATGGTTTAAACTACCTTACTTTCGTTTGCCAGGATTAGCTTCAGTAAAAAACAATGATATTGTTGTTTTTAATTATCCCGATGGAGATACTGTTGCAGTTTATGCGCAGGATCAAAGTTATTATCAATTATGTCGTGAATTTGGTTGGGCTAATGTAAATAATCCAAATGCTATAAACCCTTATTCAGGACGAAGTTTTGGGAAAATAGTTTCCCGCCCACCCGATAAGCGTGAAAATTACGTAAAACGTTGTGTAGCCATTGCGGGTGATACCCTTACAATCAAAGATCAAAAATTATTTTTAAGCGGTAAGCCCGCTTATGTTGCAGAAACAATGCAGTATACCTACAAGGTTAGAACAGACGGTACTAATTTTAGTCCAAAACTGATCGAAAAATTTGATATTACAGATCCAATACGTACTGATCAGGACAGTATTGGCATATTTTTTCTTGTGAATTTACCTAATAATAAAGTAGAGGAATTTAGAAATTTAAGTATTGTAAAATCTCTTGAAACAGTGATTGAGCCTTTAGGGGAATACAATTCCCGCATTTTTCCTCACAAACCAACTTACAAGTGGAATAACGATAATTTCGGTCCATTATATATTCCTAAAAAAGGAGCAACTATCAATGTAGATACTACTAATATTGTTTTGTATGATCGAATAATAAAAATTTATGAAGGCAATGATCTGGAAATAAAAGGAGATAAGATCTTTATTAATGGTGTAGAAGCTAAAACATATACGTTTAAAATGGATTATTATTTTATGATGGGGGATAATCGTCATAACTCTGCTGATTCGCGCTATTGGGGCATGGTGCCGGAGGATCATATTGTAGGTAAACCTGTATTTGTTTGGATGAGTATTAAGGAAGACAATAAAAATATTAATAACAAACAGCAAAGTGGTTTTATTAAAAAATTAAAAACATCATTGTTCGAGGATCCGGTACGCAGAGCACGCTTCTTTACTTTTGTTAGTAAAGACGGATTATCACGTTCATACTTGGTACATTTTATTGTTATTTTGGTCGGAATAATAGGTTTCTCTTATTTTAGAAATAAACGAGGGACAAAAAAATAAAAAACGGCCCGGCAAGCCCCAATAAAAAGGGTTTCTGGGAACGATTTCCTGTCGGGTTTTGTCCCGATATTTGGGTGGGTAGGTTAGGGTGGGGGTGCTTAATTTTAATCAAAAACATTGAAAAAAGAGTCAACCAAAAAAGAATGGATAAAAGCAATATTATTTGCTTTTATAACAATTATTTTATTCCGTGTTTTTTTTTTCGAGGCATTTACGATTCCTTCTCCATCCATGGAAAAATCGTTACTTACCGGTGATTATATATTGGTAAGTAAATTAAGCTACGGACCGCGTTTACCCAATACGTTGCTTTCGTTTCCATTCGCACATCAGCGTTTACCATTTACCGAAAATACCAACTCCTATCTCGATTGGATCAAAATACCCTATAAGCGTTTGTTTGGTTCACCAGATATTGAACGTAATGATGTGGTGGTATTTAATTATCCGATGGAGGACGAGCGTCCTGTTGATCAACGGGTGTATTATATCAAGCGTTGTGTGGCCATTGCAGGCGATACATTAGAAATCAGAAGCGGACAGGTTTATATAAATGATAAATACAGTGATGTTCCCGAACAATTACAATTTAATTATAAAATTTTAGCGGATACGGATACTATTGATTCTGATACTTTAACGAAGCTCGGTATTACAGAGGGCGGAAAGATGCATAACAAGGGTGAATATTGGTTTACACTCAATACTGAAAATATTGATAAAATAAAACAAGTACCTCATGTTACAAGTGTGGAGCCTCTTCTTGAAAAAAAAGGGAGTTACAGCGATTATATGTTTCCTGAAAATGAACATTTTCTTTGGAACGTAGATTTTTTCGGACCTCTTTATATTCCTAAGTCTGGAGATTCAGTACAATTAACAATGGAATCTATTCCGCTCTACGAAAGGATCATTGGTGTTTATGAAAAAAATAGTTTACGTTTTAGTAACGATTCCATTTTCATCAATGATAAACACAGCACACAGTACACGTTTAAAATGAATTACTTTTTTATGATGGGAGATAATCGTCACAGCTCAGCCGATTCACGCTTTTGGGGCTTCGTACCCGAAGATCATATTGTTGGAAAAACAGTATTGGTATTATTATCAATTGATAAATCAGAAGAGGGAAGTAATATTAGATGGGATCGTTGGTTTAAGGCCGTTAAATGAGTTTTCCAGGCTATTTGAATCATAATTAACCAAATATAATAGAGATAACACAGATAAACACGGGTAAAGTTAGCGTAAATAGGTTAAATCTGTGTTCCATCCTTATTTAAACGTTGACTCACAGTAATAAATGATGAATACAAAAGCAATATTATCCACCGCATATCTTGGGCCAATTCAATATTATTCAAAACTTATTGAATATCCCGAATGTATCATTGAGCATTACGAACATTTTACAAAACAAACCTACCGTAGCCGATGTGATATATATTCACCCAATGGCTTAAAAACATTAAGCGTTCCGCTTGTGAAACGTAACCATCGCCAGGCGGTAAAAGATCTGAAAATTTCGTATGATGTCGATTGGCAAAAGCTTCACTGGCGTACATTGGAATCAAGTTACAGAAGATCTCCTTTTTTTGAATATTTTGAAGACGATATATACCCGCTTTATCATGATAAAAAATACGACTTTTTAATTGACCTGAATGAAGCCTTGCAACAAGAAATGTTGGTTCTTTTGAAACGGAAGCCAAAATATTGTTTTACTTCTGAATACATCAAAGATTATATCAATGCCGATGATTACAGAACCCTCATTTCACCTAAAGAATCGTTGGAAAAGGATGCAAACTTCTCAGTCAAAACCTATTCCCAGGTATTTGAAACAAAACATGGATTTATTCCTAATTTAAGCATCGTTGATCTGCTTTTTAATCAGGGTTCAAGAGCGATGGAACAGTTGCAGGTTTGAAAGTTTAAAGTTTGAAAGTTTTAGATAACCTTTAACTTTAAACTAAATAACTTTAAACTGTCTACTTACTTTTTTTAACTTTAAACTTTCAAACTTATTTTAAAAATGGATATAGAATTCAATAAGAACGAAGATAAAATGAATCTGCTTATTTCTGCAATGGAAAAAAAGCTGGAGAAAATATATTTAGGCGGAGGAAAAACCAGGATAGATAAATTACACGAACAGGGTAAAATGACTGCTCGTGAGCGTATAGAATACCTTATCGATAAAGACTCTAAAACTATTGAGATTGGTGCTTTTACGGGTGAAGACATGTATAAGGAGCATGGAGGATGTCCGGCAGGTGGTGTAGTGATAGTTATCGGTTATATTAGTGGCAGGCAGTGTATTATTGTTGCCAATGATGCAACAGTAAAAGCAGGGGCATGGTTTCCTATTACCGGAAAAAAGAATTTGAGAGCTCAGGAAATAGCGATGGAGAACCGGTTGCCAATTATTTATTTGGTGGATAGTGCCGGAGTTTATCTTCCCTTACAGGATGAGATTTTTCCTGACAAAGAACATTTCGGACGTATTTTTCGCAACAATGCCATCATGTCCGGAATGGGGATCCTTCAGATATCGGCTGTTATGGGCAGTTGTGTTGCCGGTGGCGCATATCTTCCCATCATGAGTGACGAAGCAATGATCGTTGATAAAACAGGCAGCATTTTTCTTGCAGGTTCCTATCTTGTAAAAGCTGCAATTGGTGAAACTATTGATAATGAAACATTAGGTGGTGCTACCACGCACTGCGAAATATCAGGTGTTACCGATTATAAATGTAAAGACGATGCCGATTGCCTTACCCGTATCAGAAACATCATGAGTAAAGTCGGTCATTTTGATAAAGCCGGATTTAACCGTATTGAAGCCACCGCACCTAAAAAGGACGAGAAAGAAATTTTAGGTATCATCCCGGATGCACGCGACAAACAATATGATATGCACGAAATTATTGCCCGCCTGGTGGATGATTCTGATTTTGAAGAATACAAAGAAGGGTACGGACAAAGCATTTTATGCGGCCTTGCACGTATTGAGGGGTGGAGCGTTGGAATAGTTGCGAATCAACGTAAGGTGGTGAAAAGCAAAAAAGGCGAAATGCAATTTGGTGGTGTAATTTACAGCGACAGTGCCGAAAAATCTGCTCGTTTTATAATGAATTGCAATCAAAAGAAAATTCCATTATTATTTTTGCAGGATGTTACCGGTTTCATGGTAGGCTCACGTTCCGAACATGGCGGTATTATTAAGGATGGGGCAAAAATGGTAAATGCAATGGCTAATTCTGTGGTTCCGAAATTTACGGTGGTTATTGGAAATTCATACGGTGCAGGTAATTATGCCATGTGTGGAAAAGCCTACGATCCACGTTTAATTGTAGGTTGGCCAACTGCTCAAATCGCAGTGATGGGGGGCGCGCAGGCGGCAAAAGTATTGGTTCAGATAGAGGTGGCTTCCCTAAAAGCGAAGGGCGAAATAATAACTCCTGAAAAAGAGGCTGAATTGTATAACAAAACAAAAGACCGTTACGATAGCCAAACAACTCCATATTATGCAGCAGCACGTCTTTGGGTAGATGCCATCATAAACCCTTTAGATACCCGCAAATGGATCTCTATGGGCATTGAAATGGCAAATAACGCTCCTATTACTAAAGCATATAATGTTGGAATGCTCCAAACATAGATATTAATAGCTAAATAATTTTCATCATCCGGTATGCTGGAAACAAACTTTCAAATTAATTTTCAGTATAATTAAAAAAACTTACTTTTGTTAAAAGCAAAATATAAAATATGAAATCAAAAATCTTTACTCCCCGTTTTATTTTTATTACATCGGCTATTTTGATAGCAGCTGTTAGCCGTTTGTTTCCGCACATTCCAAACTTTACCCCCATTGCTGCAATGGCATTGTTTGGTGGTGTTTATTTTTCCGACAAACGTTTGGCTTTGGTTATCCCTTTAATAGCAATGCTTTTAAGTGATATTGCAATGCAGTTGATCTTTGGTTGGGGTTTTCATAATACAATGATCTATGTTTATGTTGGTTTTATTTTAACTTCTTTAATTGGAATGGTGGTAAGACGTAACGTTTCCTTTTTATCGGTAACGGCAGGTTCAATTCTATCATCCATATTATTTTTTATTATCACTAATTTTGGTGTTTGGGCTGCGTTTGGCACAGAAATGGGCATTACAGGTTTATATACCACTTATTTAATGGGTATTCCATTTTTTGCACCAACTTTATTGGGTGATCTGTTTTTCAATAGTGTTTTATTTGGCGCATTTTATTTTGCACAAATAAAATATCCTATATTGGTTAAGGCTTAATATAAATTGCATTTTAATTTACAATGGCGGGACTTTAGTTCCGCCATTTTTTTTATACTATACATTGGTCAGCCATCCCAGGCAAAGCCGAGGAATCTTTTTATTCGTTAAAATAAATGTATACCATTTTGAAATAGTTTAAAGGGTTCCTCCATTACGGTAGGAATGACTTGTTTACAACATTCTTCATGAGTATCTGTATAACAGGTATATTTTTTTATCTTTTTTAAAGTATTTTCTTTTTTCAATCGTCTTTATAATTAATCATGGCAACACAAACGCAATATAGTGCCGATAGTATTCTAAAAGACGAGTCTCTGACCAGCACCATAAAAAAGGAAAGAGGCAGGCTTTTAACTTTCATCAGCAATCGTACACCTACTATGGAGGATGCCGAGGATATTCTGCAGGATGTCTTTTACGAATTGGTACAAAGTAATACTATTGAAAACACAGCATCATGGCTTTTTAGGGTAGCCCGAAATAAAATCACCGATTGGTATCGGAAGATGAAACCCGATAGATTGGATGATATTTCGGTATACCAGCATGATGAGGATGAAGCCTTATTACTTGCGGATATAATTCCTTCGATGGAAACTGCGGCCGATAAAAAGCTTTTGTTGAAGCTGATCTCCGAAGAGTTATCAGAAACATTAGAAGAACTGCCCAAAAACCAAAGAGATGTGTTTATACTGCATGAACTGGAAGGGAAAAGTCTGAAAGAAATTGCAGTACTTACCAACACCGGAATAAAAACGGTCATCTCCCGAAAGCGTTATGCCGTGATGTATCTACAGGAGCGTTTGAGAAGCCTTTATCAGGAATTATTAACTAATTAAAAAATTAAAATCATGAAAAATAAATTTATGATCCTTAAAGGGATAAAAATTGTAGCCGGGATCACATTTTTTGTGATCGTGTTTGGCTTTGGAACAATGCATTTGTGGAATTGGCTCGTGCCGGCTCTGTTTCATGGGCCTATTATTAACTTCTGCCAGGCAATAGGATTGTTGGTATTATCAAAAATTTTATTCGGAGGTTTTCGTGGTGGATGGAGAGGTAGAGGGCATTGCGGTGGTAACCGTCAGCATTGGAAACAACGCATGGAAGAACGGATTGCTAATATGACACCCGAAGAAAAAGAAAAGTTCAAAAGCAGGTGTGGTGGCAGGTCTTGGATGAATGCTGAATCAGAACAAAAGAGCGAGTAAAATATTTTTTTTGCTTATTAAGCCCTATGTCGTCAAATCCGACATAGGGCTTTTATTTTAAAAACGAAGATTTTAATTAGCTTTTAAAAAACGAATGTCAATAAAAATTAAAATAATTTGTAATTCGTTTTGAAATGTGAATGAGCCTGTAATACCTATATTTGTTGCAAATTTTTCCTCTCAAATTAAATATCAACTTTTTTACATGATCATAAAAAAAATCATAAGGTGGATAATACCAATGTTTATAATTGCTCTGACAGTTTACTATTTCTATCCGGAGAAAACTCTTCCTGCCAACACTCAAGTGGACTCAATAGTAGTTTATAAATCTAAACATACTTTATTAGCATTTTCAAAGGGACAGCTCCAAAAAACATACAAAATTTCACTTGGGAAAAGTCCTTATGGAAGCAAAGAATTTGAAGGTGACAACAAAACTCCGGAAGGGATATACGTTATCAATGCTAAAAATCCGGATAGTGGCTATCACAAGAATTTAGGTATTTCATATCCTAACAAACACGATATCGAAAATGCAAAAAGAATCGGTAAATCAACCGGTGGTGATGTGAAAATACATGGATTAAAAAACGGCCTTGGTTTTATATCCAAATTTCAAAGGTGGTATGACTGGACGGCCGGTTGCATAGCCTTAACCGATCAGGAAGTTGACGAACTATTCACTTCCACAAAAATCGGGACAAAAATTGAAATTAAACCTTGATAGTGTTGATCAGTGGATGAATTTATTTATTGGCGTATAATCAATTTCTGAATTACCTCTTCATTTCCTTCATAATCAATTTCAACAAAGCTTTAGCATCCACTTCATCTAATTGCAACCCGAGTTTTATTTCTTTCCCATAGTAATCAAAAGCCAGCTTTTCGCCACCTATTACCCAATAGGAATTATTCAAATCTTCCATAAATGAATTTTCCTTTGGTTCGATCAATCGAAGATCTTTTATAAAATCAGTTTCGTATGTTTTTATTTTACCACGTCCTGAAACATCGCGTTTATAAAGGAATTTCTTATCATTTATTTTTATTTTCTCCTTACCGGATTTTCTCCACAAATAAGCATGGAAAATTTTATACTCAAAATACGCCCAAAAGCCCATCCAAACAATAATTGCGGTTTTAGTATTTGGGTCGTGCATTATAAAATATTGTGAAAGCACTATTAGCCCGCTAATGCTCCAAAGGATGAACCAAAGGAATAAAAACCTGTTCTTCACTTTATTTATAAGGGAAAGTATTACTATGCTAAGTTCGTTTTCTGTACGTTTTATGCTTATTCGTTTTCCAATATATTCCATTCCAAAAAATTAATTATGGAACAAAATTATCAATTAATTCTATATTTGTGTTAGCTAAATAGTTGTTAAAAATTAGCTCCCTATTAAATTTAATATTTTAATTAAAAAATATAAAAATGAAAACATCAATTGTTATTCTGGCATTTTTTATACTTATAGTATCAAGTAGTTGTAAAAAGGAGTATACCTGTGTTTGCTCAAATTCAACCGGCACTACAGAAGCCTTCACAGTAAAAACCACCAAAAGCAAAGCTCAAAAGCAATGTAATGCCCACTACCAGGAGCATTATGGGACAGTTACATTTGATCAAACTACATGCGAGTTGAAGTAGGTTTAAGGAAATATTTAGGTTAATAAATAAGATCTATTGCTTAAAATTATCCTTGAACCTTAGAATTGAATTTTACTCTTTTTCGAACATTAATAAATAATGACAAATAAAACTGAGGATAAGGAACTGGGCTTTGGTACCAAAACATCAGCCCAGAAAACCCGATTAATTAACCTGGATGGTTCATTTAATATTGAACGTATTGAACGGCACAGATGGAACTCAACAAGTATCTACCACGCATTAATAACAATGCCATGGTTAAAATTCAATTTAATTATATTCTGCTATTTTATTGTAATCAATTTATTTTTTGCAGCCACTTATTATGTTGCAGGGCTTGAAGGATTAAGGGGTATGGAAGGTGAAACTGAAATTGATAAATTTTTGGAAGCCTTCTTTTTTAGTACACAAACAGTAAGTACCGTTGGTTTTGGACGGCTAAGTCCCGGAAGTCACTCCATTAGTATAATTGCCGCTATTGAATCTTTGATCGGTCTACTTGGGTTTGCTATAGTTACAGGATTAATTTATGGTCGTTTCTCACGTCCCAAAGCAAAAATTATTTTCAGCAAAAAAGCCATTATCGCACCTTTCAAAGAGGGAACAGCATTCCAGTTCCGTATCGCTAATAAAATGCGTAATAGCCAAATTTCCGATATTGAGGCTCGTGTAACTGTTGCAAAACTCGAACTGGAAAATGGTGTTCTAATAAGACGTTTTCGTCCATTGGAGCTGGAGTTAAAAAAAATTATTTTCTTTCCTATGACCTGGACCATCAATCATCCAATACATGAAAACAGCCCGCTTTATGGTATGACTGAAAAGGATCTCCTTGAATCTGATGCCGAGTTTATGATTTTATTAAGCGGTTTTGATGATACTTTTTCTCAAACGGTAAGTTCACGCTTTTCTTATACTCACGAAGAGGTAGCTTATGGGGCTAAATTCGTAAGTGTATTTGGCCAAAATGAAGCAGGTCAAACAACGCAGGACTTGAACAAAATAAGTGATTATGAAATTGTTAAATGATTTTATTTTCCATGATAACTTGAGAGGCTAAAGGCCTCAAATAAAACAAGGAAAATTCAAACGAATCTTCATAACCAGAGTTCGATTAATGCTCAAGGCTAAAACCTTATAATAATGGGTTCGTTGGTTAACCCACGTCTTAAAAGCCGTTGTTATTACTAAATGGTAATTGCTATTTGATTAGCTTTTCTTCGTTTTTTATAACCACGGTCTTCAGATCGTGGTTGAAATGTGTTTATTTTATTGGGCTTTAGCCATGATTCTTATGGTTTTATTGATCAAACTCAAGTTCATAGAATATTTCTGTTGGCTACACGTATTCGACTCGGGCTGGACAGAAGAACGTTATTTCCATAGGAGCCCCGGATTGCAGCCTCCATTATAAAAAAAAGCACTAAAATTTCCTCCATAACATATTTTTTATTGTTGCTCGTTTTCTGGTGTTTCAACCTTCTCCAAAATAAAAAAGTTACATGAACCTAGGTCCATATAACTTTTTTACAAATCAAAACAAACATTATTTTAAGTCATATTCTCTGAATCAAAAGGGTTCAGATTTTAACTATGACCTATTGAATTGAAAACTTACCGCTTCCAACTATTCCGGTTTTATTGGTTACTTTATAGAAATACATTCCGTTCGACAATTCATTTCTATCGATAGTAAATGATATTCCTGATTGAGTAGTATTACTTTGTGAATTTGATAATGAAATGTTTTTAATTTCTCTACCAACCATATCATAGATCACAAGCGCTACATCACCATTTGCAATAGCTCCTTTTATTTCCAACGTTGCCGATGTACTGAAAGGATTTGGGTAAATGCTGATCACATTAGTACCATCAATTGTATTGATACCCAAAAAGCTGATGATAGGGAACGGATTGGAAGTTGCAACACAACCGGTAGCATTAGTAGTTGTTACAGTGTAATTTCCATTCTGTGTCGCTAAATGACTTTGAGAAGTAGCTCCCGGTATTATTATACCATTCAAATACCACTGATAAGCAGTTCCCGGAGTTGAAGTAAGAAGGTTCTCGATCTGAGTGATATTAGCAGTTGCAGCAGGATCCACCGTTACAGTAACCACTTGTGTTCCGGAACAAGCATTGAAAGTGCCTGTAACGGTATATGTAGTGGTAGTTGTTGGATTAGCAGTAACAATAGCACTTGTAGATGAACTCAATCCTGTGGTTGGTAACCATGAGTATGAGTTAGCACCATTTGCTGTTAACGTTGTTGAATTACCGTTACAAATTGTTGCTGAAGCCGGTGTTACAGTTGTATTCGGAGCAGCACAAGGTGTAGTTATACAAATACTAAAAGTAGTGGTTGCAGGGATACTACTACTGTAATGGTAAACTCTTACAAGGTAAGTATCACCGATAGTAAGACCTGTAGCATTTAATACTTCAGTACCTCCAGTAAAGGATGTATCTCCGCAACTAATATTTGTTCCTGTACAAGCACCTGACAATACATCAATAACAGCATCGAAACTTGCTGAACCGATAACAGTGATATGGTGAGCTGTTGCCGTTGCAACAAAACTATACCATACATCATCATTTGCAGTACCACCACATGTTGCTGCCAAAGATTGCGTTGCACCTGCAACATCTCCTGTTGTGGTTCCGCCACAAGTAGCGCCCCAAGCAGTTAACGAAACAGCACCCGCACATTGGTCATTAGCAGGAGCTGCTGGAGGAGGACCTGGAGTTGTTACACAAATTGTAAATGTAGTAGTTGCCGGAACAGTACTTCCATAATGATACACACGAACAAAATAAGTAGTTCCAGCTGTAAGACCTGTAGCGGTCATTACTTCAGTTCCACCTGTAAAAGTGGCATCGGTACAACTTAAATTTGTTCCTGTACAAGCACCGGTACGTAAATCTAATACTGCATCAAAACTTGTTGATCCTACCAAAGTGATAATATGTGTAGTATCAGTTGCAACAAAACTATACCATAGGTCGTCATCAGCAGTTCCTGTAGAACCTCCACAAGTTATTGCAGGTAACGACTGGGTTGCACCTGTAATATCACCGGTAGTTGCTCCACCACATGTTGGACCATATACGGTAAGAGAAGTTGCTCCTGAACAATTATCATTTACAGGCGCAGAAGTAGAAGGTGTAGTTATACAAATTGTGAATGTAGTACTTGCCGGAGGTGTTGTTCCAAAATGGTAAACACGAACAAAGTAGGTAGTTCCAATTGTAAGACCGGTAGAATTTATAACTTCAGTACCAGCAGCTAATGAACTGTTAGAACAATCAATATTTGTTCCTGAGCAGCCTGAAGTGCGCAAATCTATAACAGCATCAAAACTTGTTGAGCCGGTTACTGTGATATTGTGTGAAGTTGCAGTTGCAACAAAACTATACCAAACATCATTTGCAACTGTACCGGTTAAGCCGTTACATGTTATTGGAGGTGCTGATTGTGTTCCACCACTTACATCACCTGTGGTTGCTCCACCACAAGTAGCTCCAAACACAGTTAGAGAAGCAGCACTTCCACAATAATCGTTAGGGGGATTAGAAGAAGATGGCGTAGTTACACAAATTGTAAAAGACGTGGTTGCCGGGGCAGTACTGCCAAAGTCGTACACACGCACAAAATAAGTGCTTCCTATGGTAAGACCTGTAGCATTTATTAGTTCTGTTCCACCTGCTAATGTAGCATCAGCACAATTCACATTTACACCCGGACAAACACCTGAAAGGATCTCTACTACTGCATTAAGGTTAGTAGAACCAACAACAGTAACGTTGTGCGAAGTTGCTGTTGCAACAAAACTATACCAAACATCATCATTAGCAGTTCCTGTTAAACCATTACACGTTATTGCAACAGACGATTGTGTAGCACTTGCTACGCTTCCTGTAGTTGCTCCACCGCATGTAGCACCATAAACTGTTAGAGAAACAGCTCCGCTACAATTGTCATTAGCTGGAACCGGAGGTGTTGGAGTGGTTACACAGATAGTAAAAGTAGTAGTTGCAGGAACTGAACTTGAATAGTGATATACCCTCACAGAATAAGTGTTTCCAATCGTAAGGCCATTCGCATGTAATATTTCAGTTCCACCGGTGAATGAAGTATCGGCACAATTAATATTAGTTCCATCACAAGCACCGCTTCTTAGATCTATTACAGCATCAAAACTTGTTGATCCTGCAACGGTGATAATGTGAGAAGTTGAATTTGCAACAAAACTGTACCATACATCATCATTGGCGGTTCCGGTGAAACCACTACAAAGTATAGCCGGTAATGATTGAGTTGCACCTGCTACATTTCCTGTAGTTGCTCCTCCGCAAGTTGCACTATAAACAGTTAAAGCAGTTGCGCCTGCACAATTATCATTAACCGGAGTGGATGGGGTAGGAGTAGTTATACATATTGTAAATGTTGTAGTTGCAGGAGCAGTAGCTCCAAAATCAAATACTCTTATGTAATAGGTAGTTCCAACGGTAAGTCCTGTAGCATTCATTACTTCAGTTCCGCCAGCAATTGTAGCATCTTTACATGTAATATTGGTACCATCACATGTGCCTGAACGTAGATCAACTACCGCATTAAAGCTGGTAGAACCCACCACAGTGATATCATGTGTACTTGAAGTTGCAACAAAAGTGTACCAAACATCATCTTCAGCAGTACCTGTACAAGATGTTGGTAAAAATGACTGTGTTGCACCTGCAACATTTCCTGTAGTAGCTCCACCACAAGCAGCACCATAAACAACCAATGGAGCGGCTTTTGAGCAGCTATCATTTGCCGGAACGCTTGTGCCCGGAGTTGTTACACAAATAGTAAATGTTGTGGTTAAAGGCACAGTACTTGCAAAATCATAAACACGAACAAAATAAAGCGTACCAATAGTAAGTCCTGTAGCGTTTATTACTTCTGTTCCTCCATTACCGGTAGCATCAGCACAATTAACGTTTGTTCCGGAACAAGTAAGTGCGTGCATATCTACAACTGCATTTAAGCCTGTTGAGCCTACTACCGTTATATTATGAGTAGTTGCAGTAGCAGTAAATGTATACCATACGTCATCATTTGCTGTTCCGGTAGCACCGTTACACGATATTGCCGCTATTGATTGTGTTGCACCTGCAACATCTCCTGCTGTAGAAGAAGTACAAACAGCACCGTCAACTGTTAAATTAGTCGCACCAGCGCAATTATTGTTTGCAGGTGGAGTAGTAGATGGAGTAGTCACACAAATAGTAAATGTTGTGGTTGCCGGAGTGCCTGTAGCAAAATCATAAACCCTTACATAATAAGTCGCTCCATTTGTAAGCCCGGTAGCAACTATTACTTCAGTTCCTCCTGCTAATGAAAGGTCAGCACAATTAATGTTTGTACCATTACAAGCACCAGAGCTTAAATCTACTACAGCATCAAAATTTGCTGAACCAACCACAGTAATATTGTGTGAAGTTCCAGAAGCAACAAAACTATACCAAACATCATCATCGGCAGTACCTGCACACGTTGCAGCTAATGATAGGGTTGCAGCAGCCACATTTCCAGTGGTAGCACCACCACAAGAAGTTCCATAAACAGTTAAAGGAGTAGCCCCTGAACAATTATCATTTGCCGGAGGATTTGAAGGGGCAGGAGTAGTAACACAAATTGTAAATGTAGTAGTTGTAGGCACTGTGCTATAATAGTGATATACACGCACATAATAAGTAGTACCAGCTACAAGTCCTGTTGCAGTTAATGCTTCAGTTCCACCGGAGGTAGTCGCATCTAAACAGCTAATGTTTGTTCCATTACATGATCCTGAACGAAGATCAATTACAGCATCAAAACCAGTTGAACCAACCACAGTGATAATGTGTGAAGCAGCTGTTGCAACAAAACTATACCAAATATCATCATCGGCAGTACCGGCACAAGTTGCAGGTAAGGATTGTGTTGCTCCGAAAACATTGCCAGTTGTAGCACCACCACAAGTAGTACCATAAACGGTTAAGGAAGTTGCACCTGCGCAATCGTTATTAGCAGGGGCTGGAGTTGTAATACAAATTGTAAATGTAGTGGTTGCCGGAACTGAACTTCCGTAAGAGTAAACCCTTACAAAATAAATGGTTCCTATGGTAAGTCCTGTTGCAGCCACCATTTCTGTTCCTCCCGAAGAGGTAACATCAGCACAATTAATATTGGTAGCAGAACAGGCACCTGGGCCCGAACGTAAGTCGATTATCGCGTCAAAATTTGCAGAGCCAACAACAGTGATATTGTGAGTTGTAGATGTTGCAACAAATGAATACCATATATCATCATCAGCAGTACCTGTAAAAGCGTTACACGTTAAAGCAGGAATGGATTGAGTAGCACCTGCCACATTTCCTGTTGTTGCAGCACCACAAGTTGCACCATAAACGGTTAAAACTGTAGGAGTTGAACAATTATCATTTGCCGGAGGTGGAGGTACTGGTGTAGTAACACAAATTGTAAAAGTTGTGTTGGCTGGAATAGCACTTCCATAATGATATACACGAACGTAATAAGTGTTACCTACAGTAAGTCCGGTTGCATTTATTACTTCCGTACCACCGGCAAAGGTAACATCTGCACAATTCACATTAGTTCCGTTACATGAACCTGTGCGTAGGTCTATTACGGCATCAAACGTTGCCGATCCTACAACCGTGATATCATGCGCAACTCCGGTTGCAACAAAACTATACCAAACATCATCATTCGCAGTACCAGTGGAACCGTTACAAGTTATAGCTGCAATTGATTGTGTAGCACTTGCAACATTCCCGGTAGTTGCTCCACCACATGTTGCTCCAAAAACAGTTAAAGAAGCAGCACCCGAGCAATTATCATTTGCCGGTGCTGGAGTAGTAACACAAATTGTAAATGTTGGAACTGCCGGAAGAGTACCTCCGTAATTATAAACCCTTACAAAATAAGTAGAACCAATAGTAAGTCCGGTTGCGTTTATTATTTCGGTACCGGATGTTCCATTTGCATCAGCGCAGCTTACATTTGTTCCTGTACAAGCACCGGAACGAAGATCTACTATCGCATCAAAACTGGATGAGCCAACCACAGTAATAATTTGTGAAGCTGAAGTAGCAACAAAACTGTACCATACATCATTTGCAGCTGAACTCGTAAAATTGCCACAGCTTATTGGAGCCAATGATTGAGTTGCACCAGTTACATTTCCTGTTGTTGCACCACCACAAGTTGCTCCGTAAACTGTTAAAGAAACTGCTGCTGAACACTCGTCATTAGCAGGTGGAGGAGGTGTAGGTGTTGTGATACAAATTGTAAATGTAGTAGTTGCGGGAACGGTAGTGAAATAATCATACACTCTTACAAAATATGTATTTCCAATGGTAAGTCCGGTTGCATTTATTACTTCGGTTCCGGCAGCAACTGTAGCATCTTTACAAGAGATATTTGTACCATTACATGAACCTGAACGTAGATCTATTACAGCATCAAAACTTGTAGAACCTATTACTGTAATATCATGTGCTGCTGCTGTAGCAACAAAACTATACCAGATGTCATCATTAGCAGTACCTGCGCAAGTAGCAGCCAACGATTGTGTTGCACCGGCTACATTACCGGTTGTAGTAGCTCCACAAGTTGTTCCATAAACAGTTAATGGCGATGCACCTGCACAATTATCATTAATAGGAGCAGGAGTGGTTATACATATTGTAAATGTAGTTGTTGAAGGAAGAGAAGCAAAATAATGGTAAACTCTAACATAATAAGTAGTACCGGCAACAAGTCCGGTAGCAGTAAGCGCCTCTGTTCCGCCACCTCCTGTAACATCAGAACAACTTAAATTTGTTCCATTACATGAACCGGAACGTAGATCTATCACGGCATCGAAACTTGTTGAGCCTGCAACGGTAATAATGTGAGAAGAAGAC
This sequence comes from Bacteroidota bacterium, assembly GCA_040389865.1. Taxonomy (GTDB): domain Bacteria; phylum Bacteroidota; class Bacteroidia; order 2-12-FULL-35-15; family 2-12-FULL-35-15; genus 2-12-FULL-35-15. The sequence continues at coordinate 157,486 of JAZJZM010000011.1, read as the reverse complement.
GTTGCAACAAATTTATACCATATATCATCATCTGCAACACTGTTTCCACAAGATGCCGGCAATGATTGAGTTGCACCGGAAGTGTTTCCTGTAACAGCTCCTCCACAGGTTGTTCCGTAAACAATTAAAGAAGTTGCACCTGAGCAATCGTCATTAACAGGAGTAGGGGTAGTTATACAGATAGTAAATGTTGAAGTAGCAGGAGCACTTGAAGACCAGGAATAAACTCTTACATAATACGTATTTCCAATGGTAAGCCCTGTAGCGTTTATTACTTCAGTTCCACCGGATAAAGTTGCATCGGCACAGCTAACATTCGAACCGCTACAAGCGCCTGAACGTAGATCTACCACAGCATCAAAACTTGAAGAACCAACAACAGTAATGATTTGTAAAGGAGAAGTAGCAACAAATTTATACCAAACATCATCATCAGCTGTTCCTGCACAAGTTGCTGATAATGATAGGGTTGCGCCAGCAACGTTGCCTGTAGTAGCTCCGCCACAAGTAGCTCCAAAAACAGTTAAAGAAGTAGCACCTGAACAGTTGTCGTTGGCAGGAGCCGGTGTGGTGATACAAATAGTAAATGTAGTTGTGGAAGGAATTGAAGCCCAAAAATGATAAACTCTAACTAAATAAGTATTTCCTACAGTAAGGCCGGTCGCATTTATTACTTCGGCACCACCATTTCCTGAATTATCGGCACAATTAACACTTGTTCCGGTACATGAACCTGAACGAAGATTAACCACCGCGTCAAAATTTGCAGAACCGGCTACAGTTATTGTGTGTGATGCAGAGGTTGCAACAAAGCTATACCAAACGTCATCATCAGCGGTACCTGTACAAGGTGCATTTGCAATTGATAGCGTTGCACCGGCAACATTTCCTGTTGTAGCACCACCACAAGTGGCACCGTAAACACTAAGAACTGTAGCAGCCGAACACGCATCATTAGAAGGTGCAGGAGTTGTTAAACAAATAGTGAAGGTAGTTGTAGAAGGAACACTTGATCCAAAAGAATATACTCTTATGTAGTAAGTAGTTCCTACTGTAAGTGCGGTAGCAGTTAATGTTTCCGTTCCTCCGATTGCTGTAGCATCGGCACAGTTCAAATTAGTTCCGCATGCGCCTGCAATTAACTCAACAACCGCATCCAAACCGGATGAACCAACTACAGTAATAATATGTGAAGTTGAAGTTGCAACAAATTTATACCATACATCATCATCGGAAGTACCAGTCAATCCATTACAAAGTATTGCCGGTGCCGATTGTGTTGCATTGGCAAGGTTTCCTGTAACAGATGCGCCACAGGTAGCTCCATAAACAGACAGAGAAGCCGCGTTGTTACAATAATCATTAGCAGGTGACTGAGCAAAGGCAGTAGTTAAACCGGTTACGAATAACCCAAGAATAAAAAGTGCTTTTTTCGAAGTACAGAGTAATTTTGTTTTCATGTAAAAAAATTGATTTGTGTTTTAATTAAATTGTTAAAGGTTTTATAGGTATTAGCAATATCGGTTTTTGGCTATAATTAAAATGTTATTACCAGTAGTACAATAAAAGGAGTAAAAAACTGAAAAGGGATTGGAAAGCGTTTTGGATTTTTCCAAGCGAGGGGCAGGATAGTTTTTCAATTTTAATTTATTCATATTACGAATTTTATTTAAAATAGTGTAAAACAACAATTCCTTAATGTAGAAAAACAAACGAAAAGACGTTTCGTAGGTTTTTCGGAACGCCAAAATTAGGGAAAAATTATAATATCCTAACATTTAGGCCGAAAAAATAAAAAAATAGGTGAGGTTTGTCCTTTAAGGTGCCAGTTAAATAAGGGGATTTGGCTTTTTTCGCGTCTTAAAAAAAACGGCTAAAAACAGGCTTTTTTTGATAGGTTTTATGGTTTTTTTCAATGAAAAAAGATACAAATAAGGGGCTTTTTAAGAAACTGTCAACATTGGATTGTTAATATCGAGGTGGTGTTTTTGCAATTATTTCAATAAAATATCCCGACTCCATATCTGGCTTATTTCGCATCGTACACTTCCACAATTTTTTTCACCAGTTTGTGCCGGATAACATCGCTACCATCCAACTGTATGAATTCAATTCCACTTATGCCGTTCAGCAGTTTGGTGGCCTGGATCAAACCAGAGGGCTGGTGCTTCGGTAGATCCACTTGCGTAATATCACCCGTTATTAAAAATTTGGCAGATGAGCCCATGCGTGTTAAAAACATTTTTAATTGTCCTTCGGTGGCATTTTGCGCTTCATCTAAAATTACAAAGGCATGATCAAGTGTACGGCCACGCATAAAGGCAAGTGGGGCAATTTGTATTATTCTGTTTTCAAGATAATAGGCCAGCTTTTCGGGAGCGATCATATCATCGAGGGCATCGTATAATGGTTGTAAATAAGGGTCCAGCTTTTCTTTTAGATCACCGGGTAAAAAACCAAGATTTTCGCCTGCTTCTACTGCCGGTCGGGTAAGAATAATTTTTTTTACTTCCCTGTTTTTTAATGCACGAACGGCTAAAGCTACTGCAGTATAGGTTTTCCCTGTTCCTGCAGGGCCAATGGCAAATACCATATCGTTTTTTTCTATGCTTTCAACTATTCTGCGTTGATTTACAGTGCGGGCTTTTATAATTAAACCACTATTGCCAAATACCAATACATCTTCAGCATTTGAAGTTTCGTTGCTGCCAGTGCGATTGGAGTTGCCACCTAAGATCTGTTCTATTGCATTTTCTGTTAAGTTCCCGTATCGATTAAAATAAGCGGTAAGGATATTCAGAACCATTTCCAGCTGATTTATTTCTTCGTCATCACCTGAAATTTTTAATAGATCGCCACGGGCAACAATTTTTAATTTTGGAAAACGTTTTTTTATCAATTCCAGTTTGGAATCATTCACACCGTATAGATCGATGGGTTTTATATCTTCAAGTATTATTTTTTTTTCGCTCATTTTTTTTATTTTCACAAGGTTTCCGGTTTCGGAATCCATGTTGTATAACGTAATGCGTAATTTTTAATTTGAATATTTAAATTCTTTTTATTCTCAGAGTACGAAAATAACATATTTTTGTATATTGTAAGAAGTTGGAAAGTTGAAAAGTTTAAAGTTTGAAAGCTCAAAGTTAGAATTTGGAAAATTGAGATATTTGTCCGGATAGCTTTGGGTTGAACCTCACAAAACTTTCCAACATTGAACTTTTTAACATTGAACTACAATAAATGGCAATTATAACACTTACTACTGATTTTGGATTAAAAGACCATTATGTGGGTTCCGTAAAAGGTGCTATTTTAAAGCGGTTGCCAAACACTACTATAATTGATATTTCGCATCAGATAGAAAAGTTCAATATTCAGGATGCCGCGTTTATTTTAAAAGAAACATATCCTGATTTTCCTGAAAATACTGTTCATATAATTGGTTTACTTACTGAATTTAGAAACACAGGAGGGTACGTAGCTGTTCAAAACAAGGGGCATTTTTTTATTGGCGCTGATAGTGGTATTTTTTCATTATTGTTTGAAGAGCCGCCTGAAAAAATCATTGAAATTCCTGTTGATCCCAACCAAAATTTAAGTTTTCCTGTTCGTGATGTTTTTGTTCCATTTGCTTGTATGCTTGCAAGTGAAGTGGATATAGAAGCTATTGGGAAACCAAAACAAAATCTATTGCAACGTTTACCGTTCCGTGCCAGCTCAATGGGTAATATTATCAGGGGCTCCATTGTGTTTGTTGATTCGTATGGAAATGTGATCACTAACATTGACCGTAAATTATTTAATATGGTCGGTAAAGGGGAACCATTTATTATTGAACTGGCTCGCAGTAATCAAATTGAACGTTTGAGCTCCGAATACAATGAAGTTGCTGAAGGTGAAATTCTTGCATTATTCAATTCCTCCAATAATCTTGAAATTGCAATGCGTAATGGGAAAATAAGTAGTATGCTAAATTTAAAACTCAATGATTCTATAACTATTCGCTTTTAGCAAAATACTTGTCATTAAATATAATTGATGCAGGGGAACGCTGAAAATTATGATGAACACAGACAAAGCAAATAAAGAAAAATAAAAAAATCATATTTAATCCTAACGATCAGTGTCATCAGCGTTCTGTTTTTGATTCCTGCATAATTAATCCTGTAAATGATAATTCGAATTGTAAAAATGACCTTTAAGCCTGATAAGGTAGTTGATTTTTTAAAAATATTTGATGCATCAAAACAATATATTAGAAATATGGAAGGCTGCAGCCATCTCGAATTATTGAATGACATAAATTCTCCAACTATATTTTTTACTTACAGCTATTGGCAAACCGAAAACGATTTGAATAATTATCGTAATTCAGAATTATTTGAAGGTGTTTGGGGGAAAACAAAAATATTGTTTGCAGCTAAAGCGGAAGCCTGGAGTGTTAAATCAATGTAGTAATTGAGCTCGATTAATTTTATGGTTTATACGTTATAAAATGAAACCCATTTTGAATTTTACCGCCAAGTGGATCATATATGGTTACTGTAAGTTTTCCCGATCCATCATCATCTGTTGAAAATTTAACATTATTACCAATTGGTGTTACCATGGTTATATAATTTGAAGCAGTATAACTTTCAGAAGCTATTGTGATCTTATACCTATTGTTTGATCCGCCATCCCAAACTACTGTGAGATTACCGGTACTTGCATATATTACCCCCGTGGAACTTATATTGCCATAAGCGATTGGAACCAAGTTGGCAATACCCGTTTGTGTTCTGTTTAATTCATTAGCATTGCTGCCTGCTATATTGATAGTTCCGTCTACCTCAAGTTTTGAAGTAGGAGCCACTGTTGTACCTATTCCAATATTACCATTTTGGTCGATACGCATTCTTTCAACACCATTCATGCTTCCATTAGCGGTGGTCATAAATTTTAAATAAGATCCATTGTTGCCAACAGAAAAATTTTCGGAAGCAACTGCACCAATTTCCGTTTGATCATTGGAAGAGAAACCAGTACCATCATACCCGCTGAATTTAAGAAAACCGATTTCTTCGCCCATTGTAATAGCTAATGGTGAACTTTCTGTTCCTCTGGCTTTTCTTAGCCATAATTGGGAATCTCCAGCGGAACTGCTGTTGTATTCGGTTCCCACAATTCCATGCGGCCCAAGGGAAGAGGTACTTACCACTTCAAATTCTGAGTCAGGGGAAGTAGTGCCAATACCTACATTGCCTGTATTATTATTATAAATAACAGAACCTGAAGAGGTCCAAACACTGTTAAAAGTTGTTCCCGATAAGGTTAAGCCGGTGCCGGCAGTATAAGTGGGTAATGTGGGAGAAGTCCAGCTGGCTAAACCAGCACCATCAGAAGTTAACAATTTACCTAAACCCGGAGTACCACCGGTAATTTTTATTTGGCCGGCAACTTCAAGCAGTGCGCTCGGAGCAGTTGTTCCAATACCAACATTTCCACCGGAAGGCTGTAAACCCATATTCCCATTGCTATATACTGATAATCTCGGTTCATGGATACCGCCTCGAAAAACAGTCAGGTCGAACATACTTTCGTTATTATTAGTTGCACTTATATTAAATGCCGTTCCTTCATGAGTTCCTGTATTCAAATACAATGCCCTTGTAAGCGAATTTGTTCCTGTAAAAATTTCAAATTTATTACCGGGATTCATTGTCCCGATACCTACTTTGCCGGTAGGATCAATGATCATGGCTGATATATTGTTTGTTTTGAAGCGTAAAGGCGTATTATTGGTAGAGCCTATAAAATCTGTTCCGGTGGAAACGTTACCGAGCAAGGACCAGCTGTTACTACTACTGTTTCCTGCTGTTTTTGCATACAATGCATATGGCACACTCATCATTTGTATTCTACCCATAGAAAGGTAATTGCTGCCGCCAACAGTATCAACTTCTACTTCTAAATATTTATTACCACTTGCCCATGGAATCGAAGTGAAACTTGCGCTACTAATGCTGCCGATCACCAATGTAAATAATCCGTACCGGTTTGTATTTACAGAATTATGTATTTCTGTGAATAGGGTTGTGCCTCCTGATATGGAATCCCAAATGGTAAATCGTACGCTTAGGTTTATGCTGTTGCTTATTGGTTTTCCACTGGTATCCCTCGCCACAGCTTGATAGTTAATGCCTTCAGGAGGTGCCTGCGCAAAAGAGAACATACTGATCAGCAATAAGGTGAATATGCGTATTAAAAAAAATAATTTTTTCATGATCTTATTTTCATGATTTGAAAAATCGTTGAAAAATGGCTCTCTATGCGATTCTTCTGAGTTTATTATTTGTAAAGATATTGTTTTAAACGGTAAAAGAAAATAGCTTATTTAAATTTCTAAATTGTGGTAACAAATCGAACTCGCGTTGGTAGTACTTTGATGTGCTTTTAACTCCGATTTTTTTTAATTTGGACTATTGTTTGTTTATCTTGCAGTTCTGTGAGGGGAGTGGTTAACAAACCTATTATTAACGGATGTTACGCAGTTTTTTTACCGTAGAGTTCGCAGAGATTTTACGCAGAGAACCGCAGAGAAACAAAATAAATATTAAACTGCGCACTCTGCGTAAAATCTCTGCGAACTCTGCGGTTAATTGTTTTTTGCGTAACACAAGTTATAGGTGGTACTTTAAAAAAGATTAATCCAGAATTTATTAATTGAATTAGAAAACCTGCACTATGATGCTGCTATATTGGTAGTTCGCAAGGCTTCCGAGTACCCGATATTTTGGGGTAAAGGTGGTTGTTCCATTTGCGGTTAGAAGATAAGAAGCACTTAAGCCAACATGGAAAGCAGCAGCATATGTGCCTACCGAATAGGTATCGCTTGCAGCCATGGTCATTCCTCCGGATGCATCAAAACTCATGTAAAATCCATTGTTAGTACTAACGTTTGATCCAGTAATGGTAAGGGTAACAAGAATTGTATGAGTACCTGTAATATTAACGGTGAAAGCTGCAGGTGCTCCCGCTCCGGCTCCTACAGCATAGATCGTTGCATTTGATGTAAAAGATGAGGTGGATGCAGTTTGGGAAATTGAAGCAGACAAAGGATTTGCCCAGGATAAATTACCGGAACCATCTGTTTTTAGGTAAGTGCTGCTTGTGCCATCAGCAACCGGTAACTTATATACAGCATTGGCAGTAGCGGTGGTAGGTTGTTGGAAACTGGTATAAAAATTATTTGTTGAATTGTAAAAACTCAATGTTCCGGCAGTTAAAGATGCAGTACCTATTTGTACTGATCCTGCAACATGCAATAATGAATTAGGGGAGGCAGTTCCAATACCAACATTTCGGTTCGCAAGGATTCTCATAGCTTCTTTTCTATTTGCAAGATAAAAAATTATTGAGTTGCCATTACCTGCATTATCCATACCCAGTTCTAAATCTCCGTTAGGAGCATAATTGAGCAATTGCAAATTACTTGTGGAGGCGTAACCCAAAATTGGATATGCTGTTCCTAAATGGTCAGTTGCCATATAGAATTTATTGTTATCTATCAATATATTGCCACCAGCCACCTGCAGAAGCTGGCCGGGAATGGCAGTTCCAATACCGAGGTTTCCACCGGCAGGTTGTAAACTCATATTCCCATTGCTATATACTGATAATCTCGGTTGGTGGATGCCACCCCGGAAAACGGTAATATCGAGCATGCTTTCATTGTTGATCGTTGCACCTATATTAAATGAAGTACCTTCGTGGGTGCCGGTATTTAAGTATAGCGGCCTTGTTGTGGCATTGGTGCCGGTCAAAATTTCTAATTTATTACCGGGGGTAGTAGTTCCTATACCAACATTTCCGGCAAAATACGATTGCGCCTGTGATTCGGAGCGTATGGCATAGTTATTTGCGCCAACACCCGGGTTGCCCCCGGGAATTAGGATCGCGTAATTTGATGCGGCATTCTGAGCTCCGAATTGTCCTGCTACATTGAGAGTTCCTGCACCTCCTGTTTGCCCGGCAATAGCATAGTTCAATCCCGTAGGCCTTACCTGTGAAACATATAATCCAAGTCCGATAGTGGCATCTGTAACTTCGAGTTGTGCAAGGCCGGATGGAATAACACCAATCCCTGTGTTGCCCGAGAAATAACCTGTACCAATTACAGATAATGTCTTTAAAGGTGTATTCGTTCCAATGCCTACATTGCCTGCGGAGGAAACTCTCATACGTTCAACATTATTAGTCCTTGTTACGAGATCTACTGCATCTGTGGTGCCAATAAAATCAGTAGCAGGAACAGTAGATGCGTTGCCTGTTAACGTCCAATGTGTTCCCAGATCATTTCCGGTTGCACCGGTTGCACCTATATCTCCTGTAGCACCTGTATTGCCTGTACTTCCTGTAAAACCTGTTGAGCCGGTGGTTCCCGTAGAACCTGTAATACCAATAGCTCCGGTTGAGCCGGTTGCACCGGTAACTCCTTGTGATCCGGTTGTACCGTTTAATCCTGAAATGCCAGTAGCTCCCGTAGTTCCTGTTGCACCTGTTGTACCAGTTGTACCTGTATAACCGGAACTTCCTGTTGTGCCGGTTACTCCTGTGATACCTGTTAAACCACCACCAGCTGTTTTTGCATATAACGCGTAAGGGACACTCATCATTTGGATCCTTCCCATAGAAGCGTAAACACTCCCTCCCAGGGTATCGATCTCCACTTCTAAAAATTTATTTCCGTTTGCCCATGGAATTAGCGGGAAACCGGATGTATTAACGGTCCCTATTTTTAAGGTAAATAATCCATATATATTGGTAGTTACCGGGCTATGCGTTTCAGAAAATAAAGAATTACCTCCTGAAATTGAATCCCAGATAGTAAATTTAACTTTTAGGTTTAAAATGTTGTTTAATGCTTTACCATTGGTATCACGAGCCACTGCCTGATAGTTAATACCCTCGGGAGGAGTTTGCGCAAAGGAAAACACAGCAATTAAAAATAATGTGAATGTGCAGATTGTTAAAAGCAATTTTTTCATAATTGTATGATCATAATTTCCAACTATTTTATGAGTAACGAATCTTTACAATTTTAGGAACAACCAATAAATAAACTTCGCACAAAATTAGTTTTTTATTGTTTCAGTTCGTTAGTTCAAAACTATGCAATTGAGTGCAAGAATTCAGTTTCTACAAAACTTCAATGTTGGCATCATTGCGAGGTACCCTTCGGCAGGCTCTGGATAAACTCCGCAATCTCAAACATTGGTATTCTCATCGCCACCTTTTTTCATAATTACAGTTACATTTCTGTGTTTGAGATTGCTTCGCTTTGTTCGCAATGACGTTCTCAATTTAATAGTCGCTAAAAATCATTTCATTATTTTTTTTTTGAACCTCTTCAATTCAGTGCAGAGTGGTTCAGTTTTAACAACATCATGGTTTAGCGTGCCCTACCAAAAACCACTTGCTTAGTGCAGCGCTATAAATAAATACGGCACCACCATTTTTTGCCAGCGTTATATCAGCATTATTATTTAATAATAGTTGATTATTGGCCAGCGAACCTGCATTAGCATCTTTGAAATTCACAGAAAACCCCGTATTATTTACTACAATTAACATTTTACCATCAGTACCACCAGCAAAACCGGTAATATCATAATTGGCCGTAGGACCTGTAATTCTGATAAAAGTAAAGTTGCCTATTGCCACGTTATTTGAATTGCCTGATAAAACAATACTATTTTCTTTTGTGGCAATATCCCCGGCAATATCTAAACGGGTATTCGGGGAAGCCGTTCCAATCCCTACTTTGCCATTATGGTCGATACGCATTCTTTCAGAGCCTGAGTTGTTCCCATTGGGGGTTGTCAAGAATTTTAGAAATGATCCGTTTGAACCCGGACTGAAGTTCTCGGACGCAATTGCAACAATTTCTGTTTGATCAAAATTTGTTGGGAAAATAATACCATTATGTCCTCTGAATTTAAGACTTCCAAGTTCATCATTTGCCATAACTGCTAATGGCACACTTGGGGTTCCTCTTGCTTTTCTCAGCCATAGGTGGGAGTCGGACACTGAGCTACTATTATATTCGGTTCCGATAATGCCATGAGGGTTAAAAGTTGCTGTACTCACTACTTCAAATTCAGCATCCGGAACGGCAGTACCAATACCAACAAAACCACCAGATAATACCCTCATCTTTTCAGTGGCATTTGTTTTAAAAACAAAATCCTGATTATCCGTTGTTCCAATAAAATTGGTTGCCGGTAAAGTACCAGCATTACCGGTTACTGTCCAGTGCGTTCCCAGATCGGCCCCGGTAGCCCCGGTCATCCCTGTTGCTCCTGTACTCCCTGTTATACCTGTGCTTCCTGTAACTCCTGTAACTCCTGTAACACCCGTTATTCCGTTTGTTCCGGTAGCGCCTGTTGAGCCCGTACTCCCTGTAAAACCAGTGCTTCCTGTAGAGCCAGTTGTTCCCATTATTCCTCCACCGGCAGTTTTTGCATATAGGGCATAGGGTACACTTACCATTTGGGTTCTTCCCATTGATGCGTAATTACTACCACCAATGGTATCTATTTCCACTTCTAAAAATACATTTCCGGTAGCCCAATTGATCGATGAAAAACCAGAGGTATTAACTTTACCGATCACCAGGGTAAATAATCCATAACGGTTGGTAGATACAGGAGTATGTGTTTCGGTAAAAACAATTGCACCTCCTGTTATTGCATCCCAAATGGTGAATTTTACTTTAAGATTAGTGTTATTGCTTATGGCTCTCCCGGAGGTATCACGTGCTACCGCCTGAAAATTAATGCCTTCAGGTGGAGCTTGAGCAAAGCCCATAAAATTGATCAGAAATAATGCGAATATACTAATTGAAAAAAACAGCTTTTTCATAATTGCAATTTTCAAATTTGAAGGAAAGAGTGATACATTTACTCCATTATTTTAATCAAAATAAATTGAATTGGAATAAATATATGAAATTTTTTGGAATTTTACACTATCGGTTTGAAAAAATGTGTGTAAAATCAATTTTAGGATCTATAAATTTTAAATGAGATGAATTTAATTATTTTCACCCCTGGAAACTTCTACCCAATTATTACCATCAAAAATAAGTGTTAAAGTATCAAATTTCGCCATATCATAAGGCAAAGCCCAGCTTAATCTAACTCCTGCTCCTGTTACTATTTGTATGTCATCATTACTGATATTTTCAATAATAACCATTTGTCCCGTTTTTGCTCCTGTACCAGAAAATCCGAGGATAGATAAGCCTGCTGTACTTGGGTTTAGTTGAATAAAGCCTTCATTTCCTGGAGTCAACGTTGTTGAGGCTGCTAAAGTTCGTGATGTTGGAGAATAGGTTATTGCGCCATTCACTTCTAAACGGGTTCCCGGAGTAGTTGTTCCAATACCTACATTACCAGCGCCAGCCTCCGTTATGAAGGCATATTTATTTGTGATGGAGCCAAAAATAATGGTAGGTGTTTTGATATAAGCACCATACCAGTTGGTAATTATTTGCCCTACCGCATTCATGGTAAAACTACTATTAAAATTATACACGTTAGCGATACTGTTTGCTGTATAGGCAGGATTAATATCCAGATAGGCGGCAGGTACTATAGTCCCGATACCAAAATAACCGTCTTTATCAATAGTTGCCCTTACTTTTGATGCTGTTGCCAAATGTAATGATCGCTGGTAATCAGTGCCAAAAACAGCTGAATAAGGAGTAGAACCTGTAAAGGACACACTCCCTGTACTTGATTCTACAACAAGTTTTGCATTTCCAGAATCATTGCTTGCTCTTAAGCTTGCAATTTTTCCTATAGTAGTTGATAGTACCTGTACCTCACCTCTAGCCGCCTGAATATCCAATTTATAGCCAGTTGGGAGTGGATCGGGGTTTATTGTACCTATACCCACATTACCGGTTATGGCATTAACAACCAGAGCTGCAGTATCGCTTCCGGCACTTACATTGAATTTGCCGGCCGGACGTGTAGTTCCAATACCTACCTTACCCAGTGAATCAATGATCATTTTTTCGGTGTTATTGGTTCGGAATCTAAGTGATACGTTATCAATAGTACCTATAAAATTAACGGTAGCAGTTGTCCCTGTATTGCCGGTTAAGGACCAGGCATTTAAGGCTCCGTCAGCACCTGTTGCGCCCGTAGAGCCTGTGCTACCCGTACTGCCGGTAGAACCAGTACTTCCGGTATTTCCTGTTGCACCTGTAGCACCTGTACTTCCGGTAACACCTGTTGAACCCATACTTCCGGTAACACCTGTCGAACCTGTTGTCCCGATGTCACCTGTGGGGCCTGTATTTCCTATATCGCCTGTAAAACCGGTAACTCCTGTTGCACCGGTTGCTCCTGTATTACCCGATACACCTATGGCTCCTGTTGTACCTGTATTGCCCGTAATACCGGGAGTTCCAGGTGTACCGCTTTTCTTAGCATATAAGGCATAAGGTACACTCATCATTTGGGTTGTTCCCATTGATATATAATTTGTACCACCTACTGTATCTATTTCTACTTCTAAATATTTATTGCCGCTTCCCCAATTAATTGCTGAAAAGGAATCAGTTGAAACAAGGATACCATTCCCAATAACTAATGTAAACAGGCCATATACATTGGTACTGCGATTATGTGTTTCTTGAAATACAGTAGTACCGGTTGCTGAAAGATCCTTAATAGAAAATCGGATTTTTAAATTTGCGTTGGAGATTGGTTTACCTGAATTGTCTCTTGCAACTGCCTGGTAATTTATACCTTCGGGGGGTGCTTGAGCATAGGAAACTATGCTGATCAGTAATAGAGTGAATCTAAAGATTGAAAAAAACAGCTTTTTCATGATTTTGTTTTTCATGATTAGATTGTAAATTTATTAAAAACTATGCAAACGTTTGGTTACATTTTATTCCTTAAAACACAAAAATAGGCATTTTTTTTAATTGAAGGCAGTAAAACAGGAGACGTTTTTGGTCTATCTATTTTGTGTTTTCACAAAATAGAATAAGGCCGTGGTTACTACTGATTGTGGCTTAAGCCATGGGAATTTGATTGGGATTTTGTCTGTTTTATTTACCTACAACAATATAATTCCAAATGTATGTAGCACCAGGGGTTAATGTAAGTGTTCCGCAAGTTACTGCAAACCCTGTTGTATTACCTAATGCAAATACATTCATTGCCTGGTTACCACACATATTTGCTGCGTTTAAATTTGCCTGGAATAATACCACATAGCTATCAGTAGGGAAGGTAAGGCCGGAACTATAAGTAACCGTATAAAGTGAACTGGTACCGTCAATGGCTGTACCTAAATTGGAAACATTTAATGTTATTCTACCTCCTAAATTTGTGCCTGTAATGGAAACGGTTCCGCCATTTGCCCCGGTACCTGCTGCAATAGAAGGAGTTATTGATGTGCCGGTAATTGAGCCTGTATTTATGCCTGTAGCGCTTGCTTGTCCGATCACCTCAAGTTTTGTTCCCGGAACTGTAGTGCCTATGCCAACATTTCCACTTTGTAAAACTACAAAAGAGCTATCGCTGCCAACAAAATCGTTATTAATATGAAATTTAGCTAAAGGTGCTGTAGGCCCTATTCCAACATTGCCATTGGCATCAATTAGCATCCTGTTTGTGATAGTGGTAAAGTTGGGAGTGTTTTGAATTTTAAAAAAACCATCCTCCTGTCCGCGTATGATCCAATTGGGATTTGTAATAGATAATGGAAGGTTAGTATCCGTGAAGCAAATACGTGGAGCGATACTCGTTAAATGCAGAAGGCATTGAGCAGTATCAGTGCCAATACTAACATTTCCTCCTGATAATATCCTCATTTTTTCTGTTCCATTTGTTTTAAAAACAAGCCCTTGATCATTGCTTGTTCCAATAAAATCAGTTCCTGTAATTGAATTACCGGTTAATGACCAATGAGTTCCTAAGTCGGTACCAGTTGCTCCTGTAGAGCCTGTGAAACCGGAATTTCCGGTGGCGCCATTGCTTCCTGTTGCACCGGTGCTTCCCGTTGTTCCTGTAATTCCGCTACTTCCTGTTACTCCTGTAGCTCCCGTTGTTCCTATCACACCGCCTCCCGCTGTTTTTGCATACAATGCGTAGGGAACACTCATCATTTGGCTTGTTCCCATAGAAATGAAATTGTTTCCACCAAGGGTATCAATTTTCACTTCTAAAAATTTATCACCGTTTGCCCAGTTAATAGCTGAAAAGGGGGTTGAAGAAAGTTGAAGTCCCATACCAATTTTTAATGTAAATAAACCGAATAAATTTGTGGAGTCGATGTGCTGTTCTTTAAAAATAACAGGGCCATTAACGGTTATATCTTTAATAATAAATTGAACTTGTATGGATATATTTGATAGGGCTTTACCGGAATTGTCTCTTGCTACTGCTTGGTAATTGATACCTTCGGGAGGGGCTTGAGCAAAGGAAGATAGGCTGGTTAACAATATTACAAAAATGATAATTGAAAAAGGCAATTTTTTCATGATTGTAGTTTAAAAATATTGTTGGAGTTTTTTATGCTCTTTCTTTTTAAATTACAGCGTTAATATTATTTTAAGCCGTTCGAAAGAAGATTTTCTAAAAAAAAAGAAAGCATCTAAAACCCTGTTCAAAATTAAGATTAATTTTGGCCTTAATTTTTTTTATTTCTGTAAATTATTTTGAAAAACGTCAAGATGCCGGTTAAATAGGTCGTAGCGGGACGCTACGACCAACTCCTTCAAAAAATAATTTGACATCTTACGCTTATCGAGGATTGACCGCTTGCGGCCTATTGCGTTTCAATTACGTGGTAACTGAATGTATGAGCTGCATTTGCAGAAAGTGCACCAAAATTGATCGTAAAACCCGTTGTGGTAGTCGTTACCCATATTTTTGTGATATCTGATGCCGCAGCAGCATTAGTAGGGGTAATTACCACAATCGGAGCAACACTGTAACTTTTAGTAAAAACAGCGGATACATCACCTGCAGATATAGAATTAGGGGAAAAAGAAATATTTCCTGCAACATCTGTTGCGTTAGATAAAATTTGGGCACCGGTATTAGTGGCACTAATACCTACTATTCCTGTTTGCTGGCTTTGCAAATGCCCATCCTTAATAGCGAGTCTGGCATTAGTAGCTGGCGCTGTAGTCCCAATCCCAACATTCCCTTCTATAATTGCACCATTGGCAGGAGCCGCTGTAGTACCCGAATAAGTTGAACCGACTGAAATACCACCTTCTACATCTAATTTATTAATAGGTGTTGCAGTCCCAATCCCAACATTTCCATTACCAGAAGTTGGCAAAATAGTCATTCTGGTAATTCCATTGGTAGCAAAATTTAAAGGAGTTGTTTCGTAATTACTGATAACCGCCTGGGTAGCATCTATATAAAATTTTAAACCATCGGAAGGACTTGTTCCTGTGCTTGCCGTATTAGTGAGTTGAATTACTGAAAAAGCCCCGGTAGGAGCATTAACATGTAAATTATGGTTTGGTGCTGTGGTTCCAATACCCACATTCCCCTGGTCAAAAATACCTGCATAATTATTTGCGCCACCGGTGGCTGTGAAGTAACCGGCAATATTAGTAGCACCAGAACCGGCACCTGTGGTTGAAATATAAGCACCATAATTAGTTGAGCCGGCCAAACCTCCTGTATGAGCTACATTTATTCCTCTCGAATTAGTACCGCTTGTAGAAACATATAATGCATTAGCAGTACTGTTAGCATTGTTGATTCGGAAATCTCCCGCTTTTCCGAGGCCATTGGTTGATACTATTAAGGCTTCAAGTGGGTTAGTCGCATTATTTATAGTAATAACTCCTGAATTCCCCATGCCGGTAGTTGAAGCAAATAGGGCGTTTCCGCTGCTATTGGTCTTTCCAACAAGAGCAGAAGAACCGTTTGTTACATTTGTATTTTCAAAACTTCCGGCACCTGTTGTAGCAGAATTATTTTTTACTTCAAGTTTTGTCGCAGGTGTAATAGTTCCAATACCAACATTGGTTCCATTATCAAAAATACCGCTATTGCCAAGTGTCATTCCGTCAGGAGTAAATTTGGCCACATAATTTAGCGTTCCTCCGGTACCTGGTGAAGTTCCCGCGAAAAGATTACCATTTGGGTCAGACACAACAAAACGAACTCCTGTGCCTGTAAGGGTTTGAAAACGTACTCCGCCTGTGGTATGGAGCTGAGTGGATGGGGTAGGGGTTCCAATACCAACATTACTGGTATTATTATTATAAATATCAGAACCTGATTCGGTCCAAACACTATTAAAAGTAGTACCAGAGAGGGTTAATCCTGTTCCAGCGCTATAGGAAGCCGAAGAATCGTTTCGCCAGGCGGGGGCCCCAGCACCATCTGTTTTCCACACTTTATTGAAGTTTGCACCTCCTGCTGTAACAACACCCGGACTTGCTTGACTATTATTAGCCACTGAAATTGCAGGTGTTGCTCCACCTGTAGAGAAAACAGGAGTAATGCCGGTTACTGAAGTTACTGTTCCGTTAGTTAGGGTAGTCCAGGTTGGGGCTCCTGTGCCGCCAGAGGTAAGTACCTGCCCTGTGGTGCCTGCAGCAGAAAAACCATAAGCGGTTGCGTTGGAATAGGGTATAGACCCCGCTGCTCCTATGGTACTTAAATTAGTTCCTCCGTTTGCGAGAGGAAGAATTCCTGTAACTTTTTGAGTAAGATTAATGGCATTGTTAGCTATATCATTATTATCAATTTTTCCCCAGGTAAGGTTTCCGGATGGATTGCTATGCAATACTCTGTTTAAAGCAGTACCTTGGTTTTCAAATAAAGGGGATTCAAGAATTGGTTTAAAATAGGCAGGACTTGCATTTCCTGCTGTGCCGTTGCCCAAAATTGTATATGGAGCGGCATCTGAGAGGGTAAAAGACAAGGCTGGTGCTATTGATGCATTTGTAACAGTTGTGGTGAATAAGGGAGCTAAGGAGCCTGCACTAAAAGAAATAACGCTTCCTGTGTCGGGGCTTGTCCATGTGGCTAAACCGGTGGCATCAGAAGTTAATACTTTATTGGTTCCGGGATTGCCTCCTGTAATTTTCATTTTTCCGGCTAAATCAAGCATTGCAGTAGGATCAGGGCTGGAGGTTCCTATACCAACATTTCCTTGGATAATTGCACCATTTGAAGGTGCAGCTGTAATCCCTGAATAAGCCGATCCTACCGAAACACCACCGGCAATATCCAGCATGCTCAAGGGAGTAGAGGTGCCTAAACCAACATTTCCAGCTGATTTTACCCTCATTTTTTCGGTATTATTCGTTTTTATTACCAGATCCTGTGAATTAGTGGTTCCGATAAAATCGGTAGTGTTTATTATATTATTACCATCTACCGACCAATTGCCATAGGAATAAAGTGATGTTTTTGAATGTAAGGCATAAGGAGAGCTCATCAACTGATTTATTCCCATTGAAGTATAGCTGCCACCACCAACAGTTGCTATTTCTACTTCTAAAAATTTATCACCAAGGGGCCAAACTATATTTTGGAAATCGGTGCTGTTAGCACTTCCAATGACCAATGTAAATAAGCCATAAAGGTTAGTATTAACCGGACTATGTGTTTCTGTAAAAACACTGGTTCCTGTTCCTGAATTATCAGGCCAAATGGTGAACCTTACTACAAGGTCAATACTGCTGCTTATTGGCTTTCCGGCTGTATCTCGAGCCACTGCCTGGTAATTTATCCCTTCAGGAGGAGCATATACCTGAGCATAGGAAGCTATATTGATCAGCAGAAATAGGAATGAGCTAATTGAAAAGTATATTTTTTTCATAATTTTATTCCATATTAGGACGTTGTACGATAAATTAATAAAATGTTGATAATGCCAGGCTTTTTTATAATAAAAAAAAGCTGTTTTATTGTTTCGGTTCGTTAGTTCAAAACTATCCAATTCATTGCAAGAATTCAGTTTCTACAAAATTTTACTTGTTAGCGTCATTGCGAGGAACGAAGCAATCTCAACCAAAGTATTGTATTAGATTGCTTCGTTCCTCGCAATGACGTTCTCGATATAATATTCGCTAAAAATAATTTCATTATTTTATTTTTTGAACCTCTGCAATTTAGTGCAAAGTGGTTCAATTTTTAAGGCTTTAAACCTAACAGGTTTTGAAAACCTGTCAGGTTTCTGATCCATTAAACTATTGGAATAAAATATATTGGGTTACAGAATAAGCCAAAAATAAGCAATTTTCAGTAATTTATCGAAAAAATAGAAGGATTTTGTGAAGCGTAAAGAACCCTTAACTAGATAATAAAATGGCACCATCCTGCTGAACCGGTTCGCATGTGATGTAGCAACAAAATGTGGATGGATATATTTTTAAAATTGGAATTATCAGAGAAAGCAATCAGCCGGAAAGGGACGAAGGAATAGGGTTAAGGGATCTTAACTCCAATAACTAAAATATCATCCACCTGATCTAGTTGTCCACGCCAATCTTCAATGGTTTTGTTTAGGATAATTTTTTGTTTTTCGATCGGTTCTTTGTTTATATCCATTAATAGAACGCGGAAAGGGATCGCCATAAATTTTCTACCATAAGGCCCACCAAATTGATCGGCATAACCATCGGAGAAAATATAAATAGTATCTCCTCTTTCAAGTTGGAAGGTATGGTTAGTAAATTTCTTTTTTTCTTCTCCTAAAAATAAACCAATAGGGAATTTATTGGCCTTTGTTTGAATTAATTGCCCGTTCCGCACAATGTATAATGGATTATAAGCTGCGGCATATTGTAATTCAAGTGTTTTAAAATCAATGGTACAAAATGAAATGTCCATTCCATCTTTGGCTTGTCCTTCTTCATGTTCATGACCACCGTGATGCAGTGTTTCACTTACTCCTTCATTTAAACTATCAAGTATTTGGGCAGGGGTAGTAAAATTATTATTGCTTACTACCTGTTTTAAGATGTTGTGGCCCACAATTGACATGAACGCTCCCGGAACACCATGGCCGGTACAATCAACAGCGGCAAACATTGTTTTCCCGTCTTTTTGACCTATCCAATAAAAATCACCACTAACAATATCTTTTGGTTTATATAAAACAAATGAATTTGGCAATAATTCTCTAACAAGGCTATCAGGAGGCAAAATGGCTTCCTGAATCCGTTTTGCATATTTTATACTGTCGGTAACATGTTTGTATAAAATTTCTAATTCGCCATTTTTTGCTTCAAGTTCCGCTTTTTGGTGAACAACCTGTTCTGTCCGCTCAATTACTTTAGCTTCGAGTACACGTTCATTTTCGCGCAGATCTTCACGCATTTTTATAAGTGCAGCACCTAAAGTATCATCACCACTTAATGGACGGTAATCCGAATCGAAATTACCTGAACCTACCTGTTTGGCAAATTGAGTAGTTCTGTCCATCCCGTCTACCAAGTCATTTAGTGCAATTGACATTTCGCCAATTTCATCATTTCTGTCTTTAATACGATCGGGCGGTAAAATTCCTTTACCCATCATAAGTAGTATTTTCTTCAGCTGTTGAATGGGTTGAACAATGGATCTTATTGTAAATCCTGCGATCAAAATACCTCCTAAAAATAATATGACCCCAAGCGTAACAACAATAGTGTTTAGGAAACTGAAAGAATCAAACATTTCAGTTGAGTTTTTGGTCGCGTTGGAGTTCTGTTCTTCAATAAGATCCTCTAATTTCTTTTTAATAAGGAGGTGTTCTTCATAAGAATCTTCAAAGAGCTGATCGGCTAAAAATTTAGTAAGCGCGTCATTATATTCCTCCATTGAGCTTAGGGGAGTCATGATACCCTCCTGATACTTTAAAAGCAGTTTATCAATAAGTGAAAGTATTTGGCGAATCCCATCCTGCTCCTCCGAATTCCATTTATGAGACAGTTCGAGGATGGTACCCTTCAATTTAGGATAATCCTCGTGGATAAGTTTGGTCAATGATTTTTTTTGTGGAATATCGGATGTGTAAAGAGAAACCCATTCGGTGGTGCCCAGTCTTGAAAGGTTTAATAGATTATCCAACTCCTTTAGAGCGGTAACAGAGGGGTTGTAAATTTCAGTTACTTCACGCGTTTTTTCACGGCTACCGCTTAAGGTAACATTAGTAAAGTAAAACGAAACAATGGTTAAAAAAACAATTACCCCAAAACCGAGTGCTATTTTTTTTCCAATTGTAAACCTAAATTTCATAAAATACGGTAATTGAAATTATTTCTTACTACTGTTTCTTTATGTCTTCTAATTTTTGTTTGAAGATATTGTACTTGCTGTCTTCATGTAAAATATAGTAGATACCGGTCAAGCCAATTATCGCATCTTCGCGTTTTGGATCAAGATTGTGTGCTGTTTTCATAAAAGGTTCCGCTACAGTACCTAATTTCTTGGTGTTTTCTTCTATAATATCCATTTTGGTGATATCTGTATCGATATCAAGAGATTTTATAATATTTACCGCCTGATTATAATATAACTTACCCATGCCGATATTGGCCTGAATGTTATTCGGTTCAAGAACTAAAATTTTATTGTAAATGTTTTTAGCAAGGGTGAAGAATTTAAACACCCTCGCACTGTCTTTATTATCGTTTTCTAAAACCGCGTTATAAACAGATACCAGCGCAAAATCAAATTCAGTTTGTTTTGCCTGAAGACTTGCAGGGGATGGATCAACTATTTTAAAACACTCCTGCGATTTGTTGAAAAGTTCAATTGCAGTTCTATAATCAATAGGATCAAGACTTTCGGCAGCATCATTATGGAATGTTTTTGCAAAATATTTAACACCATCAATATTATCAGCAAAAAATTCTTTGTTAGTATCTATGGAAAGCGATTTTTTAAATGAGTAAAGCCCCTCTAAACGCGCTGGTGAACGTCTATTACCTTTTTCCCTTGCATTATAAATTGCTTTGTAAACATAACCACGCACAAGCCATGCTTGGCCATCATTTACCGTTTCGGGGTAAACAACAGCAGCATCGATATTCGCTTTAGCGCTATCAAGTTTATTCTGCTCTAAGAACGCATACGCAGCCTGGACTTTCTCCTGTTGCGCATTTGCAACTACTGCTGTTAAAAGCAGTAATCCCAAAATGAATGTTCTTATTATTGTTAACTTTTTCATTAATTTTTTAGTCTATAAAAAATTTAATTAACCGGTAGCGCCATACTCACCAAGGTGGACGCAATCTTCAATTTATACTTTTCTATATTTGATTTATTCAATTCAATTTTTTGTTTGTTTTCTACAACTACAAAATTGATACCTGATCCCTGCTTTGCTAAGCCCGGCTTATCAGTAACAATAAGGGTACACTTACCTTTTACCTTACTTACCACTTCAGAAAGCTGTGCTGAGTTATCAGAAAGGATATAAATTATATTGAATTTATCAGCATTATCCACAGAGGTAATGTTCTTAATTTGAATCGTTTGACTTCCAACCTTCTTGGTTTCAGCCATCTCAGATAGTTTATTCAGAAGAGCAAAATTGGAACCTAAAAAGCCAATCACAAAATTTCCTTCTTTGTAATTGTCAGGCCACTCAATGTATTTAGTGAAATTGTATATGTAGATGGCTTTAATTTTGGCATTCGCCTCTTCCGCTGCATCGGGTGTTACCACAATAGAGGAGGTGAAAAGTAGAAAAGAGAATAATATGAATAGGATTTTCTTCATTAAGCAAAAATGGCAAACAAATAGCGAGCCAGATTTATAATATGTACATAGTATGCAAATATATAATATTTTGGTGAGTAATAGATGACTAAAAATTATTTTTCTGTTGAAGTTTCAAATAGTACTGACAGGTTATATCAATATTTTCTTTTAAATTGAAATTAGCATTGATTTTATACCAAACTATTCCATTTTTGCATATTTAAAGGGATTTGGTTGTATAGGACCTCAGAAAATTTGCTTTTCGGGATTCAATTCTATTCTCGTTATAATTGACATTTATTCAAAATAATACGAATATTTATTTCGACAAAACTGTTTAATTTATAGACTAAAATTGTCGCCTTTTGCCATTTTATATTGATTTCAGCATTAAAAATACAAAAAAACACCCTAATTCGCATTTATTTGGTGAATATGAGGTAGTTTTTTCCTCTTTCAAAAATTCACCCTGTTCAATGAGCAATTTGTAAATTTTTTGATTTTAATTTTCTGTAATTCATTCGTTTGACGATCAAACTGACGATCCGCTAAAATTAGTTGTAGATTTATTATATGTTTACAAAATAATTGAAATTGACTGGATCTATCTTTTTTATTAAGAGCCATTCAAAGCAGCTTCTAACCTTCCCACGATTTCTCGAATCGCTTCTACTGCGAAGAATAGATCGAAATGACAGCGCACATGGTCATTTCGAGCCTGTCGAGAAAGGTGCGGGTGGCTTTATAAGCAATATTGTTATTTTTTATATAAAGTTTAAACCGGCTCTAAAATAGGTAAATATGATTTTTAAGACCATAAAGGACAAATTTGATAAGCAAGATCAAAGGGTATTGATTGGTATCGGTCTTTATTTTTTTATTATTGTACTGATTGCAATCAATACCTCAGGCACTTCTGATTCAGGTGATAGTATTACTCATTTTTTGTTTTCGAAATACGCTTTTCAGCATCCTGAAAATTTTCTGAACCATTGGGCAAAACCGTTATTTGTATTGCTGAGTGCACCGTTTTCACAATCAGGTTTTATGGGAATAAAATTATTCAACTGTATAGTAGCTGCTTTTACAGCATGGTTCAGCTATAAAATTGCAAAAAAAATTAATTATAAAAATGCATGGCTGGCTGCAGTGTTTTTGTGTTTTACTCCGGGATACTTTATTCACATTTTTTCCGGCCTTACCGAGCCTTTATTTTCTTTAATAATTGCTCTTGGTGTTTATTGGTTATTAAACAATAAATTGCTTTTGGCTGTTTGTGCGATATCCTTTTTACCTTTTGTTCGTTCCGAAGGCCTTATCATTATTGGTGTATTTGCATTTTACTTACTGATCAGCAAACAATATAAATATTTGCCGGGACTCCTATTCGGTCATTTGTTTTATAGTATTGCAGGAGTTTTTTATTACCAGGATCTGTTTTGGGTTTTTACAAAGATCCCTTATATCAATTCAAGTGGTAAATATGGAAGTGGCAATCTCTCCCATTTTATTATTCAATTTAATTATATTTTAGGTATCCCACTGTATATACTGTTTGGCTTGGGTTTGGTAAAAAAAAGCATTGATCTTTTTACAAATAAAAAAACGGATGTAAGTAGTTTAACTATGTCCAGGGCAGAAACGGTATTGATCTATGGTTTGTTTTTTGCTTTTTTTATTGCCCATACTTTATTCTGGTATTTGGGCATCTTCGAATCAATGGGATTAAAAAGAGTTTTGGTTGGGGTAGTGCCGCTGGCAGCTATTATTGCATTAAATGGATTTAATTTTATAAAAAAACGGGACTCGAAACCGCTCTTAAGGAAAGGCGAGCCAATGCAAAGGACAAACAGAAAGCATATCGGGAAGCGTCTACTCTCCTTCGTAGAAGCAGGGAGAGGCTTTATAGGTATTGTATTTGTATGTTTAGTGATTGTGTTCCCTTTTGTGCCCAATCCTGCTTCAGTAAATTGGAAAAGAGATCTGTCTTTATCTGCTGATCAAACTTTAATTAGTGATGCAGTAAATTTTATTCGATCTGATTTTTCGGAGAATACCACTTTCCTTTACTATACTCATCCATACCTGAGTTTATTGATGAATAGGGATCCATTCAATGGGAAATATAACCACGATCTTCAAAGTTTTACAATTCAAAAACGTCCTTCTCATTATCTTGTAATTTGGGACAATTGGTTTTCGGTTGTTGAAAATGGTGTTTCTTTGGAGCAATTGAAAGCCGATAGCAGATTAAAACTGCTAAAAAGCTTTCAAACCATTGATAAAGGAAGAGAAATACAGGTAGTTGTTTTTGAAGGTGAAAACTGAAATGATCTATTTATGCACCCATGGTAGTACCTTCCAACGAAATTTCTTTAAAAGGGCTACGAGGGATCCAATCAATCGTTTTAATTGAATCAATAAAAGGTTTGATAAGGTGGTTAGAGAGAGGATTGCGATGACGGATATAACAAGTCAATTGATACGCTTCGGCCCCAACAGTGCTTTTAATCTCGGATGCAGTGCGACCTAAAATAAGTTGTGGTAAATTGTTATCAATCGTTTCCCTTACATAATCATAAAGCATATTTTGGTATAGCTCCAGTTCTTTATTTACCTGATAATTTAACCCGATAAAATGAGCTTCAACAGATCCTTCAAGTAGGAAAGAAGTTCTGAAACCAATCAACTCTTCATTATGGTAATAAGCAATGAAATTAAATTTGTTTTGCAAAACATTTTTCATTTCAACAAAATAATTTGTCGACAATGATGCCATTCTAAAGGTTGCTTTATGAAGAACATTGTTATACAATAACTGAATTTGTTCTGCATTATTTTTAATATCGCTTGCAGAAAAATTTTTACGCTGTAGTTCAGTGCCCTTCTTTACAATATTCTTAGCTCGGTTGCGATATTTTTTGCTCATCGCATTGAGGTATTCATCAAATGTTTTCCAATTAATATTTACGATCATATTGGGCTCCCCTAAAAAATCGTGGTATTTAAATTCCTTTAATTCATCAGAAACATTTTTAGTTGAAGAATAAAAATCTTTCACCAATATGGCGGCAATTTTACCATTTAGTTTTTCGGCTTGTCCAATTTCATAAATGATATCAGCCAACACATCAAATAATTCAACTTTATTTATTTCAGGACTGCATGCAAAACCATGTTCCCCGCTAACAAAAGCGTTTCCGCAAATAAGTAAACGCATATTTAATTTACCTGCGCTGCGAATAAAATGATTTGTTAAATGTCGCTTCAGGTAACTTGTTATGGCGCAGGAAACTTCGGTACTTTCCTGATCAATAAAATTTTCAAAACCTTCCGAAGCAAAATCAATTACCTGAAAATAGGCAATTGCTACAGGTTTTTTATTATCATAAATTAAAGCATAATGAAAGCGCATATTTTCGGGGTGCTCATTTTCCAAAACACTCAAATATGGAGTTTTTAAAAAGGGGCTTCCATAATGGGCGATGGCATTCCAGGTTTCTTTGTTTATTGAAGCAACAGTGTCGTATACTTCAAAAGCAAAGTCTGATGGGGTTTTGCGAAGTGAAGAGTTTTTTTTGTTTGATATTTTATTGCAGAAGATCAACATTTTTTATTTAATTTTTATAAGTATTAATTGTAGAGAGGTCTGTTCTGATTTTATTTAAAAACATTTTTTTTGCTCTCTTACCATCCCCTGGTTTTAACTTTAATTCGGTTTTTAGAAAATAATTTATAATTGAATCTGTGAAATTCGATGTTAAATTTTTTTTTATTTGAATAAATTATTTTTTTTCCATCTCCGCCATCATCAACGTTTTAATATATTTTACAGGAGCGCTACCGTAACTCAAAAACTTTTCATGAAATTTTTTCAAGTTAAATTCATCTCCTAATTGTTTTTTTAATTCTTCGCGGAAATCGTAAATTTCGGTATACCCCGTAAAATAACAACATAATTGAACCTGCGTTACCGAAACTCTTTTCCATTTTCCTTCGGCCTCTGTTTTTTGCTGGAAGGCCTCCGTTACAAGTAAATTCATAGCTTCTTCTTTACTCATGTTTTTTGTATGTACACTGTAATCTAAAATGGTATTGCAGGTGCTTCGTAAATTCCATTTATAATACATTAGCCACATTTCAGGGGAATCATCGTATCCGTTTTCCAACATCATACGTTCGGTGTAAACTGCCCAGCCTTCAATCATTGCGCTGTTCCCGAATAATGATTTAATTAAACTAGGCGACTGATTACTATATACAAGCTGTGTATAATGGCCGGGGATCGCTTCATGAATATTTAAAATTTGAAGGATGTAGTGATTATATTCCCGCAAATAACTTTCTGCTTTTTCTTTATCCCAACCGGAAAGACTTCCAACATTGTAATAAGTGTTTCCGTTTTTATCATAAGGGCCGGGAGCAGAAATGGAGGCTCCTGCCACACCCGCCATGTAGTCTGGTTCCTTGCGCACAACAAGTGGTTTTGATGGGTCGATAAAGATCAGATCTTTTTTCTTAATAAAATCGACCAATACTGGCAATTGTTGCTCAATAGCCGTTTGAAATTCTTCCGGTTTCACATGCTTTTCAGAGATCTTATCAATTACTTGTTTTATTAGTTGAAGTGAATCCGTAGGTTTTGGTAAAGGACCTTTCTTTCCCAATGCAGCAGCATTTGAACCACCAATATGTTTCTCCCAGAGTTTATCAGCTAATTCAAACATTTTTTCGTGTAATTCTTTTTTGTGGGCTACTGCTTTTGCATAAATTTCGTCAACAGTATAGCCCGACTGAATATCAAATTCAAATTTTTTGGCGTACAGATCTTTTCCTAAACGAAAGCTGCGAGGAGTCTTATTATCAATGCTTTTTAACCATGCAGCGTAATCCTTAATTACTTTTACAGATTCTCTTGCATTTGATTCCATCATTTGCTTCTCGTGTTCTCCAAAATGTACTTTGTTGAGTGCTTCCTGAAAATCTTTTTCAAACACCGATATACCACCCATATTTTGATCAATGGCTAATTGTGTATGTTCTATGGTAGGGTTTTTAACATTGTTTTTCGCAGCCTGATAATAGGCCGGAATGTTTGCCATCTTTAAATTAAAATTACGCAAGCGCACATCTAAGGAATCATAATTACCATTTAATATCTCAGCAAAAGCACCTGAAACATTATATTCTGAAGGATTCCACTCATAAGATTTCTGCTCATTAATAGCCCAGTCAATTGATTTTAACTGGTTTTCTATCATGTAATAATCGGTTTTATTATTATCTGATAATCCGGTTAGACCATAGGTTTTAAGTGAATCTAAATTTGTTTTGGAAAATGTTAATTCTTTCGCTCTGGAGGCATCATTGGGAACTACCAATATACTGTCATATTTGTGATATCCCTGGCTGCTGGCCCATGTTGGGTAAACTTTCCAAAGCTCTTCAATGAAATTAGCTTTAAACGCCTCAAATTGCGAATTCATATCTGCAACAGTTTTGTTTTCTTGTTTTTGCGTGTTACTGTTGCAGCCTGCAATAGCACAGCAAATAATAACAGCAAGAATTGTTTTTTTCATTTGATCAATTTTGAGGAATAAAGGTAAGATAAATTAGAAATTGAAATGGAAAATTTTAAAACAAAAAAATAAAAATCAAACGCTGAGTATAAAGAAAGGCCATCATTATTATGAACACAGATAAAAAATCTTATTTTATCCTTAATTTATGATGAATACAGATGGAAATCATTCTTAACCTTAAGCAATCTGTGTCATTTGCGAACTATTCAATTACCTGAGTAGTTACCATAAATTTATCTATTTTTATGCTTTCAAAAAATTAAAACAATGTATAAAAAATTATCACCAATGATCTTACTTTCTGTTTTTGCCGCATGTGGCAGCAATGAAAAAAAAGAGTCAAGCAAACTACAATATCCTACTTCGCGGAAGCAAGATACTGTTGATACTTATTTCGGAACCAAAGTAGCCGAT
Source organism: Bacteroidota bacterium (assembly GCA_040389865.1). GTDB lineage: Bacteria > Bacteroidota > Bacteroidia > 2-12-FULL-35-15 > 2-12-FULL-35-15 > 2-12-FULL-35-15. The sequence goes on along the minus strand of JAZJZM010000011.1, from coordinate 129,747 downwards.
CCTTATCGCTGGTTAGAGGATGATAAATCACCTGAAACAGGGGACTGGGTGAAGGCACAAAATACGGTAACCTATGATTATCTATCTACTATTCCCTTTCGTGGAAAAATGAAAGAACGCTTAACCAAGATCTGGAATTTTGAAAAGCGAAGTACACCATTCAAGAAAAAGAATTACTATTTTTTCTATAAAAATGATGGCATTCAAAATCAAAGTGTATTGTATGTGCAATCAGGTTTAAACGGTACTCCCAAAATTTTATTAGACCCAAATATACTGGCTGCCGATGGTACTGTATCTTTGGATCAGTTATCTATTAGCAAGGATGCAAAATATTTAGCGTATAGCATTAACCGTGCAGGTAGCGATTGGAGCGAAATTTATGTAATGGAGATCGAAAGCGGTAAAAAATTATCGGACGAAATAAAATGGGTGAAGTTTTCTGATATTGCCTGGAAAGGCGATGGATTCTATTACAGCGCTTATGGTGCTCCTAAAGAAGGCGGGAGTGAATTGTCAAATATAAATGAATATCACAAAATATTTTACCATACTGTTGGAGACAATCAAAGTAAGGATGCTTTGGTTTATGAAGATAAGAAGAATCCGTTGTTGAATTTTTCTGCAAGAACAACTGATGACCAAAAAATATTATTGCTTTATGGTTCTGAGTCAACCAGTGGAACCAGCCTTGCTGTGAAGGAATTAGATAAACCTAATTCATCATTTATTACATTGGTTAATAATTTCGAAAACAACTACACTGTAATTCACAATGAAGGAAATAAACTGTTTGTGGTTACCGATAAAGGCGCACCTAAATATCAGTTATTGGAAATAGATATACATGGTAAACCGGATTATGAAAACTGGAAAAAAATTATTCCTGAATCAAACGACTTGTTGGAAAATGTTTCGGTTTGTAATAAAAAATTAGTGGCTAAATATTTGAAAGATGTGACTTCGCGTTTGTTTGTTTTTGATATGAACGGTAAAAAGGCCCGCCTGAATGACAAAGTCGGGCAGGAAAATGAAATTCAATTGCCGGGTATTTGTAAGGTAGATGCTTTCGACAGCGATAAAGACGATAGCCTTGCTTTCTTCTCGTACAACACTTTTACAGCACCACCAATTATTTACAGATACAATATTTTGAACAACAAAATGGATGTATGGTTTAAACCTCAGATCGATTTTAAATCGGATGAATATGAAACCAAACAGGTGTTTTACCCAAGTAAGGATGGAACAAAAATTCCGATGTTCATCACTCATAAAAAGGGACTTGTATTGGATGGAAATAATCCATGTTTTTTATTTGGTTACGGAGGTTTCAATTCTTACTATTCTCCTGAATTCAGAATTGACCGCGCTGTATTTTTAGAGAATGGGGGAGTGTATGCTATTCCCGGATTGCGTGGTGGTGGGGATTATGGCGAAGACTGGCATAAGGCCGGGATCAAATGTTTGAAACAAAATGTGTTTGATGATTTTATTGCGGCAGCAGAATATTTGGTGAAGGAAAAATATACATCGCATCAAAAACTTGCTATTCACGGCAGATCCAATGGCGGGTTATTAGTTGGTGCTGTTATGACGCAACGGCCCGACATTGCAAAAGTTGCGATTCCAACGGTTGGTGTATTGGATATGTTGCGTTACCATAAATTTACGATAGGCTGGGCCTGGGCTGCAGATTATGGTACAAGTGATAGCGCAAATTATTTTGATTGTCTGATAAAATATTCGCCCTTGCATACGTTAAAAGAAGTGGAATATCCTGCAACTCTTGTTACAACAGGCGATCATGACGACAGAGTTGTTCCTGCTCACTCTTTTAAATTCATTGCTACTTTGCAAGAAAAACAAAAAGGGAATAATCCTGTTTTGGTCCGTATTGATACAAATGCCGGGCATGGAGCCGGTAAACCAACAACAAAACAAATTGAGGAGTATAGCGATATCTGGAGCTTTGTGTTTTATAATTTAGGGATGAGTATTAAGTAATGATGATGGCGATTACAGCTTGTTTTTAATTGGGTGATAGTTATCATTGAACCTATATATTTTATGAATTATTTTTACAATAAAATATATAAGTCATGAAAACAAAAATTAAAAATACGTTACTTGTCCTTATTGGATTGAGTTCCGTGGCATATGCCGGTGAGCCGGTTCAAAAAGTATTAACATATAATATATCGCAAGAGGATTCGGGCGAAAAAAGTTTTAATGAAAATACACATATCATAAATATCGGTATAGGCTCTGGTGGAAACCGATATTACAGAGGAGCAGGATATGATGATTTTGGCAGGAGCCCTGCTTTTAGCTTGTCGTACGAACAACCTTGGCGCGAACGACTTGGACCAGGTTACTTAGGAGTGGGTGCATATTTTGGTTACCAAAATGCACATTACCGTAACAATCATTATACAGGCTCTAACTATTATTATGAACATAACTGGAATTATATGATGATAGCTGCCAGGGCTATTTATCATTGGGATGTATTAAACGTTGCAAACGCTGAACTATATGGTGGTGCAATGCTCGGACTTAGAATTCAAACATATAATTATACCACAAATAACCCTTTTGCAGATGATAATAATCGATTGAATGAAGGGAGTGTTTTCCCTGCTTTTTCTATAATTGCAGGAGCTCGTTGGTATTTTGTAAAGAACGTAGCCGTTTATGGTGAAGTGGGTTCAGGTATTTCTTATTTAACAGCAGGTTTAAGTTTTAAATTTTAAATTTTTCGACAAGCTTGAAACACCTGTGATTTTGGTTGTTTCAAGCTTGTCGTTATAAATGGGGGTAAGCATTTTTAATTACAATTTTTGTTGCAAGAACATTCTGGTGTATTTTAACTTTTATAATCATTAGTTCTTAAATTAGAAGAGCTAAAGCGAGAAGTAATAAAGCAATGGCTAATATAGCTAATGCTATAAGTCCTCCCAATACAATTCCGAATATTGCCATTCCTTTTCCGGTGTAAGCTTCGGGTGTTCTTTTAATTTGCTTCAAAGCAATGATCCCAAAAATAATTGGTAGTGGAACCAAAGGGAAAAGAAAGATCGATACAATTGCTAAGATCATACTTGCCAATGCAAATTTATTGATGATACTTGCACCTGAATGGGTAGGCGGGGCCGGTTTGGATGGAGGAGCATAATAATCAGATTCTTCAGCCTTAGGTTTCTCTGAATTTATTACCTCTGTTGTACCATTTGAAAATTTGATCTTGGTCGCATCTGATTTTGGAATTATAAATGTTGGACCATCTATATTGGTACATTTTTTATATTTTATTTCCGTCTGACTTATTTCTAAAACCTTAGCATTTATTTCTTCTCCGTTTTTTAATGCAATAGTATCACATCCTTCAATTGCTTTGACTGTAAACGTTTTTTTTTCTCCGCTTAACTTTAAAAATGTTTTTTTGGAATTGCTATAAGGTTCCGATTTGTCAATTGATGCGCTAATGGGCATTTCATTATCCGGTTTTGCGTAAACTAAAGAATTAACAAGTTCCGGATTGGGATCCTCAGCTATTAGATCAACGGTTCTTTCACTTATTTTATTTTTTTGCCATTCCACTGAATAACCAGGCAAATAATGTCTTTTGGTTATAGTACAAGATTGGATGAATAGCACTAGGATACAAATGCTAAATAAAATTATTATTTTTTTCATAATTACTAGTTGACTTAATATTGTTTTTTAAGGGATAACAAATATAAACCCTTTTTGTTGATCTTAATTGAATGTAGTTAAGTTAATGACAGGTATGTTAAAAAAACATGTATACTATCAATTTATGTGGTGTTACATCGTGGGGGGCAGTTAAAGTAAGTCTGTGCTGAGTCCCGCAATTCTGTGGGATCGAACCATCGAAGACTGAGTATGGTCAGATTTTATTCCTAAACTTAATATTGAATTATAATTTCTATAAAATAAAAAACGCTCCCGAATATTTTCGGGAGCGTTTTTGTTCTATTGATTGCTACATTTTAGTATCTGTAAGCATCCGATTTAAATGGACCTTCAACAGCAACACCGATATAAGCAGCTTGTTCAGTTGTTAATACATCTAACTCACAGCTAATTTTTGCAAGGTGCAAACGAGCAACTTTTTCATCTAAATGTTTAGGCAAAGTATATACTTTGTTTTCATACTTATCAGTATTAAGCCAAAGCTCTAATTGTGCTAATGTTTGATTTGTAAAAGAGTTACTCATTACAAAAGATGGATGACCGGTTGCACAACCTAAGTTTACCAAACGACCTTCAGCAAGTACAATGATATCTTTATTATCTACAGTATATTTATCAACCTGAGGTTTAATAACGTCTTTAGAAGCACCATAGTTTTTATTCAACCAAGCCATATCAATTTCATTATCAAAGTGACCAATGTTGCAAACAATTGCATTGTGCTTCATTGCTTTGAAATGACGTTCGCTGATAATATTTTTGTTACCTGTTGCAGTTACAATAATATCAGATTCTTTTATGGCTTTGTCCATTTTCATTACCTGGTAACCGTCCATTGCAGCTTGTAAAGCGCAAATTGGATCAATTTCAGTAACAATAACACGTACACCTTGTGAACTTAATGATTCAGCAGAACCTTTTCCAACATCTCCGTAACCAGCTACAACAGCTACTTTACCAGCAAGCATTAAATCTGTAGCTCTGCGAATTGCATCTACTAATGATTCACGACAACCATATTTGTTATCAAATTTTGATTTAGTAACAGAATCATTTACGTTGATAGCCGGGATATGTAAAGTTCCGTTTTTCATACGCTCATACAAACGGTGAACACCCGTAGTAGTTTCTTCAGAAAGTCCTTTGATATCTTTTATTAATTCAGGGAATCTGTCAAATACCATATTTGTTAAATCACCACCGTCATCTAAGATCATATTTAATGGTTTACGATCTTCACCGAAAAACAATGTTTGTTCAATACACCAGTCAAATTCAACTTCATTCATACCTTTCCAGGCATAAACCTGAATACCAGCAGCAGCAATAGCAGCGGCAGCGTGATCTTGAGTTGAAAAAATATTACAAGATGACCAGGTAACCTCAGCACCTAATTCAATCAATGTTTCAATTAACACTGCTGTTTGGATGGTCATGTGTAAACAACCTGCAATACGAGCATTTTTTAATGGTTTGGAAGCACCAAATTCAGCACGAAGTGCCATTAAGCCTGGCATTTCTGCTTCAGCTAATTTAATTTCTTTACGTCCCCATGCTGCAAGAGACATGTCTTTTACTTTGTATTTTTCAAATTTTTCCACGGATGTGTTTGTCATTTTTTTGTTTTTAAATTAAATGAAGGTGCAAAGGTACTTTTTATCCTGTTAATAAGCAAATTTTATTTCTGTTCGGCATACTCCTAATTCTCTCATAATTAAGAGATAAGCAGTATATAAGCCCAGTATTCAGTAAAGGAATCGTTTCCTCCATTCGGGGAGGTTGGAGTATGGATTATAAATTTATTTTTTTGGAGAAGCTGACCAAACTATTTTGCCTGTTTTATCAATATAGGATGAAACACCATTGTAACTCACATAAGCTAAACCATTAATAAAATCAGAAGGATGCTCGGCATCACCGAACACTACAACCTTTCCTGTTTTGTCAATATATTGCCATTTTGCATCTTTAAAACTTCCGATCACCATAGGCGAGGTGCTTACACACGCCATACCATCACTGAATGGGAATGCTCCGGTAAAGATGGGATTAACCACCATTTTTCCTGCTTTATTAATAAAGCCATATTTCCCTGTTTTAAAATTACCAACGCGCACACAGGCAAGGCCATTAGAAAATGTAAATACTTTATCAAATTCGCAGGGGATAGTAGGTTTTCCTTCTTTATCAATATAACCCCATTTTCCTGTTTTTTGATCACCAATTCTAACATTGGTCAAACCTTCCGAAAATTCAAATGCTTCATCATATTTAAAAGAAACGGCTATTTCTCCTTTATTATCCACAAAGCCCCATTTTTCACCCTTTTTTACACGTGCAAGGCCTTCTTTAAAATCCCATGCTCCATCATATTCCGGCTTAATTACAATGTTACCGGTTTTGTCGATGTATGCGAATTTTAATCCTATTTGCAAACGTGCCATTCCTTCTGAAAATTTATATGCATGTTCACAAGATTTTGGTTCTATTATTGTTTTACCGGTTTTATCAATGTAGCTATATTTTGAAGCTTTTTTTACACAAGCTAATCCTTCAGAAAAATAACCATCCGTTTTTTCATCATACTGTGCAGGTATTACTAATTTTCCTGAAGCATCAATAAATCCAAATTTACCCCCTTGTTTAACTACTGCCAGGTCTTCGTGAAATAATTCGGCATATTCAAATTGTGCCGGAATAACTATTTTACCGGTTTTGTTGATATAACCAAAGCTGTGTTTATCTTTAAATGGGTATAGTGTTTCTTGCGATCTTAGTGCAGATTGAGTTAACAAACCAACCAAAACTAATGCAGCCAATTTGATGTTAAGCGTTAATGATTTCATGCTTTTATTGATTAAGTTTTGCGTAAAATAATATTATGTAAATATCCGAAAAAAAAATGAATAAGGAAAGGCTTTTAGGACTAAAATCATTCTCTAAAAGAAAATATTAAAATTAATAAATTGCAAAATATAATATTACAATGATCAGGATCAATACTGTTAATGATCAATGATATTTCAACGGCATTTTAACTGTTTTATTTTTGTGGCAACATATAAAATAATAAAATGAATGCTTCAAAAAACACCTGTGTTATTCTTGTTTTAGTAATCTTTATGATTTCGGCATGTTCGGATCTACAGAGTGGTGATAAGTTACTAAAAGATAAAGAGAAAAGTGAGGAGATCATGACTTCCATCAGTTCTGATAGTGCGATGACCGAAGAAATGTTAGATCATCTGATATTAAGTGAAAATGGGAATCAGCGGGTTAAAAACAGGATGCGAAGCATAATGACGAAAGATTTTTTAATGGAATTAATGAAAGACGACAGTATATTAAGAAATGAAGTAATGTGCAGTGTTATGGAGATGGCAGGAAAAGACCAGATGGTTTGCAAGCAGATAAAACAAACGATAGAGCAATACGATTTAGAGGGGAAATTAGGAATTGAATGGATAGATAAAACGCTTGTTGAAAGGGATAAAGTACAGGTTCAAATTCCTTTAAAGATCCCGGCACAAAAAACAAATTAAAACTAAATTTATTCGTGTGGGTTAAATTTAAAATTAGCTTAATTCGGGATCGTTGATTTTTGTTTTTTGATTTATTAATTATCAAATTGGAAATTACAACATTCTGGTTCTCTTCAACAGGTAGGGCATTAACACATGCTCAAAGCCTTGATTAATGTCGGCTTCCACAAAATCAATTTTATATTGGCCGCATTTTAGCATAAGCTCTTTTTTGTATTCGGCCATAGAACTTTGGTAAGTCTCTTTAATTTCGCTTGGATTTAATTTCACTTCTTCGCCCGTTTCCATGTCTATAAAGCGATATGGACGATTATCAAAATCAAAGTCTAATTCTTTTTCTTTATCTGTAACATGAAATAAGATCACTTCATGTTTTTTATGTTTTAAATGTTGTAATGCCGAAAATAATTCTTCAGAGTTGGCCTTTGAGTCCATCATATCACTGAAAATAATTACCAGGGAACGTTTGTGAATACCTTCGGCAATCTGGTGCAACGCTTCAATAGCTGATGTTTTCTTGTGAACATTTACATCATGCGGCTGGATCAGCTTTTCCAGTTCGTGGTATAACATTTTATGATGCAAGGAACTGGATTTTGCAGGGGCAAAAAAATCAACTTTGTCGGAGAATAAACTCATTCCTACTGCATCGCGCTGACGTTTCAGTAATTCAATTAACGCAGCTGCGCAATAAACAGAAAAAGTAATTTTATTTAATTTGTTGCTTTTTTCATCAAGTACAGGAAAGTACATGGAAGAAGAATTGTCAATGATCAAATGACAACGTAAATTAGTTTCTTCTTCATAGCGCTTGATAAATAATTTATCAGTACGGCCAAAAAGTTTCCAATCAATATGTTTTGTTGATTCGCCTTTGTTATACAAGCGGTGCTCAGCAAACTCAACACTAAAGCCATGAAAGGGGCTTTTGTGAAGGCCTGTTATGAAACCTTCCACCACTTGTTTGGCAATTAACTCTAAATGAGTAAACTGTTGTAAAGGTTGTTTATCAATTAAGTTCAAAGTCGGAATGTTTTAGTTGGAAAGTTAGAAAGTTTAAAGTTAGAAAGTTGTGATTAAAGTACAAAGAAAAACAGGAGGTAATTAACCCACAGTAAACTTTTAAACTTTGAACTTTCTAACTTTAAACTAAAGTAAAACTTTAAACTAACAAAGCCTTAAGCTTCGCATCTAATACTGATTTTGGAACGGCTCCTACTTGTTTGTCAACAACCACTCCACCTTTGAAAAATAATATTGTAGGGATGTTACGAACACCAAACATTGCAGAAACATTTGCATTATTGTCAACATTTACTTTGCCAACAACAGCTTTTCCTTCATAGTCATTTGCTAATTCATCTACTACCGGCCCTACCATACGGCAAGGTCCGCACCATTCTGCCCAAAAGTCAAGTAATACGGGCTTGTCTGATTTTGCTACTAACTCATCAAAGTTAGCATCTGTGATTTCTACTGCCATAATTTAAAATTTAAGAATTTATTGATTTTTAAAATTATTATTTTTTTCTCAAAAAAACGAATAAAAAAAGATTTGTCTTGTGATTCTCGGCAAATTACTTGCCAATCTGTTTTTTATGACAAGGTGACACTTTACTCCTTTCAAATGTACGAAAACGGGGAGATATAATCAAATCCATTCCTTTAAATCACAACGATTATCAAGAATAGCCAATACCTCAATGTTTGAATTTTGAATTCTATAAAATACTGAAAGAACTTTACTTAGAACAGCACGCCTGATATTTTTCTTTTTATTTGTTTTCGGATAGAGTTTTGGAAAGGAAAACGTAGCAGTTTCAAACGATTGAAGCAAAGAAAAAAAAATATCTACTTCTTTTTCGGAAAATTTTTGAACTAAATATTTTTTTATAGAACTTGCGTTTGCTAAAGCAGTTTCAGTATATACAATATTCTTAATTTGCAATTCAGGCATTTTTTAGTTTTTCCCAAAAAGATTTTGAGCTAATTAATTTACCTTTATCAGCATCTTTTATTCCTAAAAGAATTTGTTTTTGTTGGGCATCAGAAAGCTCATTCCACCAATCTTCCTTAGCTCTTGACAAACGGAGTCCATCAAGAAAAGATATTACATCTTTATCCGATAATTGATTTATCCAACTTATTAAATTAAGTTTTATTCCGTTTAATTCAGCTGTTGACATTGCATTATAAATTTATTACAAAGATAAAACTTTTTCATTCCTAATTCAAGTCAAAATCTAAATGATGTAATTTCAACAGATCAAGCAGATCATTGTTCGGATTTAGCTTTATTTTTTTTGCAGGCAACAATACTGCAACATTTTCTTCATCAAACACTTTGAACTTTAAGGTGCAATTGCGTGGCTGCGCTTCAAGGTTAGTAGTAAGTATGTCATTAAATTTGGCAATGAATTCATCTGAAACGTCATTTATTGGCACACTCACGGTTAGGCTTTTTGCTAATTTATCGCGTAACTCGGATAACAATTGCATGGTGTTTACTTTAAATTCGAAATTCCCTGAATTCCTAAATCGTTCAGCTATTTTTCCTTTCACGTATAAAAACAATCCGGTAACCATATAAGGTCTGAACTTTACATAATCTTCACCAAAAAAGGCTAATTCAGCCGATTCCCGATAATCTTCAACAGTGATTTTTCCCCATGGATTTCCTGTTTTCGTAACTCCGTTATGAACGTTGGTTACTATGCCTCCAAACACAAGATCTCTGTTTTTATTTTCTTCAATTTTTTTTATGTCTGCAACGGAGTGATAACAAAAGTTATCAATTTCTAATTTGTAGGTATCCAAAGGATGTCCTGAAATAAAAAATCCTACAACATCCTTTTCATTTTTTAATTGTTCCAGGTTATTCCAAACTTCACACACCGGAATTTTAGGCTCCGGCATATCTACTTCGCTTTCTTCGCCAAACAAAGATACCTGGGCAGAGTTAATTCCTTCCTGATGGGAGTTCCCATAGCGAATTACCTTTTCAAGAAAATTAATATTGTCATTACCCTCCGTAAAAAAATACGTAGCGCGATGAATGTCAAAAGAATCTAAACCACCTGCATAAGCAAGACTTTCAAATGTTTTTTTGTTGGCAGCCCGCAAATTTATTCTGCGTACCAGGTCAAAAACACTTTTGTATGGCCCATTTGCCGAACGTTCTTCAACTATTGATACAACGGCAGCTTCACCTACTCCTTTAACAGCACCCATTCCAAAGCGTATCTGTCCGCTTTTATTTACTGCAAACTGGTATTGACTTTCATTCACATCCGGCCCAAGTACAGGAACTCCCATACGTTTACACTCATCCATAAAAAAAGTGATCTTATCAATATTGCTCAAGTTGTGTGTAAGCACGGATGCCATATATTCACCCGGATAATGGGCTTTTAAATAGGCCGTTTGATAAGCTACAAAAGCATAACATGTTGAATGAGATTTGTTGAAAGCGTATTGTGCAAATTTTTCCCAATCGGTCCAGATCTTCTCCAGTTTAGCAGCCGGTAAACCTTTAGCCGTGGCGCCAGCGATAAACTGGCCTTTCATTTTATCAAGTGTATACCGGTCTTTCTTCCCCATTGCTTTACGCAACACATCGGCATCACCTTTTGAGAAGCCTGCCAATTTTTGGGAAAGCAACATCACCTGTTCCTGATACACAGTAATACCATAGGTGTCAGAAAGAAATTCTTCCATTTCGGGAACGTCATAGGTAATAGCTTCACGTCCATGCTTACGTGCAATGAAGTTTGGGATATATTCAATAGGCCCCGGACGATACAAGGCATTCATAGCGATCAGGTCGGCAAACTTATCAGGTTTTAAATTGATCAGATGTTTTTGCATTCCGGCACTTTCAAACTGAAATGTACCATTGGTATCGCCACGTTGATAAAGTTCAAATGTAGCAATATCATCCAGGGGCACATCGTCAATTACAAGTTCTACCCCATGATTTTCTTTAATGAGTTTTAAGGCATCACGAATGATCGTAAGTGTTTTCAGACCAAGAAAGTCCATCTTGATTACACCGGCATCTTCAATCACTCTGCCATCATACTGTGTAATGTATAAATCAGTTTCTTTGGATGCAGCAATTGGAACAATTTCTGTAAGATCTTTGGGGGCAATGATGATCGCTGAAGCGTGAATACCGGTACCCCGCACAGAGCCCTCCAATATCAAAGCTTCTTTCAGCACCCTTGCCTGAAGATCATTGCCTGCAAGTACTGCACGTAATTTTTTTACATCTTCCAGATCTTCTTTTGTTAATCCTTCTTTTTCTTCCAGGCTGGCTTCACCTGTCATTGGTGCTTTTAAAACACGTTTTAGTTCAATTCCCGGCTTGTCAGGTACTAATTTTGCAAGCATGTTCGAATCCTGCAAAGGCAGGTCCAATACACGAGCAACGTCCTTAATACTCATTTTGGCAGCCATTGTACCATAGGTGACAATTTGCGCTACCTGGTTTTTTCCATATTTTTCAACTACATAATCAATTACCTTCTGGCGGCCCTGATCGTCAAAATCCGTATCAATATCGGGCATTGACTTACGATCGGGATTTAAGAAACGCTCAAATAGTAAATTGTATTTGATTGGATCTATATTGGTAATGCCAATGCAATATGCAACGGCCGAACCTGCCGCAGAACCACGTCCGGGGCCTATAAATACTCCAATGTCTTTCCCATGATTAATAAAATCGGCTACAATTAAAAAGTAACCCGCAAAGCCCATTATTTTGATCGTATTCAATTCAAAGTTGAGGCGTTCCTCTACTTCCGGACTGATATCTATGTAGCGTTTTTTTGCACCTGTGAACGTTAAATGATGCAGGTAATCATCCTGTGTTAAAAAGGTGGTTGGTATTTGAAAATTCGGCAACATGATATCCTGCTTGAGTTTTAGCGGTACTATCTTGTCAACAATTTCATTTGTATTATCAATTGCTTGTGGTAGATCGCTGAACAATTGCGTCATTTCAGCGGTAGTCTTAAAATAAAATTGATCGTTGTAAAATGCAAATCGTTTACCTTTTGAAGATGTGGAATCATCATCACCAAAGTCTTTCATACTGGGAGTACTCTGCTTTTCGCCTGTATTTAAACACAGTAAAATATCATGTGCGTTTGAATCAGCCTGATCAACATAATGCGAATCGTTAGATGCAATTATTTTTACATTGTGCTTTTGAGCAAACTTCAATAACACTTCATTCACCTTATTTTGTTCAGGAATATCGTGTCGTTGTAATTCAACATAATAATCTTCACCAAAAAGATCCAGCCACCATTTAAATTCTTTTTCACCTTCATCTTCGCCTTTCTTTAAAATAGCTTGTGGCACCGATGCACCCAAACAGCAGGTTGTTGCAATTAATCCTTTGTGATATTGTAAAACCAATTCTTTATCAATACGTGGATATTTGCCGTACAAACCTTCCATATATCCCAAGCTGCAAAGCTTTACAAGGTTCTTGTACCCTTCCGCATCTTTAGCTAATAATAACTGGTGGTAACGTTTATCTTTATCATCCTTTGTAAACTGGCGCTTGTGGCGGTTATCCACCACATAAAATTCGCAACCTACAATGGGTTTTATTTTATTTGGATTGTCGGGTGTATTATGTTTAGCGGCTTCTGCCACAAATTTGAACACACCAAACATATTACCATGATCGGTAATGGCAAGTGCGCGCATATTATCGTTTACAGCCTTTTTATATAGTGATGAAATATCGGCAGCACCGTCTAATAATGAGAATTGTGTATGTACATGTAAGTGGGAAAAATTCATTGTTTGAGTTACGGATATAAGTATACTAAATTAGGAATCGTGTCAATTAAATTGCAGTTTTTTTAAGTTTAAATTATGTTCATCGAAAAATATTTTCAATTCTATTAGGGCGTTCCCTTTCTCAAAAAAGAAAGGGCGGGGATTTTCGCTTCAATCCCAAACGCAACATTATCGATGAAGGATCATATATCTTGCAATAAATGTGTTTAATATAAATGATACAGTTTCCAGTTTTTTTTGATTTTACCAGAGTTGTAAATTTACCGAATTAATGCCTTTGATTTTTAGATGTTGAAAAGAAGTGAAAAAGAAAAACAAAAAATTTCTTTTAGTGGCATGCCAAAAGCCTTATTGAAAGGGAGGTTATCTGAAAAGTTAAAAAAAATCACAAAATTTTGACCTGGTACCCATAACGGGGAAACTCCAACACCTCCATAAGAAAAAAGCCTTCCCGAATTTTCGAGAAGGCTTTTTTAACAATTTTTTTTAAGTAATTGTATTGCTTAAGATCCTAAGTATTACTTCCAGGAAGCGGTATCTTTACGTACCATCGGACGGAAGCTTAATACTGGAATTTCGCTTTCACTGATGATCTGTTGCGCAACTGTTCCGATAAAAAGTTCTTTCAAACTCAATTCGGCTTTCGTCATGATTAAAATAAGATCGGCTTCTACTTCACGACCATAATCCTGAACCATTTTAGGAATATCTTTTCCACGTAAGGTTTTAATGGTACAACGTATTCCTTGATCTTTTATGAATTTCCAAACTTGATTTGAATAAGAGATCAGCTTGTTTTCAGCATCTTCATCCGTTTGAGTTAAAATGGAGATCACACGAATATCTGCATTAAATAGTTTTGCTAATTCAATGGCTTTAGAAACTTTTTCACGAGTTTCTTTGGATAAATCAACAGGTAATAAAATCGTTTTGCAACCATCTCTGTGAACCTTACCGCGTATTGTAATTACAGGGTGTTTAGACTCACGCACCATTTTAAACGCATTTTTACTAAGCAAGTGATTTAATGAAAGTTTTGATGTGATACCGATCATTACAAACAACGGGTTTAAAACATCTGCAACTTTATTTATTTCCTCATAAACATTGCCATGGCGAATCATTGTTTCAACCGGTTGCCCTGATTTTGCCATTGCAACTTTAGCTAATTCGTCCAACTTTTTTTTAGTTGATGGAGACTTCTCTTCTTCAACACTAAGGAGTACAATCCTTGAATTTGTAAAGCGCGCCAGATTGTACGTTTGGCTAAGCGCAATCATTGTTTGTTCAGTCGAATCAATAGGTACTAAAATGGAAGTTGTTGGTTGTTTTGACATACTAAATCCTTGTTTTTTTTGACAAAAGTAAGAATAAATTTTGAATTTTAACATTTAACAATATAAATATGTAATTCATCTGTCAATTTAAAGTGTTAGTGCCAGAATCTCATATTCGCTTTTTTACTTCTAATCTTATCTCAAGTAGAGCAGAATTTTGTATAAAAGGTTGCATGATTTAGGAGAAAACTAAAATAATTCAGATAAATTGTATTGTCGACAAATTATTTTCTTAACTTCGCAACCCCGAAACAAAAAACGGGAATAAATTATTAACCTTTAAAAAACAAAAAAATGCCAGTAAAAATTAGATTACAGCGCCATGGAAAAAAAGCAGCAGCTTTTTACCACATTGTAATTGCGGATGGTCGTGCACCTCGAGACGGAAAGTTTATTGAGAAAATTGGCACCTACAACCCAACTACAAATCCAGCAACCATTGTTTTGGATAATGACAAAGCTTTGTCATGGTTACAAAACGGAGCACAACCAACTGATACTTGCCGTGCGATCCTTTCATACAAAGGAGTAATGTACAGAAATCACCTGAAAGGTGGTATCGCAAAAGGAGCTTTAACTCAAGAGCAGGCAGATGCAAAATTTGCTAAATGGGAAACTGAAAAAGAAGGTAAAATTTCAGGAAAAATAACAAAATTAGATAGCGCTAAAAAAGATGCATACAAAAACCGTATGTCTGCTGAAGTTGCTGCTAAGGAAGCTACGGCTGCTAAAGTTATTGCTAAAAACACACCACCAGCTGTTGAGGCTGTTGTTGAGAGTGCTGAACCAGAAACTCCTCAGGCAGAAGCATAGTTTTAAGTTTTAATAATACATTTACATTAAATAGGCAGTCAACATAACGTTGGCTGCCTATTTTTTTTTGTAAAAAAAATTTAAGAAAAAAAAACGATTTTTATCAGGAATAATATTTACCAATTGGATGAAATTTGTACTTTGCACCTTCAATTAATGATCTAAGCTATACCAAAAATTGATAACAAATTAAAAGTAGATGATAAAAAATGTTTCATCTTATTTTAGTATTCGAAGCATAGGAATTATTCTTATGGTTGCTGTAATATATTATCTCTCTGCAAGAACCGGATTGTTGTTGGCTTATAAAAACACCAATGCCACGCCTATTTGGCCACCATCCGGCATTGCGTTTGCTGCCATTATTTTATTTGGCTATAGGGTATGGCCCGGCATTTTGATAAGTGCATTTATTGTAAATCTAATTGTTTTTCTAACTAATAAAACTACTGATACACCCACTGCTATCTGGGTGTCATCACTCATCAGTATTGGCAATACATCCGAGGCCTTACTTGGATGTTATTTATTAAAAAAATCGGTTGAAAATATAAGTGGACTTGAAAAAATAAGAAATGTTTTTCAATTTACTTTTGTCGTTTTAATAATGTGTTTGGCAAGTTCTATCATTGGTGCCACCACTGTATGTATTGCCGGTATTGCTTCTTGGGCTCAATATCCTGCCGTTTGGCTTGTCTGGTGGTTTGGCGATGTTTCGGGAACACTTATCATTGCTCCTTTGTTATTATCACTTGCAATTTATTTTAACACAAAATGGAAGTGGAATAAAAAAACAGTTGAAGTATTTGTTCTATATCTTATTACTGCATTTATAAGCGCTTTGGTTTTTGGCAATTTGCTTCCCGTTAATTCTCCATTCGGAAATGCATATATAATTTTGCCGGGTTTGCTTTGGTCGGCAATCCGTTTTGAATTGCTGGAGGTAGTAACAGGAATTGCAATTTCTTCTATCATTGCAGTTTTTGGAACAGCGAATGGATATGGGCCATTTATCTCGGGGTCTCAAACAGAATCACTACTTTCATTGCAATTGTATATTTCAATCGTAAGTATCTGCATCCTCACATTAAGGGCTGCAATAAATGAAAACAAAAAAGCCTTAGCGGCATTAAAATTTTCGGAAAATTTCCTTAATTCTATAATTGAGAATATTCCGAATATGATTTTTGTTAAAGAAGCTGAAGAGTTAAAATTTGTGAGATTTAATAAAGCAGGAGAAGAACTTCTTGGTTATTCGAAAGTGGAATTAATAGGAAAAAACGATTACGATTTTTTTCCGAAAAATGAAGCTGATTTTTTTATCGCAAAAGATAAAAAGGTATTTGATACCGGAAAACTTTTAGAAATTGAAGAAGAATATATTCACACTAAACATAAAGGAGTAAGGATACTCGAAACAAAAAAAATTCCAATTCTGGATAGTTCCGGAACCCCGATTTATTTGCTTGGTATTTCAAGTGATATAACCGACCGGAAAAAAATTGAGACGGAACTTGAAATAAGAACGAAAGAACTTGCGAGATCCAATACGGAGCTGGAACAATTTGCCTACGTTGCATCTCACGATTTGCAAGAACCTCTCCGAACGGTTGCTACTTATCTTCAATTATTAGAAAAGCGGTATAAAAATACATTAGAGCCGGACGCAATAGATTTCATTAATTATGCGATTGGTGGTAGTAATAGAATGAGGGCTCTCATTCATAGTATCCTGGAATATTCGCGGATAAACCGAATTAAGCCCTTTGAAGATATAAATATGAACTTGCTTTTAGGGGAAGTGTTAGAAAATTTACGCATTTCAATAAAAGAAAATAATGTGACGATTAAAATAAACGAATTGCCCGACATTTATGGCGACCATGTTTTAATAAATCAACTTTTTCAGAATCTAATTGAAAATGCAATAAAATTTAGAACCTCAACCAATCCTGAAATAATTATTTCTGGTCAGAAAGAGAAAGAAGGATATTTATTTTCAGTGAAAGATAATGGGATAGGAATGAAAAAAGAATTTATAACTAAAATATTTGATATTTTCCAACGACTTAATAGCATAGAAGAATATTCCGGAACCGGTATTGGATTAGCAATTTGTAAAAAAATTGTGGAGCGCCATGGTGGTGAAATATGGGTTGAATCAGAAATGGGAAAAGGAAGTACCTTTTACTTTACAATTAAATAAGCCCAATGTCATTATTTTACAGGTCATCTCAATATTTTGATGCTTCGTCAGGAGCTCACACCGGATGTACTCAATATGGCCTGTGTTCGGTCAGTATGAGCTTGTCGAAGATTTTGATCGGGCATTTTTTTAAGAAGATACTTAATTAATTACATTGAAAAATAACCTCCCGATTTACAAATATTTTATAAAATCATAATTTAAAAATTCCATGCAAAAACGATTTTTAGTATTTAGCGGATTTTCGGCAGCAATAGCTGTTGCCTTTGGTGCAATGGGTGCGCATTTTTTAAAATCAAAATTAGAAACGGGTTTAATTACTGAAACAAATTTGCAAACCTTTGAAACAGCAGTAAAATATCAAATTTATCACTCGTTCGCTATCCTTATTGTAGCATTACTTGCCGATAGATTTAAAGATAAAACTGAGCTGAGCCCAGCCAAATCATTATTTCAAAAGGCTGCATATTGTTTTATGTTGGGAATTGTGTTTTTTTCCGGCTCCTTATATTTATTGTCAACTGCAAACTTGTTAGGCTTGCCAAACGTCAGGTGGTTAGGGCCCATCACCCCAATAGGTGGCTTGTTTTTTATTACCGGTTGGATACTTTTAGGGCTGGCGGGACTCAAGAATAAGGCTTAAAATAGCCCTTCCCAGCTCCCTGATGGGGACAAATGTTGATTAGTACGAGTCTTTTTTGTTTGGCATGTATGTTGGATCTCCTTCCTTTAGGGGAGTAGCCGCTTATCTCACTAAAGTTACACTTCCTAAGTAACTGTGTTTTTTATTTAACACATCTGTAATTTCTACTTTCCAGATATAGACATCAGATTGCGCAGTATTTTCACCAGAATTCGCTTTCCCATTCCACTTTGCGCTCAATTCCTTTCCATGAAATACCATATCCCCCCAACGATCAAATATCAATAGGTCATATTTTACAATACCAATGCCGGAGCCAAAAAAGTAATCATTCGTTCCATTTCCACCTGGTGTAAATGCGCTTGGAATATAAAAAGTAAATGCCGGGCCGATAACAATTTGGTGCATAGCAGTATCGTAACAACCATCAACATTGCGAACAATCAATGTTACCGAATAAGTGCCAGGTATAGTTCCGGGATAGTCATGAACAGGGCTTGATACACCTGGTGCCAAAGTATCTCCATCACCAAAACTCCAGTTCCAACAATTTACATTAGATGATGACTGATCATTAAATAGAATAGTAGGATCAAGCAATGTTGCAGGGCTTGGAGAAGAAGTGAATTCCACATCAGGCAGATCATAAACTTCGATCAAATGAGTTTGTGTCAAGGTTGAAAGGCAGCCATTATTTGATGTGGCAGTTAATGTGATATCATAAAATCCGGATCCCGAAAAACACCTGGAAGGGTTTTGCTCTGAAGAAGCCGGACCACCATCTCCAAAATCCCAATTCAGCGATACAATAGAGCCTCCACCACCAATGGTACTGGAATTAGTAAAGTTCGAACAATGAACAGGGCAGCCAGCCGAATCACCAGCCGTGAAATTCACAACAGGATTTTCATAGAAATGAAAAGACACCGTTGATGTTGAAAATGTACATTCACCAATTGGATCGTTTGTTGTTAATGTTAACACTACTAAATCCGCAACATATTCAGCTGTGCTGGGCGTATATATCGCGTTTAAGGTTGTATTATTGGGCGAATATGTTCCTGTGCCTCCACTCCAGGTTCCGCTCGTGGCGGAACCTCCAATAGAGCCTGTTAAGGTAATAGCCGAACCCAGGCAAACGTATTCTCCGGATCCGGCATTGGCAGTGGGGATAGGGTTTATTGTTATTGTCATTTGATCGTTTGCTGATACACAAGCGCCAGAAGAACCGTCAGGAGCATAAGTCAATGTAACAGTACCAGCGTTCCCTTCCGCTGCACTTGGTGTATAAACTGCGGTGGGACTGGTATTATCCGGGTTATACGTTCCTGTACCACCACTCCATATTCCATTGGTGGAGATCCCAACAATGGAACCTGCCAAAGTTGCTGTATTGCCAATACATATCGTTTGATCATTACCCGCAGAAACAGTTGTTGGCGTACTAATTGCAAATGTGATCTGGTCGCTGGCGGCAAGGCATGCACCTGGCGGATCATCAGTGTTTAATGTTAATGTGGCTGTACCTGCAATTACTTCAGCGGAGCTAAAAGTATAGGTGCAATTTAAGCTCGTATTATTGGGATTAAATGTGCCTGTACCTCCACTCCAGGTACCCGTTGTAGCTGCACCACTTATAGCGCCTGATAATACGGCTGTTAAGCTGCATACGGTCTGATCAATTCCTGCATCGGCACCTGATGGGGGAGTGACTGTTGCAGCTACTGTATCAATTGAAACACAAACGCCTGCAGTTGCGGTTAAAACATAACTGGTTGTTAAAGGAGCTGTCCCTCCATTTGTGAGTGTTACTGTAGGGTTTGCGCTGCTGGCGCTACTTAAGCCTGTTGCAGGGCTCCAGGAGTAATTAACACCAGAAAGTGGGGTAATCCCTATTGTAGCATTTCCTCCTGTGCAAAAAGTTGCATCAGGGCCAGCGTTCAAAGGAGAACTGTCCGAAAGAGTAATAGTGATCGTATCCAGCATGGGGCAGGGGCCCGGTTGGTAAATAATTTTCACCGTTTCATTCGGCTCTGTTACTCCATCAGCAATAGGTACAATTGGAATGGTTGCGCATAACTGGCCTGCCGGAATAGTAACACTGTTGGTTATTGTAATGTAATCTGTTCCGTTAATGGCTGTGCCTGCAATGGTAAAATTAATGGTGACCGGAGAAGTTGCCGGGGCTGGCCTGCAAAATTCAATACTCCCATCCTGGCATCCTTCAATAGCATTTTGAATTGTAGCTTGCGCTGATACAACTGATGCGCATTGCAAGCTGCCGGCTTCTAAAAAAACACCTGAATCGAATACACAATCACCGGCATCTGCAATAACTATTTTTACATGATAAGTTTGACATTGCTGAACTAAGGTCCATGCTGTAAGCCCGGAGGTATATCCATCATATTCAATACTGGATCCCGAATTAGCGACATAATATTGAGAATTGGCACCGCTGTTTACATTGTCGATCGTTACAAAAGTACTTGTGCCTGGTAATTTAGCAATATTGGGTTGCCCTGTAATGCCTGGTCCGCTAACATAAAAAGCAAATGCATCATTATAACCGGAATTCACATATTCAGGATATTCTTCCGAACCGAAAACATATTTAAATGTAAGTGTATCGCACAACGGAATGATGTCAAATTCTAATGCACAAGCATCATAAGTAGTTGCTCCTGCTAAAGAATTTAATTGAGGATCTCCGGGAGTACTGTTACAGGCTCCTGCAGAAGAGCTGCTTGCACTTGGAGAAGCAACCGCAGTACTACCGGTAGTAAGTAATATTCCATTTGTAAATCCTATGCTTGAAGGCCCACTAAATGAACCTATTCCGTTGGCCGCACAATTTAAAGTGGCATTGCTAATTGTAACTCCGGGTCCTGCAAGCATCTGAGCAATGGCTTGAGCTGTTAATCCATTATTAAATGTGAGCTGGGCGTTAACGCGATTATTGCTAAGGAAAAGAAGCAGGAAAATAAAATAAAGAAAACCTTTCAGCACAGACGTTTCTCTCTTCCAGATAACTGGAAGAGCCAGCTTCGATTGGGCGGACCTAAACAGTTTGAAAAAATGTCTCATTTTACATATAAAGTCTTACCGGATGAGTGATGGTTTTATTAAATATTCTTCTAAGATACAATTTTTTCAAGGAATACCACTAATGGACAATATCATTATTAGTGCAAAAGCATCTAAATTTAGCAAAGCTCAATATTTTCAAATTCATAGTTCCCCTACCTTCGTCAGGATAAACTCCGGAACGAATAATATTGTAACAATGGACTTTAGTCCATTGAAAGGGGTAACAACTCAAAACAAGTTCCGTAGGAACGAATGATATTGTAATTATATGAACCGAGCCTACGACTCTTTATTTATGTCGGTCTTACTTTAGTGAATGGACTAAAGTCCATCCTTATAAAATAAACTGAGCCTACGGCTCTTTGGCTTAAAGGCCTAAAAAACAAAAAAATTAGATGCGTTTGCTCTATTTACTTCACCAACGTTACTGTTCCAATAAAACTATGGCTTTTATTAAATATATCGGTAAGTTCAACTTTCCAGACAAAAACATCCATTTGTGCCATGTTTTCACCAGTATTCGCTTTCCCGTCCCATTTGTCACTCAATTCTTTGCCATGGAATACCATATCCCCCCAGCGATCAAATATCAGGAGGTCATATTTTACAATGCCAATACCGGTACCAAAAAAATAATCATTACTACCAGTCCCACCCGGTGAAAATGCGTTGGGTATGAAAAAGGTAAATGCCGGTTTGATAATAATTTCATGAACGGCTGTATCATAACAACCACCGCCATTACGTACAATTAATGTTGCCAAATAACTGGCCGGATTTTCCTTGGAATATTCATGAACAGGGTTTGATGTACCGGGTGCTAAAGAATCCCCATCGCCAAAATTCCAGTTCCAGTAATTTACATCAGATGAAGATTGATCATTGAAATTTATGGCAGGATCAAGGATCGTTACTGGATTTGGAGTATAGTTGAATTCCGCGTCAGGTATGCTAAATACCTGCACTAAATGAGTTTGAACCAGAGATGAAACACAGCCATTATTTGAAGTAGCGATAAGCTTTATATCGTAAAAACCTGTTAGTGAAAAACAATTGGAAGGATCTTGTAAAGTGGAGCCTGGGCCGCCATCTCCGAAATCCCAATTCCAGGACACAATAGCATCACCTCCGCCAACGGTTGTTGAATTAGAAAAATCGGTGCAATGTATGGGGCATCCTGCTGAGAGGTCCGCAATAAAATCGACTACAGGTAGTTCATGGAAACGAAACGTAACATTTGATGAAGAAAATGTACATGGCCCAGCAGGATCGTTGGTTGTTAATGTTAATACTACTGAATCCGCTGTGTACTCCGCTGTGCTTGGTGTATATACGGCATTTAAGGCAGTGTTATCAGGCGAATACGTTCCCGTGCCTCCACTCCATGTTCCGCTTGTAGCTGAACCTCCAATAGCCCCCGCAAGAGTTATGTTTGAACCTGAACAAACATACTGCCCCGATCCAGCATTCGCTGTTGGCAAATGATTGATCGTTATGGTCATTTGGTCGCTCACGCCCAGGCAAGAACCGGCTGTATCGTTAGGCGTATAGCTTAATGTAACAGTTCCTGCTGTTATTTCTGCCGCACTGGGCGTGTAAATAGCGGTGGGATCGGTGTTGTTCGGATTATAAGTTCCGGCACCACCAGTCCATGTTGCACTATCGGCAGTACCACCAATAAACCCCTGAAGCGTTGCAGTGCTGCCAATACAAATAGTTTGATCGACACCTGCGGAAACAACATTTTGAGGACTTACTAAAATTATCATTTGGTCACTTACGGCTGAGCAAGGCCCTACAGGATTATTGGTAGTTAAGGTTAAATAAACACTGCCCGAGTCTATTTCTGCAACGCTTGGGGTATAAATACAGTTTAAAGAAGCATTATTCGGATTAAATGTACCTAAGCCTCCAGTCCATGTTGCGCTTGTAGCAGAGCCGCTTACAGAGCCAACCAATGTTGCGGTGCCACCGCATATTGTTTTATCAGGGCCTGCGTTGGCAACCGGTAATGGATAAACAGTTACTTTCAGTGAATCAGAGGCAATACAGCCGTTTTTTGTCGCAGTTAAGGTGTAATTTGTGAAAATCGGTGCCGATCCTCCATTCGTTAAGGTTACCGATGGATTTGATATGGCGGCATTACTTAATCCGGTAGTGGGGGTCCAGGAATAGGTTGTGCCAGCAACAGGTGCAATACCAATAGTTACACTGCCACCGGAACATATTGCTGTATCAGGCCCTGCATTTAAGGTTGGTACACCGGTAATAAACACTTTCACAGTATCAGCTCCGGTACAGCCTCCTTGTTGATAAATTAAAAATATACTTTCTGTTGGTTCAGTTAATCCATCTACTGTGGGAACAATGGGAAGTGTGGCACATGACTGACCTGCAGGAATAATAATACTTGTACCAATAGTTGTATAATCTGTTCCGTTAATTGCGGTTCCGCCAATAAGATAAGGGATTGTAACCGGGGCTGAGGTTGAACCAGGCCTGCAGAATTCAAATGCTCCGTCCTGGCAATTTTCGGTTGCGTTTTGAATTGTAGCAGTTGCGGATACAGGTTGACACTGGATACTTCCTGCCTCCAGGAATACACCTGAATCGTAAATACAATCTCCGGCATCTGCAATAACAATTTTTAAGTGATAGGTTTGGCAAGGCTGAACTACAACCCATGCTGCAAGCACTGTTGTGTATCCATCATATTCAATAGAAGTTCCGGAGTTGGTAACAAAATATTGGGAGTTGGTAGTACCGTTTACATTATCAATTGATACATCAGTACCATTGGGTAAAACAGCGATGTTTGGTTGACCAGTTATTCCCGGTCCGCTTATAAAAAATGCAAAAGGATCATTAACGTTTGCATTCACAAATTCGGGATATTCTTCCGAACCGAAAACGAAATTGAACCGAAGTGTATCGCATATAGGGATAATATCGAATTCCAGGGCACATGCATCAAAAGTAGTAGCCCCTATTAATGTATTTAATTGGGCATCTCCGGCAGTGCTGTTGCAAGTACCTGCTGAATTGCTACTGGAGTTAGGAGAAGCAACCGAAGTGCTGCCTGAGGTAAGCAAAACCCCACTGGAAAAGCCAATGCTTGAAGTTCCGCTGAAAGAACCAATTCCATTGGCAGCACAGTTTATTGTTGCATTGCTAACAGTAATGGAAGGCCCGGCAAGCAACTCCGCCAATTGCTGAGCTGTTGATCCATTGTTAAATGTTAGTTGTGCATTAGCAGAACCAATTTCTATAAAAAGTAAAATTAAAACAAACCAAAATAGCTGTGAGATTTTGTTATGTTTTTTCATTACCTGTTTCTTATTCCAATTTGTATATACAATTTCAATACTCATACTTCAATACTAATATCTAAAATCTCATTTTTGTTATTTTACCAGGGATACGATCCCAATATAATTGTGCTCTTTATTAAACACATCAGTAAGTGTTACTTTCCAAACATATACATCTATTTGTGATTCAGTATCCCCTTTATTCGACTTGCCATCCCATTTATCACTCAACTCTTTCCCATGGAAGATCATATCCCCCCAACGATCAAATATCCAAAGATCATATTTAATAATGCCTACACCGGAACCATAAAAATAATCATTGATCTTATCTCCATTGGGTGTAAATACATTTGGAATGAAGAAGGTAAATTCGGGTCCGATAAAAATGTCCTGTGTAGTTGTATCGTAACAACCATCCGCATTATGGACAATTAAGGTTACTACATAAGTATCGGAGGGATCTTTTGGATATTCATGAACAGGACTTGATGTATTGGGTACTAAAGTGGTACTATCGCCAAAATTCCAAAACCAATAATTTACATCTGTAGAGGATTGATCATTAAAAGTAATAATAGGGTCGATCACAGATGCCGGATTGGGCGTAGGATCAAATGCTGCATCCGGTATCCTGTACACCTGAACAAATTGACTTTGAATTAAAGTGGATATACACCCATGATAGGATGTAGCAATTAGTTTAACATCATATAAACCGGTTTCTGAAAAACAGTGCGAAGGATCTTGAATGGTTGAAACGGCACTGCCATCGCCAAAATTCCAATTCCAGCTCACAACGGAATCCGCTCCGGCAATAGCACTTAGATCAGTAAAATCTACACAAAGCACGGGACATCCTAATGGATCGTTCGCGGAAAAATTTACAGCAGGAATTCCGTAAAAATGAAAAGTAACATTGGAGGAAGAAAAGGTGCAGGGGCCAACAGGATCATTTGTTGTTAAGGTTAAAATCACTGAATCCGCGTCATATTCAGAAGCGCTTGGCGTATAAACGGCATTCAATGTTGTGTTATTAGGCGAATACGTGCCTGTACCGCCACTCCATGTTCCGCTTGTTGCAGAACCACCAATGGAGCCGGCAAGGGTAATGTTCGAACCGGAACAAACATACTGTGTTGATCCTGCATTAACATTGGTTACCGCAGAAACAATAACATTTACTGTATCTGACGAATGACAACCTGATGATGTTTCCAGTATTGTAACTGTATAAGCGGCTGTAATACTTGCCGTAGGCCCCGGATTAGCGAGGGATAATGAAGGATTTGAAATGGTAGTACCTCCGGTAAAACCTGTGGTAGGTGACCAGGTATAGGTGCAACCTGCTATGGATGGAGCTCCGATAGAGCCTGTTCCAAAAGAACAAATATTCACATCAGGGCCGGCATCGGCAATTGGCAACGCATTTACAATAATTACTTCGGACGAAGAAACTGAACAGGAGCCGCTAACAGTATATGTTATTGTGTCGTTACCGATAACTGAAGGAGAAGGTGTAAACGTACCCGTAGTCGAATTTGTTATTCCTGTTCCGCTCCATACGCCTCCGGGAATATCCGCAGTAAGGTTTATAGGGGCATCATTTGGACAAAAAGGGCCTGCAGGGCTTAAAACAGGCATAACACCTGCTGTTACAGTTACATTTATTGTAGTATCTGCATTACAAAGCCCCCAGGTGATGGTTAATTTTACAGCGAACGTTCCATTTGCCGTGAAAATATGTGTTGGATTTTGTATGGTCGCATCTGTAATACCATCATTGTCAAAGTCCCATTTCCAGGCTGTGATACTGCCAAGTGGTGTGGAGGTGTCGGTAAATTGCATAGGAGAGCCTGCACAAACCGTTGTATTTGTAAATTGAGACACTGGATAACTTGGGCTTGTACCAATAGTGATCTCTAAAGTAGTAGTACAGGTAGGTCCGGCAACGGAGGCAACAACAACCTGGTAGGTGCCTCCAAGGTTCACTACAGCGGTTTGACCGGTAGTTGAGCCCACAATTCCGGAAGTGCCACCGATAGAATCCGTCCAGACATAGGATGCTCCACCTGCAGGAGCAGATAAGGTTACAGAATTACCTCCGCAAATATTGGGTGAAGAAGCAATAATATCTAAAGGTTCACAGGCACAATCCACGTACCCATAACCAAAATGGCCTCCTTGTGTACAATCGGAGGAAGTGAACTCAACCGTGATACATTGACCTATGTAGGCTTGTAAAGGAACAAAAACAGTGGTCCAGGGCCGATACCATTGATCACTGCCGGGAGAGATTTCCAAAAAATCAACAAATGGTGCTTTGGCCAATACAAAGTATTCCCCGCAGGTAATGATATTATTACTTGCATCACGTACTTTTACCCCAAAATAAGGACGTTCATCATCATTGTGTCCGCTGGTAGGGTCATTCAATACAACGGCATATCGATATGTAAAATTGGAATTAGTTGCAGATACCGTAAATGAAATACTTGCGCGTGCTGCTCCCCAGGAATTGTTCCCCCATGAATTCAGATCTCCGATCCGTAAAGCGTTATTACCTCCTCCGGGAGGGACCATGGGCAATGTAGTGCCTCCAACAGTTGGATCAAAGCCCCCTACAGCAGTAATCAAAAAAGGATTATTATTACCGAAAAAACCGGGAGAAGGAGGATTAAATCCGGATGTAAGGTTGGTTGGATCCGGGTTGGTATCCGGATCGGCAGCCCAATAATCCCAGAAAGCCTGACCGGATTCAAAACCGGGGTTTGTACATGGAGAGCCGCAATTGAGTGGGTCAGGATTGGGATCAGGGGATCCGCTTTTGTTTTGGGATGCAACAATTTCATCTCTTTTTTTCTGAAATTTCTCAAAATGTTTTTTATAATCGGGTTGTAAAGATGCGAGGTACATTTTTACGTTTTCTTCTTTCAGAATAAGTCCGGTACCTACATTATATACTAAGGTTTCATAATCTTTTTTCCAATAGGGACTTAAAAAATGCTTGAAATAGGGCATGTCGGCCATGTTGCCATCAGAGGTCATTACCACATAATTCAAAAAACTTTGTTCATCCACTTTCTCAAGTAAAATGGCCGTTTTGTTTAGATAGTCTATCCAGGTATTATCAGGAACTCCGTAAGTATTAGTCGAACTTGGAAATTCATTTTTTTGAGTTTGAGAAAAGAGGGAAAAAACAATCGTAAAAAAGATTGCGAATAGAAATAGCTTTAATCTTGAGATGGTAAATGTATTTATCATTGATCAATGATTACAAAATCGTTACGAATATAACGATTATTTCAATAAATCAAATTGTTTAACCTTTTTATTTACAGTGCTTTATGCGATTGTTTTCACCGAACGCATATCTGAAATTTGTCTGGAAGAACAAGTTTTAAAAGTTTATCAAGGCTATTATCTGGAGATTTAGAAACTGATTAGCGGAGAAGTGCGAAAACTAATCTTATGAGAAGAATATGCAAGAATTTAAACCTGAATCGTATTAAAATAGGTTCAAATACTTGCATTTAATACATCTTTTAAGGTATTTTTGTTAATAAATATTCCAAAATGACTAAAAAGGCATTTTATGCCAGTTAATTTTAAATCTATTATACCATGCACCAATTACTTGTTAATATTAAAGATGATAGTAAAATGGATATTTTACTTAATTTTTTGAAAAGTCTTAATTACATTAGCGTCAAAGAGCTTTCCGATAATGATATTATTGTTAGTGAAGCGGAAAAAAATGTAATGCGTGAGCGTGTAAAAAAAGCGAAGCCGGAAAACTTTAAAAACTGGGATGATATTAAAAACTCTTTTAAACTCGATTAATGAAAAAGTTTAAGATTGTTCTTTATGATGATGCTATTAGCGATTTTAATAAAACATTGACCTATTACCGGAACATTAGCCCTGCTGTTGCTAAAAAGTTTCATAGCGCTGTAAATACAAGCTTTAACGACCTTAAGAAAAGCCCCTTTTACCAAATACGATACGATAATTTTAGATTGAAAATCGTTAAAAAATTTCTTTGTCTATTACATTTTATTGTGGATGAAAATACTAAAACCGTTTTTGTTTACGGTATTCGCAACTCTCATCAAAACCCTGATACCAGCTATTTCTTGAATGAATAAAAAACACCTTACTGTTTTTTATAAGGACAAACCTTCTTCTTTATAACGGCAAGATGCCTACCAATAGACGGCACGAGTTAAAAAAACTCGCGCCTGCCACATCACTAACACTCGCGCCTGCCGGGAAGATGCCCATTAATAAACGGCACGAGTTAAAAAAACTCGCGCCTGCTTACTGCATTAACACTCGCGCCTGCAGGGTTTCTAATGCGGAATTTGGGTTTAAAATTGCTAAGGCAGATATTAAAATAATTAACTGTTTTCGATTTTCTTTGAAGAACAATTTTTTCATTTTTAAATATCGTATATATTTTTAATTATTCCTACAATTGAGACAACAATGGCTAAAGTTAAGATACCTATCCATTTATTTCTTTCCTCTTTTTTATCATTAAATTGATCTCCAAAATCGCCTTTTAAACCTTTAAACAACCAGCAGACGAAAGCACCAATTGGACAAAACAAAGCGTTTGCTATTTGATTATTGTACATTTTTAAATTCTTATTTATTCTTTAAAGTATTATTAGCCTTGATTACATAGTACTTGTGTCAACAGATTTTATATCAATCGGGACAAATTTCATATCTGGAGTAGCCATACCGGCACTTCTGTTGGCGAAGCGCTTTTTTGTTGCAGGTGCTGTAAGGGGGAAGCTGTTGTTGTGGTTGTAATTTTTGCCGGAACTAACTTATCAAGAAAAGCATCTACTGCTTGGTTGTTTACTTTTTCAACTACTGCTTCTACAAGTTTACTTGCAGGAATTGCTGGTACTGCTGCTTGTCCCAATAACATACTAAAAGTTTGTTTAAATAATTTTTTGCAATTTTTATCCGTATCAGGGTTTTCAATAAAATGAATCAAGAAGGTATTTTAAAAAACCGATTTGAGAATTACTTCACTAAAGTTACTGTACCAATAAAACTGTGTTTTTTATTAAACACATCGGTAAGTTCAACTTTCCAAACATAAACGTCTATTTGAGCGTCATCACCAATTTTATTGGCCTTTCCGTTCCATTTCTCATTCAAATCTTTTCCATGAAAGATCATATCCCCCCAACGATCGAAGATCAGCATATCATATTTTGTAATACCAATGCCGGAGCCGAAGAACTGATCATTAACTCCATTTGAATTCGGAGAAAATGCGGTAGGCATGAAAAAGGTAAATGCCGGTCCGATCACAATTTGATGCGCGATTGTATTATAACATCCATCGCTATTGTGTACAATTAATGTTGCAATATAAGTGCCGGGTACCAGGTTAGGGTAACCATGAATAGGATCGGATACGTTGGAAGCAAGGGTGGTGGTGTCGCCAAAATCCCAACTCCAATAATTAACATCAGATGATGATTGATCATTAAAATTAATGGCAGGATCAAGCAGGCTTGCAGGATCGGGAGTCGTTGTAAATGCTGCCACAGGAACATTAAATACCTCAACAAAATTAGGTTTAGTTAAAGAAGACACGCAGCCATTGCTTGAAGTGGCAGTTAAAGTAATGTTGTAAACACCTGAAGTTGAAAAACAATGTGATGGGTTTTGTACATCAGCCCCCGGGCCGCCATCTCCAAAATTCCAATTCCAACTTGCAATGGTAAAACCAACACCTGCAACGGTTACATCCGTAAAGTTAGAACAAAGAATAGGGCAACCTGTGGAGGTGTCGATTGTGAAATCCACAGTAGGGTTTTCATAAAATTTAAAATTAACAGTTGAAGTTGAAAACGAGCATGGACCAGCGGGATCGTTGGTAGTTAATGTTAGTGTTACCGTCCCTGCTGTAAATTCAGCAGGGCTAGCTGTGTAAACGGCATTTAAAGTTGTATTGTCAGGTGAATAGGTGCCATTGCCTCCGCTCCAGGTACCACTTGTGGCGCTGCCGCCTATAGCACCGGCAAGTGTAATTCCCGTACCGGCACAAACAAATTGCGTGGAACCAGCATTGGCGGTGGGTAACTGACCGATGGTTATTTCCATTATATCATTTGCTCCCGGACAAGAACCGCCACCAGTTGAACTAAAGATTAAGGAAACAGAACCTGCAGCTTCTTCTGTTATACTTGGCGTATAAACGGCAGTTGCATTTGTGTTATCGGGACTGTATGTTCCTGAACCACCGCTCCATGAAGCCGTTCCGGAGCCACTAACGCTACCCGACAAAGCTACAGTATTGCCAGCACAAATGCTTTGGTCGGGACCGGCAGAAATACTGGAACCTGAACTATATGTAATTTGCATTTGATCATTTGCAGCGATACAAGAGCCCGGAGGATCATTGGTAGTTAATGTTAAAGTAACGTTGCCCGAACTTATTTCAAAAGAGCTAAGGGTGTAGGTACAATTTAAAGTTGTGTTATTTGGCGTATATGTGCCTGCTCCCCCGGTCCAGGTGCCGGTAGTGGCAGCACCTCCAATTGAACCTGCTAAGGTTAATGTTGAACTACATATTGTTTGGTCGGGCCCGGCATTGGCTGTGGGAGGGGGAATAACCAAAACAAAAACACTATCCGTGTAGGAACATCCAGGAATACTATCTTTTACAATGTACCAACCGGTATGCGCCAATGTTCCGTTGGTTACCGTTGGATTTTGTAAGGTAGATGTATAACCGTTTGGTCCTGTCCACAGGTAAGTTGCATTGGTAACAGTGGATGCAGTAAGTGAAATTGTTCCTCCTGCACAAACGGTGTCACCTATTCCGCTAAACGAACAAGAAACACTGGTACAGGGTGGTGGAGTAATATTTACCGTAACCGGAGAAGAAAAGGTTATAGGGCCATTGCAGGTATTATTCACTATGGTGGCAGTATAGGTGGTTGTGGTAATTGGACAAACACTTATGGTTGGGGTGGTACCAATGGCAACATTTCCGGGAGCGTACCATGTAAATGTATATTGAGGGGCACCTGTTGGTGTAAAACGCTTTCCATCGTTTGTGGCGGACCATTGGGTGGGATAATTTCTACCAGGGACAACAACAGCCTGCGTTCCGGACGAATTCTGAATTCCTTCAATTGCGGCACCGCTATTCCAGCCTGTACACAAGGGTTTGTCCTTAATAAAAATTTCTATGTTGTTAGTTGTTTCATATAAAACTATTTGGGAAGTTGCCAATTGAGAATTACAAGAGGAAGAGTACATTGAAACATCAGTCCAGGAAACAACAAATGACCTGCACGGAGCAGTACCTTGTACTTTCCATTTGATAACAGGGGTACTGTATGACGACACGGATGGATCTATATCATGCCATGGTCCCATTATACAGTTTGTTAAATCTGCAGGTGATGAGGAAGGGATCGCTGAATTGATAGACCAGGTGTTGCAACCAACTGTGTTACAAGTAGCATTCGTCATGTCAAAAGATAATAAAACGTTGGAACCTATAACGCACTGGGTATAAGTAGAACCATAAAACTCAAAACAGAAAGGAATAGTAATTGCACTTGACCAGGTATCATCAATCCCAAGCAAAACTGATGTACCGGTATTGAATGGAAATGGTGTATAAGGAACAGTACTTACGCTGTATGAAGTTGTTGCCTTTGTTCCCTGCAATGTTGCACTGATTGAAGTACAACCGGAGCATAAATTTGCATCGGGCCCAACGGTTAAATTAGGGCAGGAAGAAGACTGTGCAAAAATTACTTGTGAAGATAAAGTAATGCAAAGTAACAAAACAAATAAATGTGAGTATTGAGATTTGAGATTTGAGATTTTACTATGTTTATTCATTATCTTATTCTTATTCTTATTCCAATTTGTATATACGACCTTAATACTCCCCAATAACAACTAACAACTAACAACTAACAACTAACAACTAACAACTAACAACTAACAACTAACATCTTATTCTACTAAAGATACTGTTCCAATATAATAATGCTCTTTATTAAATACATCTGTAAGTCTTACTTTCCATACATACACATCTATTTGCGCCATATTGCCACCACCATTTGCCCTGCCATCCCATTTGTCGTTTAATTCTTTGCCATGGAAAACCATATCGCCCCATCTGTCAAATATCCACAGATCGTATTTTATGATACCGATACCTGAACCGTAAAAATAATCATTGATTCCATCCGCATTTGGAGTAAATACATTTGGAATGAAAAAAGTAAATTCAGGCCCTATAAAAACTTCATGTGGTACAGTATCGTAACAACCATCCGCATTGTGAACTATTAATGTTACCAGGTAACTTACTGAAGCCACATTGGGATAAAGGTGCACCGGACTTGATGTATGTGGTGCCAGAAAAGTGCTATCACCAAAATTCCAATTCCAATAATTTACATCAGATGTTGATTGATTAATAAATGTAATGGTTGGATCAATTACCGTTGCCGGATTTGGTGTAGGTTTAAACTCAGCAACAGGCAGGTCATACACCTGAACCATTTGAGGAGAAATTAAAAATGATGTACATCCATGATTGGAGCTTGCAATTAATTTAATAGTATAGAAACCGGGATCTGTAAAACAATGAGCGGGATGCTGTAACGTGTCGCCTGAGCTGCCATCGCCAAAATTCCAGGTCCATGATACAGCGGAATCTCCTCCACCTACAATGGTTAGGTCAGTGAAATTCACACAATGTGTAGGGCATCCGGCAGGAATATCCACGGAATAATTTACAATCGGATTCTGGTAAAAAATAAAAGTAACATTGGATGAGGAGAAGGAGCAGGGGCCTACCGGATCATTTGTGGTAAGCGTTAATGTTACGGTGCCGGCATCAAATTCGGCAGCACTTGCAGTATAAGTGGCATTTAGAGTTGTGTTATTAGGAGAAAAGGTTCCATTTCCACCGCTCCATGTCCCGGTGCTAGCGGAACCTCCAATGGCACCTGAAAGGGTAATAGCTGAACCCGAACAAACGGATTGTGTAGATCCTGCATTTGCGGTTGGTAATTGATTTATAGTGATTACCATTTGGTCGTTTACGCTTGAACAAGGACCTGCCGGATCGTTGGTAGAAAAAATTAAAGTAGCTATGCTTGCATTTGCTTCTGCTGTGCTGGGTGTATAAACTGCATTGAGAGTGGTATTGTCGGGGCTGTATGTTCCTGTACCACCTGTCCATGTACCGCTTGTTGCCGCTCCTCCTATTGTTCCGGCCAACGTTACTGTGTTGCCAATACAAATGGTTTGGTTAGGTCCGGCCGAAACTATAGCTTCGGGGTTAATGGTAATTATTGTTTGATCGCTTACCGCAGGGCAAGGGCCATTCGGATCATTGGTTGTTAACGTTAATGTTACAGTGCCGGCTGTTATTTCAGCAGCACTTGGTGAGTAGCTGCAATTTAAACTGGTATTGTTTGGAGTATATGTACCTGCACCACCAGTCCATGTGGCGGTTATAGCCGCACCTCCAAGAGTGCCTGTTAACGCTACCGGAGATCCGCTACATACTGTTTGATCAGGAGGGGCGTTAACAAATGCCGTTGGATTTTCTGTAACTATATAGTTTAACATTTTTACACAACCACTACTGGAAACCATTGTAACCACATAAGTCCCTCCTTGTGTGATAGTAATAATCTGTCCAGTATAAGGTCCGCCCGGCCCGGTCCAATTATAGGTATTGTTGTCTTCAAATGGAGCTGTAAGCGTTGTGTTTGCTCCAACACATAAGGAATCCTGTTGAGTTACAATTAATGGGGTACATTCACTATTAACATAACAATAACCGTAATGTCCACCAAAAGTGCAATCAGCACTGGTGAAGCGAATTGTAACGGGGTTACCAATTTGTCCTACTAAGTCAACACTTACATTTGTCCATGGTTTGAAGATTACACCAGCGCAGCCTGGTGAATTTTGAAATCCGGGAATTCCTCCACCGGCAACATATAAAATTGAAGTACAAGGTACAGGAACGCCATTCGCATCCAGCATTTCAACATTAAAAAAAGGTTGATCGGCAGCTCCATGTCCTGGGTCTTCCAGAACCACAGCATATTGATACGTAAAAACATTATTAGCAGCTGTAGGAGTAAAAACAGTTTCCATTCTTTCGGCCTGGCTGCCATTTACTCCATTTCCTAAGCGACAGGAAAAAATTCCGGCTGCATAACCGGGCATTGCTGGTGCCACAACAGGAAATCCTCCGCAAGGATCAACTCCTGTACCGGTAGTAATGGTATGTCTTGCATTAGGGTCACCTGCGGCAGCATTTACCCCGTTGGAAACAAAACCGGCAGTGCCACAACATCCTGGGTTAGCACCCGAAAATCCAGTCCATCCGGATAGATCACCGGTCTCAAAGTCTATGTTGCCACATTCGCCCGACAAATTTGATGGGGGAGGACCGGGTAAACTTTTTTGCCAGGTACCATTTTTTTTACCGATAAATTCTTGCTTCTTAAAATATAAAAATCCGGCATACGCTGCCGGATATTTGATCTCTGAACCTTCTCTTTTTCTGAATTCTTTCAAAACAGCAGCTTCATCAAAACCTTTCAAAGGGTTTACTGTTGAGGTTTTTTGGCCATTAACATTAAGTATTGTTAGAAATAGAATTGTGAAAACCAGGATTCGTAAATTTATTTTTGAAAACAATAGTGTTGAATGAACCCTTACTGTTTTTATGAATAAATTTTTGTTCATAATGAAAAAATTAACTATAAAATCAAAAGGTGTTTTTTGACAACGTATATTTTATTTTAAATTTCAAAAACTGGAAAAACACAAAGCCTAACCACAGTATTTATAAGCAATATGATCTCTGAATAATCAATTGTTTTTTAGATAATTTACGAAAGATAAATAAAAAGTACGAAATACAATTTTCTAAATTTATGTTGATATTCTTAGCTCTTTTTCTATTCCATCAAATTGATTTAATAACAGACAGTAAACCAACAAGAAAGGTTGCATTTGTTAATAATAATTTATTAACAATAAGTTTAATTGGAAAGAGTTTTTTTGACACGAATTTCAGGAATTATTTAATTTTAATGTAATTGATAATCAATGTGTTATGTTAGTTTGGCTGATGTTAAATAGAATTTAAAGGAGTTTTAAGACAGGACAACCGAAAAAGAGTTTTTTTTGACACGAATTTCAGGAATTATTTAATTTTAATGTAATTGATAATCAGTGTGTTATGTTAGTTTGGCTGATGTTAAATAGAATTTAAAGGAGTTTTTAAGACAGGACAACCGAAAAAGAGTTTTTTTTTGACACGAATTTCACGAATTATTTAATTTAAATGTAATTGATAATCAGTGTATTAGGGTTTGGCTGATGTTGAATAGAATTTAAAAGAGTTTTTAGAACAGGACTCAAACAACTTAATATTAAATAGGAGGGGGCAAAATTATCTAAGCCCAATTGATCCCTTTTTTCAAAAAAGAGAGGGTTTTTTCTTCCGGACTGTTTGGAGATGCTTTATAATTATACAGCCAGCCGGCTGTGGAGGGTAAACTCATTAAAATGGATTCAACTCTTCCGTTGGTTTCCAAACCGAATCGGGTTCCTTTATCGTAAACTAAATTAAATTCGACATAACGGCCTCTGCGCAGTAATTGCCATTGTTTGTTTTCTTCGGTATAGGGTAGGTTTTTATTTTTATTCATTAAAGAAGTGTAGGCAGGGGCAAATGAATTGCCAATTTCCTGAACAAAAGCAAATAATTGTTCTTTAGTACAATTAGTAGATTCACTTAATTTATCAAAAAATATTCCTCCTATTCCTCTGGTTTCCTTGCGGTGAGGAATGAAAAAATAGTCATCGGCCCATTTTTTAAAATCAGGATAGTAATTGGTATTGTGTTTGTCGCAAGCGCTTTTTAGTGAAGAATGAAAAAAAACAGCATCCTCTTCATTCACATAGTGGGGAGTTAGATCAATACCGCCTCCAAACCACCAGGCACCATTACTCATTTCGAAATAACGCACATTCATGTGAATGATCGGAACCATAGGGTTATGCGGATGTATAACAATCGAAACACCTGTTGCATAAAAGGTGTTTTTTTCTGAATTATTAATAGAATTTTCTTTGATCAGAAAATCAGGAACATCACCGTGAACTGCGGAAAAATTGACACCACCTTTTTCAATAACATTGCCATTTTGCAGGATACGGGTTCTTCCTCCTCCTCCCTCTTCACGTATCCAGTTATCTTCTTCAAATTTACCTTTCCCATCTTCACGCTCAATGGTAACACAAATAGAATCCTGCAAAGATTTAAACCATTCAGTAATTTGTTCTTTCATTTTAGTTTAAAGTTGGTTAGTTTAAGGTTGAAAAGTTTATTCAATGCTATACATTAGAATGATATAGCTTAGAACTTTAAACTTTCAAATTTTGAACTTGAAACTATTTTTTTAATTTGCTTTTACCAATTTATTATCCTGATATTTAAGAATGTAGACAAATTTATTCTCAAATCCACTATCCATGGGGTATTGCATGAAGTTGAAATTAGTTTCAATTCCCTGATATTTATACTCAACTATATTATTCAAAAATCCGGTACCATATTTTTGAAGTGAAGAAATAAAATAATAGGCGATATCATATCCTTGATACGAATACAATTCAGGATCAGTTTTAAACCGTTCGTAATAGGTATTAATGAAATTGCGCGTTACCGGGTTTTGATAATCAATATAATTATTGGAAGGAATGTGCACAGCAAGTTTATTCAAATAATCAAAATCCAGGTTGTCGTAGTTTATCCAGCTTTGAAGGCCGATCAGCACAATTTTATGTTTATCCACCAGGGGATTTAATTTACTAATAAATTCAGTTACATACGATTGATTATTAGAAGGCAGCACGATCACATTTAATTTAGAAGAGTTAAGCATACTTTCAATTGCCGCTGAACTTTTAATTTCCTTTAATGAATCAGCCGTTTTGTAACCTGCTTTTATTAATGCTTTATTGGCAATGTTTTTGAAAACATTATAAAATGATACCTCTTTGGGATTTCCATTATTTACCAAAATAATATTTTGTTTTTGAAAAGTATCGATAACAAAATGGGCCATTTGCTCCACCTGCATTGCATTTGATGGCAGTACTTTGCAAACATATAGATTGTCGAACAGCACTTTATTTATTTGCGTAAATGGTGATACAATTGGAATGGAATGTTCTTTTGCAAATTTGGCAACAGGCATAAAGCTGGATCCATATAAGGGGCCGATCATCAGGTTCATTTTCTTTAATTCCGGTCTTTTTAGAATATTAAGAATATTTAATGAATCCTGATCATCAATATCATAAACAAAGATCTTAGCATTTAATTTTTGTTTTTTTAATGAATCAATTGCTAACAAAGCGCCTTCATAAAATTGTAGGGCTATAGTGCTTTTATTTGGCAATTGAGCATCCCCTTTAATAATACTTTCGATGTCGATCTCATTTGCTTCATTAGCATGAAAAGGTAAAAAAAATGCCACATTGTATTCTTTTTTTAATTCTCCGGAGTAGTTGATGGCAGATGCCGCTACAGTATCCAAATCCCTGTTCTCGATCAAAAAAGTGGTTGTACTATCTGATGGCCCCATAAATATGGGATCAGTTAGAGCAACCGGTTTTGCCAGCCCTTTTTCGATTGGTTTTTTTTCAAGTTTTTCAGTTGTTATTGCTGTAGATTTTACAATGGCTCCAGTTTCAGTCTTGGGTTTTATTATAGATACTTTCAATGTTTGTCCTCCCTTTAAACCCTCATTTAATTCAGGATTAAGGATCTTTATTTTTTCAACAGTTGTGTTATACTGTTTAGAGATCGAATACAAGGTTTGGCCGGCTTCTACCTGGTGTAATACATAATTGTTGCCATTGGGTGCCGTGGCAGGTTCAATTTTTTTTGCTTTTTTTAGAGGTACCTTAAGCACTTGTCCGGGTTTGATTCCATCTATCGCTTCCGGATTTTCAATTACAATATCATTTAAAGTCAGGTCATAGCTTTTTGCTATTGCGAAAAGCGTTTGCCCTTTTTCAACAGTATGTAAATAATATTTGACACCGTTAATAGTTGTAAGGTTTTTGCTTTTCAAGATACCACCTGAAGGCTTTTCCTGCGAATAGGATTGCGTAGTATTAAGTACAAAGTATAAAGTACAAAGTATGTATACCAGATTTAACGTACAATATTTTATTGTTTTTAATTTCATTTTATATCTGAATGAATTATATAGAAAGTATAAAGCTTTATCTATAGATATTTGACATGATATAGAATTTTTCATAATACTTTATACTTAATACTTTGTGCTTTTTATTCCCATTCAATAGTAGCAGGTGGTTTAGAGCTAATGTCGTAAACTACTCTATTAATACCTTTTACTTTATTTATTATTTCGTTTGATACCTTTCCTAAAAAATCATAAGGTAAATGACACCAATCGGCTGTCATGCCATCAGTAGAAGTTACAGCACGCAAAGCTACAACATTTTCATAAGTACGTTCATCACCCATTACACCTACTGTTTGAACGGGAAGGAATATTGCTCCAGCCTGCCAAACATCTTTATATAATCCGGATGTTTTTAAATTGTCAATAAAAATATGATCTACTTCTTGTAATATTCTTACTTTTTCTAATGTGATATCACCTAATATCCGTATTGCCAAACCTGGTCCCGGAAAAGGATGACGACTTAAAATAGCGTCATCAATATCCAGTGATTTACCAACTCTTCTCACTTCATCTTTAAATAAAGTGTTGAGGGGTTCCACAATTTTCAATTTCATAAAATCGGGCAAACCACCTACATTGTGATGCGATTTAATTGTTGCGGATGCGCCACCATTAACGGATATCGATTCAATAACATCAGGATAAATGGTGCCTTGTGCCAGCCATTTTACATCTTGAATACGTTTTGATTCATCATCGAATACATCGATAAAGACCTTACCAATTGCTTTTCTTTTTTTCTCGGGATCGGTAACGTTAGCAAGCTCTGAATAAAAGCGTTCCTTTGCATTCACACCTTTTACATTTAAGCCCATGTGTTGATAAGAAGCTAGCACACCTTCAAATTCATTTTTACGTAACAAACCGTTGTCAACAAAAATGCAATACAGGTTTTTACCTATTGCTCTATGCAGCAATACTGCCGCAACACTCGAGTCCACCCCCCCACTTAAACCCAACACTACTTTATCAGTTCCAATTTTTTGTTTTAGATCGGCAATAGCTGTTTCTACAAATGAGTCAGGAGTCCAGTTTTGAGAGCAAGCGCAAATATCCACACAAAAGTTTTTCAGCAAAAGCCCTCCATCAACAGAATGATATACTTCCGGATGGAATTGAATTCCATACGTTTGCTCATCCATCACCTGGTAACCTGCAAATTTTACATCTTTTGTACTGGAAATAATTTCGTAGTTATCAGGTATCTTTGTGATGGTATCTGCGTGGCTCATCCACACTTGTGAATTATTGGTCACTCCTCTGAACAAATCATTGTTTTCCTTCACAAATGATAAATTAGCACGGCCGTACTCTCTATGTTCGGACGACAATACTTCACCTCCGAATTTTTGAGCCATTAACTGTGCTCCGTAACATACACCTAACAAAGGTAATTTACCTTTAAATGAGGATAGGTCAGGATTAGGTGATTCCGGATCACGGACGGAAAAAGGGCTTCCGGAAAGTATCACACCTTTAACGTCACTTGTAATTTTTGGAATTTTATTAAATGGATGAATTTCGCAATATACATTAAGCTCTCTTACTCTGCGTGCTATCAGCTGTGTATATTGGGAACCAAAATCTAGAATTATAATTGTTTCTTGCATGTGTGCAAAGATATAAGATAAGAGGTATGAGAAGTAATATGAGTGATATTTTTTATCTCAAAATTCCAATTTATTAACAAAATTTTTGTTTTGGCCACCGTTCTCATCCCAAACATCTCAATGAGTGGGAGAGTCACGTTTATGTCGTTCTCATATCCAATATCTCATATCCCTGCATCTTCTGTATTGTTTAAAAAGTTGTTGGTAATTGGATTTGTTTGAATATTTTGATGTACAGAGATTCTCTAAACTTGAACTTGAAAAGAACCCTATCCCTACAATTTTATTTTTTGGAAACAGAAAAATCATGATAAAAAAACAATTAGCATATCTCTTAATAGCCGTGCTGGCTATTTCTTGTTCGTCCGGAGATGAAAAAAAGAAAGGCAGCCGCACTGTTTTTAAATACAATGAAATGGCGGGTATCTCTTCTCTTGATCCTGCTGCGGCACGCTCGTTTGAAAACATCTGGGTTGTAAATCAACTTTACAATGGATTAGTACAAATGGACGACTCCCTGCTTGTAGAACCTTCCCTGGCAAAGTCCTGGAATATTACAAAAGATGGTTTAACCTATACTTTTAATTTACACAATGATGTTTTTTTTCACGATAACGAATCTTTTGCTGAGGGGAAAGGTCGTAAAGTTTTAGCAAGCGATTTTGTTTATAGTTTCAATCGTTTGCTTGATGCAAGGGTTTCAAGCGCCACATCATTACTTTCAAATGTGGATATGAATAACAAAAATGGATTTGAGGCTGTAAATGACAGTACGTTCATCATTCACCTTTCAAAACCATTCACACCTTTTTTAAGAATTCTGACGATGAAATATTTTTCTGTTATTCCGGAAGAAGTGATTGTTCATTATGGGGAGGATTTTCGCAGAAACCCTGTAGGTACAGGGCCCTTTAAATTAAAAATGTGGGAAGAAGGTTCAAAAATGGTACTTGTGAAAAATGATAATTATTTTGAGTTTGAAGGCAATAAACGTTTGCCTTACCTGGATGCTGTTTCGATATCATTTATAAAAGATAAAGAAACATCATTTCTTGATTTTTTACAAGGCAATGTGGATATGGTTTCTGGCATTGATGCAATTAATGTGGATGAGGTATTGACACTTGAGGGGACGTTGAAAGAGAATTATAAGGACAAATTTAAAATGCAAACGCAGCCGTATTTGAAAACAGATTATTTAGGCTTTTTGATTGATGAAAACCTTGAAATTGTAAAAAAATCGCCTTTAAAAGTGAAAGCGCTCCGAAAAGCAATAAATTATGGTTTTGATCGTAAAAAAATGGTAAAATATTTACGTAGAAATCTTGGTATTGCAGCTACTTCCGGATTTATTCCTTCCGGATTACCTTCCTTTGATTCCAGTATTGTGAAAGGTTATGATTATAATCCTGATAAAGTACGCGAATTATTGATTGTTGCAGGTTTCCCGAATGGAAAAGGATTGCCAGAAATTTCGCTTGCCACCAGCGAACTGTATCTCGAATTAGCCGAGTACATTCAATCTCAGTTAGCTGAATTTGGAATTGTGATCAAAATAGATGTTCAAAAAGCCTCTGTATTATCTGAATCCATTGCAAATACAAAAGTTAATTTTTTCAGAAAGTCCTGGATAGCGGATTACCCGGATGAAGAAAACTTTTTGTCTTTATTTTACAGTAAGAACTGGAGTCCGAAAGGCTTTAATTATACACATTATAGCAATCCTGATTTTGATCTTTTGTATGAAAGGTCTCAATCAGAATTAAATGATTCTATCCGATATACTTACTACCGCCAAATGGATCAGCTGCTGGTTGATAATGTGCCTCTTGTGCCTTTGTATTATGATCAGGTAGTGCGGTTGGTACATAATAATATCAGTGGATTGACTTCTAATTCAATGAATATGTTATCGTTGAAAAAAGTGAAAAAAACGCAGAATATGTTAAAAAATTAATACCGTAAATTGAAAATTAAATTTTTAATTTACGGTATTAATTTTTTTGAAACATTCAGGCGTTTGCATTTATAAATACTTATTTCTATGTATTTGGTTCTAATTAAAAAATGTTTTGAATGAAGGTAATATTGCTTCTAATGAGCGTGATTCGGCAGGATGCCGGTTAATTAAAGGCAGAGCGGGACGCTCTGCCTAACGTGTTTTGCTTTTTTTATTTTTGACATGCTTCACTCAACGTGGGCTAAGAATTCTTCGCCCTTCTCATTCTCTCCCGTTCTTCAGGCGTTTGCATTGCATAAATGAATTTATTGGTTTCCTCCAACCATTCAAATATTTCTTTTATACTTCGCTTCTGATGTTCTTTAATCTGTTCATCGGTAACGGTGTAATGAAAGCCTTTGTCAGCGTTCTCAGCTTTTGGAATTATAGGGTCGTTCATTTTTTTTTAAGTTTTGGTAATTAATATAGTGCAAATGCTTAAATATTCAGTAAAGCTTCTGCTGAAATTCCAAAATCATGATAAAGGGATTTTATCATTTTTAAAGTAAGGTTTCTTTTGCCTTGCAATACTTCTGTAACCTTACTTGCACTGCCAAAATACTTTACCATATCTTTTTTCTTTAATCCTTTTTGCTCCATTTTATA
This sequence comes from Bacteroidota bacterium, assembly GCA_040389865.1. Classification (GTDB taxonomy): domain Bacteria; phylum Bacteroidota; class Bacteroidia; order 2-12-FULL-35-15; family 2-12-FULL-35-15; genus 2-12-FULL-35-15. Next base: position 86,723 of record JAZJZM010000011.1, on the reverse strand, counting down.
TTTGATTAGCGCAATTGGGTCAGGTGCCTCAATAGTATAATGTTTGTTTTCATAATCTTCAATGAGTATGGCAAGCAAATCGGCTTCGTCTCCTTCTGGGGTACCCTCTTTTGATTGAAATACTTTTGAAAACCGAGAAATTGCTTTTCGATAATCGGTTTCAGTTTTTATTAATTTAATATTCATGGCTCTATTGTTTCTGCGTTAATTCTATCGTATTGCTTGTGAGTTCCAATAAATTTAACGAAGACCCAAGCTCTCGTATAATTGATTTCCACTATTAACCTATAATCATTGCCTTTTATGTTAAATACTGCACGATTATTTGACAAAATACTCACACTGGAATCATATTTTTTAATGTCGTGTGGTGTTTTCCAAAGTGCTTTTTCAGCATCACTGTACCATGCTTTTAATTGTAATTCACTATCGTTGTGCTTTACCCAAAAGTCTCTTAAAACACTTTTTACAAAAACTCTCATATATTTTATATGTTACAAATATAATCAAAAAATTCCCTGTAAGGGAATTTTTTTTTGTTTATTTAGCATTCAAACCAAACAATTTTAAATTGCACAGATCTAAATGAAGAATCTACACAAATTGATAACGAGCTACAATTCCTCCTTAAAACTGCAAATAAATAGGCAATACCTGTTCTGCTTGCTTAGCTTGAATTACAATCCAGATAAAAACTAAGAGGATCGCAATTCGCCCAACCAGAGATACTTTCGAGAGGAAATTTACTGAAAAATATTCGTAGGATTTAGGCATGAAATGAAATAGATAGCCTAATGACATAACTCCGAATACAGCTCCGTATGCCGATAACAGAGGAACGAAAGCCGCTGCATTAAAATTGCTGAAAATTTGTGTAATAATGATGCCTGCATCCTGAAGAGTTGATGCTTTGAAAAAGATCCAGCAGAAACAAACAAAATGAAAGGTGATCAGAACTCCTAAAATACGAACTAATTTAGAGCTTAAAACACGTCCGAAGGTTACTTCATGAAAGGAGTTATAACGTGAAACTAAAGACATTCGTAATTTATCAAAAGCCAATGCCAGGCCATGCATCCCTCCCCAAATAATAAAATTAAAAGACGCACCATGCCATAACCCGCCCAACAGCATAGTTATCATCAAATTGATGTATTGTCGGAACTTTCCTGCTTTGTTCCCACCAAGGGAAATGTATAAATAATCTTTTAACCAGGATGATAAAGAGATGTGCCATCGCCTCCAAAATTCAGTGATACTGCTCGATTTATAGGGGGAATCAAAATTTTCATTTAGAGTAAAGCCCATCCATCTTGCCATACCAATTGCCATATCAGAATAGCCTGAAAAATCGCAATAAATAACCATTGCATAACCATACACTCCCAGTAAACACTCAATTCCCGAATGTCGCGAGGGATCATCAAAAATGTATTGAACATAATTTACATAGATGTAATCAGAGATGACAACTTTCTTGAAAAGTCCGCCCACTATAAGATACAAGCCTTTTGATACATCTTCTTTTGTGATAAAGATATCTTTCCGGATCTGTGGAATAAAATCAGAAGCCCTTACAATAGGCCCCATTACCAGTTTTGGGAAGAAAGAAAGGAAAAAACAATAATCTAAGAAACTTTGAACCGGTTTAAATTTCCCGCGATACACATCAATAGTATAACTCAAATTTTCAAACGTATAAAACGAAATTCCAATTGGCAGGATAAGGTTCAGGGGCTTTACTTCACCTATTTTAAAATCATTTATGATCTCGATAAAGAAATTAGTGTATTTAAAATAGAATAGCAGCCCTAAATTGATAATGATGCTAAAAATAAGTATTCCATTTTTTTGTGCCTTGCTTTTAGCGGAATAGATCCAATTGGCCAAATTAAAATCAATAACAGCCGATAATAAAATGAATCCAAAATAAAATCCGCAGGCTTTATAAAAAAAGTAAAGAGAGAAAATAGTAAAATAAATAACCCTGCTTAATTTATGCTTGTATAAAAACTGGTATCCTAAAAGAAATATACAAAAGAAAAACAGAAAGAACCCACTATTAAACAATAGCGGATCCTTCGCATTGTAGGTAAGTTGTTCAATTACTTTATCCGTATCGATATTAAAAAAAGTCACGCTTTAATAAATTTCAGTTTGAATTATTTGCTTATGTGTTTAAAATTAAAAATTTTAATGATGTTGTTCTGTAAAATCTTTTTCGAACCATGCAATTTCATCTTTCAAGTCCAAAATAGGATTGTCCTTTTTGATTTGGCGGCAACGTTCCATATATGCAGTCTTGAATTTTAAATAAGCATCAGTAGTGCTATTAAAAGGCCGGTGTTGTTTAGCAGTAATAATATCTTTTATTTTTTCGAATAGTTCTTTTGTTTTATCATCAAAAATAGTGCTCATCAATTTTTCAAAAACGTAGCTGATAGCTTGTTCATTTGGATGGACTAAATCAGAATTATAAAAACGATAATCACGTAGATCATCTATTACCAGTTCATAAGCAGGGAAATAAAATGAATTATCGTTTTGTTTTATCAGTTCATGAACAGTTTCGATCAAGCGGGCTTTACTGCGGTTATTCTCTATTATACCTTCGCGAATGTGACGCACAGGACTTATCGTAAAAATGATTTTTAAATTATTATTTAAGGCTTTTAATTGCTGGATCAGAATTTTATAATCGGCTACAATTTCATTTACTGTCAACATTTCTTTTGTAAATTCTTTTTGCGGCACTTTATGGCAATTGCCAACCAATTCATCCGTATCATTTCGCTTATATATAAAGGCAGAGCCAAACGTGATGAAAAGCCAATCAGTTTGTTTTATAAAATCATGTGCCGATGAAATGCTATTGTTAATTGTTACTAAACAGGCTTGTTTATCTGTATTTGAAAAGCGGCTGTGATGCTCCCAGCTATTCCAACATTCATTGGCATAAAACAATTCGTTTTCCCCAATCGTATTATTGTCAATATATCTGCGTAAAGCAACAGCCATACTTGCCGGATTATACAATACACCGTTGGGATTAATTTTTACATTGAACTTGTACTGCTGCATTGTTTCTCCAATGTTTTCGGTAAAACAAGAACCTACAAATAAACATTTGTGTGCATAATTAATTTTCTGTTCAAAAGGAGGTATGGTGAAATTGAGATGGAATTTCATTTAAAAAATTGGAGATTTGTTGATTGACTGATTTGTTGACTTAGTGATTTAGTGATTTTTTTTAGTTCTCCAATTTTCTATTTTTCTAATTCTCTATTTCTCTATTTTTCACACAATTCTTTACTGTTCACATTTACAATACGGTGAAAAAAATATTTTGGTATGTGGTAACAATGACTGAATACGGGCTTGTTCGGCATCAGGTATCATTATCACACGCAGGTCAAACAATTTTAAGCTTTTTAAATTTTTGATCTCATTTGGGAATTTATCAATATCATTACTCCATAGATCAAAGGTTCTTAACTTTTCGAGTTTACCTATTTCGGTGGGCAGAGAGGTTAGATCATTATTATTAGCCTCGAGATAATATAAATTTGTTAAGTCCCCAATTTGTGTTGGAAATTCCTGTAAACCGCTTCTCGAAATGGCCAGGTATTGTAAATTCTTCAGCTGTCCTATTTCAGTAGGAAGTTCTCCGATATCATTTTTATTTAGATCAAGATATTGCAGATTTATAAATTTAAAAATTTCTGGAGGGAATTTTTTTAACCGTTTTTTTCTAAGCTCTAATTTTATTACTTGTTCCGGATTTTTCATCGCTTCTTCAATACTTGTGAAAGCGGTAAGAGTATCTAATGTTAGTGAATCAAGCAATTGACTCTGTGCGTTCGTTTTTTGTAAAAACAAAAAAAATAACAACAGCAGGGCAGTATGAATTCTAAAGACGTTTTTATAAGAAGATTTTTTTTTCATTTATATTTTAGCACAAATTACAACGATTGGCTCCATTGGTTATTTGTGAAAATCAGTTATGTGTAATGAGTTTTCTTTATCCTTCACCAATTGCTTTTTTAGTTCTTCTAAGTTACTGAATTTTACTTCATCACGCAATCTTTCAACAAAATAAATGGTTACTTCCTGACCATAAATTGTTTTATCAAAATCAAAAATATTAACCTCAATGCTTCTGCCTTTCCCTTCTACAGTTGGATTATTTCCAATACTTAACATACCACCATAAATTGTACCATCCTGTTTTATTTTTACAGCATATATACCATCAGCAGGTATTAATTTGTACTTGTCTTCCACTACAATATTTGCGGTTGGATATCCAATTGTTCGCCCAAGTTTTAAACCTTCAATAACTTTACCGCTTAACGAATAAAAATGTCCTAAAAAAGCTGTTGCTACTTTAACATCTCCTGTTTGTAATGCTTTTCGGATTTTTGTAGAGCTTATTTCAATGTGTTCAATATCCTTTGCTGGGATCTCTTCAACATCAAAACCATACAGAGGCCCGTACTCTTTTAAATGTTCAAATGAACCTTCACGGTTACGTCCGAAATGATGATTATAACCAATGATCAGGTGTTTGGTCTTTATTTTATTTACCAAAATATTTCGCACAAATTCCACTGAAGTTAACCTTGAAAACTCTTTGGTAAAAGGATAAATTATTAAATGGTCAACACCATATTTTTCGAGTAATTCAATCTTTTCCTGCTGGGTATTCAGTAATTTTAGTTCATTATCATCCGGGAATAACACCATTCTGGGATGTGGGTAAAATGTAAGCAATACAGTTTCTCCATCACTTTCCTTTGCGGCTTCTTTTAACCGGGTTATGATTTTTTGATGCCCTAAATGAACCCCATCAAAGGTTCCGGTAGTCACCACCGGGTTTTTCACATCCTTAAAATCTTCAATATTGGTATAAACTTTCATTCTGATAAATATATTCTGGCTTCCTGTTCTATGCCAATTTCATTAAGTAAAGATGCCATCGCAGCTATTTCGGGAGGCTCAATTTGACCAGTGCTGGGTCAGTCTGAGCTTTTCGAACACTTTGGGCAGATGCTCCTGATAAAAATGTTCTATTTCTTAATTTGATGTTATCGAAAAGCAAGCTGTTAATTTCGATAACCACCTATAAATCAATGTTAAAAACGCAAATCCAAACCATAAGATTTTTGAGCGGCTTTACGTGCCGAAATTAATTATAAAAATACTAAAAATCGCTTTTTTTGCTGAATAAAATATACTAATTTCGCATCGGTTTTTAAAAATTAACATTTACATCTATATAAAATGTCAGAACAAACTGGTAAAATCGCACAAATAATTGGTCCTATAGTTGACGTTAGTTTTGAAGGTGGAGCTTCATTACCTAATATCCTGGTTGCCCTTGAGGTTGTTAAACCTAATGGACAAAAAATTATTTTAGAAACACAAAAACACGTTGGAGAAGATACTGTTCGTACGATCGCGATGGATTCTACTGATGGTTTATACCGTGGAATGACTGTAAAAAATACAGGAAAAGGTATTACAATGCCTGTTGGTGATAAAGTAAAAGGCCGTTTGTTTAACGTTGTTGGTGAAGCCATTGACGGTATTGAACAAGTTAGTAACGAAGGTGGTGCTCCGATTCACCGTACCCCTCCTAAATATGAAGATCTTTCTACTTCTACGGAAGTATTATTTACAGGTATAAAAGTAATTGACCTATTAGAGCCTTATGCAAAAGGTGGTAAAATTGGTTTGTTTGGTGGTGCTGGTGTGGGTAAAACAGTATTGATCATGGAATTGATCAACAATATCGCTAAAGGTTACGAAGGTTTATCTGTATTTGCAGGTGTTGGTGAGCGTACACGTGAAGGAAATGACTTATTGCGCGAGATGATCGAATCTGGCGTTATCCGTTATGGTGAAGCTTTCAAACATTCAATGGAATCAGGTGGATGGGATCTAACTAAAGTTGATATTGCTGAATTAGCTAAATCTCAGGCAACATTAGTATTCGGACAAATGAATGAGCCTCCAGGTGCACGTGCACGTGTTGCTTTGTCAGGTTTAACGATGGCGGAATATTTCCGCGATGGTGATGAAAAATCAGGCGGTCGTGATATCTTATTTTTTATTGACAATATCTTCCGTTTCACACAAGCAGGTTCTGAAGTATCCGCATTGTTAGGTCGTATGCCTTCAGCTGTGGGGTACCAACCAACATTGGCTACTGAAATGGGTTTAATGCAAGAGCGTATCACGTCAACAAAACGTGGTTCTATTACATCGGTACAAGCGGTTTATGTTCCTGCTGATGATTTAACAGATCCGGCTCCGGCTACAACGTTTGCCCACTTAGATGCTACTACTGTATTGAATCGTAAAATTGCTGAGTTAGGTATTTATCCTGCTGTGGATCCTTTGGATTCTACTTCACGTATCTTAACTGCTGCCGTTTTAGGTGAAGAGCATTATGGAACAGCTCAAAAAGTAAAACAGATCTTACAACGTTACAAAGAATTACAGGATATTATTGCTATTCTTGGAATGGATGAATTATCTGAAGAAGATAAATTAGTGGTACTTCGTGCAAGACGTGTTCAGCGTTTCTTATCTCAGCCATTCTTTGTTGCAGAGCAATTCACTGGTTTAAAGGGAGTATTTGTTTCTATTGAAGATACCATCAAAGGATTTAATATGATCCTTAATGGTGAAGTGGATCAGTATCCTGAAGCAGCGTTTAACCTTGTAGGTTCTATTGAAGATGCTATTGAAAAAGGAAAGAAAATTTTATCAGAAGTATAAAAAACAGATATTGGATGTTGGATATTAGATGTGTAATACTAGGTGTAAAACTTCTAATATCAAAAATCTAATATCAAAAATCTTTAAAATATGTTTTTAGAAATAATAACTCCCGATAAAAAAGTGTACAGTGGCGAAGTAGAAGCTGTAAAGCTGCCTGGTGCTGAAGGTTCTTTTGGTATTTTAAAAGGACATGCTCCAATTATTGCTACACTAAAGAAAGGCACTGTGAAAATTACGGATACTAAAAAACGCATTGAAAATATTGAGATCAATGGTGGAGTAGTGGAAGTATTAAACAATAAAATTATTGTTCTTGCTGAAAATGTTTAATTAAAATTTTAATTTTTGAATCCCGTCCTGTAAATAACAGGACGGGATTTTTTGTTTAATTTCGGTATATAATTTAACGCGTAGTATGGAATACGTCCTCATTTGTATTGTTGCGCTGATAGGTTCAGGCCTTACGTTGTTTTCCGGATTTGGCCTGGGGACATTACTCGTCCCTGTATTTGCAATTTTTTTTCCTATCGAAATCGCTATTTCTCTTACTGCGATTGTCCACTTTCTCAACAATTTATTTAAATTAGCATTACTCGGAAAGCAAGCGAATAAAAAGGTGGTTTTAGACTTTGGTATCCCCGCTATTCTCTTTGCCTTTATTGGCGCATCTTTGCTAACGCTGCTGGCAGGAATGGATCCTTGGTTTCAGTATTCAATTTCAGGTAAAACGTTTGAAGTAATGCCTTTGGACCTCACAATTTCTATTTTATTAATTATTTTTTCATTATTTGAGGTAGTACCCAAACTTGCTAACCTTCAGTTCAGCCAAAAATATTTGATCCTGGGGGGCATCTTAAGTGGTTTCTTTGGAGGACTTTCAGGAAATCAAGGAGCATTACGATCAGCATTTTTGTTAAGAGCTAATTTATCAAAAGAGTCTTTTATTGCTACAGGAGTTGTTATTGCTTGTTTGATCGATATTTCAAGATTAGCTGTTTATGGAAAACAGATTTTCGGAATGGGAAGTCAATTCAATTTTACCCTTGTAATTGCAGCTACATTATCTGCTTTTATAGGAGCATACTTAGGGAACAAGCTTTTGAAAAAGATCACTATTAAAACACTTCAATATATAGTAGCAGCAATGCTATTTATATTCGCTATTCTGTTAGGTGCCGGGATAATATAATATTTGATGGTACTTGAAATATTAACAACAGAAGATAAGAGGAATGCTAGCAGGAGTTTTATTAATTATAAATATGGAGCACATTTCCATCAAAGGTAGTATTGTATGCTTTTAATGGAAGTCCTGCAGGCCCCTGCGTTACCGAGCCATCATACATTGAAAATTTTGAATGGCAACAGGTATCAGTAGCCAGGATATTTGTAGCATCCACCACCACGGTAGCGCACGCATCGCTCGATTGGTACGTACAATTACGATCATAGGCCATAAATTCCGAAGGTGATTTTCTATATACCAATATTCCTCTAACACCTCCTGTAATATATACCCAGCCGCCAACTCCATAAAGATTTACAAAGCTTGGATTATTAGTATACAAATAAATATCAACCGGAGTTATTGGTACACCGTTATTAGTATCTTTTTTACAAGCGGCTATGCTTATAACAATAACAAAGGCTGTTAAACTCAAAAACGATTTCATTTTAAAATAAATTATTACTTTTAACAAATTTAAGAAAATATTTCTATAGTTTTATACGTTCCACTGCAAAAGAGTTTCAGACGCTATCAGGTTAAAACTGAATACATGATTTTAGATCGAAAATGTTTTTATCTAAATTCTCAACGCGCAGATTTCCTAATTTAAAAATGAATCATCAATAATTGAAAATGAAAGCGATTGTACGAAAAATAATTTTAGTTCTTATTTGTTTAATGCCTTTCGCGGGGTATGCTCAAGAAGCTGCACCTGCCAAAGATAAAGCGCCTGCCTCTTCTCGCGCTCAACGCAAAAAAGCCAAGCAAAAATGGAAAGAGAACCGCAAACTGGAAAGAGGGCAGGCGAAAGCGATAAAGGAGCATCATAAGCATTTGCAAACTAAAAAAACAAATAAAAGAATGCGTAAAGAAAAACGTAAATCTGAAAGATTAAGAACAAACAAAAAAGAATTTTTTATTGTGCGGTGGTTTAAATATGGGCGGAATTAAATAGTTTCAAATTTATTTATTTACCCCTTTAATTTTTTTCGCTTTATTCTCCTCTCTGTAAACAGCTATTGGGTTTGTATGCAATTATAATAGAAAATTGCAAAAATCAATTAATTCGAAAACCGTCAAAAAAATTGAAAAATAAGATAAACCTCTTTGGAATAAATATATTTTTTTTCTGCATGGCTTTAGCACAAGCTCAAAGCGGAGAAATTCGATTTGAAAAAATAAAATGGAAGCAAGTACTCGAGAAAGCAGAAAAAGAAAAAAAAATGATTTTTCTTGATTGTTATACCTCCTGGTGCGGCCCCTGCAAATGGATGGAGAAAAATGTATATAACAATGATACCGTTGCCGACTTTTACAATTCCAATTTTATTTGCGTAAAAATAGATATGGAAAAAGACGAAGGTTTTGAACTTGCAAAAAAATATAACATTACATCTTATCCAACTATGCTCTATTTGAATGCAGCGGGGGAAGTGCTTCACAGAACCTGCGGATTAGCAATAGCAAAAGATTTTATTGAAAATGGTCGAAATGCCTTAGACCCTCAAAAACAATTACTCACTGTTACAAATCAGTTTAATGCGAATGCTACCGATCCCCAAATTGCTTACAGATATTTTGAACTCAGGGAAAAAGCATGCATTGAAAGCGATACTTTAGTTGCAAAATATTTTTTAACACAGAAGGATAGTAATTTGTCTTTGCCTTATAACTGGAAAATCATTTATAAGTATTCTGAATATACTTCCAAGTCTTTTCAATATTTCGAAACCAATAGATCTTTTTTTTATCAACTGTATAACATCGATTCGGTAGAAAAAAAAATAAATCAGGTCTATGCGGATGCCCTTCGGACAGCCCGTTTGAATAGAGATCAAAAAGAGTTTGATAAACTTAAAACTAAACTTCGTAAATTAAAAACAAGAGAAGCGGAAAAAATTATTTTGCATGCGGAACAAAAACTGCAAAAACTTCCCAATGCTGATATGCAAAATGCTCTTGAAATACAAGATTCAATAGTAGGCCCAACAAATGTTTCAAAGGGCTATGGCAATGTGATGGACTTCCAGGACAATGGGCATGTTGCTCCCGGCCAAGGTGGTGGGCCTAAAGAAGAAAATTCTGCCTGGTTCAAGTTGAACATTGATCATGATACAATGCTTACATTTGATATTGTTCCTATTGACAGCCTTGATGACTATGATTTTGCTATTTTCAAATGCCCGGATGCCAATTCGATCAAAGATATAAAATCAAGCAAAAAAAAATCAAAACCTGAGCGTCTTTGCTATTCCTATTGTACTTCTAAAAGTGGTGTTACAGGGTTATCCCAATATACCACAAACACAAATATAGGATCGGGTAACGGACCTGCCTATGTAGCTGGTATTCCTGTAAAAGCAGGAGAAAGCTATTACCTCTATGTTGATTGTTTCCAAGCATCTATTAAGTATAATAAAAATCAATTGCCATTAGGGTTCTCTATTTTCTTTTATAATTATTGGCCAAAACGAAGACCAATTGTTTTAAATAATGTTTTTTTTGAAAATAATAAAGCCGTTTTACCCAAAGAAACATTTTTAGAACTCGACAAACTTGTAGTCCGCTTACAAAAAAGCCAGATAAAGATTGAAATAAGAGGCCATGCAGATGGAATGGGAAATGAAGAGCAAAATAAAGTGCTTTCAGAAGAACGCGCCAAAGCAGTTGTTGATTATCTTATATCAAAAAAAATAAATGCTGACAGGCTTTTTTATAAAGGATTTGGGAGCACTGTGCCCGTTTCATCAAACGATACCAAAGAAGGACGGCAGAAGAACCGGAGGGTGGAATTTGTTATTGTTATGAATTAGCAAACCGGATCTGAAAAAATATGCAAACACACCCACACAATTAATCCGGCAATACAAAGTTTTTAAATGAACTGAAAGCGAACAAAAACATTTGCTTCGGAAAAATATATTTTTTTTGCTACCTTTAATAAAAAAAATGAGCTCAGGTAAACCGGCTATTTTGCCAAGTCAACCCTAACGCTTTATGCAAAAAACAAAACATTTTTTAGTATTCCCCCTTATAATTGCACTTGTATTGCTTGCCAAACAAGGCATGTCCCAATCGTATTATTTTCAAAATTATTCTGTAGAAAATGGATTACCATTCATTGATGTATCCACTATTTTTCAGGATAGCAAAGGAAATCTTTGGTCAGGCGGTTATGGTGGTTTAAGTAGATTTGATGGCGTTTCTTTTACTAATTACAGTCCTAAAAATGGATTGCTCAATCACTCTGTTACCTGTATTACAGAAGACAATAATGGAAACCTATGGATAGGAACCATCAGTGGCCTCAATAAATTTAACGCTGAAAAATTTACCGGATATACCACCAAACATGGCTTAATCTCCAACTCAATTACTGCATCTTTAAAAGATGCGAATGGTAATTTATGGTTCGGTACCGACAAAGGCATCAGTAAATTAACAGACGGTACATTTATTAATTATTCCACTAAAAACGGATTGGTTGGAAATGCAGTAAATTGTATTTTTCAGGATGATTCAGGTAATATTTGGATCGGTACTAATGAAGGGATAAGTGTTTTTGATCAATCGGCTTTGTCTCCCTCAGGTTCAAAAAGAATCGTCAATTACAACATATCCGATGGTTTATTAAATAATCATATAAATAGCATTACTCAGGACTTGCAACATAACATTTGGATAGCAACATCAAATGGATTATGCAAATTAAGCAATAATAAATTCACTTGCTATTCAGCAAAAGAGGGCCTTACGGATAAGGGTATTAACTCCATTATCGTTGACCATAGAAATACATTGTGGTTAGCAACTGATAATGGATTGGTAAAATATAACCCGAAGGGAGCCGGTGGCGAAAAAAAAAAATTCATTAAGTATTCTCTCCGAAAAGACAATAACAGCAATTTGATAGGCTGCCTTTACCAGGATTACGAACATAATTTATGGATAGGGACCTACGCAGGTTTATTTAAATACAGAGGAAACCCTTTTGTTAGTTATGGAATAGAGGATGGATTAACAAGTCAATTTATTTATGGTATCCTGCGGGATTCAAAGAATGCCCTTTGGGTAGGTTCTAAAGATGGCGGCTTGTTTAAGTTCGAGAATGATAAATTTACTCAGTTCAGCGAAAAAACCGGTTTAAAAGCCAAAACTGTAAATTCAATATATGAGTTAAATGCGGGAACCTTATGGCTTGGCACAGATAACGGTTTAACGATATACGATGGTAAAAATTTCATTAAAAAGGCAGATCCATCAGGGGTTTTTGATCGTGCAGTTAATTATATTTATAGAGATTCTAAAAATAATGTATGGTTAGGTGGAAATGATGAGATTTTTAAATTCGATGGAATAAAATTTACGCGTTATACATTTAAAGGAAGAAGCGAAAACTGTCAGGTATGGACAATTGTTGAAGATCTAAAAGGAACACTTTGGATCGGTACCTATTTAGGAGGTTTAATTAAATACGACCCTTCGGCTGCGCTAAGGACAGGTTCCAATGAATTTATAGAGTGTAGCGAAAGCCTGGGTTTGAAAAACGATTCCTACCTCACTTCGTTAATAGATAAAGAAGGTAATATTTATTTAGGGGCGCTTGATGGCTTGTGGATGTTTAATCCGGGATCCTCTGATCCAAAATTTACCAGTTTTAACGAAACGGATGGTTTGAGTTCAGATTTAATTTACGCAATTACTTTTGGAAAAACACAAAACGAAATTTGGGCTGGAACAAACCAGGGTTTAAATAAAATTGATATTGCTGAATTTAAAAGATCCGGAAAAAAAAATATTATTCCTTTTGGTAAAGAAGATGGCTTTTCGGGTGTTGAGTGTAACTCAAATGGTACCTACGTTGACAAAGATGGATCTATTTGGTTTGGAACCGTTAATGGGCTCATTAAATACGATCCTGTTGAATACATCGAAAATATAACTGAATCAAAAACAAGTATCACAGGCTTTCGTTTATTTTACAAGGATACCATTTTAACAAATAAGATGCATTTATCATACAATGATAACAATATTACCTTTTATTATTCCGGAATAAGCCTTACTAATCCGGCCAAAGTGCAGTATTCACATATATTGGAAGGTTTTGACAAGTGGTCGCCTCCTTCAAAGGAACGATTAGTAACCTATTCCAATCTTCCATCCGGTACATACACTTTAAAAGTAATAAGTTCGAATAATGAGGGGGTGTGGAATAAAATTCCTGCAAGTTTTACGTTTACCATAAATATTCCTTTTTGGAAAACATGGGGCTTCATCATTGCTTCATCCTTGGTTGTAATAGGTTCATTTGCATTTTTTATCAGATTCAGAATCCGCAAAATTAAAAATCTTGAAAAACGAAAAACAGAGCTCAACAGAAAAATTGCAAATATTGAATCGCAGGCATTACGGGCACAAATGAATCCTCATTTTATTTTTAATACACTGAGTTCAATTCAACATTATATATCCAATCATGATACGGATGCAGCTTTAAAATATTTATCGAAATTCGCTAAACTGATGCGAAAGATCATGGAAAACTCAAAACAACAGATGATCACCGTTGCCGAAGAAATTAATGCGCTCAACTTATTTTTAGAATTAGAAGTAATGCGTTTTGATAAAAAATTTGAATACCATATTTCCATTGACCCTAACATCGATCAAAATTACGATCGTATACCATCAATGCTTATTCAACCTTATGTGGAAAATGCGATCATTCATGGATTATTGCCTAAACAAGGATTTGGAAAAATTTCAATAGCTTTACAAAAACAAAATGATACTATTTTGTGTATTGTTGAAGATACCGGGATAGGCAGAGAAAACTCGAAAAAATTCAAGAAAAACAGTATTCAGCAGCATAAGTCAATGGGAATGAGTATTACTCAGGAGCGATTAGATATTTTAAATGCAAGCTTAAGCAGTAACATCAATTGTGAAATAATTGATCAGCATGAAAACGGTAAACCTGCCGGAACAAAAGTTCTATTGGTCATTCCACTTGAGGTGAGTGAATAGGTTGAACAATTTTTTCAATTTTTCAATTTAGCAGTTGGCAATATGAGGTTTAAAAACGAACACATACACTTTCGACAGGTCAGTGTGACATCGTGCGATGGTCAGTCAGAGCTTGTCGAAGACTGTGCGGTGGCAAATTCCCATAGAGTTGGGGGATGTTTTTTTGATTTGTAAATTTATGAGATTCGTTTATTAGTAACCAACACAGATTCGTAATTCGTTAAAATTCGTAATTCGTAGTATATGATAAAAGCAATAATAGTTGATGATGAATTAGGTGCACGCGAATCATTATCAAAAATGGTAGAAAAGAACTGTAAAACTGTTGATATAGTCGCCAAAGCCGATTCAATGACCAGTGCTTTTGAGGCCATCACGAAGCACCAGCCTGATCTTGTTTTTTTGGATATTGAAATGTCGAATGGCAATGCTTTCGATTTGCTCGAAAAATTCAAGGAAATTGATTTCGATATTATTTTCACAACAGCATACGATCATTATGCCATCAAAGCCATTAAATTCAGTGCCATTGATTATATACTTAAACCAATTGACCCCGAAGAATTGATCCAGGCAGTGCATCGGTTTGAAGAAAAGAACGGGCAAAAAAGTATGCTGGATAAAAAATTTAAAGCATTGCTTTCAAATATAAAACCGGAAAATAAACTGAAGAAGGTAGGTATTCCCGATGGGGATGGATTGATATTCATTAACCTTTCCGATATTATCAGATGCGATTCTGATGGTAACTATACCTTTTTTGTGCTTGTTACCGGTAAAAGAATACTGGCATCACGTACTCTTGGTGAATACGAACAAATGTTTGCTGATGATAATTTCTTCCGCGTTCATCGTTCCCACCTCATTAACCTCCAGCATGTGAAAAAATATATCAAAGGCGAAGGAGGTTACGCTGTAATGAGTGATAATTCGCAGGTTGAAGTATCCAGAAGAAATAAAACTGACTTTCTCGAAAAGTTGTCGCTTATTTAGTATAACCTCTATCAGCATTGTCATCCCGAGCTTTTGCGAGGGATCTTGCTTTTTAGCAATGATAGCCTGTGATTAACAAGATCCCTCGCAAAAAGCTCGGGATGACAGCCTGGGAGTAACCACCAACCACCAACCACCAACCATCAACCACGAACCACCAACAACCAACAACCAACAACCAACAATCAACCAACCAACCACCAACCAACAACCAACAACCAACAACCAACAACCAACATCCAACAACCATTTACCGCTTTCCCATTAATAACTACCGTTTAATAATCGAACATCCCCTTTCAGTCATTGTAGCTTTATCTCCCTTTCTTTCTGTTGTAATATTGTAATAGAAAATCATTCATACTCAATTTTCAATAAACAGGTGTCGGGTTTTTGCGACAAATTAGTTAGCACATGGGGATGTTGTTTAAATTAATACGCAAATACCCGCACCTTTTAACTAAACGGCTAACATAGGATCATTATAATTGCCGCATCACGCTGAACTTGGTTTCAGCATCTCAGTTGAAGATTCCGAAGCAAGTTCGGAATGACATTTTTTCACCAATTAAAAAAATAGAAATCATGAACAAAAAAAACACAATTTCCAGAAGTAAAAACGATCATTCAGAAGGTAGTGGAACTATCGCTATTTTAATAGCTTTTGTTGCCCTGGCATTTATTCTATTCAATGCCATTAGTTCAAGTTAATTTAAACCTGTTTTTTTGTAAAACAGGCTTCGAAAATTGCAGGTTTTATTATGTTTAGGTGGTTGATATATAGCAGGTTAGTTCGGGAATTTCCCCGTGTTGATATTCGGTACAAAAAAAACTTGTGTAAGAATTTTAAATATTCATATATTTACGCGCCCATTTTTTTTAGAGAATTCCAATAATTTAAGGAATGAAAAATGCTCAAATTTGAAAATACCTTATTTTTATTTTCAAATACACAAATACACAAATTATCAAATTAAGAAGATATGCTACGAAAATTACTTACCACCTTATCGATTGTTGCTGCATCAGCCGGACTAACATTTGCACAAAATGAGGGCGCTATCAAAGTAACACTTAAAGACAAAGCGAATAAAGAAACGATTCCTTTTGCCAACGTAGTTGTTGAAATGGGCGGCATTCAGGTTGGTGTTGGTACAACCAATATTGACGGTGATGTGACCATTAAACCTTTAAACCCCGGAAAATATAAAGTAAAAGCTACGTATGTAGGTTATCAAACTGTTGAAATAGCAGATGTAAGTTTAGCTGTTGGTAAAACGGTTTATCTTAATATTGAAATGTCAAATGCCGGTGGTATTGAATTAACGGGTATAGAACTTATAGTATATTCAGAGCCTTTAATTGACCCGGATACAAAATCGGGATCAACCGTTACCCGTGAGGAATACCAGAACATGGCTTCCAAAAACATCAACTCGGTAGCAGCAACAACTGCCGGTATTTACCAGGCCGATGAAGGTGGCGCATTGAATGTGAGAGGTGCCCGTTCATCCAGTACTGCCTATTATATTGATGGTGTAAAAGTTGTTGGAGGTGCCGGTGTACCTCAGTCCAGCGTGGAGCAAGTAACTACCATTATTGGTGGAACCCCCGCTGAATACGGAGATGCTACAGGTGGTATTATTGCAATTACTACAAGAGGCCCTGCAAGTAATTATACAGGAGGTATCGAGGTTATTTCTTCCGGTTTAGGTGAAAAAAATCAAAAAAGCAGAGGATTGGATGCATACGGATATAACTTCGTAGGTTTCTCTATCAACGGTCCTATCTTAATGAAAAAAGATTCGGTTAATAATGTTAAAAAATCCGTTCTGGGTTTCAGTTTATCAGGGGAGATGTTTACCGACAAAGATCCTGATCCATCAGCCATTGGTTTCTATCAGGTAAATGCAGAAAAATTAAAAGAAATAGAGGCAACACCTTTACGCCCCAACCCAAATGGTGCAGGTGGATTTGTTCCAAATGCTGAATTTGTTACTGCAGGCGATCTGGAAAAGATCAAAGCAAGAAACAATGTACGTGCAAATTCTTTCCGTTTGAACGGGAAAATTCAATACCAGCCAACTACCAATATGGGTATAACCTTAGGTGGTTCAGAGGATTACAATACAAGCCACGGTTTTGTTTATGAGTACGCATTGTTTAACCCCGTAAACAACCCTCAGCTTATTTCCAATACTTGGAGAACCTACGCCAAGCTAACTCAAAAGTTCAACTCCGCTACAGCGGAAGAAGCAGAAAAATCATCCTCTGTTATCTCAAACGCTTATTTTACACTTCAGGCAAGTTATGCGAATGCAAGCAGTAAAACTCAGGATGATAATCACAAAGACAGGAATTTCGATTACGGTTATATTGGGAAATTTGTTCAAACCAAAGAAAACAATTATATCTATGAAACCCGTGATAAATATGATGTGGATGGAGATGGTAATTTAGATACTGTATCTGCATTCTTCCATAATGGTTTTAGAGATGTAAGCCTTACGTTTACCCCCAGCGATGTAAATCCTACCGGTACACCTTATACCAGCCAGTTTTATGCAAACACCACTAACCCGGTTTTTAACTATAACTCTGTTCAGGCGGGCTTAGGTTTGATGAATGGCGACAGACCATCAAATATTTATTCATTATGGTATAATACCGGCCGTCAATACGGTGGTTATGCGAAAGCTGAAGAAAGCCAGTTTCGTGTTTTTACCAATTTTTCGGCTGACATAAAAAAACATGCTGTACAGGCAGGTTTTGAATTTGAGCAAAGAACTCAAAGAAGTTATAATATTAATTCTATTGATCTGTGGTCAAATATGCGCCAGTTGGCCAATAGCCACATTACACAATTAGATTCCACTCCTCATTTGAATTCAGAATTGTCGGGTACTAATTTATACTACGATTTTGATCGTTTGAATGATGGTACTCAAACTCAATTCGACAGAAGCCTAAGAACTGCTTTAGGATATGATAAAAACAGTACCAACTGGATAGATATTGATTCGTATACTCCTGAGCAAATAGAAAGTTATGGCGGAGTAAGTATGTTTAGCCCGGATGACTTATTGAATTTGGGTACTGTTGCTTATCATGGATACGACCATACCGGTAAAAAATTGAGCGGAAGCCCTACATTAGATGATTTTTTTACTAAAAAAGATGCAAATGGTAATTTTACACGTGAAATTGGTGCATATCAACCTATTTATATAGCAGGTTATATTCAGGACAGGTTTGACTTCAAAGATTTGAAATTCAATATAGGTTTAAGGATCGACCGTTTTGATGCAAATCAAAAGGTATTGAAAGATAAATTTTTATTGTATGAAGCTAAAACTGCCGGAGAGGTGGACTTTGCTTCCGAATTTAATACTACACGCCCTGCCAATATCGGTGATAATTATGTAGTTTATGTTGATAATAAGGATAACCCAACAAGAACAGTAGGATATCGTAACGGAAGCACCTGGTATAACGCACAAGGTGGGGAAGTATCCGATCCTAACGCGTCATTGGCAGGTGCAAATACAGTGGATGGTGAGATCAACCCTTATTTGTTAGACCCTTCAGCTGCAAAAAACAAAGTATTATCCTCAAAAGTATTTGAAGATTATACGCCACAAATTAATATGATGCCGCGTATCGCCTTTTCATTCCCTATATCTGACGTAGCCAATTTCTTTGCTCATTATGACGTGTTAACACAACGTCCTCCAACAGCAAACAGATTGGATCCTATCCAGTATTTGAATATTCAAAAAAATGCAGGTGATTTTATTAATAACCCAAATTTGAAACCTGAAAGAACAACCGATTATGAGTTAGGTTTCTCACAGGTATTAAATGAACGGAAAAATTCAGCGATCACTTTATCCGCATTTTATCGTGAATTAAGAGACATGGTACAGGTAGTTCAGGTGTACAAAGCATTTCCGGTTACCTATAACTCATTTGATAATATCGACTTTGGAACCGTTAAGGGTTTTTCAATCGCTTATGATCTAAGAAGAACTAACGGGGTTCAATTAACAACAAATTACACCTTGCAATTTGCTGACGGTACCGGTTCAAGTGCTACTGATGGAGTTAACGTAGCTTCTTCGGGGCAACCGAATTTGAGAACAACTCACGCCTTGGATTACGATCAGCGCCACACCATTGTAATGAATATTGATTACCGTTTTGCTTCCGGTACTGATTACAAAGGACCGATCTGGACACGTAAAAAAGGAAGTGATAAAGAAAAATCAATTAAAATATTTGAAAATGTAGGTGCAAACATTGTTGCAAGAGCAGGATCGGGTACTCCATATAGCAGACAAAGAAACATTACACAGGAAGCTGCATTTGGTATTTCTCAACGTAGCAATTTGGCCGGACAAGTGAATGGATCCAATTTACCATGGAACTTTAAGATCGATATGAGGATCGATAAAGATATCCTGCTTAAATGGGGGGATGCAGATGGGGACAAAGAGAAACGTGCCAACTTAAATATATATTTACAAGCCTTGAACGTATTAAATACAAAGAACATACTAAGTGTATATAAAGCAACAGGTAATGCCGGTGATGATGGTTATTTAACCTCGGCTGATAACGTTAATTCACTTCCGGGAAGAAATAATGCTGAATCATTTACCGATCTATACAGCGTAAAAGTAAATGACCCTTCATTTTATAGCAGACCAAGAGTATTACGTTTGGGACTATTACTTGATTTTTAATATACAAAATACGAATTTAAACGAAGAACTAATTTTTCTGCAAATATCGAAGACCGCTGATTTTTTATCTGCGTAAATCTGAAAGATCTGCTGAAGACAATAAATAAAAACATGAAAATAATACAACCTACAAACATTATCAGCATTGCTCTCCTTACTTTGCTCTCCCTTCCATCGGGAGAGGCTGGATGGGCAAACAAGGCATCTGCCCGCGAAAATATTGGTGGTTCAGGAATAGCTCCAAACAATAACCAGGCTAAATCTGTTATGGCTGGATGTGTTAATGCTTCCGCTCAGGCCGATCTTGATATTAACAACGTAAGAGCCAAAATATTAAATGGTGGTGATATGTGGTGGGATCTTTTTGGAAACACTGAAGCAAGATATGCTGTTCCAAAACCTCCTGTTGGCCAGGTTGGTCCAAGTTCCCAATTTGCAAGTTCAATATGGGTGGGTGGATATGATGCCGGTGGATCTTTGAAATCGGCT
Organism: Bacteroidota bacterium; assembly: GCA_040389865.1. GTDB lineage: Bacteria > Bacteroidota > Bacteroidia > 2-12-FULL-35-15 > 2-12-FULL-35-15 > 2-12-FULL-35-15. The sequence continues at coordinate 66,449 of JAZJZM010000011.1, read as the reverse complement.
GCTCAAACGTATCGCCAGTTTGGTGGTAATGATTACTGGCCGGGCCCTTTAACCTCCTCTGCTACAATTACTCCTTCTACTTGTATTGCCTGGGATAAATTTTATAAAATAAACAGGGTAGATGTTGAAGCCTTTTACAATTGGCGTGCAGGTGGTGGCGTAGGGCAAAATCCTATTGAAGGAACTCCGGGAATGGAGGTTATTAATAACTGGCCTGCGTATGGTCCTGAAGGTCAGCCTTTAGCACCTTATTATGATGTAAATGCCGATGGATTTTATGATCCTTCTTCAGGCGATGTTCCTGATTTTGATATTACCGGTGCACGTGGCTGTGCCGCGCAATTATATGGCGACCAATGTTTATTCTGGGTATTTAACGACAAAGGAAACGTACATACCGAAACCGGTGGCGCATCAATCGGTTTGGAAATTCAGGCTCAGGCTTTTGCCTTTGCTACCAATGACGAATTAAATAATGCTACTTTTTACAAATACAAGATCATTAATAAATCATCTTTCCGTTTAGATTCAACATTCTTTGGTGTTTGGGATGATGCGGATTTAGGTTGGTATAAAGATGATTATGTAGGTTGCGATGTGAATTTAGGTTTTGGTATCCTTTATAATGGTGTTGCTGTGGATGGAACCGGACAAACTACTGCTTATGGTGCTAATCCACCTGCTGTTGGGATCGACTTTTTTGAAGGACCATTTGCTGATCCCGATGGATTGGATAATGCGGTGACAAGTGTGCCTCCAAGTTTCTTGAATTATGGTGATGGGATAGCTGATAATGAGCGTCTTGGAATGTGTAAATTCATGTATTTTAATAACAATGCAAATCCGGTTAATGGAAATCCAACTGCCGGGGATGACTTTTATCAATATTTAACTGGTACATGGCGTAACGGAACCCGTATCACTTATGGTGGAGATGGAGTAACCGGTGGTACTGTAGGTTGTAACTATATGTTCCCCGGATTATCGGATCCAACAGGTTTTGGTGTGGGCGGAGATTTGAATAACCCTATAACCATGCCTAATTGGGATGAGGTTAGTGAAAACAATGTACCGGACGACAGACGCTTTTTAGAAAGTGCCGGGCCTTTTACACTTCAACCGGGTGCAGTTAACGTAATAACAATAGGGGTGCCTTGGGCAAGAGCTACACAGGGTGGGCCATTGGCTTCTGTAGCACTTTTAAGAGGTGCTGATTCAAAAGCACAGTTATTGTTCAACAATTGTTTTGCAACTCTTAACGGACCAACCGCGCCAAATTTAGTGATTCAGGAATTGGACAAAGAATTGATCTTAACATGGTCAAATCCAGTTACTTCTAATAATTATAATGAGGGATATCATGAAGATTATGACAAACAAGATCCTAATAATGCAGAGTATCTTTTCCAAGGGTATCAGGTATATCAGTTGAGAAACGGATTTGTTAGTCAAACCGACCTTGGCAATATTGATAAAGCGCGTTTAGTGCTGCAATGTGATAAAGTAGATGCTATTTCTCAAATTGTAAACTATACAAATGATGTAACACTTTCTGCTTTAGTGCCTACCGAAATGGTAAATGGCAGTAATAAAGGAATCAGACATTCCGTATCAGTAAAAGAAGATCTTTTCGCTACTGATAATAAAAATTTGATCAATCACAAAACCTACTATTATGCGGTAATTGCTTATGGGCATAGCACCACCATAATACCGAATTTTAGTTCCTTACAGGATTATAAGCCATACATTGCGGGTAGAAAAAATGCGGATTTCTCTGTATTTACTCCTCACACAGGTATTCCTCATATCCCTTCGCCTGAATCAGGTGGATTAGAGCAACATTCAGCTTATGGCAGCGGTCCTAAATTAACCCGTATCGAAGGTACCGGTAATGGTAGTAATATTTTGGATTTTACAAGTGCTACTGTTGATGCTATATTAGCGGATCCAGCTTCAAGGGCAAAACATCCAACGTATGAAAATGGAGCAGGTCCTGTTACCATCCAGGTTGTTGATCCTTTAAATGTTCCTTCTGAAACGAATTTCCGTTTCTTACTTTATAGCAACCCTACAACAGTAACAACTGCTTCTACCTGGGATTTGATAAACTTAACTACAGGTGTAACCGTTAGCTCTGAATCAACTATAGCAATCCCTAACGAACAACTTATTAATGGCCAACCGGCCACTATGAGTACTATAGTACCTAAATGGGGATTATCGGTAAATGTAAGATTTGCATTTAGCCCTGGACCAACAAGAACTGAAACTGTTGGAAATCCAGCTGTCACCACTTATTTTTATGACGAACCGAACAATGCTTTCCAGGAAGCTACAATGACTTTTGCTGATCCTTCAAAACAATGGTTAACCGGTATTGCTGATGCTGATGGTGAAAGTGACTTTAACTGGATCCGTTCAGGAACTTCAACATTCGATGGAGCAAGTGCTGTTTATAATGATTTTATAGGAATAGATAACATTCAGGCCTACGAAAAGGTATTGGGTGGTATTTGGGCACCTTATAGATTATGTGGTTCTACGCCTTCCACAGTTCCAAATCCAATAGTTTACTCATCAGGTCCGGCTTGGGGGGCATTTGCTACCTTAAATCAAGTGAAAAACACTGCCAGTGTGGATGTTATTATTACCAGCGATCAATCGAAATGGACACGTTGCCCTGTTTTAGAATTACAGGAAGAAGTTGCATTGGCTATTGGCGGAACAAAGAAAATGCACATGCGTAGTTCTTTATCGGTAGATAAAAATGGTCTGAATTCTTCACAAGCGGGTTATAATGCTTCTGAGGGTGATCTTAATGGTACAACAGGTATGGGATGGTTCCCGGGCTATGCCCTTAATCTGGAAACAGGTGAACGATTGAATATGGCTTTTGGTGAAGATTCCTGGTTAGCTTCTGAAAATGGTGCAGACATGAAATGGAACCCAAGTTCAAGTATAATGACCTCACTTAACGATGCTGTATTATTTGGTGGGAAACATTATATTTATGTATTTGGCCATAATGGAGATGGACGCTATACAAGTGATGCATTAATGGGGGATGGTTTAAGTGACGTGCCACGTTATGATGGCGGTAAAACTATTCATGATCTATTGGCTGCTGCTGCTGCAAGTTCTTCTTCTACCAGTGATGGTTATAAGCGTAATGTTTTTTCAGACGCTATGTGGGTGAATATGGCTTTGCTTGCAGAGGGACATACCGTTTTAGAATCCGATGTGAAAATAAGGTTAAGGGTGACCAAAGCATATAGTAAATATGGTACCGGAGATCAGGCTCCTTCAGGTTCTCTTGTTGTTGGTCAAAGCTATTTTGTTGAATTGGGTCCTATAATTCACAATGGAATTAATCGTGTTACAGGATCATCTTTTGTTGCCGCAGATGCTTTATGGACCTCCACAGTTTCAGGTGCTTCGGTATTAACAACAGTGAACAAAGCAGATCCTATTTATGAATTTAATACAGAGGATATTGAAACTCATAAAGAAGATGCCGCTTCTGCTAAAGATGCGCTTAGTTTGATCAATATTGTTCCTAATCCTTATTATGCATATTCGGGTTACGAAGAAAAAACTAGTGATAATGTTGTGAAGATTACCAACTTACCAAGAAATTGTACCGTTTCTATTTATACGTTAAATGGAACTTTAATTAGAACAATAAAAAAATCGGATGGTGATATTAAAGCATCACTTGATTGGGATATGAAAAATCAGGCAAGAATTCCTATTGCAAGTGGTATGTATATCATACATGTGGACGTACCTAATGTAGGAGAAAAAATATTAAAATGGTTTGGCGTAATGCGTCCTTTAGATTTAGAAGCATATTAAAAAAAAATTGCGCATTTCAGATTTTTGAATTCGGATTCAAGAGTTTTGAAATCTGAAATGCGAAATAATTAAATAATTAGTTATGAAAAAACAATACAAATTATTAGTTCCATTTGCTTTAGCCGGCTTATTTATACTGCCAGTTAATACAGTTTTTGCCGGTAACCCCGACCGTGCAGGTCAGGCCGGTGCTACTGAATTATTAATTAATCCATGGGCACGTAGTTCGGGCTGGGCAGGTTCGAATATTGCAGGAGCAAAAGGACTGGAAGCAATGTTTTTAAACGTTGCAGGTACCGCTTTTACAAAAAAAACGGAATTGTTATTCACACGCACCCAATGGTTAAAAGGAACAGATATTAATATCAATGCTTTTGGCTTAACTCAGCGTGTTGGAGAAACAGGTGCTTTAGGATTGGCTATAATGGCAATGGATTTTGGCGATATCAACATTACTACTGTCGACAATCCAGAGGGAGGATTAGGTACTTATTCGCCTCAGTTTTTGAACATCAGTTTATCGTATGCCAAAGGTTTTTCTGATAATATCTATGGGGGATTGGCCGCTAAGATAATCACTGAAAAAACATCCAATATCAGTGCAAGGGGCATTGCGTTGGATGCCGGGATACAATATGTTACCGGAAAAAACAATCAGTTGAAATTTGGTATTTCATTAAAAAATGTTGGGCCAAGAATGAGATATAGTGGTGATGGTTTATCCTTTAAAACTCCGGTTCCAACTACTACACAAGGTAATACAATGACAGTGGAGCAACGTTCGTCACAATACGAATTACCATCTTTGCTTAACATAGGAGCCGGTTACGACTTTTATCTGACAAAAAAAGATAGCAACACTGTTGATAAGACTCACAGGCTTACTGCAATGGGAACCTTTACTTCCAATTCATTTGAAAAAGATCAATTCAAATTGGGTGTTGAATACGGTTGGAAAAATATGTTAATGGTGCGCGTTGGGTATGCTTATGAAAAAGGTATTTTAAACGTAGGCGGAAGAACTTCGGCTTTCTCAGGCCCTAGTGCCGGGTTTACCATTGAAATGCCATTTGGAAAAAATCAATCCACATTTGCAATAGATTATTCTTATAGAGCTACTAATCCGTTCAACGGAACACATTCAATCGGAGCCAGAATAAACCTGTAATTTCTATTTTTTGATCATCGATTTGTTTGATCGATTTTTAATTCCTCAATTTTTCGTATATTTGTATTCATAAGAGAGAGTCCTTCAACCTAAAGTTGAAGGATTCTCTTTGTATTTTCAATAATAGTCTAAATAAAATTTATAACTATGTCACACTTATCATATTTTACTGAAGAAGGATTAAAAAGGCTAAAAGACGAATTGCATCAATTAAAAACGCATGAGCGTTCCTATATTTCCAAACAGATAGCGGAAGCCCGTGATAAAGGCGATTTGTCGGAAAACGCAGAGTATGATGCAGCAAAAGAAGCCCAAGGTTTACTGGAACTTAAAATTTCGAAATTAGAAGAAATTATGGCCAGTGCCCGGCTGATTGATGAATCTACATTGGATTCTTCCAAAGCACTTATTCTTTCGAAAGTGAAGATTAAAAATGTGGCCAATGGTGCTATCATGTCTTATACCCTTGTTGCTGAAAATGAGGCAGATCTTAAAGCAAATAAAATATCAGTTGATTCGCCAATTGGAAAAGGTTTATTAGGGAAAAAAGTAGGTGAGATAGCAGATATTACGGTGCCTTCCGGTACCATTAAATTTGAATTGGTGGAAATATCACGTTAAGGAAGATATTTGATAATGGAAATTAGATATTTGATATTTGATATTTGATATTGGCGGGCCGACAACTAACAACTAACAACTAACAACTAACAACTAACATCTAACAACTAACATCTAACATCTAAAAATGTCAAGTATATTTTCTAAAATAGTTAATGGTGAGATACCTTCTCATAAAATTTCAGAAAATGAAAAGTTTTTCGCTTTTTTAGATGTTTCTCCTCTTGTACATGGCCATATATTGGTTATTCCTAAAAAAGAAGTTGATTATATTTTTGATATCCCCGATACCGATCTGGCGGAAATGATGGTATTTGCAAAAGGTGTTGCAAAAGCTCAAAAACAGGCTGTTACGTGCAAAAGAATAGGTATTGCTGTAATTGGATTAGAAGTGCCACATGCTCACATTCATTTGGTGCCAATGAATACAGCCAATGATATTAACTTTACCCAGCCTAAACTGAAACCAACTGCTGAAGAATTAAGCAGTATGGCTGAAAAGATACGTTCCCAATTAAAGTAGATGTTAGATGGTAGATATTAGATATTAGATATTAGATATAGCCGATGAATTCGACAATACAACGAATTTGACATTATCTACCGTCTCACATCCAATATCTCACATCTAATATCCAAAACCTACCCCTTTTTCTCCGGATTTTCTGTTAAAAAAGCTTTCCAGCCTGTATAGGTCTTTTGACTTGTACCCGGTTTTCTCTGAAAATGGTGACAAACAGCTGCAGCCAAGCCATCGGTAGCATCTAAGAACTCAGGTGTTTCTTTAAAATTTAATAGTGTTTTTAACATAGCCGCAACCTGCTCCTTTGAAGCATTGCCATTGCCGGTAATAGATAGTTTTATTTTTTTTGGAGCATATTCCTGTATCGGTATATTCCTGGATAAAGCTCCTGCAATTGCCACACCTTGTGCTCTTCCCAGTTTAAGCATGGATTGAACATTTTTTCCGAAAAAAGGCGCTTCAATAGCTAATTCATCCGGTTTATATTCATCAATAAGGGCTATCACGCAGTTGAATATTTTTTGAAGTTTTAGTGCATGGTCTCCTACTTTTTCAAGACGTAAAACCCCCATCACGATCAGGTGCATTTTATTGCCTTTGATATGAATTAGCCCATAACCCATCACAGTGGTGCCGGGATCAATTCCTAAAATTATTTTATCAGTAGTTTTCGTAATGGTTGGTTTTTCGTTTAGTCCTTCAATAAATAGCTTTACAAAGGTAGAAGTCTTTTGAAAATAGTGGACATTTTATTTCTTTTGTAATTAAGTGATTTTGCTGCAACGAAACAGGTCTAAAGTGTTATGTTTTCGCGCAAAGGCACAGAGAAAACAAAAAATATGCTTTCCTTAACTTTGCGTCTCTGCGTCTTTGCGTGATGCATAAAATAAACCATTCTATCCTTCTATTTATAATATTGGTCTTATTCTAAGGGGAATTAAATGCTTTATTGATTTTTTGTTATTATTTTTAGGCGCATCTTTAGAAAAGAATTGCAAATTTTTTAATTAATAGAATATAGATATCAGCCTGAACCGGGAATTTATTATTCGTGGGAGGTTTATATAAAAATGAATGGGTAAAAAAGGCGATACATATTATTCACATTCATTATCCTACATTGCATGGCAGCGTTTTAAGAAAAATAAGCTCGCTATGTTTGGTTTAATAGTAATTGTATTGTGCATGCTGGTGGCGGTTTTGGGTTATACGATAACTCCGGATCCTACGCCTGATGCTAATGATCAGTTGCTTGAACTTTCAAAGAAACCGCCCGGATTTGAAGTGCAAATGCTTAATGATCGTAAGAATGAATATACCCATAAGGTGAATTTTTTTTATAAGATGATGTTTGGTGAAGTGAGCGATTACCGTTCCATTCCATTTGCCAATTACCGTTTTGAGGGAAGTAATATAATTCTGCTTGAATATACCGGTGAAAATCAACGAAAAGGTACAGAGTTTAAATTTAATATTGCCGATGTTGTGAATGCTGTGCAGTATAATACAACAATAGAAAGTAATGTGGAGAAAGGCTATATTGAGTTTTATGAATTTGGCAGTAATCGTAAAATAAAAAAAACAATAAAAGAACTGCAGGAGGAAATAAAGAAGAACAATATCGTTACCAAAAAATTTATTTTGGGTACTGATCCAGCCGGGCGAGATCTATTAAGCCGCTTGATAATTGGCACAAGAGTCTCTTTTTCTGTCGGTTTTGTGGCCGTATTTATCTCTGTTGTAATCGGTATTTTGATGGGGGCTTTAGCTGGCTATTACCGCGGCAGGGTGGATGATCTTATTACCTGGTTCATCAATGTGGTGTGGTCCGTTCCTACACTATTACTTGTTATTGCTATTACATTGGCTTTAGGAAAGGGTTTCTGGCAGGTATTTATAGCTGTGGGCTTAACAATGTGGGTAGAGGTTGCGCGCGTTATTCGTGGGCAAATCATGAGTTTGCGTGAAAAAGAATTTATTGAGGCTGCAAGAGCCTTGGGTTTTACCAATTTCAGAATAATAATGAAACATATATTACCAAACGTAATGGGACCGGTAATTGTGATTTCAGCGGCAAATTTTGCCGCAGCTATACTAATTGAGGCAGGTTTAAGTTTTCTTGGTATTGGAGCTCAGCCGCCAACGGCCTCCTGGGGGGCAATGATCAATGCACACAGAGGATATATTATTGGTGATGCACCATATTTGGCTTTTCTTCCCGGATTGGCAATTATGCTGATCGTGCTTGCATTTGTATTGCTTGGAAACGGCCTGCGCGATTCTTTAGATACCAAAGTGCTGGATGAAGAACAGGTAATGTATTAAAAGAAATAAAATAAAAAATTAGAGAGAGCCTGTGTTAAAACAGTAATTTCCTTATTGACCCAAGAAATTATTTTCATTTTTTCCTCAGAATTCAAGTTACTAAATTCGTATTCCAATCACCAGAATATCATCTATTTGTTCGGTGTTACCTTTCCATTTTTCAATGAAATCTTCAAGGAAATTTTTCTGTTCATCCATTTGTTTTTCCTGAATACTTATTAGTATTTCTTTGAATCTTTTTGTCATTAGCTTTTTGTTAGAGCTGCCAAATTGGTCGGCATATCCATCAGTGAAAATGTATAGGCAATCCCCTTTCATAAGGGATATCTTATTTTTTGTAAATTTCCGTTCTGTTTCAGACTGAGCACCACCAATGGCAAATTTATTTCCTTTTATTTCTGTTAAAGAAGCCTCTCCCGACCTCCCCGAAGGGGAGGGGAAGGCAAAGGCTAAATTTTCTTGGTTTGTACGCTGGTTCTCCTCCCCTTTGAGGAGGTCGGGAGGGGCAACTATCCACAAAGGTCTTTGCGCACCTGCAAATTCAATTTCTGTTTGATCATTAAAAGTTATAATAGCAATATCCATCCCATCCCTCGAGTCATTTTGTTCTTCCTGATTTAAAGTTTTTCGGATTTCTTTGTGCAGATGATTCAGGATTTCATCAGGTGAGGTAATTCCTTTTTCATTCACTATCTGATTCAAAATATTGTTACCTATCATGCTCATCAAAGCGCCAGGTACTCCATGCCCGGTACAATCGCAGGCAGCAATTATTTTTTTATTATTCTTTTCAGCAAACCAAAAAAAATCTCCGCTTACAATATCTTTTGGTTTAAATAGAATAAAGGAATCGGGAAAAAGTTTGTTTTTCAATTCATTTGAAGGGAGTATGGCCTCCTGTATATTTTTTGCGTAGTTGATACTATCCGTAATGTCTTTATTTTTTTCTTCAATTACTTTTTTTTGTTCAACAATTTCTGAAGTGCGTTCTTTTACCTGAATTTCAAGCGTTTCTTTTTGTGTTTCTAAAATTTTCTGTTTCTCTTTTTCCTGTTCAATGCTTTTTGCTGAGAGGCTTTCTACTTCTACAAGTTTTTTCTCCAGATCGTAATTCGTCATTGCGAATTGCCTTGCTAGGTATACCGACATAGAGACCGGAATGCTTATCAGCGCAATAAAAATCAACACGATATAGAAAATGGAGGAATGCACAGAAAAACTATCAGTGAAGATAAGCTGAATGGTAATAAAGCCTAAAAAAAGCAAAAAGACGAGCGATCCCGTTCCAATGATCCAGGCTCCGTCTATTTTTTTGCGGATGGATTTGATAACCATGAAGAAAGAGGCAACAACCGTACTGATAATGAAACTGTAAAGTAAATATTTTGTAAATTCAATGCTCTTGAATGTCAATGAAATCAATACTGCGATGAGAATTAAGGTAGAGAACCAAAAATATTTTGTGACAGGTCTTTTAAAAAGTGAATAATGAAGTACAAACATGGCATAAAAAAAGAAGCTAAGAAAAAACCAAAAATAATAATTGAGTGTTATGGAAAGCTCTGGATCAAATGAATTGAAGCTGATGGCTGGAATAAAAAAAACGGATCCAAATAAAAAAACAAATATGCTATAGTATAGATTGGTTATGTGTTTTCTATAAAAAAGAAAAAATAATAAGTGTACAAAACCCAGCGATAAAAAGAATATTCCAAGTGCTACGGCAATTGAAGTTACAATAATTCTGGCAGCCAATTTATCTTTTACCAGATCATCCTGTTTGCCAATTTTAATAGTAAAGCCGGGATTATTTGTATGGTATTTTTTGAAATGTTTTTGATAATCTGAATTCGAATACCTTATTGCAAGGATGTGCTCCCCTGCACTATGATATCTGAAAGAAAGTGGAATTTCGTTTGGATTATATTTTTGTTCAGTAGGAGAATTTTTAGAAACTGTTCCCAGCGAATGAAGAAGTTTGCCATCCAGGAAAATTTGGGATGCACCATCCTGATTAATCATTAAGGCAATTGGAGAATCATTTAAAGAGGAATCAATATAAATATGAATCCTGAACCATGCTAAGCCTGCGAAAACAGTAGAATCGTTTTTATTAAATTCTAAATTAGTGTCGACTGTATCCCAGGCACTGTCATCAAACGAAGAAGATGCCCAGGTAGCATCATCGCCATTTTTGAATTTCCAGAATTTGTCAAGATCAATTGTTTCAGAAGAATCTATTTTTGTTATTCGTAAAATGTTTTTATTTTGCGCAGATAGTATTGCGGCAAAAGAGAAGAAGCAAAATAAGAGTAGAATTTTTTTCATTGATCTTTAAATATTATATTATAATTTTATGAATAAAAAATACATTCCTGTACCATATAACATAAGGCACCTGCAAAATAACCAATTGCAGCTAACCATGCTATTTTTTTAAGATACCACATAAAATCAATTTTTTCCATACCCATGGCTGCAACACCTGCTGCAGAACCAATGATTAAAATACTTCCACCAGTACCTGCACAATAAGCTAGAAATTCCCAAATGTAAGAATCCATAGGATATGAACTTAAATCGTACATCCCCATTGATGCGGCTACAAGCGGCACATTATCTACAATTGCGGATAATAATCCGATGGCCGGAACAATAATATTGAGGTTACCTATTCTTTCATTCATAACTTGTGCAAGTGTTGCAAGTTGTCCTGTTGATTGCAAAGCAGCAATTGCAATCAATATTCCCAGAAAAAATAAAATGCTTGGAACATCTATTCTGCGCAATGCGTGTACTACTGACAAGGCATCCTTTTCTTCCTCGTCTTTTTGGCTATGTATCATTTCAGTTACAACCCATAAAATACCAAGAGAGAATAAAACGCCCATGAATGGGGGGAGATGGGTAATTGTTTTAAAGATCGGAACAAAGATTAAACCGCCTAATCCGGTGAAAAATATAATATTTCTTTCATTTAATGTTAGGGTTATGCCTGTTTTTATTGGTGTCAAAACAGATTTAGTGATGTTTCCTTTTAATTTAAATGAAGCAATGATCAGTGGAACAATTAAACATACCAAACTAGGTGCAATAAGTTTTGTAATTATATTTGATGCTGAAACTTGTCCTCCTATCCAAAGCATAGTTGTGGTCACATCACCTATTGGACTCCAGGCTCCACCTGCATTGGCGGCTATTATAACCATCCCTATAAAGAATAAACGATCCTCCCGGTTGTCAATTAATTTTCGTAACAATGAAACCATCACAATGGCTGTTGTTAAATTATCAAGTAAAGCTGATAGAATAAAGGTGATGAAGCAGATGATCCAAAGTAATTTACGTTTATTGAGAGTGGTAATGTTTGAGGTTATTATATCAAAACCATCATGTGCATCGATCAATTCTACAATGGTCATTGCACCCATTAAAAAGAAGAGGATCCCAGACAGTTCTCCTAAATGGCCTGTAAGCTGTTCGGAGATCAGGTGTTTATCGCTGCCAAAAAGGATATAAACTGTCCAACACAATACTCCTGTAAGGAGAGCTGTTGCTGTTTTGTTTATTTTTATTGAATGCTCAAAGGCAATTGCGAAATATCCTAAAATAAATATGCTTATAATGATTAGGTGCATTGCGTAATGATATTTTTTGTTTGTAAAAATAGTAAAACTGAATTCATATTTTTGGATTTATAAATAAAACTTGTATATATTTGGAATTCATTCAAAAATTAAAAAATCAGTTTTCTATGGCAAACATAAACATTAAAAAACCTCTTCATAAACTGATGGTGGAAGCCTCTGATGATGAAAAGGGATTGAAGCGTACACTTACAGCCGGAAATTTAATTGCATTAGGTATTGGAGCAATTATTGGGGCTGGCTTGTTTGTTAGAACAGCATCGGCAGCAGCTAATAATGCTGGTCCATCAGTAACAATAGGTTTTATTGTGGCTGCAATTGGTTGTGCTTTAGCCGGTCTTTGTTATGCTGAGTTTGCTTCTATGATCCCTATTGCAGGTAGTGCCTATACATATTCCTATGCCACAATGGGTGAATTAGTTGCCTGGATCATCGGTTGGGATCTGGTACTGGAGTATGCTTTGGGGGCAGCAACAGTTGGGATCGCCTGGAGTGAATACCTGAATAAGCTATTGGAGTATTTCGGGATGCGGATACCTTATGAATGGTGTCATTCTCCTTTTGAAAAAATAACAGATGCTGCAGGTGTTGTTACCAGTCATGGTATGATGAATGTCCCTGCACTGTTTATTATTATTTTACTTTCATTCCTTCTTATAAAAGGTACAAAAGAATCGGCATGGGTAAATGGTATAATTGTAATTACTAAAGTTGCAATTGTAATATTGTTTATTCTTTTTGGCTGGTCTTATATTAATCCGGTTAACCATACTCCTTATATTCCTGAAGCCACAATTTTTACTGATTCATCAGGACTAGACCATAGTTACGGTGGAATAATGGGAATATTAGGTGCTGCAGGTGTTGTGTTTTTTGCCTTCATTGGTTTTGATGCTGTTTCAACAGCAGCTCAGGAAGCGAAGAATCCTAAACGTGATATGCCTATTGGTATATTAGGTTCATTGGCAATTTGTACTGTATTATATATTTTATTTGCACACGTTTTAACAGGCGTAGCATCCGTTGATGATTTTAGAAATAACGGTCGTGAAGCTTCTGTTACCTATGCTATAAATACATATATGCTTGAGTATGGCTGGCTTGCTAAATTAGTAACCGTTGCAATTTTGGCAGGTTTTTCTTCTGTTATTTTGGTAATGTTAATGGGACAATCCCGTGTGTTTTATTCAATGAGTGTGGATGGTCTTGTTCCTAAAATGTTCTCGGATCTGCACCCTAAGTATAGAACCCCTTATAAATCTAATTTATTCTTTTTAGGATTTGTTGGAATATTCGCAGCCTTTGTACCAGGTGATATTGTGGGAGATATGACAAGTATTGGAACTTTGTTTGCCTTCATTTTAGTATGTGCAGGGGTATGGATCATGCGAGTGAAAAATCCGGATGTTCCTCGTCAATTTAAAACACCTTTAGTACCTCTTGTTCCGATCTTAGGAATACTAGTTTGTGGCGCAATGATCTTTGGATTAGGGTGGCCAAATTGGGTAAGATTAGGTATTTGGATGGTTATAGGCATCATTATTTATTTTTCTTACAGCATCAAAAACAGTAAATTAAATAATCCTGATAAGGATAAATAGCATTGCTATAATTTTAAAAAAAGGACGGTTCATTCCGTCCTTTTTAATTTATAAATAAATATGTCAGAAGAAAAAACAGAATTAAAGCGTTCACTTGGGCTTCTTGATGCTACAAGTATTGTTGCCGGTTCAATGATCGGTTCAGGGATTTTTATTGTAACGGCCTCTATGTCGCGTGATGTGGGTTCAGCCGGTTGGATGCTTGTGCTTTGGCTTATTACAGGATTAATTACTGTATCTGCTGCATTAAGTTATGGCGAACTTGCCGGTATGATGCCCAATGCGGGCGGCCAGTATGTATATCTGCAACGTGCTTATGGAAGAATGATTTCTTTTCTTTATGGCTGGACAGTTTTTACTGTAATTCAAACCGGTGTAATAGCAGCCGTTGCCGTGGCATTTGCAAAATATTCATCGGTGTTTTTTCCTGAATTGAATAATGTTTTAGTTCCGATCAGTAAATCGTTTCAAATTACATACGCTCAAATCCTTGCCATGGCAAGTATTGTATTGCTTTCCTATATTAATAGCAGAGGGGTACAAAGTGGTAAAACCATTCAGTTGATATTTACATCTGCAAAGTTATTTGCTTTGTTTGCCTTGATAATATTGGGTTTGGCCGTGGGATTAAAAGGAGATACAATAGCTCAGAATTTTCATGATATGTGGAGTGCAAGTAAAACCACCGTTACTGATGGGGTTGTAAATGTTGTTCCATTAGTTGGTTTCGCTTTAATGGGTGCGATGGGCGCTACCATTATCAATTCATTGTTTTCGAGCGATGCCTGGAATAATGTAACATTTATAGCGGGTGAGATTAAAGATCCGAAAAAAAATATCCCCCGCAGTTTATTTTTAGGAACTTTAATAGTAACCATTATTTATATTTTAGCCAATATTGCTTATTTAGCTTTGTTACCAATGAAAGGCAGCCCAACTGCAACTGACGTTTTAGGACAAGGTATTATGTTTCCCAGTAATGATAGGGTAGGGGCTGCTGCTGCATCTGTAATTTTTGGAAATCCCGGAGTTTACATTATGGCTGCTTTAATTATGGTTTCAACATTTGGATGTAATAATGGTATTGTTTTGGCCGGTTCACGTTTGTTTTATGCAATGGCTAAGGATGGATTATTTTTTAAGAAAGCAGAAACATTAAATAAAAATCAGGTACCTGCAAAAGCATTGTGGTTTCAATGTGTTTGGGCTTGTATATTGTGTTTATCAGGAAAGTATAACGACTTATTGACGTACGCTACTTTTGCTTCATTGATATTTTATATATTAACTATTGCAGGAGTTTTTATTCTTCGTAAAAAAGAACCCGATACCGAACGCCCTTACAAAGCTTTTGGCTATCCGATTATTCCAGCATTATATATACTAGTTACAACTGCTATTTGCATCGATTTATTAATTTATGATACTAAAAATACAGGATTTGGTTTGTTGATTGTTTTGCTCGGGATTCCTGTATATTATTTGACTCAAAAAAAATCGCCTGATTCAAATTTGTAAAGTGCTTGTGTTGCACTAATATCAATGAAGACAGACCTTCCTGTTTTTTTAATCCTGTAAGGTCGGTATAATTTTATGTAATTATTTAGTTTTGTAAATTCGTGTCACCCTGAGCGAAGCCGAAGGGCGTTATTCGTAACCAAATGAAACAATTCATTCGTGATTATTTAACATTTAATAAACGTGAGCGAAATGGGCTATTTGTATTGCTATCCATCATTACCCTATTGATCATTTATTTAAATATTTCGGATAAATTTGTTGAACCTGTAAAAGTTGATTTTACTAAATTTGAAAAAGAAATTGAACAGTTTAATGCATCGGTAAAACAGATCAATGATTCATTAAAGAATGAGAGTCAGAATAAATATACCCATCTGAATGAAGAATCCCTGGAAACGAAAACGCCCGATGGCATTCTTAATAAACCATCCGAACATTTTACTTTTAACCCCAATAATTTATCAGGTACTGATTGGCAGCGTTTAGGTTTGGCAGAAAAACAAATTCAAACGATAAAAAATTATGAATCAAAAGGTGGAAAATTCAGATACAAAGAGGATGTAAAAAAAATGTATTGTATCTCTGAAAAGCAATATTTATCGCTTGAACCCTATATCCAGATCCCGATTACAAAGAAAATTTTCAAAGAGTTTGAAGCGGTAAAATCTCCAATAAAAAATCCAAAAGCTTCATTTACAATTGTGGAGCTTAATTCAGCAGATTCCACCCAACTAACCCATATAAAAGGAATCGGTTCTTTTTATGCAAAAACAATTATTAAATACCGCAATTCACTTGGTGGTTTTGTTGCTAAAGTTCAATTAATGGAAATGTGGAAATTTGACTTCGATAAATTTGAAGAAATAGAGAAATATATAATACTGGATGTATCACGCGTAAAAAAAATAAATATAAACACTTGTACAGCAGCGGAATTAAAACATCCATACATTAGTTGGAATGCGGCAAATGGCATCTTTAATTACCGAACCAATCATGGTAAATATAAAACGCTTGAAGAGATAAAAAAAACAGATTTGGTTGATGACGAAACATACCGTAAAATTGCACCTTATTTAATTCTTGAATAAGTAATTCGAAAACACAAATTTCCCCATTTTCTGTTATCTTTATAATAAAAACTGCTAAAGCATTGAGCTGAAGAAAATAAAAATAATTTTATTTTATATACTAAATACTATGTTAGAACAAAAATTGAAAAGCGGGATTCGTGATGTGCCTGATTTCCCTAAGCCGGGCATACTTTTTAAAGATATCACTCCTATATTACACAATCCTAAACTTTGTGATGAAATTGTAGATGTATTCTCAAAGTATTGCAAGGATAAAAACATCCATGCCATTGTGGGGGTGGAGAGTAGAGGGTTTTTATTTGGTTTTGCGCTGGCTAACAAATTAAATATCCCTTTTGTATTGGTTCGTAAAGCTGGCAAATTGCCCTATAAAACAATTTCATATGAATATGATCTGGAGTATGGCAGCGCGAAAGTGGAGATGCAGGTGGATGAAATTAAACCGGGCTGGAATGTGATGATACATGATGATTTGCTTGCTACAGGTGGTACAGCTGAAGCTGCCGCTAAATTAATTCAAATGCAGAATGGCACAGTTGCGGGTTTTGCCTTTGTAGTAGAATTAGAGTTTTTGAAAGGTAAAGAAAGATTAAGCCAATATTCTGAAAATATTATTAGCCTGGTAAATTATTAAATTCATTGGGCTTCTCAAAAGCCTTTCTGTCTGCCATTTCGAACGGCAATGTTGTTTAGTTAAGAAGCCATCGCACATATTTCGACAGGCTCAATATGACCAGCGCGCTGTCAGTCTGAGCTTGTCGAAGACATTGGGCTGACGTTTTATTAGGGAAATATTTTTAACTAAACCACATTGTCCGCTCAGGATGGCATTTAAAAGAAGAAGCCTATAAGTTAGCGCCAAGGTTATTTATAAGCCTTTACCAATACCTCCAACGCATTTTGGGTAACCTTATTTACTTTTACCAAAGGCAAACGAAGATTTGCATTACAAATACCAAATAGCTCCAATACAGCTTTAATTCCCGCAGGATTTCCATCAGCAAATAATTGTTCGGTAATATCAGTTAATTTATAGTGTAATTTCTGTGCTTCTTTTACATTGCCCGCTAAGATCTGGCGAGTCATTTCTGAAAAATCTTTAGGGAATGCATTTGCTATAACTGAAATTACACCATCAGCACCACTTGCAATCATTGGTAAAGAAAGCATATCATCACCAGAGATCACTAAAAAATCTTTTGGTTTATATTTGATGATCTTCATGCACTGCTCTAAATTACCGGACGCTTCTTTAATAGCAATAACGTTTTTAAAATCATTCGCTAACTTAATGGTTGTTTCAGCGGTCATATTTGAGCAGGTACGTCCCGGAACATTATATAATATAATAGGAACAGGACAAGCTTCTGCAATAGCTTTGTAATGCTGATAAATGCCACGTTGATTAGGCTTGTTATAAGCTGGTGATACCGAGAGGATAGCATCGATACCATTAAAATCGGTAGTTTTAATACTGTTTACAATTTCCAGCGTATCATGCCCGCCTAAACCAAGAACTATAGGAACACGCTTATTAACGCTTTCAATGACTTGTGCTACAACCGATTTTTTTTCGTCTTTCGATAATGTAACAGATTCACCCGTTGTACCTAATACAACAACGTATTCGCAACCACCTTTAATAATATGATTAACAAGCTTGTTTAATGATTTATAGTCAACACTATTGTCTTTATTAAATGGAGTTACTATTGCAACACCTGTACCTTTAAATTTATTGTTTTTGCTCATATTAGATTATTGTTTTTTTCGATTTTAGAATTGAAGATAAAATAATCAACCTGTTAATTTGTTAATTATCAAATTTGCACATTTTCAAATTGTTTTAGTTTTTATATAATGAAATCAGCTGTTTTGTGATGTTTTCGGGGTTAAATTTTTGTGCATATTCAAAACCTTTCTCTGCCATTTGTTTACGATCGCTTTCAGAACTTAAAAGTAAATTTACCTTTTCGGCCAGTTCATTTTCATCACCCGGATTAATATAGATACTGTGAGGTCCACCAGCTTCAGGGAAACATCCTCCACTTGTTGTAATAACTGGAGTTTTACTGGTTAATGCTTCAATAATAGGGATACCAAAGCCTTCCAATACCGAAGGGAAAATAAAAACTGTTGCCAGTTTGTATATTACCGGTAGATCAGCATTAGTGACATATTCAAGAAATAAAACACGATTCTCCAACTTGTTTTTAGTAATGTATTCCATCACTGTTTTGAAATAATTTTTCTTCTTTCCAACTATTACTAAAGGAATATCTTTTATTTGTTTTAATGCTTTTATTATGGTCAATAAATTTTTGCGTTCTTCCACTGTACCAACGTACAACAAAAAATTATCGGGCAACCTATGTTTGGCAATAACCTCCTGTATATGCTCTGTAGAAGGTTGTTGATAATATAACTCATCACAACTTTGGTAAATGACCTGAATTTTATTTTCAGGAATAAAATAATATTTTTCTATATCACGTTTGGTTTCTTCGCTGATAGCGACAATTACATCAGCGGTATCACAAGCATGACGAAATTTTTTGTTGTAAATTTTACTATCTAAAAAAGGATATAATTTAGGGTAGCGTAAAAAAATAAGATCATGGATAGTAACAATTTTTTTTCCTTTAAAGTTTTTTATATTAAATGGAAGTTCATTGCTAAGACCATGGTACACATTGATTTGCTGTTCATTTAATAGTTCAGTAATTCCATAAGACCGCCAGCGTGATCGCAACGTTTTATCAATAAAACCATGAGGTTCCTGAATACTTACGTTTTTTTGAGTAGCAATATATTTTTGAAAATCAGTATCAGGCTGATGGGTGGTAAATAATGTATACTTATTTTCCGGATAATAATGGTGCAATGATTTAACAAGTGTACGTGCGTAATTGCCCAATCCACTATTATTCAAAAAAGCCCTCTTGGCATCAAATGCAATGTTCATATACTCTACGAATTACTATACTACGAATTACGAATTTTAACGAATTACGAATCTATATTTGTAATCTAAACAACCAAAAATAACTAACAACTAACAACTAACAACTAATGACCAGCAACCAACAACCAACTAATAACTAATAACTAATAACTAATAACTAACAACTAATGACCAATGACTAACAAGCAACAACTAAACTGCCACATCATATTCTCTCAAAGCATTATTCAGAGAGGTTTTTAAATCAGTACTTTCTTTACGTTGTCCAATAATTAATGCACAGGGAACCTGAAAGTCGCCAGCCGGAAATTTTTTGGTGTATGAACCCGGAATCACAACAGAACGCGGAGGAACAATGCCTTTATATTCTTTTGGTTCGGAAGAAGTTACATCAATGATTTTTGTTGATTTAGTAAGTACCACATTAGCACCAAGTACCGCTTCTTTTTGAACTCTAACCCCTTCTACGACAATACAGCGTGAACCAATAAAACAACCATCCTCAATAATAACAGGAGCTGCTTGTACAGGTTCCAAAACCCCGCCAATTCCAACACCACCGCTTAAATGCACATCTTTGCCAATTTGCGCGCAAGAACCAACGGTGGCCCATGTATCCACCATTGTACCACTATCCACATAAGCACCAATATTTACATAGCTCGGCATCATGATCACACCTTTAGCTAAATATGCTCCATAACGGGCAACAGCATTTGGGACAACACGCACACCAAGCGCTTCATAATTGGTTTTTAATTTCATTTTATCATGATATTCAAAAATACCAACTTCAATAGTTTGCATTTTTTGAATCGGAAAATAAAGTATCACCGCTTTTTTGATCCATTCATTTACTTTCCAGTCGTTTCCGATAGGCTCTGCAACACGCAGCTTACCTTTATCAAGCATTTCAATTACTTCACGTATTGTGTTTTTTGTTTTTTCGTCTTTTAGTAATTCCCGGTTTTCCCAGGCGGCTTCAATTATTTGTTGCATGTTTATTGATTTCTAAAATGTTTGTTCCTACAAATGTATTGAATATTTAATTTAAAAAATCGAATTCTCTAAGATCTAAATAGTAAGGAATTAGAATTTAAGGAACCAAAGTATTTTAAGGATAAGTACACTTAGGTGATTTGATCCTGAACATAATTAAAAGACTCAGCAAGATCTTTAGAATTTGCGATTTAGAAATGGGGGTACGACAAATTTCCCAATATCACCCCTTCGGGGTTTTAAAAGCCAATCTTTATTATTCTATAATCATTTCAGCCCGGAGTTTATCCTGACGAAGGAAGGGGGCTTTATATTCAATACTTGGTAATCCCGAAGGGATGTAATGATTATAGCACAATGCAACAGTTCACAAGGGCAAAACCCCGAAGGGGTGATATTAATCATTTAGGGACATTTGTCGTTCACCCTTTTAGAAATTAGAATTTAATACTTGAATCTTTTTCATTATTTTTGTGCAATGGCTCGTATAATGGCAATTGATTATGGAAGCAAACGTGTTGGGATTGCTGTTACTGACCCTTTTCAAATTATTGCCACCGGACTTACAACTGTTCATTCAAAGGATTTGATTGGATTTTTGAAAAACTATGTGCTTAAAGAAGAAGTTGAATGTATTGTAGTGGGGGAGCCAAAGCGATTGAATAATGAGCCTTCTGATTCGGCTCGTTTTATTGAACCTTTTGTACTGCATTTAAAACGTACATTCCCGGGTATAAAAGTTGAACGGATGGATGAGCGCTTTACATCAAAGATGGCCTTTCAAACAATGATCGATAGTGGGTTAAAGAAGAAAGCTCGACAGAATAAAGAATTGGTAGATGAAATTAGCGCTACCATTATTTTACAGAGTTATATGAATAAGAAATGATTACGGATTGCGGATTTATGATTGCGGATTAGGTGATTATCAATCCGAAATCGACAATCCGAAATCCTAAATTTTATAAAAAATGATATTACCAGTTATCGCTTATGGCGACCCAGTTTTGCGCAAAGTAGGAGAGGAGATCACTAAAGATTATCCGGGCCTGCAGGATATAATTGCGAATATGTTTGAAACGATGCACAATGCGCTTGGTGTTGGCTTAGCCGCTCCACAAATTGGTAAATCTATCCGTTTGTTTGTTGTAGAAACCAAACCCTTCACCGAAGGGGAAGAAAATGATGAGGACGAAGATGAATTTTCTCCTGAAGAACGTCAACAGCTGGCAAACTTCCGGAAAGTATTTATAAACGCAAAAGTTATAGAGGAAGAGGGCAAAGAATGGGTTTTTAACGAAGGTTGCCTAAGTATTCCGAAGATCCGTGAAGATGTTTTGCGTAAGCCTAAAATACACATTCAGTATTATGATGAAAATTTTAATTTCTTTGATGAAACCTATGAAGGGCTTGCAGCAAGGGTTATTCAGCATGAGTTCGATCACATTGAAGGTAAATTATTCACCGATAGGATCAGTCCATTGCGCAGGCGTTTATTACAAGGTAAACTTACAGATATATCAAAAGGTAAGGTGAAGATCGGTTATAAGATGCGCTTTCCAAGCAAGTAATTTTAGAAAATTTAGCAAACAAAAAGACAATTAACAAAAAGACAATTAAATAAATAGAGAAATAGAGATTTGGAAAGTATTAAATTAGATCCATGCATTTTTGTAAATTAGCAAATCGATCAATAAATAAATCTCAAAATCAATTAATAAAAAGATATGAAAGAATTAAAATTAGTTTTAATAGTTGGCCTGATGGTATTTATGGCCTCATGTGGAAATAATCAAAATGCAGAAAAAGGCGCAAATGGAGAGCAGCCTCTTCGCGAACAATACATTTCTCAAATAAAAAATCTGGAGAAAGAAATGCACCAATCTACAGAAATTAATAATACCACTGCAAACCTGGCTATTAAAGCATATACCGATTTTGTGATTATTTTCCCAACTGATTCTCTGGCTCCTGATTATCTATTTAAAGCCGGTGAAATTGCCACAGCAACAAAAAAATACAAGCAGGCTTTAATGCATTATCAAGCCATCACAACTAAATATCCTGAGTATAAATATTTAAGGGAAAGCCTTTATTTACAAGGTTTTTTATTAGATAATTTTTTGAATGATGATGCAGGTGCCAAAATTATTTACGAAGAAATTCTTGCTAAATATCCAGACACAAATTATGCAAATGATGCTAAAGCAGCCATCAATAATTTGGGCAAAACGGATGAGCAATTGATAGAAGAATTTAAGAAGAAAAACGAGAAAAAATAGGTTACGGATAAACGAATTTTTACTAATCTACGAAATTGTTGTTGCTATTTTTTTACACAGTTTCGCAAATTCGTAAAAATTCGTGATTAGTAACCAGTTTAACTAAATTCTTTCTCAAGCAATTCTCTCAATCGTTGAGGCGTTAAGGCATGTTTTAGATCCCCTTCTTTCGAAACCGAAATTTCTCCTGTTTGTTCCGAAACCACAATTGCAATTGCATCCGTATTTTCAGTGATACCTACAGCAGCCCGGTGACGCATTCCTAAGTGGGCAGGGAAATTAGAGTCTTCTGTAACCGGCAATACACATCGTGCACCCGTTATTATATTGTCGGATATTATTACGGCACCATCATGTAATGGAGAATTTTTATAAAAAATACTTTCAATTATCCTTACCGAAACCTTTGCATGAATAGCATCACCGGTATTAGCATAAAACTTCAGATCATTATTTTTTGTGATAATAATAATTGCTCCGGTTTTGCTTTCGCTCATGTTCTTACAAGCCTTTACAATGGCATTGATATCCAAAACCTGTTCCTTATTTACCTGCCATTTAAAATCAAAAATTCCTTTACTTAATTTCCCTTTGGTAAAAAGATCGCTGGTGCCAATAAAGAGTAAAAAACGCCTTAATTCCTGTTGAAACACAATAAGCAAAGCAATAAATCCAACATCAATAAATTTAGCCAATATACTCCCAAATAGGTGCATATTAAGGGTTTTTACAACCAGCCATAATAAGTAAAACAATAAAATACCAATGAATATATTAATAGCAACAGTCCCTTTTATCAAATAATATAATTGATAAATTAGTATGGCCACCAATAATATATCCATCACATCGATCCAGCGAACAGTAATAAAGCCTTGAATGAATAGATTTAACATGGTTTATATTTATGGATTATTTTTCTAACAAAAATGCTACCGCATTAAAATGTAATATTTAAGATGTAATATGTAATAAGCCCTATTACATATTACATCTTAAATATTACATCTCTTTCTTCCTTTTTAACGGAAGCGATCATTGCTACAAAATCATCAAACAAATAACGGGAGTCGTGTGGGCCTGGACAAGCTTCGGGGTGGTGTTGAACGGAAAATACATTTCTGTCGGTATAACGTAAACCTTCAATGGTTTTATCATTTAAGTTTACATGGGTGATCTCCATATTTTTTATTTTAGCAACATCTTCTGCTTTCACACCAAAACCGTGGTTTTGCGAAGTGATCTCACATTTTCCTGTTATTAGGTTTTTCACAGGATGGTTGATGCCACGATGTCCTTTATGCATTTTAAAAGTTGATATTCCTGATGCTTCAGCAATTAATTGATGTCCTAAACAAATCCCGAATGTAGGAACTCCGGAATTTATTATTTTTTTAATTGTTGCCACTTCCTCGATCATTATACCAGGATCACCAGGGCCGTTTGAGATCAAAAAACCATCGGGATTCCATTTCATCATTTCTTCAAATGATGTTTTCATTGGAAATACTTGCACATAACATCCGCGTTCTACCAGGCAACGTATAATATTTTTCTTCACGCCATAATCGGTAAGCGCTACTTTATAATCAGCAGCCGGGTCCCCCATAAAATAAGGTTCTTTAGTACTAACTTTTGAGGATAGTTCTAAACCGATCATCGAAGGTACTTTTGAAAGTTTTTCCTGCAAAACAGCAATATCTAATGTTTCGGATGATATAATACAGTTCATGGCACCCTTATCGCGTATATAACGTACGATTGCGCGAGTATCTACATCTGAAATGGAAACTATATTATCATGCAAAAAATAATCCTTTAAAGAGCCGTTAGATCGTTTTCTCGAATGGAAATCATTAAATTGTTTGCATACTAAACCTGCAATTTTTATAGAATCTGATTCTACTTCATCATTATTAACGCCATAATTACCAATGTGTACATTGGTTGCCACTATTATTTGTCCAAAATACGATGGATCCGTAAATATTTCCTGATAACCGGTCATACCGGTATTAAAACAAATTTCACCTGTAGCAGTACCAATTTTTCCGGCCGCTTTTCCGTAAAATACTTTTCCATCTTCAAGTAGTAGAATGGCTGGGGATTTGGATGTATATTTCATAGTTATAAATGTGCGAACAAAGGTCTCATTTTTTTTTATTTAAAATTACAATTTTTTGAACAGTTTTACAAGATTTAATTGCCAAATGTTTTATATCTTTAATTTATGTTTATGTGTTTCCTTTTATTAAATACGGCATAACCACTAGTATGATCATTTAGCGCATTTAGCCCTTTTACGCCTTTCTATTTAATGTATGTACTATTTAGAGCCGTATACCGATAACTAAAATGTCGTCCACTTGCTCAGTCCCACCTTTCCAATTTTCTATAAAATTCTCTAAGTATTGCTTCTGTTCTTTCATCGATTTGTCTTGAATACTGAGTAAAATTTCTTTAAACTTTTTTGTCATTAGTTTTCTTCCATTTTCTTTGCCAAATTGGTCCGCATAACCGTCAGTGGAAATATAAAAAGTGTCGCCATGTTGCAATTTTAATTCATGAGTTTCAAAGTGCTGAGTGTTCTCTGTAAAGCCACCAATAGCTCTTTTAGTTGCTTTTATTTCTTCAACCTCAGTATGTCCTTTCCGGATAACCCATAGCGGCCGGTTTGCACCCGCGTATTTTATTAAGCCGTTTTCTATGTCAACTGAGCAAAGGGCAATATCCATTCCGTCTCGTGTTGATTCATTTCCATCTGTTTGTTTCAGAGCGGTTTTGATTCCCTTATTCAAAAGCGATAAAATTTCGGATGGGTCAGAACTTTCGGAAACTGCGTCATTTAATTTCCCCGCACCAACCAGACTCATAAATGCTCCCGGTACCCCGTGACCTGTGCAGTCAGCAACAGCAATTAAAGTAGATTGATTGTTTTGATGGAATAAATAAAAATCGCCACTCACTATATCTTTTGGTTTAAAGAGTATGAACGACTCAGGAAATGCGGCCCATATATCTCTGCGGTGAGGAAGCATTGCGCGTTGTATGCGTAATGCATAGTTGATACTATCGGTGATGTTTTTGTTTTTTTCTTCAATGATTTTATTTTTTTCACCAAGTACAAAATTGGATTTTTGTTTTTGCTTATATCCTCTGAAAATAAAAAGGGCAAGTAATAAAACTAAAAACAATCCCAAACTTACGGAATAGATGATAATTTTTTGTCTATGTTTTTCTTCGTCTGTTATGGCATCTTTCTTATCCTGCGCAGATTTTGCTGCTATTTCTTTTTTATCAAACTCAAAGTTCATTTCCTTTTGCACTAATTGTTTTTTATTTTCCTGGCTAAAAAGAGTGTCTTTAATTTCAATTGAACGTTTGAAATAATACAAAGAACGTAAGCGCATTTGCTCCATATTTAAAAGCTTTCCACCAATACTATCCGGCAATGCAATAGTTGCTTTCTCATAAAGCTCACTTAAATCATAATAACAAGTTTTCAGGTTGTCTTTTGCACCAATACTCTCCGAAAGAGCAAGAGCCCGGTAAATATAATTGTAAGCGTCATTATACTTTTTTAAAACAATATATGCTGAGCCAATACTTGCAAGTTGGATCGCTATACCATTTTTATCGCCAAGCTCTTCGGCCATTTTCAACCCTTTAGAATAATAGTTCATAGCTTTCGTATAATCACCCTGGTACCTATAAACAGTACCAATTTGAAAGAGATACCTTGCAGTTCCATTTTTATCTTTAAGTACTTCCGCCATTTTAATTCCCCTGAAATAATAATCCAAGGCTTTAGGAAAATCTTTTTGGTCCTCGTAAATAATACCAATGTTGCCTAATGAATTTGAAATAATTCTTTTATTTCCCAGTTCTTCAGCTATTTTCAATGCTTTGTTATAGTAGTCTAATGCTTTAGAATAGTCGGCTTGACAAAGATAAACTGTGCCAATATTGCCAAGGTGTGCGGCCATTCCGCTTTTATCTCCCAGGTCTTCATCCTCCTTTAATGCTTTTAAATAACAGTCTAAAGCTTTTGGAAAATTGCTTTGATAATAATTGCAAATACCAATGTTACTATAGGACTTAGAAATGCCTCTTTTGAAATTTAATTGTTGTGCAAGCTGTAGTGAAACATTTCCAAAGTATACGGCAGTATCAAAAAGTCCTATTTTTATATACTCCCAGCATATTTCGTTTGAGTGGTTTATTTTATTAGTATCCGCTTTGTCAGTTTTAAGAAGGGTTTGGAGCGAATCAATATTTTTGTTTTGGGCAGGGGAGGTCAAATGACACAAACAAATTGTCAATATAAAAAGATAATATTTCATTTTTTTTTCCATTTTATATTGTCTTTTTTTTAGCATTGGGCATAACAGTAAAATATACGATGCCGTGTGCAAGGCTTTTGAGCGTGTCGGCTAAGGTATAGCATATTTTATGTTAGCGGTTCGTGCTTCTGTCTGTCCGAAGGTGTGTCGGTCAATTGTTCTCATAATGATTTTTTACTTTGTTCAAATAATTTAGAGTAAGTTGTCGCTTCATATTGTCTTTAAGACAATCTTTCAAAGTTTTATAATAAGTATTGATAAACAGTAGTTCGTTGTCTCCAAGAAAGAAGGTTAGGGTTTGAGGTTTATTGATTTTAGTTTTCTCATAATTGCCCACAAGAGTTTTTGATTTTTCGTCCCAGGTATATTGCACAAGTGTTGAATCGTCAATAATTCTGTGTCCTATCCCTGATGTGTCATAAAGTTCTTGATAGTAAACCATTTTCAAAGTTAGAGGGGTTGTCTTTGTAACAAATGCTTCAAGCCAATAAATACGAGCACCCCAATTACTTTGTAGGTTGCCGTTTTCAAGTTCGTTTAGGATTGGAATTAGTTTGTTACCATAATATTTGTAAAAGTAAAAATTGAACTGCCAAATACCTGAACCAGTTCCAAAGTTCTCCTTGTAGTAAACAACAGTTTTACCATCACTGTCTATGTAATGCTTGATTTCAAGTCCGTAATGATGCTCAATATTATGCTGTGCAATAATTCTTTTCCCTTTGAAGAAATATAGTTTGCAACTCCATCCATATTCTCCTCCTTCAGTTGAGCCAAGACAAATTGCAAATTCGTTAAGTTCGGTTTTGTTTTTATCAAATGAAAATAGGGTTATTGGAATTCTTCCTTTTTCTAAATAGGAACTGTCAATTTGAATTACTCCAAAAATATTTTTTGCTGTCTTGATGTCAATCTCTCTGTCAACCTCATGCTCTATCGCTTGTTTAAGTTTAGAGAAGTCAGGTTCTGAAACGAGTTTGTCCATTTGCAACTGATTTTTGAAAATAGAGTCCTCTATAAAAGAAACTTTGTCTGCCAGCGGATAAGTGGATAAACTGCCAATGCTGTCCAAATAGCTTTTAAGTTGTCGGTCGGTAAATTGGATTTGTGGCTTCTCTTTCTCGTCAACTGTTGTCGTGTCGGTTTTAGTTATGTCTGATATGTTGGAAACATTGCCCTTCTGTTGCTGTCCGTTGCCGCAACTTGTCAAAAGAGAAAGTGCCAATATGTAAAAACTGATTTTCATTATTCTACCTTTTGAAGTTTGCACTGTCGTCATAGCATGACCGCTAACGAGTGGCTAGGCAGAGGTGGCCGCCTTCGTAAACGAAATTAATCAATTAACAGTGGCAAAAAAAAATAAAAAATAATTTTCTTCCGCTGTGAAATGTTTTTGCCACGACCGATTTTCAATGCGAACTGAAATGATGAAACTGTCTATTAACGGCCATTTTGCTTAGCCAATGTTAAGTGCTGTTGTTTTTTCTTTATTTGTTCGTCACATGCAGTTCGTAATACACAATTCGTGCCTAACTACCCACAGTTCGTAACCCACAGGTCCAACTACCCGTAATTCGTGACCCATTGAAGTCCTATTACCCGCAGTTCGAAACCCATAGAAGTCTTATTTCCCGCAGTTCGTAACCCATAGAAGTCCTATTACACGTAGTTTCGTAAGCCATAGAAGTCCTGTTACCCGCAATTCGTAACCCATATTTTATTTTTTTTCAAATTCTGTTAGGGCACATTCTCCATGTGTAATTGTTTTTATTTTCGTTCCATTGTCGTCATAATAATTCCAATTTCCACAAGGTTTTTCATCACATTCATCACAGCCAGAAGTATATTGTGTTTCTTCTTTAAGATTCCCGTTTACAAATTTTTTCTTGTAAATAATATATGCTGAGAAATCGCAGGTTTGTTTACCTTTTTTAGTGTATTCCTTTTTCCATTCTGTCCAATCATTACCATTGTTTTGAAAAGATTTATTACTGACCTCTTTTTTGCAGCCGTTTATTAGTTCATAATTGCTACTGTCTTTTTTAGTTTCAAATTTTTTATTTTGACTGTTTTGAGACCAAGCGCTTTTCATAACAAGTAGCAAAAGGATTATTAAATAGCATTTTTTCATAGTTCGATATTTTTTTGTTGGACAATTGCACTTAACGGCAGGCTATGCGCTATTGCGGATTTACGAAGAAGTATTTGTCCGCAAGGACAAATGCTTGTTTGAAAATTTGCACACTAAATATACTAAAATGCCAGCAATAGCGCATAGGCTATGTTGGTGGCAGTAAGAATTTTAGTCCAACTATAATTCTGTCTCCAATTTCGTAACTCACAAAACTGTCCACAAGCACAGAACTTTATTAACTCACAAAACTGTCTAAAAGCGCAACAGTACAACAGTACAGCGGTCGTAATTCTCAAAATGTCCACAAGCGCGAAATTTTATTTACTCACAAAACTGTCTAAATGCGCAACAGTCCAACAGTACAGCGGTCGTAATTCGCAAAATTGTCCACAAGCGCGAAATTTTATTTACTCACAAAACTGTCTAAATGCACAACAGTCCAACAGTACAGAGGTCGTAACCCACAAAGTTGTCCACAGCACAAAACTTTATTAACTCACAGAACTGTCCATGTGCGCCTTAATCTCCCCTTGGAGTGATGTGTGAAACCCTTGTAAGAATGCTTGTTCTCTTGTCAGGAAGCAAAAATTCTAAATATTGACGTTTACAACTATAATTTTTTTCTTTTAATTCCTGGCTAACCAAACTAAAATTGTCTACCATTAGAATTGTCTTGTAAGTATTGCCCAATCTGTCTTTTGTGAAAAGAAATTGCCCATCTTTAATGCATTGTTTTATTATACCTTTAATTATAAAGTCACAGTTGTCATTTAATGAAATTAAATTTTCAGAAAAAAAATCTAACTTATCAAAATCAAGAGAGTCCGATGATTTTAAAAAATGAATTAATGATACTTTGTTTCCCTTTATTTTTTTTTTGATTAAATGAATAAAATATTGTTTGTTAAGGTATAATTTAAAGTCGCTAGAGCTTAATAATAGTACTGATTTAGTCTTAGTCTTGCTGGAGATAATTGTAGTATCCATTATAGCCATTTGAGTCTTAGATTGGGAATAGCTAATGGAATTGAAAAAAAATAATAGCATAAAAAATAATAACCTCATAGTTGTTTGTCTAAATTGCATCATTTTTTTTAACCTTATTGCCACCAACGGGCGGCTATGCGATGAGCGGATTTACGAAGAAGTATTTGTCCGCAGAGACAAATGCTTATTTGAAAAGACGCACATTAAATGTACTAAAATGCCAGCTTATTGCATAGCCAATGTTGGTGGCAGTAAGACTTTCATTCCGTATATAGTCAGTTCCAAAATTTCGTAACTCACAAAACTGTCCACAAGCACAAAACATTGTTAACTCACAAAACTGTCTAAATGCTCAACAGTGAAACAGTCCAGCGGTCGTAACCCGCAACATTGTCCACAAGCACAAAACTTTATTAACTCACAAAACGGTCTAAATGCGCAACAGTCTAGCAGTCCAGCGGTCGTAACTCGCAAAATTGCCCAAAAGCGCAAAACTTTATTAACTCACAAAACTGTCTAAATGCTAAACAGTGAAACAGTCCAGCGGTCTTAACCCACAAAATTGTCCACAAGCGCAAAACTATATTAACTCACAAAACTGTTTTGCTGATTAATAATATGCTTTTTTGTCAATGCATGCTTTATATCAATATTCCTGTCGGCAAAATCCAATTCTACACTTTGTTCGGCAGTAATTGTTCTTGAGTCGTTCAACGAAATTTTAATTTTATCATTTAAAACTTGAATGTTTTTAATGAATTTTAAACTGCTTGTCACACCATTAAGCTTTCTTTCTTTTCTGTTTATAGCCAATTGCAAAAGTGACTGATTTCGTTTAATAAGTAGAAAATAATTATGTAGAATAATTACAATATTGTTATTTACCAAAATAACGTCTGAAGTATAGATACGATTTGAAAAGGAAAAAGCACTAAAGCCAACGATTTTTGTTTTTACGTTTTCGATATACTCTACTTCTTTATCATGAAGGTCTTTAAATAGTTGTTCACGTTTTTTCTTGAAATAATAATGAAAACAATAATTACCCCCAAAGAGAAAAAGTGTCAAAATAAGGATGTTAAATAAAAATTCAGCTTTCATTCATTTGTTTTTTACAGAATTACGAGTCGTAATTATTTCGCTCTCCCATTGTCCTGACCTTATTGCCACCAACACGTTTATATACGCAACTAGTTGCGCTTATTTGTCTTGTTTGGTCAGTATACGCTATCAGTTGCGTATATTTTTTAATATAATTAACTCTTAAGTTATAAATGCATAAAAAAAGGATAAAGCAAAATTACTTTATCCTTTTTTTTATAAAAATTTAATTCAGAATTTATTCACCTTTTGGTTCATCTGTAGCCTCATCAGTAGCTTCTTTTTCAGAAGTTGCTTTTGGTGCTTTTGCAGTTCCTTCGGCTGGTTTTTTCTTAGTACTACGTCTTGCAGCTTTTGCTTTAACAGGAGCTTTTGCAGCTAACATATTTTCGTTGAAATCAACTAATTCAATAAAGCACATATCAGCTCTATCACCTAAACGAGTACCTGTTTTTAAAATTCTGGTGTATCCACCCGGACGATCAGCAATTTTAACTGCGATATCTTTAAACAACATATCAACAGCTTCTTTGCTTTTTAAATAAGCAAATACAGTACGTCTTGAATGTGTTGAATCATCTTTAGATTTAGTTAAAAGTGGTTCAACGTATAGTCTTAACGCTTTAGCTTTAGCTACAGTAGTAGAAATGCGTTTGTGAAAGATAAGTGAGCTAGCCATATTCGCCAACATCGATTTACGATGTGCTGTCTTTCTTCCTAAATTATTTAATTTATCTCCGTGTCTCATTTTATTTTTAGTATTAAAGATGTTAGATTTTTAGATATTAGATGTCAAACATCTATTATCTAATATCCAAAATCTAATTTATTCTTTATCTAATTTATATTTTGCTAAGTTCATTCCAAAGGTTAAACCTTTGTTTGCTACCAGATCTTCTAACTCTGTTAATGATTTTTTACCGAAGTTACGGAATTTTAATAAATCATGTTTAGCGAAAGAAACAAGATCAGCCAAAGTATCAACATCAGCTGCTTTTAAGCAATTTAATGCACGCACTGAAAGATCCATATCAACTAATTTCGTTTTTAATAACTGACGCATGTGTAATGATGTTTCATCAAATTCTTCAGTTGCCATTTTTTCTTCAGTATCCAATGTGATACGCTCGTCAGAGAATAACATAAAGTGATGAATAAGAATTTTAGCTGCTTCTTTCAATGCTTCTTTCGGGTGAATAGAACCATCAGTAACAATGTTCATTATTAATTTCTCGTAATCTGTTTTTTGTTCAACACGGAAGTTTTCAATGCTGTATTGAACATTTTTGATTGGAGTGTAAATAGAGTCGATTGGAATTAAACCCAAACTTGCATTAACCGGTTTGTTCTCTTCTGCAGGAACATAACCACGGCCTTTGTCAATAGTTAATTCTATTCTTAATTTTACATTTGGTTCCATGTTACAGATAACTAGATCTGAATTCAAAACCTGGAATCCTGAAGTAAATTTACCGATATCACCAGCAGTTAACTGAGTTTTACCTGTAACAGTTACAGTTACTTTTTCAAAATCTGTAGTTTCAATTTGCTTTTTAAAACGAACCTGCTTTAAGTTAAGGATTATCTCAGTTACATCTTCAGTAACACCTTTAAGTGTAGAAAATTCATGATCAACACCTTCAATTTTCATTGTAGTGATTGCGTGACCTTCAAGTGATGACAATAAAATTCTTCTTAAAGCATTACCTACGGTAATACCATAGCCAGGCTCCAAGGGACGGAATTCAAATTGTCCTTCAGTTTCACTGGAGTTAATCATAATAACCTTATCAGGTTTTTGAAAAGCTAAAATTGCCATGTGTGTGTATAGTTATTAGTTAATAGTTAATTGTTATAAATTTTACTTTTTTAATCTCTCTTCACAGAAGGGGAGGAGTAAAATTTTTTCTTTTAGTATCCACCAAAACCCTATCTCTTTTACAAGGAGGGTTAAAAAGTGAATTCTTTATTTAGAGTACAACTCGACAATTAGTTGTTCTTTGATATTTTCTGGTATTTGAACTCTTTCAGGAATTGAAATAAATTTACCTACCATACTTGTTTTATCAAAATCCATCCAAGGAAACTGATTATTTGAAGATAATACGTTTTTGCTGATCACTTCTAATGTTTTTGAACGTTCGCGAACTGCAACAGAATCACCTGGTTTTAAAACATAAGATGCAATATTTACAACATTACCATTAACTGTGATATGGCCATGTCCAACTAATTGACGTGCACCACTACGAGTTGGAGCAATACCCATACGATAAACAACATTATCCAAACGGGACTCGATCAACTGAAGTAATACTTCACCAGTAACACCATGTGCAGTTTGAGCCATCGCGTAAATTTTTGCAAATTGACGCTCTAATATACCATAAGTATATTTTGCTTTTTGTTTTTCACGTAACTGAACAGAGTATTCCGATTGCTTAGAACGTTTTTTAGATAAACCATGCATTCCCGGAGGATAATTCTTTTTTTCTAATACCTTATCTGGACCAAATATTGGTTCTTTAAACTTTCTTGCAATTTTTGATTTGGGGCCGATGTATCTTGCCATTTTATTTTTTTATTGGTTGTTAGTTGTTGGTTGTTAGTTGTCAAATAAATTTTTGACTTCGAACTTTCAAACTTTGAACTTTCAAACTTTGAACTATAATATTATACTCTTCTGCGTTTTGGAGGACGGCAACCATTATGTGGAATTGGTGTAATATCCATGATTTCGCTTACTTCAATACCTGCACCGGAAATAGTACGTATCGCTGATTCACGACCTGCACCAGGACCTTTAACAAATACTTTTACTTTTCTTAATCCTGCAGCGTGAGCTACTTTTGCACAATCAGAAGCTGCTAACTGAGCGGCATAAGGTGTGTTCTTTTTTGAACCACGAAACCCCATTTTACCAGCACTCGACCATGATATCACCTGACCGGTAATGTTGGTTAAGGAAATAATAATGTTGTTAAATGTAGCATTGATATGAGCTTCCCCAACTGCATCTACTTTTACAACTCTTTTTTTAGCAACCGCTTTAGCTGCAGTTGTTGATTGATTTTGTTTAGCCATTTTTTTTTGAGTTTAAAATTTTAAAGTTTAAAGTTGTTGGTTCTTAACTTTCCAACTTTGAACTTTCGAACTTTAAATTAATTTTATTTCGTTACTTTTTTCTTGTTTGCAACTGTTTTACGTTTACCTTTTCTGGTACGTGCATTATTTTTAGTAGTTTGACCACGTACAGGTAATCCCAAACGGTGACGGATACCTCTATAAGCACCAATGTCCATCAAACGTTTGATGTTTAATTGCACTTCAGAACGTAAAGAACCTTCTAATTTGTACTTATCGTTAAGGATAGTACGGATAGCTGTTAACTGGTCATCATTCCAGTCTTGAACTTTAGTATTCCAATCGATACCAGCTTCAGTTAATACTTTCTGAGCACTGCTGCGACCAATTCCGTAAATGTAAGTTAAGCCAATTTCGCCTCTTTTGTTGTTTGGTAAATCAATACCTGCAATTCTTGCCATTGTTTTCTAATTGTTGATTAAAAGATTTTTGATGATTGGATTTTGGATATTGGACAATCTAATATCCAATTATCTAACATCTAACATCTGTATTTTTATTTATTACCCTTGTCTTTGTTTAAACTTAGGATTTTTTTTGTTGATCACATACAAAACGCCATTTCTACGAACTATTTTGCAGTCAACACTTCTTTTTTTGATTGATGTTCTTACTTTCATTTTTCTTGAGATTTTGGATGTTGGATGTTGGATGGTTGGATGTTAATAAAATCCAATATCTAAAATCTAACATCTTTTTTATTTGTACCTATATGTTATTCTTCCTTTTGTTAAATCGTAAGGTGACATTTCAATTTTCACTTTGTCACCGGTTAAAATTTTAATATAATGCATACGCATTTTACCTGAAATATGTGCTGTAATCACGTGTCCGTTCTCAAGCTCAACGCGAAACATTGCATTAGACAATGCTTCTAAAATAATTCCGTCTTGCTCAATTGACGCTTGTTTAGCCATATATTTTTATTACATTTAATAACTTAGCCGATTTGGAAGTCCGCAAAGGTACAAATTCCTAACTAATTACTGATAAATTATTTTTATTTAGTGCTTTTTCTATATAATCGAAGCTCGAAAGTATATCGGCTTTATCTTTTCCAATAGCAATTGTATGTTCAAAATGTGCTGAAGCTAAGCCATCAGCAGTACGTATTGTCCAACCGTCTTTTTCCTGTATAATTGCTTTTTTACCCAAATTTATCATTGGTTCAATTGCAATAACCAAACCTTCTTGAAGCTTAAGTCCTGATCCTTTTTTACCATAATTTGGTACTTCAGGGGCTTCGTGAAGGTTTTGTCCTATACCGTGTCCAACCAATTCGCGTACTACAGAATAACCATTCTTTTCAGCATGAGATTGAACAGCAGCACTTATATCTCCCAAACGATTACCAACTATTGCCACTTCAATTGCTTTATAAAGGCTTTCTTTGGTGATCTTTAAAAGGTTTAGGATCTCTGGTTTTACTTCACCAATTGCAAAAGTATATGCCGAGTCGCCAAAGTATTTATTTTTAACTACTCCACAGTCTACCGAAACAATATCACCATCTTTTAAAATGTAGTTACTTGGTATTCCGTGAACAACATGTGAATTTAATGAAATGCACAATGTATTTGGGAAACCGCTGTATCCTTTAAAAGCAGGTATTGCATTATTATCTTTAATAAACTCTTCTGCAATTTTATCTAATGATAAACTTGTAATTCCAGGTTTAATAATTTTAGCAACCTCCGCCAGTGTTTTTCCAACAAGTAAAGAACTTTCACGTATTAACTCTATTTCCTCTTTAGTCTTATAAAAAACTGCTTTTGACACGTTTTATTTGGTGATTTAGTGATTTGTTGATTTAGAGATTTTTTAACATTCTCTAATTCTCTAATTCTCAATTTCTCTAATTTATTAT
Source organism: Bacteroidota bacterium (assembly GCA_040389865.1). Lineage (GTDB taxonomy): Bacteria > Bacteroidota > Bacteroidia > 2-12-FULL-35-15 > 2-12-FULL-35-15 > 2-12-FULL-35-15. Next base: position 30,269 of record JAZJZM010000011.1, on the reverse strand, counting down.
TAAGCAGTAGTCATACTCATTGAAGAACGACCTTTTATTTTTCCTGTTTTCATTAATCCATCATAATGACGCATTAATAAATGACTTTCAATTTGTTGCAATGTATCTAATACTACCCCAACCAAAATCAATAAGGATGTTCCACCATAAAATTGTGCAAATTCTTGGCTAATATTTATTTTAACAGCAAATGCAGGCAAAATAGCGATAACAGCAAGGAAAATAGATCCCGGTAATGTAATTCTTGACATTACTAAGTCAATAAATTCAGCCGTTTTTTTACCTGGTTTAATTCCCGGTACAAAACCTCCATTACGTTTCATATCCTCAGCCATTTGGTTTGGATTAACAGTAATAGCGGTATAAAAATAAGTAAATACAATGATCAAAAGAGCAAATACAAGGTTATACCAAAATCCGTAATGGTTAGAAAAAGTTCCTACAAATCCTGTTAATGCTTCGGACTGAGAAAAACCAACAATAGTTAATGGTATGAACATGATTGCCTGAGCAAAAATGATCGGCATAACCCCTGCAGCATTCACTTTTAAAGGAATGTACTGACGTACACCACCATATTGTTTATTACCAACAATTTTTTTAGCAAACTGAACCGGTATTTTGCGGGTACCTTGTACTAACATAATTGTTCCCATTATTACTAATAATAATAATACAAGTTCTATTAATAACATTATCAAACCACCACCTTCGCCACCTAAACGTGAACCGAATTCGGAAACGAATGCAAAAGGTAAACGAGCAATAATACCGATCATGATGATAATAGAAATACCATTACCAATACCTTTATCAGTAATTTTTTCACCTAACCACATTACAAACATTGTTCCTGTGATCAAAATCAAAACAGATTGAATGTACCAGAATGTACTTGGATCAGTAACAACACCGGCTTTATTTGTAATTTGAGATGCAATATATCCCGGAGCTTGTAACATTGTAATTACAACAGTTAAGAACCTTGTGATCTGATTGATTTTTTTACGTCCGCTTTCACCTGACATTTGTAATTTACGGAAATATGGCAATGCCATACCCAATAATTGAATTACGATAGAAGCCGAAATATAAGGCATGATACCCAAACCAAAAACCGAAGCACGAGAAAAGGCGCCACCGGCAAAAATGTTAATTAAACCAACAATTCCTTCATTAGCACCTTTACTTGCCTCAGAAAGTACTGCCGAATTAACTCCTGGAAGTACTATATACGAACCCAAACGGTAAATTAAAATAAATCCGAGCGTGTTAAGAATACGCACTCTCAGATCATCAATTTTCCAAATGTTTTTTAATGTATTTATTAAGTTCTTCATAAAATTTTTAATCCCAAATTCTAAATTCTAACTAATAACTCCAAACCTCAGGTCGAACTAAATTGCTACTGCAGTTCCGCCTTGAGCTTCAATAGCTGATTTTGCAGTTGCTGAAAAAGCATGTACTTTTATTTCAACTTTTGATTTTAACTCACCACGACCTAATACTTTTATTTTGTCGTTTTTATGAGCTAATCCTTTTGAAATTAAGAAAGCGATATCAATAGTACTTAATTTGTTTTCTTCAACCAATGCCTGAATAATATCTAAATTGATTCCACGATATTCAACACGGTTAATGTTTTTAAATCCGAATTTAGGAACACGTCTTTGTAATGGCATTTGTCCACCTTCAAAACCTCTTTTTGCTGAGTATCCTGAACGGGATTGAGCACCTTTATGTCCTTTTGTTGATGTTCCACCTTTACCTGATCCCTGACCTCTACCTATACGTTTTTTGGCGTTTTTTACCGAACCTTCTGCTGGAGTTAATTGACTTAAATTCATCTTTTTTTTATTTTGAGATTTTGAATGTTGGATGGTTGGATGTTGGTTAATCCAATCATCTAAAATCTAACACCTGTTTTTTATTTTTATTATTCTCTATTTTATTACTGTAATCAAATGTGCAACTTTTGCAATCATTCCATTAATTTGAGCGTTAGCTTCTTTTTCAATAGTTTGGTTCATTTTGGTAAAACCAAGAGCACGTAATGTACGTTTTTGACGTTCAGGACGGTTAATACCACTTTTTATTTGTTTAATTTTAATTGTTGCCATCTTTTAAAAATTATTTTAAATTATAAATGTTAAATTGTAAATGTGGTCATATGAAATAATTCAACATACAACCTTCAACATTTAACATTTCTGTTATCCGTTAAATACTTTATCCATTGAAATACCACGATGCTGAGCAACAGTAGCTGCGTCACGCATTTTCATCAACGCATCCATAGTAGCTTTTACCACGTTGTGAGGGTTTGATGAACCTTTTGATTTTGCCAATACATCAGTAACACCAACACTTTCCAATACTGCACGCATTGCACCACCAGCAATAACTCCTGTACCATGGGCAGCAGGCTTTAAGAATACTAATGCACCACCAAATTTACCATATTGTTCGTGAGCAACACTTCCTTTAACAAGTGCAACTTTAATCAAATTCTTTTTAGCATCATCAATTCCTTTTGTGATCGCATCAGTAACTTCTTTAGCTTTACCTAAACCGTAACCTACAATCCCTTTTTCGTTTCCAACTACAACAATAGCTGAAAATGTAAAGTTTCTACCACCTTTAGTAACTTTAGTTACACGTTGGATGCTAACAAGCTTATCTTTAAGTTCGATGTCGCTTGATTTTACTCTTTTAATGTTTTCGTTTGACATTCTATTTATTTTTAGATTTAGGATTTAGGATTCAGGATATTATCCTATCACCTTCAATCTTTAATTTTTTAATTTAATTATTAAAACTTTAATCCTGCTTCACGAGCACCTTCTGCCAATGATTTAACACGGCCGTGATATAAGTAACCGTTTCTATCAAAACGAACAGTTGAAATACCTGCTTTTGAAGCTTTTTCAGCGATTGCTTTACCAACCAATTTAGCTTGATCGATCTTGTTTCCTTTTGCATCAGCAATTCCTTTATCTACTGAAGAAGCTGCAACTAGTGTTTTACCGGTAACATCATCTATCAATTGAACATAAATTCCTTTATTGCTTCTAAAAACAGATAATCTCGGATTACCAGCTTCTCCGTGAACTACTTTACGGATGCGTTGTTTAATTCTGTTTCTTCTGAATTCTTTTGTAATAGCCATTTTATTTATCTTATTGCTATCGGTTTATGCCGATAATATGAATTCTTTATATTATTTACCTGCTGATTTACCAGCTTTCTTTCTTAAAATTTCACCGGCAAACTTAATACCTTTTCCTTTATATGGTTCAGGTTTACGTAATGAACGTATTTTTGCAGCAACTGCACCTATTAATTGTTTATCGGCACATTCCAAAATAATGGTTGGATTTTTACCTTTTTCTGTAGTGGTAGTTACTTTGATCTCAGCCGGCAATTCAAAAGAGATATTGTGAGAAAAACCTAAGGTTAACTCTAACAACTGACCTTTGTTTGCAGCACGGAAACCAACACCAACAAGTTCTTGTTCGGTTTTGTATCCTTCACTTACACCTTTAATCATTGAAGCTATCAACGCGCGGTATAAACCATGCATTGCTTTGTGGCGTTTTTGCTCAGTAGCACGTTCTACTGTAATTACTCCACCTTCATTTTTAATGGTAATTGCAGCATCTAGTTTTTGAGTTAAAGTACCTTTAGCACCTTTAACTGTTACTACATTTTTATCTGAAACATTTACATCTACTCCTTTTGGAAGTGCGATTGGTAATTTACCTATTCTTGACATCTTTTATGAATTGTTGATTTAGTGATTTAGAGATTTGTTGAATTAAAAAAATAATTCTCAATTTCTCTACCTCTATAATTCTTTAATTTCTAATATACATAGCATAATACTTCACCACCCACTTTTTGAGTTTTCGCTTCTTTATCGGTCATTACACCTTTAGAAGTAGAAATGATGGCAACACCCAAACCATTTAAAACGCGGGGTAATTTTGTTGACCCTGCATATTGTCTTAAACCTGGAGTACTTATTCTCGTTAAATTTTTTATAGCTGATTGTTTACTTACCGGATGGTATTTCAAAGCAATTTTAATAACGCCTTGAACGGTTGTAGTTTCAAATTTGTAGCTTAAAATGTAGCCTTTTTCAAAAAGGATTTTTGTGATCTCTTTTTTTAGGTTGGAAGAAGGGATTTCCACAATTCTGTGGTTTGCTTTAATAGCATTTCTTACTCTTGTAAGGTAATCTGCAATGGTATCTGTCATTTTTTTGGGTTTTATATCTTATCCCGCACGCAGGATAATTATATATTAATACTCTTTTTATTTCAATTTGGTAAACTACCAGCTTGATTTCGTGATGCCCGGGATCAAACCATCCAAAGCCATTTCCCGAAATGAATTTCTGGAAAGTCCAAACTGGCGCATATAGCCTCTTGGACGACCGGTTAATTTACAACGGTTACGTTGACGACCAGGAGAAGATGCTCTAGGAAGTTTTTGTAATCCAACTGAATCACCTGCTGCTTTTAAAGCAGCTCTTCTGTCAGCGTATAGGTCAGCAAGTCTTTTTCTTTTAACTTCTCTTGCCTTCATTGATTCTTTTGCCATCTTTCTTTATTTTTTTAGATTCAAGAAACAAGATTCAAGATTCAAGATTTGCGACATCACTGTCTTGTCTCTTGTATCTAATATCTTGCGTCTTTTTTTTATTTCTTCTGATTCTTAAATGGTAATCCAAATTCACTTAACAAAGCTAATGCTTCATCATCGTTATCTGCAGTAGTTACGAACGTAATGTCCATACCCATTATTTTATTTACTTTGTCGATATCAATTTCAGGGAAAATGATCTGCTCAGTAACACCTAATGTATAGTTGCCACTTCCGTCAAATCCTTTTTCATTAATTCCTCTAAAATCACGAATCCGGGGCAAAGCTACGGAAATTAATCGATCTAAAAACTCATACATCATATCTCCACGTAAAGTTACTCTAACTCCGATAGGAACTCCTTTACGAAGTTTGAAGTTAGAAATATCTTTTTTAGATACTGTTGCAACTGCTTTCTGCCCACTGATAGTGGTCATTTCTTTGATTGCACCTTCTATTAATTTCTTATCAGAAACAGCCTCACCAACTCCTTGGTTAAGGCATATTTTTGTTATTTTTGGTACTTGCATTGAACTGCTGTAACCAAATTTTTTCTGTAAAGCAGGTACTACATCTGCTTTATACTTGTCTTTTAAGCGTGGTGAATAAGCCATTATTTAATTACCTCCCCTGTTTTTTTTGAGTAACGTACTAGTTTGTTGCTTTTGTCATCTAATTTACGACCTACACGGGTAGCTTTACCTGTACCTGGTTCGATTACCATTAGATTAGAAATATGGACTGAAGCCTCTTGCTTTACAATTCCACCTTGTGGGCTTTTAGTGTTTGGTTTAGTATGTTTAGATACTAAATTAACGCCTTCCACAATTGCACGGCTTTTTACTCTATCAATAGATAGAACTTTGCCTTCCTGATTTTTTGAATCACCGGCAATAACTTTAACAGAATCGCCTTTTTTGATGTGTAACTTTACTTGCATTGTTATTATTGATTATTCACTTACAGAACTTCTGGAGCGAGTGAAATTATTTTCATGAATTGTTTATCTCTTAATTCGCGGGCAACTGGTCCGAAAATACGAGTTCCTCTTAGTTCGTCAGAAGCATTTAACAGAACTACTGCATTATCATCAAAACGAATGTATGAACCATCAGCACGTCTTACTTCTTTTCTGGTTCTTACTACTACTGCTTTTGAAACAGCACCCTTTTTAATATTACCGGATGCTAACGCATGTTTAACTGTTACTACTACTTTATCACCAATAGAAGCATATCTTTTCTTTGTTCCGCCAAGTACACGTATAACAAGTACTTCTTTTGCACCGCTGTTATCCGCAACTAATAATCTTGATTCCTGTTGTACCATTTGTTATTTTATGATTTAGGATTTGGGATTTAGGATTTTAAAAACCCTTCAATTCAAATCATTAATTATATTTTGGATTTTATATTAGTTTTAATCCTAATTCGGAAATCCTTAATCCTTAATATTATTTCACTTTCTCAAGAACTTCAACAAGTCTCCAGCATTTGTTTTTGCTGATAGGACGAGTTTCCATAATTTTTACAGTATCACCAATACTACAAGTGTTAGCTTCATCGTGGGCAACAAATTTAGTAGTTTTTTTTAGGAACTTACCATATTTTGGATGTTTTACTTTACGTTCAACTGAAACAACAATTGACTTATCCATTTTATTGCTGGTAACTAAACCAATTTTTTCTTTTCTTAAATTTCTATCTTCCATTGTTGAAATTATTTTTTTGCTTCTGCTAATTCTCTACTGCGAAGTTCGGTTTGTAATCTTGCTACTGTTTTTCTGCTGAAAGTAATTTTCAGTGGGTTTTCAATAGGGGACACTGCATGATTAAGCTTTAATTTAGCCAATGTGCCTTTTTCTTCTTTTACTCTCTCGCGAAGATCGCTTGTAGAAAGTTGTTTGATGTCTGCTTGGTTCATATTATTTATTATAATAATTCTCTCAATTAATTTTTGTTAAGCACTTGCAACTTCAGCAGCGTAATCTCTTCTTACAACAAACTGAGTTGTTAAAGGTAATTTTTGAGCTGCTAATCTTAATGCTTCTTTAGCTACTTCTACCGGTACACCGTCTGCTTCAAAAATAACGCGTCCTGGTTTTACCACGGCAACCCAATATTCAGGGGCACCTTTACCTTTACCCATACGAACTTCGGCTGGTTTTGAAGTAATTGGTTTATCAGGGAAAATACGGATCCAGATCTGACCTTCACGTTTCATGAAACGTGTTACTGCAACTCTGGCCGCTTCTATCTGGCGTGCTGTAACCCAGCAACCTTCTGTTGCCTTTAGCCCAAATGAACCGAATGAAAGTTGGTCGCCACGCTTAGCGTTACCTTTCATTTTCATTTTGTGCATTTTTCTGTATTTGGTTCTTTTAGGCTGTAACATCTTTTCTTAATTTATTTTAGGATTTAGGATTTAGGATTTAGAATTTTTAAATTCCTTAATCCTAATTCCTTAATTTTTTTTATTTTCTTGGTTCTCTTCTTTTATCGTTTCTATCGTTTCCACCTTTTGATGGTCCACCCGGTCCACGTTTATCAAATTTTGGATTTCCGCCTGTGGATGGTCCACCTTTTTTTGCATCTTTTGCTCCTACAGCAGTTGCGCCAACATTTGGTGATAAATCACGTTTACCATAAATTTCACCTTTGCATATCCAAACTTTTACACCAATACGACCATAAGTAGTATGTGCTTCACCAAGTGCATAATCAATATCAGCACGTAATGTATGTAATGGAGTACGACCTTCTTTGTATCCTTCAACACGAGCCATCTCTGCACCAGCCAAACGACCAGAACATTTAACTTTGATACCTTCTGCACCCATGCGCATTGTGGAAGCTACCGCCATTTTAACTGCTCTACGAAAAGAGATACGTCCTTCAATTTGACGGGCAATGCTATCAGCAACTAAACGAGCATCTAACTCAGGACGTTTAATTTCAAAAATATTGATTTGAATATCTTTTTTAGTGATTTTTTTCAACTCTTCCTTAATCTTATCTACTTCCTGACCACCTTTGCCAATAATAATTCCGGGACGAGATGTGTTAATAGTAACAGTAATGATTTTTACTGTTCTTTCAATCACAATTTTTGAAATGCTGGCTTTCGCAAGACGAGCTTTCAAGTAAGTTCTGATTTTATGATCTTCTACTAATTTGTCAGAAAAATTTTTTCCACCGTACCAGTTTGAATCCCATCCTTTAATGATGCCTAAACGTAAGCCTATTGGATTTGCTTTTTGTCCCATTGAAAATATTATTATTTAGATGTTTCTTCTTGTTTTTTACTGTCAACAACAATTTTTTTGCTGTCTACTATTAATGTAACGTGGTTCGAACGTTTTCTGATCCTGTTAGCACGACCTTGAGGCGCTGTTCTTAAACGCTTCATTTGAAGTGCACTATCAACAAAAACTTCTTTCACTACCAAGTTACTATCTTCAGGTTTTTGGCCTGTTTTGGCTTCGAAATTTGAAATTGCTGATGTCAACAATTTCTCTAATCTTACAGAAGCTTCTTTTGGATTGAATTTCAAAATGTTCAAAGCCATATATACTTCTTTACCTCTGATCAGATCAGCTAGTAATCTCATTTTACGGGGAGATGTAGGGCAATTTTTCAAAACAGCAAAATATATGCTTTTGTTTGCCTCTTTCCGTGCGTCCGCTGCGTTCTTTTTTCTAACACCCATTGTTATAATTATTGATCTGGTGATTTAGTGATTTAATGATTTGAATTCTCAAATTTTTCAAATCTCCAATTCTCCAATTTGTTTTTATTTACTTGCTTTATCTCTGTTACCCGAGTGACCTCTGAAAGTTCTGGTTGGTGAAAATTCACCGAATTTGTGTCCAACCATGTTTTCTGTTACATACACAGGGATAAATTTATTACCATTGTGCACTGCTACTGTTAAACCTACGAATTCCGGAGAAATCATTGATCTGCGAGACCAGGTTTTGATTACTGTTTTTTTACCTGATGCTTGTAGGTCGAGTAATCTCTTCTCTAACTTCCAATCGATAAAAGGACCTTTTTTTAATGAACGTGCCATTTCTGTTGTTTTTTAGTTGTGAATTCTTCAGAGAAGAACCATTAAACTAGGTTAATTTATTTCTTTCTTCCTTCTATAATGTATTTATTCGAAGCTTTTTTAGGGTAACGGGTTTTGAAACCTTTAGATGGTAAACCTTTGCGTGAACGAGGGTGACCACCGGATGCTCTACCTTCACCACCACCCATTGGGTGATCGACAGGGTTCATAGCTACCGGACGAGTTCTCGGTCTGCGACCTTGCCAACGGCTACGGCCAGCTTTACCACTGATCTCTAAATTATGATCAGCATTTGAAACAGCTCCAATTGTAGCCATACAAGTGATAAGTATCATACGAGTTTCGCCAGAAGGCATTTTAACGATCGCATATTTACCATCTCTTGCGCTTAACTGTGCTGCAGATCCTGCACTACGTGCCATAATAGCACCTTGTCCAGGACGTAATTCAATATTGTGGATTGTTGTACCTAATGGAATATCAGATAGATACATTGCGTTACCTATAGAAGGGGTTGCATCTTTACCAGATACAATTTTTTGTCCAACAAGTAGTCCGGTTGGAGCAACAATATAACGTTTTTCGCCATCAGCATAAACAACTAAAGCGATACGTGCAGTACGATTTGGATCGTACTCAATAGTTTTTACAGTTCCCGGTACACCAATTTTATCTCTTTTAAAATCGATAATACGGTATTGTTGTTTGTGACCACCACCGATATAACGCATGGTCATTTTACCTGTGTTATCACGTCCACCCGATTTTTTTATCGGAACCAATAAACTCTTTTCAGGTTTACCTGCAGTAATATCAGCATTATCACTAACTAATTTAAAACGTTGTCCCGGTGTTAAGGGTCTTAATTTCTTTAAAGCCATCTCAGTTTATTTTATTATCACCCCGACTGCTCGGGGTATAGTTACTTTTTTATTAAATGCTTGCGTAAAAATCAATTGTTTCGCCTTTTTTAAGGGTAACAATTGCTCTTTTATGTTGATTGGTTCTACCAATTGCAATGCCTCTTGTTGTATTACGGGTTTTTACTTTACCAACGTAATTTTGTGTATTAACTGAATCAACAGTAACACTATAAAGTTTTTCAATAGCTCCTTTAATCTGAACTTTGTTAGCTTCTTTATTTACAACAAATCCGTAGCGATTAAATTTATCACCTTGGGCAGTCATTTTTTCGGTTATAACCGGTTTAATTATTATGCTCATCTCTTTTTATTTGTTAATCTAGTGAATTGGAAATTTGTGATTTTTTCGATTTTTTTTTATTAAATCTTTAGATCATTAAATCTTCAATTTTCTAAACTTTTTTAATTAATTGCCTAATAAACTCTCAATTTCCTTTACTGAACTTTCTACAAGCAAAAGGTTATTTGCATTCAAAATATCGTAAGTGTTTAGATCCGAAGCAGTTACAACTTTTGCGTTGCCTATATTTCGGGAGGACAAATATATGTTTTTATTTGATTCCCCCAACACTAATAAGGTTTTTTTATCTGAAAGCTTTAAATTATTTATCAGATCAGCATATTTTTGTGTTTTAGGAGAGTCAAAAATGAAATCTTCTAAAATTGTGATATTGCTTTCTTTTGCTTTATAAGTTAAAGCTGATATACGAGCTAAACGTTTTAGTTTTTTATTCAACTTAAAAGAGTAATCTCTTGGACGTGGACCGAATGCTCTACCTCCACCAACTCTGGTTGGAGATTTATCATTACCAACACGCGCACCACCCGTACCTTTTTGTTTCTTTAATTTTTTAGATGAACCTCTAACTTCAGCTCTTTCTTTTGATTTGTGAGTTCCCTGACGTTTATTTGCTAAATGTTGTTTAACATCTAAATAAATGGCATGGTCATTCGGTGCGATAGCAAAGATTGCATCGTTTAGGCTAACTTTCTTTGAAGTTGCTTTACCGCTTATATTTAATACTGATACTTCCATTGTTAATTGTTGTTTTGTAGAATTGTTGAATTATTGATTTTCTAATTTTAGGTTTAAGCCTGAAATTTTAAAATTCAAGAATTATTTTTCAATTGTAACGTATGAACCTTTTGCACCTGCAATAGAACCTTTGATAATAATAAGGTTTTTCTCAGCAATTACTTTAATTACTTGTAAATTTTGAATAGTAACACGGTCACCACCCATTCTTCCACCCATTCTCATTCCTTTGAATACGCGGGAAGGCCAAGAAGAAGCTCCCAATGATCCCGGTGCACGTGCACGGTCATGCTGACCATGAGTAGTTCCACCAACACCAGAGAATCCGTGGCGTTTTACAACACCTTGAAAACCTTTACCTTTAGAAGTTCCAACTATATCAACGAAATCGCCTTCGGCAAATAAGTCAACTGTTACTGCTTCACCAAGAGTTTTTTCGGTTGCAAAGTCTTTGAATTCAACAATTTTACGTTTAGGAGTAGTACCAGCTTTAGCGAAGTGACCTTTCATTGCAGAAGAAGTGTTTTTTTCTTTCTTCTCATCATAAGCCAATTGTACTGAAGCGTATCCGTCTTTCTCCAAGGTTTTTACTTGCGTAACCACGCAAGGACCGGCCTCAATAACTGTGCATGGCATATATTTACCATTGGCACTGAAGACACTAGTCATTCCAACTTTTTTACCTATTATTCCAGACATTTTAATATATTTTTGATTTATTGATATTTTGTTTGTTAAATTTTTGATTAGATAATCTCTAATTTTTCAAACACTTTATTTTTATTAATTATTTAATTGACATTAGCCAATCTTTTGATCACTAAGAAGCTTTGATCTCAACTTCAACTCCACTTGGTAATTCAAGTTTCATTAACGCATCTACTGTTTTTGAAGTAGAATTGTAGATATCTAACAATCTTTTGTAAGAACACAATTGAAATTGCTCACGTGCTTTTTTGTTAACATGGGGCGAACGTAAAACGGTATATATCTTTTTGTGAGTTGGCAATGGAATTGGTCCACTAACAACGGCACCCGTTAATTTTACTGTTTTTACAATTTTTTCTGCTGACTTGTCAACTAAGTTGAAGTCGTAAGATTTTAATTTGATTCTGATTTTTTGGCTCATAGTTTATTAAATAAAGAACGTTAAAATATTATACTTTTTCTGCTTTTCCTTTAGCTTTTGCAATTACTTCATCTGCTGTATTACGTGGAGCTTCTGCATAATGAGAAAATTCCATTGTTGAAGTTGCACGTCCTGAAGTAATGGTACGAAGCGTTGTTACATAACCAAACATTTCCGACAAAGGCACTTTTGCTTTGATAACCTGAGAACCAGCTCTGGTATCCATACCTTCGATCATTCCTCTACGTTTGTTCAAGTCACCTACTACATCACCCATGTTGTGCTCCGGAGTAAGAACTTCTACTTTCATAATAGGCTCTAATAATACAGGTTTTGCTTTTGGCATCGCCTCACGGAAAGCGGAGCGTGCACAAATTTCAAAAGATAGTGCATCAGAATCCACATTGTGGTAAGAACCATCTAACAATCTAACTTTTAATGTATCAACAGGATAACCAGCTAATACACCATTTACCATTGCTGATTTAAATCCTTTTTCAACGGCAGGGATAAATTCACGAGGAATGTTACCACCTGAAATTTCATTTATAAATTGTAATCCACCTGCTTTGGTTGTTGTATCAAAATCAGCATCTACCGGAGAGATAACAACTTGTATATCAGCAAATTTACCACGTCCACCCGATTGTTTTTTGTAAACCTCACGGTGAGAAACAGTACCATTAATAGTTTCTTTGTAAGAAACCTGAGGAGGCCCTTGGTTTACTTCTACTTTAAATTCTCTTTTTAAACGATCAACAATGATTTCTAAGTGAAGCTCACCCATACCACTGATAATAGTTTGTCCACTTTCTTGATCCGTTTTAACGCGGAAGGTTGGATCTTCTTCAGCTAATTTAGCTAAACCGTTACCTAATCTATCTAAGTCAGCTTGAGTTTTAGGCTCAATAGCAACACCGATAACCGGCTCAGGGAAATTCATTGATTCAAGAACAATAGGATGTTTCTCGTCACAAAGCGTATCTCCTGTTTTAATATCTTTAAATCCTACTGCAGCACCTATATCTCCGGCTTCAATAGCATCAATTGCATTTTGTTTATTCGCATGCATCTGGAAAATACGTGAAATACGTTCCTTGTTGCCGCTACGAGAATTGTACACATAAGAACCAGCATCTAAACGCCCGGCATAAACACGGAAGAAACACAAACGACCAACGAAAGGATCGGTTGCAATTTTAAACGCCAATGCAGTAAATGGTTCTTTAACATCCGGTTTACGGGAAATTTCTTCACCAGTATCAGGATGGGTACCTTTTGTGTTCTCTTTATCCATTGGGCTTGGCATTAATTCCATTACCAAGTCTAACATTGTTTGAACACCTTTATTTTTAAAGGCTGATCCGCAAACCATCGGAACAATTTTATTAGCGATACATGCTTTACGAAGAGCTGTTAATATTTCTAATTCAGTGATTGAATTAGGGTCTTCGAAAAATTTCTCCATGATAGCGTCATCAAATTCAGAGATCGCTTCCAATAATTTTTCTCTCCATTCTTTTGCTTCTTCCAACATTTCTGCAGGAATAGGAATTACTTTATAAGTCATCCCCTGATCGTGCTCATTCCACTCAATTCCACGGAAGTTAATCAAGTCAACAACCCCAACAAATGTTTCTTCAGCACCAATTGGTAATTGCAAAGGAATTGGATTTCCACCCAATACTTCTTTCACCTGAGCTACAACCTTTAAAAAATCTGCACCGGAACGGTCCATTTTATTAACAAACCCAATACGAGTTACGTTATAGTTATTCGCTAAACGCCAGTTAGTTTCTGATTGAGGCTCAACACCGTCAACGGCAGAAAATAAAAACACTAAACCATCAAGGATACGTAATGAGCGATTCACCTCAACTGTAAAGTCAACGTGGCCCGGTGTATCAATAATGTTTACTTTGTATTGTTCGTTTTTGTATTTCCAAAAACAAGTGGTAGCTGCGGAAGTGATTGTTATACCACGTTCTTGCTCTTGTACCATCCAGTCCATTGTAGCAGCACCATCATGTACTTCACCAATTTTGTGATTAACTCCGGTGTAATATAGAATACGCTCAGTACATGTAGTTTTACCTGCATCAATGTGAGCTGCAATTCCAATATTTCTTGTATATCTTAAATCTGCCATTTTGTTTAGTTGATAGTTGTTAGTTTATAGTTGTTAGTGCTTGTTTTGTTGTTGTTGGTTCATTTCTATTAACCATCAACTGTCAACTAACAACTATTAACTTTGTTTATTAGAATCTAAAGTGTGAAAATGCTTTGTTAGCTTCAGCCATTTTATGAACATCTTCTTTCTTTTTGAAAGCAGCACCTTCTTCTTTAGCAGCTGCGATAATTTCACCTGCTAATTTAGCGCTCATGGATTTTTCATTCCTCTTGCGAGCATATAAAATCATCCACTTGATACCCATTGATGTTTTTCTTTCCGGGCGAATTTCACTTGGAATCTGGAAAGTAGCACCACCAACCCTACGACTACGAACTTCAACTGCCGGAGTGATATTTGTTAATGCTTTTTTGAAAGTTTCTAAACCGTTTGTATCCGGATTTCTTTTCTCAACAATCTCGATTGCATCATAAAAAACATCATAAGATGTACTTTTTTTACCATCGTACATTAGATTGTTTACAAAACGAGTAACGAGCATGTCGTTAAATTTTGGATCTGGTAACAGAATTCTCTTTTTTGCTTTACTTTTTCTCATTGCTTATTAAGTTTGGAGCCGGGAGCTTGGAGTTGGGAGTTTTACTCCGTTCTCATTTCTCCAGTCTCAGTTCTCTTTAATTATTTCTTTTTACCTGCTGCTGCTGGTGCAGCTCCTTTAGCTCCTGGTTTCGGTTTTTTAGTTCCGTATTTAGAGCGTCTTTGATTACGACCTGCTACACCTGAAGTATCCAATGCACCACGAACGATGTGATAACGAACACCAGGTAAATCTTTTACTCTACCACCACGAATTAATACAATAGAGTGCTCTTGCAAATTATGTCCCTCTCCCGGAATGTAAGCATTCACTTCTTTTTTGTTGGTTAACCTTACCCTTGCAACTTTTCTCATTGCGGAGTTTGGTTTTTTAGGAGTTGTTGTGTAAACACGAATACATACTCCACGTTTTTGAGGGCATGATTCTAGTGCTGCTGACTTGCTTTTGTTAGCCGCTTTTACTCTTCCTTTACGAACTAATTGCGATATAGTAGGCATTATTTTTTGTATTAAATTTTTATCAATTCTTTTGTGAATAAACACAACTCCCCTTTTTTAGGGAGGGCAAAGATATGAAATATTTGTTATAAACAATGGTAGTTTGAAAAAAAATCAATTATTTTCTGATTTCATTGTCCATAATGGCATAAAATTGTGGAAAAGCGTTTATTAATAGCCGTTTTGAGGTCTTTAAGCCGAATATTAAAATGTATCAAAATCTGAGAAAATTGCAATTTTTAAGAAAATATTTTTGTCCGAGTCAAATAAATTGGAATTTTTTTTTCCCGGACGCAAAAAAATATTGAAATTTTTTTGAAAGAGTTGAAAAAAAATGTAGGAAAGAAGTAGATCGTGCCCCAAGCCCAAAACAATTAAAATTTTTGGTTTCTGAAATTTTATGGGATCGGCTAGCAGAAATTTAATTTTTAGGGGAATTAAAATAAAAGCACCTGTATTTAATTACATAATTTCAATGAAAATGTTTTTCATTGAAGTTTCAACAAAAAGGAGAGAGAAAACCTAAATCGTTAATAAATTCGTGTGTATTTCGAATATATATAAATCGAATAAGTGCTATTTGTTAATTCAATAATTCAATTCGATTCATTAAATCTTTTTGTTTGGCCCTGCTAATAGGAACAGTTTGTTTGCCAATGTATAGATTGTTGCCTTCAATTGAAGAAATTTTATCAACTCTAACAATGTATGAATTATGAACACGTATATAGTCGTTTTTTGGAAGTTTGTTTAAAACATCTTTCATTGTTGAGTGGACTATATATTTTTGTTTAAGCGTATGAACAGCAATATAGTCGGCTAATGCTTCAATCATAAAGATATCTTCCATGTTTATTTTCACTAAAATGGAATTGAATTTTACAAAAAAAGTATCTTTTGCCGGCACAATATCCTTTGCTCCGGATAATTTTTTTGCTTTTGAAACAGCTCTTAAAAATCGTGCATGTGAAATCGGTTTTACAATAAAATCGCACACTTCAAAATCATAGGCCTCGGAGGCAAATTCTTTATTAGCGGTGATCATTATTATCAATGGTTTCTCTCCTTCTAATGTTTTAAGGAACTCAATACCTGACATTCCGGGCATCATGACATCCAAAAATATTAAATCAATTTTTTGTTTTAACAAAACATTAGATGCTTCCAAAGCAGTGCTACAGCTTTTTACAAGGTGCAAAGAGTCGGATTCCTTAATTAATGTTTCCATCAGAAACCTTATTTGATCATCATCATCAACAATAATACAGTTCATTTTAGTGCAGATTAAGTATGAGTTTATACTGTTTTTTTATAAGCAGTTTTTTTTTAAGAGTGCTGCCAGAAATAAACAGAGTGGTTTTAAATTAAGGTAATATTTATGTTAAAAATGCTTTTCAAGAACGAAGTTATAAAAAAAGCTGAAGAAACGGTTAGGCTATGTTGTAATTTTTTTTCAATTCTTCATTTAATTCTTTATTTGCCCGTTGTAGCGAATTTTCGAGTTTTGTCAATAAACCGGGAATTAAATCGGAATTCTCTTTTAGTTTGGCTAATTCTTCAATTTTGCGAGCAACATCTCTATATTCCTGTTGGATACCTAAACAATCGAAATGGGAACCAATTTTGTGTGCGTTATATTGTAATCCGGCCCAATCGGAATTGGAATGGTGTTTATTCAGTTCCTGAACAAAAAGAGGGACATGTTTCAAAAAAAGTTGAATTATCTCCACCATAAATTTGGGATTGTCGGGAGAAAGACTTTTTAAATAGTTCAAATCGTATATTTTCATAAATAGATCATTATAGTATTATGAAGTTTTATGAATTAAGCCATAATTATCCAACTCCTCTTTTAACTCGATATATGCTTGTGAAAGTACCACTTCAAGTTTTAACACCAAGCCTTCTATTGAGTCAAAATTTTCTTGAACTTTAGCGTATTCTTCGATCTGCTTTGCTATATTTCCATAAGGTTTTGGTATACCCATGCAATCAATATCTGATCTTATCTTATGTGCGTGGTGCTGCAAGCTGTTCCAATCTTTGGTAATTGTAAAGTTTTTCATTGCTTCAACTGAAACCGGTACATTTTTCAAGAATAGCTGAATCATTTGTGTAACAAATTTTTCATCATCAGGTGAAATACTTTTCAGATATTTGAAATTGCAAAGTTTCATTGTTTTGAATGGAATGAATTATGATTTTACGAAATTAGTATTTTAATTAAAGTTTCGTTACACTTTTTTTAATATTATGTTTTACTATTTCGAATCTTGTTTTGTTACGTTTTTTTTACAAGAGAAATGATTTTATTCAACAAATCGGTTTGATCGAAAGGTTTTAGAATAAAATCGTTTATACCCGCTTGTTTGAATGTTTCTATATCTGCTTTAGTAACATCAGCTGTAATGGCAATAATTGGTATTGCTGATTTTGGTGGAAGCATTTGAGTACGAATATAATTTGATGCTTCAAATCCACCCATTTCAGGCATTTTTAGATCCATCAGAATAATATCGTATTGGTTTTTAATGCATAAATCAATAGCTATTTTACCATTTTCAGCACTATCCACTTCAAATCCGAATTTAAGCAAAATGGTTTTGGCTAAGAGTTGATTGATCTCATTATCGTCTGCGATCAATACTTTTAAATGACTAATATCTTTAAGATCATTGGGCAAAAGGACTGTTTCTGTTTTTTCGGTCGCTTCTCTTTTTGCAGTTTTCTTAAATGGAATAATAACAGTAACCGTTGTACCTTCATTCAATTTGCCATCAATGGCGATGGTCCCATTCATCAGGTTAATCAGTCGTTTTACAATGCTTAATCCCAGTCCGGTTCCTTCATGTTTGAATGAAGAGCCATTGTTACCTTGAACAAAAGGTTCAAAGATGGTTTTTATTTTTTCTTTTGAAATACCAATTCCGGTATCTGAAATGTTAAATTCAATGATTGCATTTTCTTCGTCTTGTTCTCGTAAGCTCACATTCACTGCTATTTGTCCATCATTATTGGTGAATTTGTTTGAATTGTTTACCAGATTTATAAGTATTTGAGAGATGCGAATAGGGTCACCAATTAACAGGTTTGGGATGTTTTCATCATACATCTTAACCATTTTTAAATTTTTTTCATTCAACCGTAATTCAAAAGAAGCAAGAATTTCATTTACTAAGTCGGATAAATTGAATACTGATTCTTCCAATTCCACTTTGCCCTCATTGATTTTTGCCAGATCAAGAATGTCATTTATCAAAGCCATTAAAATGTTGCCCGAGGTTTTAATGATTTCTAATTGTTTTTTTTCTTTAGGAGGCAAGTCACTTTGAAGAAGTATACTTGTAAATCCTATTATTCCATTGAGCGGTGTACGAATTTCATGGCTCATATTTGATAAAAAGCGATCTTTTGCTCCTGCTAATTCCTCAGCCAGTTTTTTAGCTATTATTAGTTTTTCCTCTACTTCTTTTCGTTCGTGGATATACCTGTCATTACACATCAAAACAAAACCAAAAGTGAGCATCACAGAAATAACAAAAAAAGTAAAAAATGACATGTTTTGCATTGGATAGGTACCAAAGGGCGTTTGATTGGGATCAGATTCAATGCTTAATGTGTAAATAGACCTAACAGCCAGAAGAAAGCCGCAAAGAGTAAACAGGGTGCCAGTTAATAAATGACTGACAGGACGATTGCTCTTAGAAGAAAATAAAACATAGCTGCTTGCCAACAGAAAAATTGCAGCTCCCCCTGAAATAATAACAATGCGCGCAGATATATCCGGCTTTATCAAAACAAAATAGGCTAAAATAATTGCTTCCAGACTAACCAATAAATAGGTGAAAAGGCGCCTGGAGGGCTTATTGTTGAACTCTGCTAAAATGTTGAAGTAGAGGCTCAAAGATAGAAGTAACAGGCCATTCCCCACTACTATTGAGATTACGTCAGGAACAGCCCCTCTAAGGGCACTCAGGAAAAACCATCCTAAACATTGCAGCCCCGTGGCTTGAGCCCATTTGGTAAGCCCTTTTATCTGGCCGAGATATCCCTTTGAAACTATAAATAATGATAAACTCATCAGCAAAGTGCCAATGATGTTAGTCATAATAATGGTTTTAGGATCAACACTCATCATAGTGACAAGTGTTTTTGAAAATATAACAAGAGCATTTTATTCTTTATTTCAGGTTAATCAGCCATGGGGTATTTTCATTATGGCCTTCGACTATGTTTTTTAATTATTTTGAATGTAATTTAACTATATTTTGCTTTTTAAAATATTGCCAAATTTTTGATTTTTACAAAGGTAATATAAGTCTTTAAAAAAAGTATGATTTTTGCAATTAGTTATCTTTAATCTGCAATAATTGAACAATGATCTGTTGTATTTAAGCTTTAATTTGCGTAATTGAGTTTTTTGAGGATAAAATAAAAATAATTTAGGAATTGAAATTTCACAGTAAATTAAATGTTGAATAAATTTACAAATACTTACATTTGTGAAAAAGAATTATAGACGCTAAGCTATGGTAAACGCAGAACAATCGATTCAGTCGGAAAAGAAGGAGGGTTTTTCAAAAGAAGAATTCATAAAGATCGTTTTAAACGATTATCGCATTGCTAATGAAAGTAGGGAAGCAAGCCTTATGGGAAGGCGCGAAGTACTTACGGGAAAAGCGAAATTCGGAATTTTTGGTGATGGAAAAGAATTGGCTCAATTGGCCATGGCAAGGGTTTTTCAAAATGGAGATTTTCGTTCAGGATATTACCGCGACCAAACTTTTATGTTTGCAACAAATAATTTATCTCTTCAGGAGTGGTTTGCGGGATTATACGGACATACCGATGTGGATGCTGAGCCAATGAGTGCAGGCCGTCAAATGGGTGGGCATTTTGGTACTCGGAGCCTTAATAGTGATGGGAGCTGGAAAGATCTGACAAAAATAAAAAATTCGTCACCTGATATTTCACCTACAGGTGGGCAAATGCCACGTTTATTAGGTTTGGCAATGGCCTCAAAATATTACAAAGAAAATATCCAATTACAAGGCAAAGAATTTAATAAATTTTCAAACAAAGGAAATGAGATCGCTTTTGGAACTATAGGAGATGCAAGTACTTCAGAAGGTTTATTTTGGGAAACCATTAATGCAGCGGGTGTAATGCAAATTCCAATGCTGGTATCGGTTTGGGATGATGGACACGGGATCTCTGTTCCAAAAAAATATCAAACAACAAAAGAAAGTATTTCTGAAATATTAAAAGGTTTTCAGCGTGAGAATGGTGGCACTGGATATGAAATTTTTAAAACCAAAGGCTGGGATTATGTTCATTTATGTGAAACCTATGAAAAGGCAGCGAAAATTTGCAGAGAAGAGCATGTGCCGGTCTTGATCCATGTGGAAGAAGTAACTCAGCCTCAAGGCCATAGTACGTCAGGTTCGCATGAACGTTACAAGTCAAAAGACCGATTGCAATGGGAAGCAGATTTTGATGGATTAAAAAAAATGCGTGAGTGGATACTGGAAAGTAAATTGAGTACTGAAACTGTATTGAACGAAATTCAGGAAAGTGCAAAAAAAGTGGTGCGCGAAGCTAAGGCAGCTGCATGGGAAGCTTACCTCAATCCAATTAAAAATGAGTTGCAAGAAGTGAGTGCTTTAATAGATGTAATTGCAACGCAGTCTTCAAATGCTTCCTTCATCATAAAAATAAAAAATGACTTAAATGCAATAAAGGAGCCTATTCGCAAGGATATGATCATTGCAGCCAAACAAGTTTTACGTTTAATACGAAATGAAAACACTGTTTCAAAAACGCAATTAATTGATTGGTTGAATGAATCGAATCTTGCAAATCATGATCGTTACAGCTCTTACCTGCATAGCGAATCAGAACTAAATGCATTAAATGTAAAACCTATACCCGCTGAGTATAAGGGCGAAAATAAAATGGTTGACGGCCGTGAATTGCTTCGCGATAATTTTGATGCGATACTGGCTAAATATCCGGAAGTATTGATATTTGGAGAGGATGCCGGAAAAATTGGCGGAGTGAATCAATGCTTGGAAACCCTTCAGGAGAAGTATGGTGAGATACGGGTATTTGATACCGGTATTCGTGAAGCTACAATTATGGGACAAGCTATAGGGCTTGCATTGCGTGGCTTACGCCCGATCTGTGAAATTCAATATTTGGATTATTTGTTGTATGCCTTGCAAATAATGAGTGATGATCTGGCAACAATTCATTACCGTACCAAAGGTGGGCAAAAAGCGCCTGTGATCATTTCTACACGTGGGCATCGATTGGAAGGTATCTGGCATAGCGGTTCTCCAATGGGTATGATCATAAATTCCATACGTGGAATTTATGTATGTGTACCTCGTAATATGACACAAGCCGCAGGCTTTTATAATACGCTTTTATGTGCTGATGAACCTGCTTTGGTTATTGAACCCTTGAATGGATATCGTTTAAAGGAGCAACAGCCAAGTAATTTGGGAGAATATAAAGTACCATTAGGTATTACCGAAACAATTAATGAAGGCAGTGATGTAACATTAGTAACGTATGGTTCTTGTTGCCGTATTGCAATGGAAGCAGTTAAACAGCTGACCGAAGTAGGAATCTCTGTTGAAGTAATTGATGTACAAACCCTGTTACCATTCGATTTGAATCAATCCATTAAAGAGTCTGTAAAAAAGACAAATCGTTTATTGGTACTGGATGAGGATGTTCCGGGTGGAGCAAGTGCTTATATCTTACAAAAAGTTTTAGTTGAGCAGGATGCTTTTCAATATCTTGATTCGGAACCCAAAACGCTGACTGCAAAGGATCATCGTCCTGCTTACAGCACGGATGGTGACTATAACTCTAAACCAAGTGCTGATGATGTATTTGATAAGGTTTACGAGATGATGAATGAATGTGATCCGGTTAAATTTCCTAGGATTTATTGATATGTAGATTTGAAATGTAGATTTGAGATGTTAGATATTAGATGTTGGATTTAAGATACATCCAACATTTAACATCTCAAATCTCCTTTTTTTGTTCCAACTCCCATTTCCAGGCGGTTTCCATCATTTCTTCTAACTTGAATTCAGGTTTCCATTCAAGTTCCTTTTCTGATTTTTCGGTATTTGAGTATATGGCAATTACATCTCCCGGACGTTTTTCGCCAATGGTATAGTTGAGTTTTTCTCCGCTTATTTTTTCAAATGCGCTGATCGCTTCCAGAACACTTACTCCGGTGCCTGTTCCTAAATTAAAGATAGAAAAAGTGGATTCGTTTTTATTCCCGATCAAATACATCATGGCTTTGATGTGAGCAGCGCCAATGTCGGTAACATGGATATAATCGCGCACACAGGTCCCATCACGCGTGGGATAATCTTTTCCAAATACGGTCATTTCCTTGATTTTGCCAATTGCTGTTTGAGTAATAATGGGTACCAGGTTATTCGCTTTATTGATGGGTGATTCTCCGATCAGGCCTGAAATGTGTGCACCTACAGGATTGAAATAACGAAGTGCAATGGCTTTTAGCTGTGGAAAGGCAATTGTATAATCTTTGATCATTTCTTCACCCACTTGTTTTGTATATGCATAAGGAGATTCGGCTTTTCCGAAAGGAGTATCTTCTTTTACCGGAAGCTGGCTGATATTACCATAGACAGAGCAGGAAGAAGAAAAAATGAAATTAGTGATATTGAATTTCAAACAACATTCTAAGACATTTAACAAGGAGTTTATGTTGTTATGATAATATTTATGAGGATCTGAAACCGATTCACCAACCGATTTATATGCAGCGAAATGGATGATGCCGACAATGTTTTTTTCGTTCTCGAAAATTTTTTCAAGGCTGATTTTGTTACATAGATCAACTTCATAATTTATTACTTTTTTGCCTGTGATTTTTTCAATCCTGTCGAAAGTTTTTGCGGATGAATTTGAGAGGTTGTCAGCTGAAATGACTTTAAAATCGGTAGTTTCCAGGAGTTCGATAATTGTATGAGAGCCAATGTATCCCGCTCCTCCTGTTACTAATATTGTTTTTTTTGAATTCATAAAATTTGTTTACGTTTAGCGAAAAAAAATGGAACGCTGATGACGCTGATTGGTTATGATTAAATAAGATTTTCAGAAAGAATCAAGAATCAAGAATCAAGAAACAAGAAACAAGAACAAGAAACAAAAAGCAAATCATTTTGACACTTTCTCTCGTTGAGCCTTCGTGGCAAAAATAATGGTATAATCATTAGTAAACAACAATTTTCTTTGCTGCATTTCCTTTTGAATTTATAATGGAAAGCATATATACTCCACTTCCATAAACAGCCATATCTATTGGCGTTTCTGTTCTTCCGGTAAAGGATTGAAATTTTTTAGTGTAAACTACTTTACCGGTAATGTCAGTTATTTCAATTAATAAGTCATCAGTGATCTTTGATTGCAAAATAAGTGTTGCTATCCCATTGGTTGGATTCGGATAAACAATGTAACTGATCCCATTTTTTGCTTCGTCCTCAATGCCAACAAAATCAGCTGATGTGGAAGAGCATAAACCATTCAGGTCCGTTACTTTTACCTTATATGTTCCTGCGCCCTGAATTATATAGGTTTGATCAGTTGCATTTGGAATCAAAGTTCCGTTTAAATACCATTGATTTCCGGTTACAGCACTTGATGTTAACGTGTCCCCGATAATAGTTATAACAGGGGGTGTTGGCAATAGAAATACATAAATATTTTTAGGTTGGGACGTTACAGCACATCCAAAAGCATCAGTAACCGTAACTGAATAGGTACCCGTAGTATTTACGTTTATGCCTTGTCCTGTTTGATTAGTAGGGTGCCAACTGTAAATATTGCCATTGCTGGATGTTAAATTTACATATTGTCCCTGGCAGAGTGAATCGTTATTGTTCAATGAAATAAGAGGCTGTATTTGCGGGCTTACAGCAATATAACTACTTTTTGTGATCGAATCGGTTCCATTGATATTGGTAACGATTAAGCTCACATTGTTGTATGTTCCTGGCGTATTATAAGTTACGATTGGATTTTGTAATAAGGACGTAGCAGGTGTTCCACCGGGGAATGTCCAAGCCCAGGATATTGGTGAATTGATCGTACTGTCGGAAAATTGAACTGTAATACCAGGACAACCACTTAAACTATCAGCTGCAAAATTTGCAAAGGGCAGGGAAGAAGTAGGATTGTAAATGGCTGTTTCCCAAAGTCCGCGCCCATAAGTAGCGGCACGTAACTTACTGGTTCCATAATGAATTTCTAATTCATCAACAATTACATTTGGTAAACCATTTGAATAAGGCATCCAGGATGATAGATCATTATCGCGGTAATACACGCCAAGGTCGGTGCCAACATATACGCCATCATTTGTTCCTGTTTGATTAACCACACAATTGGCAGGAATATTTGGTAAGTTTCCCGAAAGGTCGATCCAGGTGAGTCCTCCATCCACTGATTTATATATTTTTTTATTTGCAGTGTAGCCCGAAAATGTAACCCATAGTTTATCAGGATCGGTTTCAGATACAGCAATATATGTTTTTGTATTGGAAACACCCAAAGGACCGGAAAGAGTGATCCATGATGCACCTCCATCGGTGGTTTTGTAAATGGATGAACCGTTTGAAGTGTAAATATATTGAGGATTTGATTTCGCAACAACTAAACAAGTCAATCCATTGGAATTTAAATTTGAAATTTGCGTCCAGTTATTTCCCTGATCAGTAGATTTCCAAACATTTTCAAACCCGGCATAAATAGTTAATGGCGAAACAGGATCCTGCTGCCAAGGGGTGATCCATTCACCGGTTTCAGAAATACCATTTGTAATTTCAGAAAAACTTGCTCCTGCATTTGAAGAAAAACAAAGGGCTCCATTTTGATATTCAGCATACATATTATTGGGATCGCTCCAATCAATAAAACATTCCATACCATCTCCACCAAGCACTGCGTCCCAAACTCCGGTATTGTATAAATTGGTTCCATTATCCTGCCAGCCCTGTAATACTAAATTTGCATTGGTGGCAGCTCCTCCAAGGCGGTACATCTGTCCAATTTGCAAACCATCACTTTTATCCTGCCAGGAGGTTCCGCCATCGGTAGTGATAAAAATTCCACCATCAGAGGCTGCATAACAGGCGCTCCCATCAGGTCGATAAATGAGATCATGTATATCAGCATGAACGTAAGGGGCTCCGTTATCTCCATACCAATGTGCATTTATAAACCAATTCACTCCGCCATCATACGATTTCCAGATGTTAACCCCACCTATTACGATTTCATTTTTGTCGATAGGCGATACAGCGATAGAAAGCGTGTACCAGCCATTGCCTCCTGTATCCATCCCATCGTAATTATATCCTAATAAATTGGGGGTATTGGCCTGCAAGGTAAAATTGGTTCCCGAATTGGTGGAACGATACAATGCCATAAAACCGCCTTCATTAATATCGGAATATACGAGGTAAAGATACGAAGGATCGGCAGGTGTAACTGCAATAGCAATACGACTTACTGATGTATTGGAAGGTAAGCCGGTACTTACTGTTGTAAAATTATTCCCGGTATTGGTGGACTTATAAAAACTGCTTGAAGAAACTGCATAAATAATACTGGGGTCTCCCGGCTTAAGTTCCATATCTTTTATGCCGGTTATGGCCAATACTTTGGTCCATGTGAGTCCTGCATCAATTGATTTGAATATACCGTTGCTTGTTGCGGCAAACAGCATATTATTATCGTTTGGATTTATAATGATACGACTAACCGTTCTGTTTTGGACAGTATTCCAGTTAAGACCAGTAATATTCCAGGTAATACCCCCATTAATGGATTTTAAGATACCAACACCATAGGTATCAGAAGCATCCGCATCTCCGGTAGCCAAATACATGATATTTGTGTTTGTGGGATCAATAGCAATATCGTTAATGCCAAGCGTAGGAAGTGCGTCAGTATTGGTTGTCCAGGTTGATCCTCCATCCATTGTTTTCCATAAACCACCGGAAGGTGCGCCTACAAAAATTATATTCTGATCAATTGGATGGAAGCGGATACAGCTTAAGCGGCCAGCTCCACCAGCGTTTGCGGGGACAACAAATGCGCCCATTGGTGACCAGTTACCGCCAGTTTGCATCGCACTTTTGTAGCTATGATTGGCAATCAGGTGTCTTATTTCATTGTTACCAGCCTCTATCACAGTTCGGTCTCCTGAAGGATAAACACGTTGCCCAACATGATATTCCCAGCGCCTGAAAAAGTAACCCTCATCCTCTTTTTTTACACTTTTGCCAAAACGGAACAGGTTTTTAAGCTTTTCTGTTTTCTCTTTCTTTTTAGCGAATTTATTATAAGATTTCTGTACTTCGTAAAAATTTACAGATGGATCCTGAATTTTAGAAACCCAATCTTGCGCCTGCAGTTTATTAGTGCAGGTAACAAAAGCTATTAATGAAAATAATAATAAACGCTGTAACATTGTATTCGTATTGTTTTGTTTGCACAATATACGAATTTTTGTTCATTTCAGCTTTGAGGCAAACCTTTAAATCCGAATGAAACAGCGCTTTTATTTAGAACCAGTTTAAAAATAATAATATTGCTTATAAAAGCCACCGCAGCTTTCTCGACAGGCTCGAAATGACCATGCGCGCTGTCATTTCGAGCGATTCGAGAAATCGTGGGAAGGTTAGAAGCTGCTTTGAATCAAATTTAAGCAGGCTCAAAATTATTCACTCGCAAGCTTCTGAACTTTGCCAACAAAACTAATACCAAATCCAAGGGAAACATAAAATTTGCTGTTTGCCAAACCTGGTTTAAATCCAGCTTCCATACGGGCGTAATAGCCTACTTTCTTTTTTCCCATTGTGTACTCAAGACCTAATCTGGCACCAAAAGGACGGGTTTTAAAACCTTGTGCACCTTTTCCACTAACATCGTATTTTTTTCCATCAGCCCCAACAAAATCATCTATTCTTACAGGGGCAAACATGGCATCCGCGAAAAAATTAGTTGATTTGAAGCCGCCTTTTTTGCCATAGCCATCCGTATCAACCATAATTTTGTAATAGGAAGAAGAAGAGATACCACCATATACACCTAATACTTTCATATTGGTGGCAGAATTAGTATTATAAAACGGATCCGTAGTTGAACCACCATCATTTAAAAGGGCTGCCCCTCCAAAACGGGTGCCATCCGTTGAAATAACGCCTTTTGCATCAATATGCAAATCCCCATCAACATCACCATTGTGACGAGCATTAATTGCTGTGTGATAATTATAAATACCAGCACGAACACCAAAAATTTTTCTTACTGTGGCCGGAACCGAAATATAAGTGGTGGTGGTGGTTTTATACCCACTATGCTCGCTTAACACCACGTTTCTGTTTTTAATTTTAGTGCGTTCTGAAAGGTGATAAGTACCGCCCAATTCGATGTGAAGAAATTTTTTGAGTTTATTTACAGTTGGCGAGTCAAATCCCCCACCCGATCCAAAATGATAGCCCCAATCAAAAACGGGAGCATAAGGCTTAAGGGCATATAAACGGAATGTAGCCAGTTTTTTATAAATCAGCTTTGCATTTAAGCCGTATCCCAATGATAGATTATTTTCTTTTGATGCCATATCTACATAAAAAGGCAAAAATGTAACATCCAGGTTATGGTCGTAAGGGTTATCTTCTAAAACTTTGTAATTTAAAGATTGACCGTTTATAGTGCTAATGGATAAGCTGAAAAAGAATGCGGTAACAATTGTAGTTTTTAAAATTTTCATAAGCTATTGGTTTAGTTGATGATTATTTATTTAAAATGGTTGTTATTTTTTGAGAATAGTAAATTCAACTCTGCGGTTTAGTTGACGGCCTTCTTCTGTATCATTGGTAGTTATGGGTTTACTTTTTCCATAACCTTTTGAAACGATGCGGGAATCGGTAATTCCTTTTGATACTAAAAAGGTTTTTACTGCATTCGATCGGTCCTGTGACAGTTGATTGTTAGACTGATCGGAACCAATGTTATCCGTGTGGCCGGACATTTCAATTTCCATTGCCGGATTGTCGAGCATATATTTTACCAAACGGTTTAATTCGGGGAATGATTCATCTCTAAGGGTTGCTTTTGCGAGATCAAAAAAGATGTTGTTTAATCTAACGGTTTCACCAACTTCAATAGGCACAAGGTATAGATCTCTTTTTATTTCTTTGTATTCCAAAATAGTTGTCAGATCCAAATTATCGGATACGGCCAAAAATCCGTCTGCCTTTGCCAGAAAAGAATAGTTTTTGCCATAAGGCAGTACTATTTTATAATCACCATTTGCAGGATTGGTTCGCGCAATACCCTGTTCCAGACCATCAGATAATATCTGGTAACTTATTGAAGCGTCAATTGGCTGTTTCGTTTTGGCATTAAAAACTTGTCCGTTAACCAATACAACAGGGTTTGGTTTAATTTCATCCTTTAATTTCATCCTTACAATATCTGTTCCCCCTAAAGAATTACGGGTAGAAACCATGTAAGCATAATAGCCCGATGCTGCAATACTGTAATTAGCATCATCACCACTTGTATTGATAGATGACCCAAGATTTACAGGTTCAGACCAGTTCAACCAGGTATTGTCCAGCCGCTTGGATAAATAAATATCTCTGTTGCCAAGCCCTCCAATCCTGTCGCTTGAAAAATAAAGCGTAACACCATCAGAGGCAAGGAAAGGGGTATCATCATTATCCTCCGTATTAACGGCTGTGCCTAAGCTTTTGGGCCGGCTCCATTTACCGTCTTCTTCCAGAAAGGTAACATACAGATCATTATAATAACTGTCTTCTTTTTCTGAAAAGCTTAGTAAAATTGTTTTACCATCGTTGGAAAGAAATGAGCCCTGGTGGCTGCCCTTGGCCATATTATCAAATCCCTTTAATTTTATTTGCTCAGGTTCACTCCAGCCTTTCATTATTTTATGTGAGAATGAAAAGCCTCTTCCTTTGTATTCTCCGTTTTTATACATTCCCTTTATCAATACAGTATTGCCATCAGGAGTGATTCCAACAATTTTGTTAAAATCATCTTTATTAAAAGGCAGTCCTAAATGTTTGGCTTCGCCCCATAGTTCTTTTGTTTTATCATATTCCGAATACCAGATATCTTCACTGCTTTCTTTCCAACCAAAGGTGTTTTTAGGATAACTGGAACGAATAAAAAACAAGGTTTGTTCATCCGGTGAAATGATGGGTGCAATTTCATCGTAGGTAGTGTTGACATCCCGGCCTAAATTACCTGATTCTCCTTTTTTTAAAGGTTCTCCAACATGCTCACTGTCCTTTTTTATGTTTAGCACATTAACAGTTGCCGAATTAAATACAGCTGTTGCATTGTTTAAAGAAGGATCATTCCCCGCCTCATTAAAAGTAACTTTTGATTTGGCGTATTTATTTAAAATATCTTTTAGTGTAAACTCTTCATCGGAAGAAGAGATGCCAACAGCATCTATTTGTTGTTGCTCTTTTGTTGTAGAAAATTTTATTTTGATTTGTTTTGCTTTTTTGGATTTGTCAGGCAATACAATCCTGAATAGCCTGTAATTAGCTGCTATATCTGTTGTTGGTTGCTCGTACACAGTTTGAGTAGTTCCCGAAACAGCATCTACTAACTCAACCTTTGAAACAAAACCTGCGCCATTACTTTCAAGTATTAAGATTTGCTTTGTTTCGATAGGAGCAAAATCAATCCACAAGAATGAATTTTTATTTGGATTAACTGTGGCAGCATTTTTAACGTATTTGCCATACGTTTCCGCATCGGGCTGGCCGGTTATTTTACGAGCGTTGTATCCATCTTTATTGGATATTTCATTGTCGTAGTTTACAGCAGTAGCCCATTGGATATCCTGTGATATCGCCAGATTTGCGGAAAAAGCACAACTAAAAATAATACTGGTTTTTTTAATCCACTTCATATTATAAATTGCCTCCCACAATCTTCGACAAGCTCAGACTGACCGTGCGCTGGTCATATTGAGCTTGTCGAAATATGTGGGTTAGCATGATAAGTTATAATTTACTAATGAAATTTTGAACAGCTCTTAGTTGGTTTCTGTCCATAGAGTCGACATTAAACTTAGTACGTCATTGCGAGGGCTTTTCCCGAAGCAATCTCACACAAGTAATTTGAGATTGCTTC
>JAZJZM010000010.1:0-163022 GCA_040389865.1 Bacteroidota bacterium | reverse complement strand
TATCTGTATCTGCGGGGCAAGCACCGCCTGTTGTTGTTAAGGTAAGTGTTGCAAGGCCGTTGAATCCTACTGGTGGTGTCCAGGTGGCATTTAAATCTGTTGAACTCAGCGTAAATACTCCTCCTACCCCTCCATCATCCCATATTCCACCGGTTGCTGAACCACCAACTGAACCGCCTAATGCCCCTGAAATTCCACCCTGGCATATATTTGCCAGTGCCGCTCCGGCTGTGGCGGTTGGGCCAATATCAACCTGTTGTGTTTTTGTATCTGTATCTACAGGACAAGCACCGCCCGTAGTTGTTAGGGTCAGTGTTGCAAGTCCATTGAATCCGATTGGTGGTGTCCAGATGGCATTTAAATCAGTTGAACTCAACGTAAATACTCCTCCTACCCCTCCATCATCCCATATTCCACCGGTTGCTGAACCACCAACTGAACCGCCTAATGCGGCTGATATTCCGCCTTGGCATATATTAGCCAATGCCGCACCGGCTGTGGCGGTTGGTGGTTGATCAACCTGTTGTGTTTTTGTATCTGTATCTGCGGGACAAGCACCGCCCGTTGTTGTTAACGTCAATGTTGCCAATCCGTTGAATCCGATTGGTGGTGTCCAGGTGGCATTTAAATCAGTTGAAACCAACGTAAATACTCCGCCTACCCCTCCGTCTGACCATATTCCACCGGTTGCTGAACCGCCCACTGAACCGCCTAATGCGGCTGAAGTTCCACCCTGGCATATATTGGCCAGTGCAGCACCGGCTGTGGCAGTTGGGGCTTGATCAACCTGTTGTGTTTTTGTATCTGTATCTGCAGGGCAAGCACTGCCTGTTGTTGTTAGCGTTAGGGTTGCCAATCCGTTGAATCCTACCGGTGGTGTCCAGGTGGCATTTAAATCAGTTGGAACCAACGTAAATACTCCGCCAACCCCTCCGTCTGACCATATCCCTCCGGTTGCTGAACCGCCCACTGAACCTCCTAATGCAGCTGAGATTCCGCCCTGGCATATATTAGCCAATGCAGCACCGGCTGTGGCGGTTGGTGCTTGATCAATGGTAATTATGATATCATCAGTAATAACAGGGCAAAGACCAGGTCCCGAAGGAGTGATGGTTAATGTTACTGTTCCATTTAAAATATCTGTGGGGCCCGGAGTATAAGTGGCTGCGAGAAGTGTCGCATCATCAAAGCTACCATCACCCAAAGCCGTTGACCATAAAACAGAAGTTGCGCTGCCTCCCATTGTACCAGAAAGCAGATAAGAGCTACCAGCACAAACATTATCATCAGAACCTGCATTAGCAGTAGCGGCAATATCAACCTGTTGTGTTTTTGTATCTGTATCTGCCGGACAAGCACTTCCTGTTGTTGTTAAGGTCAGTATTGCAGATCCGTTGAATGCGATTGGAGGAGTCCAGGTTGCATTTAAATCCGTTGCACTTGGTGTAAATGTGCCGCCTACTCCTCCGTCATCCCATATACCACCGGTAGCTGAACCTCCCACTGAACCACCTAATGCTACAGAGGTCCCCCCCTGACACATATTAGGCAATGCCGCACCGGCTGTGGCAGTTGGGAAAGTTTCAATTGTTACAGTTATTGGATAAGATGCACCCGGGCATCCATTAATGGTATTATTTACAGTCAACACAGCATTATAAACACCTACAGCAGCCCCGCCAGGAACTACAAGAACGATAGGGCTTGCAGGCAATACCTGATTTACCACATCAACAAACCCCTGCGCTTGGGCTGCTAAATCAAAATCAACACTATATTGGTCGGGACTTCCTCCAGAAGAACTATAGGTAAGATCAGCACTCGTTGTTCCCACACACACCACAGGATTTGCCCCTAAAGTAAGGTCGGGCAATGCACTAACCAGCACATCAACTGTTATTGAATCTCCAGAACAAAATGCTGTGGATGGTTGAATGTGATACGTAGCAATACCATCGTCAGTTGTAGTTGCATTTAAAGTTTGGGCAATTGTTGAGCCTCCACCTGCTGACGCTCCAGAGGTTCCTGCTTGAAAAACATCCCAAGCAAAAGAGGTTCCTAAAACATTACTTGTTAATGAAATATTTGTAACATCACCTGAGCATATTGTTTGAGAAGAAGGTACCGGACTAAATTTTGGAACAGGATTAACATGTACGGTAGCTATTATACTAGGATAAACGCAGCCTACTTTAAACGGGGTAATTGTATATGTTACATCACCTGCAATTGCACCTGTTGCTGTTAATGTTTGGTTTATTGCAAAACCTGCCCCCGCAGATGATCCGGCAATCCCTGATGAAAACTTGGTCCACGTAAATGTTGCTCCTGCCGGAACACTTGACAAAACAATAGACGTATTACCTCCTGAACAAAAAGTTTGAGCAGTTGGTGAAGCTGAAACTATTGGACATTGTGCCTGAGCATTAAGAAGAATTACAGAAAAGAAAACAATAAATAATACCCGAAACAGCCAATGCTGTTCTGGTTTCTGAGCTTTGAGAGTGGTTGATAAGTAACTTTTTTTCATTCTTATTGTTTGAGAGTGATCAAGTTCACAAAATAGTTTTATCGCAAATCAGAAAAAATTAAAAATTAAAGGTATTATTTTATTTTCAAAACTGTCGAATATTTTACTTTATCTTGATTTTATTTTCTAAATAAGCAAAATTGGAAATGAGGAAAAAAGCGGTTTTTTTATATTTTTATTAAAAACAAGTATTCTATTTCTCTGGTTTATATTGTAGATGAGAAAAAATATAAAAAGGTTGCAATTGAGAAAGGTCAATAATAGAATTATATAAGTTGAAATTTCATTTACTGGGTGAGATTGCTTCAGTCGTGCCTCCTTCGCAATGACGTACTAAGTTTAATGCCAGCTCCATGGACAGGCACTATTTATGCGGTCTCCAAATTGAAAACATCCTTCACTTCTTTATAAACACTTGTGATGCCTTCTTCTAAATTAATTTTATGTTTCCATCCGAAGGAGTGTAGTTTACTTACATCCATCAATTTGCGGGGTGTTCCATCGGGTTTGGATGTATCAAATTTTAATTCGCCTTCATAATTAACGATCTTTTTTACCAGTAATGCAAGATCCTTAATGCTGATATCTTCACCTACTCCAATATTAATCAGGCCTGGGTCATTGTAATTTTGCATCAAGGAAAAACATGCATCCGCCAGATCATCAACATGCAAAAATTCACGCATTGGTGTACCTGTTCCCCATATTTCAACGCTTGATAATTTTTGAGCTTTGGCAGTGTGAAATTTACGAATAAGTGCAGGAAGCACATGTGAATTATTCAAATCATAATTATCATTTGGTCCGTAGAGATTAGTGGGCATCGCGGAAATAAAATTACAACCATACTGACTGCGGTATGCATCACACATTTTGATCCCCGCGATTTTTGCTATTGCATAGGGCTCATTTGTTGATTCTAAAAGTCCGGTAAGCAAATACTCTTCCTTTAGAGGTTGTGGAGCCATTTTGGGATAAATGCAGGAGGAGCCCAGGAACAATAATTTTTTAACATTATTCAAATACGAGTTATGGATAATATTATTTTGGATCATACTATTCTCGTAAATAAATTCCGCCCTGTATGTATTATTAGCAACAATACCGCCTACTTTGGCGGCAGCTAAAAAAACGAAATCAGGCTTTTCAGTTGCAAAAAAATCAGAAACAGCTTGCTGATCAATTAAATTCAAGTCTTTAGAAGAACGCGTTACTATATTAGTAAATCCATCCTTTTGAAGTCTTCTAATAATGGCAGAACCTACCATCCCACGATGACCAGCAATATATATTTTTGAATTTTTTTCCATTCAATGCTTTTTCCAAGAGGTTGTTTCAAAAAATTAATTTCCCTACACAATAATTGAGAGAAGCCAAAGCATCTTATTAATCAATAAAAAGATTTCTCGACTCCGCTCGAAATGACTGAAAGAAGGAAAATTAGGCAGTCCGACTTATTTATATATAAAAAAACTATCTTCATTTCTGAAGAAATGTAAATTACTCGTGGAAATTCATAACATCATGTCCACCATCCAATAAATATTTATCTTTTTCGAATAATTTCACATCACTTTCCACCATCTCTTTTACTAATTGTTCCAAAGTATATTTAGGTTCCCAACCAAAATCCTTTTTTGCTTTTGAGGCATCACCAATTAATAATTCAACTTCAGTAGGACGGAAATAACGCGGATCGATTTCAACAATTACATTTCCTGTTGCAATATCAGTTCCTTTTTCATCTACTCCTTTACCTTCCCACTTCAAAGTAATACCTACCTCTGCAAAAGCCAATTCAACAAACTTACGAACCGTTATTTTTTTACCTGTAGCCAATACATAATCATCGGCAACTTTTTGCTGCATCATCAACCACATACCCTCTACATAATCTTTTGCATGCCCCCAATCGCGTTCTGAATCAAGATTACCAAGGAATAATTTTGTCTGTAATTTTAAATGTATTTTAGCTACGGCTCTTGTAATTTTGCGGGTTACGAATGTTTCTCCACGAATGGGACTTTCGTGATTAAACAAAATCCCATTACAGGCGTAAATATTATATGCTTCACGATAATTTTTAGTGATCCAATAGGCGTAAACTTTGGCAACACCATAAGGTGAACGGGGATAAAAAGGTGTTGTTTCCTTTTGAGGGATCTCCTGAACATAGCCATACATCTCTGATGTAGAGGCTTGGTAGAAACGAGTTTTGCTTTCAAGTTTTA
Organism: Bacteroidota bacterium; assembly: GCA_040389865.1. GTDB lineage: Bacteria > Bacteroidota > Bacteroidia > 2-12-FULL-35-15 > 2-12-FULL-35-15 > 2-12-FULL-35-15. The sequence goes on along the minus strand of JAZJZM010000010.1, from coordinate 158,261 downwards.
AAATACGGATAGCTTCCAAAATCCGCAATGGTCCGATCGCATCAGCATTAGCAGTATATTCAGGGGAATCGAAAGATACTTTAACGTGCGACTGTGCAGCAAGATTGTATATTTCGTCAGGTTGTGTTTCCTGAATAATACGGATCAGATTTGTAGAATCGGTTAGATCGCCATAATGCAAAAAGAATTTCACTTTTGTTTCATGCTGATCTTTGTACAGATGATCAATACGTCCGGTATTAAACATGGAACTTCTCCTTTTGAGGCCATGCACCGTATAACCTTTAGCCAGCAACAGCTCAGCTAAATAAGCCCCGTCCTGACCCGTAACTCCTGTAATTAATGCTACTTTACCCATTCGATATTATTTTATATTCAATGCAATTATACGATTTTTTGAAATAATAACGACTAAAAAAAGCAGTTAAATTAATATATAAAACCTGAAAAAATATTTTTCAATAAATCAATTGTTCAAAAAAAACGGCTGATACTTTACAAAAATTGCAAGTAGAATCATGTATTTACTCCAGAAAGAACAATTCGTTGGGTCTTTGAACAAATCAAAAGCAAAAAATTGATTACCTTTGTTAACCTATAAAAAGCATGGCTATATCCAATAACATAGAAGATTTAAGTTCGAAAGAATACATCATCATAAAAGGTGCGCGCGTTCATAATTTGAAAAATGTGGATGTTGCGATCCCACGTAATAAATTAGTTGTAATTACAGGTCTCTCGGGTTCCGGAAAATCTTCACTTGCTTTTGATACGTTATATGCTGAAGGCCAAAGACGTTATGTAGAAAGTCTTTCGTCCTATGCGCGTCAATTTTTAGGGAGAATAGATAAACCCGAGGTGGATTACATCAAAGGAATCTCGCCTGCTATCGCTATTGAACAAAAAGTAAATTCCCGTAATCCGCGCTCTACTGTTGGTACATCAACGGAGATTTATGATTATTTGAAATTATTATATGCCCGAATAGGGAAAACATTTTCACCTGCTTCGGGCAACCCCGTAAAACGTGATACTGTGCAGGATGTGACAGCATATATCAATTCGCTGGGAGATGAAACAAAAATTATTATTCTTGCTCCTTTAAAAAAGCAAACAGGAAAAACAACAAAGGATCAGCTGGGTTTGCTTCTACAACAAGGATTTACCCGAATTCAATATCAAAAGAAAATTCATAAGATTGACGAATTTATAGAAACATTTACTCCCCGGCTGAATGGTAAGATCGGGCAGGAAGGAAAAACAGAAAAAGAACAATTCTTCATTGTAATTGATCGTATCACAGTAAAATCAGGTGATGAAGACAACGACAACCGTATTTCTGATTCGGTTCAAACTGCTTTTTTTGAAGGAGATGGGGAATGCTCGATAGAAATCACCTCTACTCTTAATCTTCTCTCCACAGGACAGGAAGCTACGAGTAAAGTGCTTTCTAAAACATCACGAAAAAAAAACACATTGACTCCCTCTCAAGCGGAGATGGCTAGTGTGAGGTCTTTCTCAAATCGATTTGAATTAGACGGAATAACTTTTGAAGAGCCAAGTGTTCATTTTTTTAGTTTTAACAATCCCGTAGGTGCTTGTAAATATTGTGAAGGTTTCGGAACTGTTATTGGTATTGATGAAGATTTAGTTATCCCGAACAAAAATTTATCGGTATACGAAGATGCCATTGTTTGTTGGAAAGGCGAGAAAATGAGTGAATGGAAAAATGTGTTGGTGATGAATGCGCACAAGTTCGATTTCCCTGTTCATCGTCCTTACTATGATCTAACAGCAAAAGAACGTAAACTGATCTGGTCGGGAAATAAATATTTTGAAGGATTAACCAGTTTTTTCAAGCATTTGGAAGAACAAGCCTATAAAATTCAGTACCGCGTTATGTTATCCCGTTACCGAGGAAAAACAGTTTGTCCGGAATGTAATGGAACACGATTACGCAAAGATGCTTCTTACGTGAAGGTTGACGGTTTATCTATCAATGATATAGTATTGATGCCGCTAAAGAACACGCTTGAATTTTTCACACATATTGAATTATCAACCTACGATACTGAAATTGCGAAACGTATTTTAATTGAAATCACGAACAGATTGCAGTTTTTAGATGATGTAGGATTGGGTTACCTCACTTTAAACAGACTATCAAACAGTTTGTCGGGAGGAGAATCACAACGTATCAATTTAGCTACATCCCTTGGCAGCAGCCTTGTTGGGTCTATGTACATTTTAGATGAGCCAAGTATAGGTTTACACTCCCGCGATACAGAACGATTGATAAAAGTACTTTACTCACTAAGAGATATTGGCAATACAGTTATTGTTGTTGAACATGACGAAGAGATCATGCGTGCTGCCGATCAGATAATTGATATAGGGCCATTGGCAGGTACTCATGGAGGTGAATTAGTTTTCCAGGGGAATCATGAGGATCTAGAAACTGAAGAAAAAAGTCTTACTGCGCTTTATTTAACCGGAAAAGAAAAAATTGAAATCCCTAAACAAAGAAGAAAGTGGAATAATTTTATTGAAATAGAAGGTGTAAGAGAAAATAATTTAAAAGGGTTTGATGTTAAGTTCCCCCTAAATACAATGACCGTGGTGACAGGGGTTAGCGGTTCAGGAAAAACATCATTGGTAAAACGAGTTTTATATCCTGCACTCAAAAAAATTCACGGTGGTTTCGGGGAGCAAACAGGTAGCTTTGATAAATTAGGCGGTGATTTGAAGAACATTTCCGCTGTAGAAATGATCGATCAAAATCCAATAGGTAAATCATCACGCTCTAATCCGGTGACTTATGTGAAGGCATACGATGAAATACGTGCACTGTTTGCAGATCAGCCATTAGCAAAAAACAGAGGTTATAAACCATCGCATTTCTCTTTTAATGTGGATGGTGGACGATGCGAAATATGCGAAGGGGAAGGCGAAGTACAAATTGAAATGCAGTTTATGGCTGATATTCATTTGGTATGTGAGGCCTGCGGTGGTAAACGTTTCAAACAAGATATTTTAGAAATTACATACAACCCTTCAGCGTTTACAGATCCTAAAAACATATCTGACATTTTAAGTATGACTGTGGAGGATGCTATCCATTTTTTTGATTCGCCACAACGACCAACCAACCTGGAGAAAAAAATTGTTCAAAAACTAAAACCATTAGCGGATGTAGGTTTAGGTTATGTGCATTTAGGACAACCTTCAAGCACATTAAGCGGTGGTGAAGCGCAACGTATAAAGCTGGCATCTTTTCTTGGTGCCGGACAGAACAGCAACAACCCTACTTTATTTATTTTTGATGAGCCAACTACGGGTTTGCATTTTCATGACATTTCAAAACTCTTGTACGCTTTTAATGCATTAATAAAACAAGGCCATTCATTAATTATTATTGAGCACAATGCAGAAATAATTAAATGCGCAGATTGGGTTATTGACCTTGGCCCGGAAGGGGGAACAGAAGGGGGAAACATTGTTTTTGAAGGACTTCCGGAAGACCTTATAAAATGCAAAAAATCGTATACCGGCATTTATTTAAAAGACATACTTGGTAAAAAAACTATAAAAGCTTAAAAAGCCCAGCAGCTATTTTATAAAAAATAAAAATAAAAATTAGCGCGCTGCTTTCTGTGGAAGCATTTAAAAGCCTTACAAAACCTTGCCATCCTACTTTCAACAATTATTCCCTGATATAAATCATTGTCAAAGCAAGTGCAAAAAAACAGAATGCTTCCTGCTAATTCGTAAGCATTAGCTTATGATATCAACAGGAAGCATTAATTTCAATACTTATTTTTTGAAAAATAATTTTATTTAATTAAAACACTTTCTCGCACATTTTGATGTTCCCTTCCAGGCACAAAAACACCATTTCCTTTATTTTTTATTTCTTGGTCAATGGCTTTGTTTTTTTGAAAATCTCCTAAATAAATCTGACCACTTTGTCCGAATGCATCAATTGCATTTTGATAGGTTACTTTTTTTATATCCCTATCAGATATACCATTCATTTTCATTAATGCCGCTGTTTTAGGCACGGCCATTGCATCAGAAATTCCATTGTGGTTAGAGTTCACCATCATTTTTTCAGAACCATATTGCTGAATCAATTCTACAATTTTTTTATCCCCCATTTTTGCAGAAGAATTAATGGTAAACGATGCCCAAAACCCTTTGTCTATAACACTTTTAATTGTCTCTTCATTATTATGATCAATAATAACCATAAATGAATCTATCCCATGTTCATTACAAATATCTATACTGCGTTGTGTGGCGATTTTTTTATTACGATGTGGCGTGCGAATTTGAATAGGCATTTTATTTTTTTTTGCTAATTCAAGTTGTAGCCGAAAATATTTTTCTTCCGCTTTTGTCTGATCTTCAAATCCAATATCCCCAACACCAACTACTCCTTCTTTACGAAGATAGAGCGGCAAAACTGACATAACATGTTCGGCTAATTTTTCATTATTAGCATCTTTTGAATTTAATCCAACAGTGCAATAGTGCCTGATGCCAAACTGAGAGGATCGAAATCTTTCCCAGCGACCGAGACCATTATTTGAATCTTTAGTTCCCTCTAATCCTACCATTGATGGTTCGAGGCGGAATGAGGGCTCTATAATTGCAACAACACCAGCTTCAGTCATTTTCTGATAATCCATAGGACTAAGGGAATCCATATGAATATAAGGATCAAAAAATGTCATTCCAGCAATCAGGTCCTTGTAATCGTTCCATTGTATTCCGTTATAAACTTTTTCCTGCTTGTTTTCTTCTGCAGGTAATACGCTTTCTACAAGCAATTCGTTTCTCATGATTTGAAAATTTTATTGATTTGAAAATTTAAATTCTTTACTGATAAAAGACTCTGTATATTTTTTTAAAAGATTTTTTGCGGGTTTAAAATCAGACTGTATGCAGGATAACTTTGCTGCATGTTGCTCTTGTTCATTTCCGGATTGGAATAATTTTTCAATATCCTTGATTATCTGGTTATCGATATAAGGAGTAACGAGTTCCCATACTTCAGGAGATATGGTTTTTCCTACTGCCCAACGTGTATGTGCAAAATCAGAAACCATATGAGCAAGTTTCTGATTTGATCTCTCCTTCAATCCATAGATGTTCCTAATACTTTTCCCACAAAAAATTGTTTTTAATACCAATAGGTTCCATGCCGGTTCATCAAAATGTATTGATGGGTAAGGGTTATTAAATGCAATGGCATCAAAGACACAACCCACATTGGAACGAACAGCTTCTTTGGCCTGGAACAACCAATTTTGAGGATAGGAAAATAAAGGTATAAATGAATTTAAGGCGGCAAGTTCATTCATTTCAGCGGTTTCAAAAAGTTCGCTCAACCTTTTAACATAATTTTTTTCATTTTCAGGATTGAAATGCAAAAGGATATAAGCCCTAGCAAACTTATCTAATGTCCATCCCTCCGGTGAAAAATTCGAGGAAACGAGAAACTTATTTTTTATCTCTTGCGAAAGAACTATTTCTGCTTTTTTTATATACTTCGGCATCGCTATAAAAGCGGTTTGCAGAATTCTCTCATTTTCGCGACTTACAGAAATGATATTTTCTAACCACAAATTCTCTTCAGTTGAAATATTTAATGCCAGAATTTCTTTTGTCAATTTTATGAAAGCCATGTTTGAAAAATTTTAAAACATTTCAGGAATATGCCTGTAATCAAATAATTCAGCTCCAATACAAACTGGATTTTAAGTTTCAGATACAAATATACTGGCAACATACCCGAGCAAAAATTGGTATTCGTTAAACGAATATTTTTAATAGTTCAATTAACAGAATGGTCACTTGGGATTTTAATAAAAAACAAGGGAACGTTTTTTCGGAAAATAATAAAAATGATTTTTTGACGAGGAACTTGCGGTCAATATTTTTTACAGCAAGAACGCAAAAAAATCGAAAGAAGCGCAAAGATTAGAGGGAAGTAAACACTAATGCTTTTGTCAAGAAAGAGTATATGCCCAAATAATCAAAACAAAATTATAAATCCAATGAAATTAAAGCTTACCAATGTTTGTATAAAATTTTCGTCATTTGACCACTTTCTTTTCCTTAGAAAAAAAATAAACAGAATAAGTAATAAAAGTAAAAACACAAATGATTAATCCTGTTGCTTCACGTGCTAATTCCTGGTTAATTGTTTTCATGCTTAAGCCACCGTCATCAGAAAAAAAGCCTTCATATTTTGTTATTTGTTGAAAGGAATTAATTGCATATGCTAAATAGAGTACAGATAGTATAATTAAAACTTCATGTGAATATTTATTTCTAAATACTCTGAATGAAATCGCAGCAGATATTAAATATAAGACCATCCACCAAATCGGATCAGGGTCATTTATTTGCCAATAGGCAAACAATAGGTAGATACAAGAAAAGAAAAGAGCAATGTAACGCATGGTAAAATAATTTTAATTGTTAATCAAATAAATGTTGCCAGATGACTGAATAAACATCAGGGGCTTCTACCTCATCTTTAGTGATGAGATCCTTTGAAATTAATAGCGGATAATATTCTTTTGTGATGTCGGGTGAACCATGTGAGCCTTTAATGAGTTGAGGGTTTAAAGGAATCACATCCATCAAATACCTAAAGCCTAATTTTTTTCTTAAAAGTTTGTAACCTGCTTTTACTTTAGTAAATATTTTTTGTTCCATAAACATTTCCAAAGGATCATAACCCGGCTTCTTGTGTATGTCAACTGTTTTGGCAAAATCCGGTGCATGCTCATCCTTATCCCAATAATAGTAAGTGAACCATTTTACAGGTTCGGCAATAGCAACTAAATCACCAGAGCGTTGATGATTAAGGCGATGAAGTTCTTTCCCCTTTTCATCCAGCACCTGTTTTATTCCGTTGGTTTTATTAAGAATATCAATAACTTTTTGTTTTACCGATGGATCGTTCAAATATATATGTGCAATCTGGTGATCGACAACAGCAAATGCTTTAGAAGCACCCGGATCGAGAAGTTCATAATTCCGTTCCTTACGCACACTTAATAAACCTTCGTTTCTTAAAATACGATTTATTGGAATTGCCTCTTTAACATTACAAATACCGTATTCGGATAATAAAATAATTTTTGCTCCTCGTGATTCATAAAACAAAATTAAGTCCTGACAAAGTTTATCGATCTCAGTTAGATCTTTTCCAATTTTATTAAAATCAATTCCATATTTCTGAAGACAGTAATCCAAATGTGGAAGATAAATCAGCGTGAGCGTGGGATCGTGTTTTTTTTCAATGATCATTGAAGCATCTGCGATCCACTGGCTTGATTTTATGCTGGTACGCGGCCCCCAGAAATTAAAAAGGGGGAAGGTGCCTAACTGTTTTTGCAGATCGTCCCTAAGCTTTGACGGATAGGAATAGCAATCAGGAGCTTTACCGCCATCAGCATGGTATTGCGGCCTTGGAGTTACCGAGTAATCAGCACCTGAATACATATTATACCACCAGAACATTTTAGAACACGTAAAAGACGGATCATTTTTTTTTGCCAAATCCCAGATCTTATCGGCTTTTACCAACTTATTAGATTGCTTCCAGAATTTAATTTCACAGTCGTCTCTATCGTACCAACCATTCCCAACGATACCATGTTCATCGGGATGTTTTCCGGTAACATAACAACTTTGCATTGTTGTGGTTACTGCTGGTGTAGCGGGTTTAATAAGAGCAAGTTTATTTTCTGAAATATATTTTTGCAGAAAAGGAGTATCCTTACAGATCACGCTTTTACTCAGGCCTGCAATATTTATAACAACAGTTTTATTCATGGGCAGAAACGTTTGATTTCATTTTATCCAGTACCCATTCAAGTTCTCTGGTAATGGATTCATTAATCGGTAACTGAAAATCAGGAGCTAAAATATTCCATGTGTATGTTTCAACTTCCCAATGATCGCTAACCTTTTGCTTATTATGATTTAATAGTGTTTGTAAAATATTATCCTGGGTAGAAGACAGGAGATCATAATTTTCAGAAAATACTGGCACATGAAAATGCACGCGGCATTCGCGAAATTTTTCATCCGTTAATTGAGCGATTGCTTCAGAAAGATCCCGGAATTTGTATAATTTATTTTGATGATCCCTTGCCACTACCTGATGTAAATAGAGCGGTTCATTGTATGTACTTAAATTTTTAATTTTTTTATCCCGGTTATTTACAAGGCTTATTTCCAGAGCCGAACTTATTTGAACCTTGCCTATTAAAATGTTATTTTTCTTTAATTCTCCGAATACAACTTCTGCTTTTTCATACGCCAGCGCACTATGGCAAACATCAAAACATAACTGTAAGTGTCTTCTAAGAGGCTCTGTTTTATCGCCAGTTATTCCTAATTTTTTTTCTAAAAAATCCATTCCTAAGGGAATATAATATTTGTTGTACCAATCAATAAATTCGGTCGAGTTCTCTATAAGTCCATCCGGTTCTGGTTCAATATTCAGGTGAAGCACCTTCCCCGTTTCCTGGTGGATTTTTATTAAATGCTCAACCACTTCCAAAATATTTAAGGTACATTTTTCATAAGCTCCAATAGTCTCTTTTTTATTTTTAAACCAATGACGATAAGAAAGAGGAGAAGTAGAAATGCTGCCCTCTATGCCTTCCGGCAGTATTTCTTTTAGTATATCAAATAATTTCAAGGTGTATTGTACCCTCTCCTGCATTGTCCAATCGGGTGAATACACCTGATCCTTCACAGGACTTTGATGGAAATCACCAAATGGAAATCCATTAATTGTAAATACATAACAGTTATTATTATGCAGCCAATTTTTAAATTCTTGAAGATGCAGCCCCTGAGATAAATCCTTACAAGCCGCATTCGACAATCTTAAGCCTATTCCAAATGGAAGGTTCGGAGAAACTTTATTTTTAATGACAGGAACAGATTTTTCTATTTCAATAAAATGCTCTTGCCAATTTTCGCCAGAATGAATATTAGTGCAATAAGATAAATGTCCGAAAGGTGTGTGCATACTAATATTGAATTTCTTGGTTAATAGCGGAAGTAATGGAATGGAGAGCTGATAACGTAGGTTGTTTCTGCATAATTTCCCAATCTTGTATTGTGTCAATTGCCCGTTTCAGAAGTTCAAAATCCATCTCATTTACCTCAATTCCTTTTCCAATATCCTCTAAAAGCATTATGGTTAAATGTCCACCCAAGTGCTCACGGAATTCATTTAATCCATTCAGAATATTTATTTTATTTTTTTCGATAAGCTTTGGATGAAACAGCTCAAATCCAAGTTTTAAAAGCAGGTTGATAATTCTATCCAATTCTTTTTTAGGAAGAATACCAATTAAATTTGAATAGACACTATCCACTGCAATCCCCACTGCCACCGCTTCTCCATGTCGTATTGAAAAATCCGAAAGGTGCTCGAGTTTATGAGCAAGCCAATGGCCAAAATCCAATGGTCTTGATGAACCGATCTCAAAAGGATCTCCTCCCGAAATATGTTGCAAATGAAGTTCAGCACATCGGTATATCAGGTATTGCATTGCCTCCTTATCTTTTTGAATAAGCAGTGTAGAATTTTTTTCAAGCCATCCGAAAAAATCAGCATCCTTTACCAATGCTACTTTTATGGCTTCCGCCATTCCTGATCTCCAATCGCGGTACTCTAAAGTTTCTAAAAATTTATAATCATTGAATACCGCAACCGGTGGAGAAAAAGAGCCAATGAAATTTTTTTTACCTTTAAAATTGATTCCATTTTTAACACCAACACCTGAATCATTTTGCGACAAAACCGTGGTTGGAATTCTTATGTGTTTTACTCCTCGATGGGAGATGGCAGCTGCATAGCCGACAAGATCTAAAACTGCACCACCTCCGATAGCTGCCACAAATGAATGGCGATCTATTCCATGTTGATGTATTGCTTCTACTATACTTTCGGTATGATTATCATTTTTTGCATTTTCTCCACCAGGTAAAATCAGTAATTCCGAAACAAGATCTACGCAATGATTTTTTGAAAAATAGTTTGGAATATCAGACCTTAAATAATCATGACAATTTATTACCTGGTCATCAATAAGAAACAGTATTTTTTTTTTGTAATTTTTTTGGCCAAAGCCATTTAAAAAATTAAATAATGTAGGATTGTGCTCCTGAAAAAGAGATTCAGTAAAAAACACATTGTATTTATATTCGACTTGAAATGCTTGTGTTAATTGCTTCATAAGAATCAGGTAACTGCGAAATATTTTGACAAAAAAATTGAAACCGGCATTAAGGAAACAGTAATTAAACCTAAAGCTGTATAGCCGAATGCCATACACCATGCAGCATCCATGAGAATAAGTGCTATTACACCCGCTTTCACAGCCTTACCAACATTTGGGCCAATGGGATCACCGATGGCTTTTATTAAAGGTTTAAATATAAAAAAACCAAAAACGAACAATAAGATTAGTGGAGCAAACAGCTCCTGCGCAGTAGTGTAAGCAACATATACTTGTGCCAAAATCACAACCAGGTATAAAAGGCCGGCAGCATAAAGTGTTTTTGAATTACCTCCATTAACTTCGCCACGGCTCACCATTGTTATAGCTGCGATATAAACAATTGATATAATTGCGAGATGTCCCCAATTGCTTATTGTTTCAGGATTTGCGCTCATTCCTAAAAGCAGATTCCCTCCTCTGCACAAGCCCATATTTATTGGGCCAATGACAGAATTATTTTTTCCATACGCATTGTATATAACCGCTAAAACCGCAATAGAAATTGCAATGAGACCACTTATAGTGTGATTATACCAGGCCGCAGAACATCCAAGTAACAATAATAAAAAGCCCAAGACCTTTGCGTTATTCACAGAAACTTTTCCTGAAGGAATAGGCCGTTCAGGCCGCTCCACAGCATCAAGCTTTGCATCAAAAGCGTCATTAAGAACAACACCACCTCCATACAAACCAACAGTCGCCAATATTAATATCCAATTGGCACGATCAAATTCTCGAAAATGGCTGAAAGCAATAGCATAACCGGCCAATACATCAGCAATGGCAGTAACAATATTAGCGGGACGCATTAGTTGTATATAAGGTTTTATCTGCAAAATTTTCTATTTAATGAAAACACTTTCTCTTGTATTCTGAGGTTGTTGTCCTCCCCGCAATACGCTGTTGCCATTATACGTTATACTTTGATCGGCTCTATTTATTTTTTGAAAATCCTGTAAATATATCTGACCGCTTTGTCCGAAAGCATCTATCGCATTTTGATACGTTACTTTTTTTATATCCTGGTTGGAAAGCCCTTTCATCTTCATCAAAGCTGCTGTTTTAGGTACGGCCAGCGGATCAGAAATCCCCCAGTCGGCAGCAGAGTTCAACATTATTTTTTCAGAACCATACTGTTGAATCAGGTTTACCATTCTTTCGTTCCCCATTTTTGTAGATGGATAAATGGTGAATGCCGCCCAGAAACCACCATCCAAGACCATTTTAGTGGTCTCTTCATTATTATGATCAATAATAATCATATAGGAATCAATTCCATGCTCATTGCAAATATCCATGCTTCGTTGAGTGCCTCTTTTTTTATCACGATGTGGTGTATGGATCTGTACAGGCAGTTTTGCATTTTTTGCCAATTCAAGTTGTAATCGGAAATATTTTTCTTCTGCTTTTGTTTGATCATCAAAACCAATTTCTCCAATACCAACTACTCCTTCTTTATGAATATAGAGGGGTAAAATTGCCATCACTTGTTCAGCCAGATCCTCATTATTAGCTTCTTTTGAATTTAATCCAATCGTGCAATAATGCTTAATACCAAATTGCGATGATCTGAATCTTTCCCATCCCACTAAGCTGTTGTAATAATCTTTGAAAGTGGATATTCCTGTTCGCGGTTGCCCAACCCAGAAAGCGGGTTCTATTATCGCAACAATTCCTGCTTCAGCCATTGCCTGGTAATCATCGGTGGTTCTTGAAACCATGTGAATATGAGGATCGAAAAAAGTCATTCCTTTAATGAGTTCTTTCGCCTCCTTCCAATTCATTTCGCAGCTGCTCATATCATCTATATTTCCCTCCCAGTGAGACGAGTTTTCTACATGTAAATTATTTTTCATGCTAAAATTTTTTAGATTGTAATTTAAAATTCTGCATTGATCACAGCATCTGCATATCTTTTTAAAAGATCTTTTGCCGGCCTAAAATTAGATTGTGTACATGCTAATTTTGCTGTGTCTTGATCTTGTTTGTTTTCTGATTGAAATAATTTTTCAATATCATTTATTAAAAAACCATCAATAAATGGAATAACCAGCTCCCAAACCTCCGCAGAGATCGTCCTTCCTGCCGCCCAACGTTCATGGGCTAAACCTGAGATCATATAGGCAAGCTCTTTGTTTGAACGTTCTTTCAATCCATGGATATTCTGAATACTTTTTCCACAAAATATTGTTTTTAATACTAACTGGTTCCAGGCAGCTTCATCAAAATAGTTGGAGGGGTATGGGTTGTTAAATGCAATAGCATCAAATACAGGTCCTATATTTGACCTGACAGCTTCTTTGGCATGACTTAGCCAATTGTTGGGATAAGCAAGTAATGGTATAAAGGAATTTAAAGTAGCTAGCTCATTCATTTCTGCAGTTTCAAAAAGATCTTCCAAGCCTTTAACATAGTGCTTTTCATTTGAAGCATTGAAATGCAAAATGATAAAAGCTCTTACTAGTTTGTCTAATGACCATCCATCGGGGGAAAAATTAACTGCCTCAAGAAACCGATTTTTAATTTCATTATTAAGAACTATTTCTGTTTTTTTAATGTACCTCGGCATTGCAATGAAAGCCGTTTGCAAATTTTTTTCATTATCGCGACTTATAAAAACAATATTATCCAGCCACAAATTCTCATCAGTTGAAACGTTCGATGCCAGAATTTCTTTTGCAAGTTTAATGAATGTCATGATTTGAAAAAATTTTAAATACCGTACAAGTATGCCTGTAATCAACTAATTCAAGCCCGATATAGTTGGATTTAAATTTCAAATGCAAATATACCCGCAACACACTCAACGAATATTTGTATTCGTTAAATGAATATTTTTAATAGTTCAAATAAGAGATTGGTTGTTCGAGGGATTTAATGCTTGTAGGTTTCGAGAAAGGATCTTTTCAACAATACTTACAATTAAATTGAAATTTATTTAATTATAATAGACTTTATACAGGTTAAAATGTTACGGAATTTTATTTTTTTACAGAAAAATGTCCTCCAGAGCGTCATTGCGAGGCACGAAGCAATCTCACATCCATCATTGGGTTGAGATTGCTTCGACTGAAAAGTCTCGCAATGACGCTCCAAATAGGCATTAAATTCCGCCCGAGCGACTGATGTTATTCAGTCCGGCAGGTATTTTAATAAATTAACTTATATAAAGTCTAATGTAAGGGTCAGTTTAAATGTTATTTTTCACACCTTTAAATACGAGATTGAAAAATTGTAAATTATTCAATTGATCATTGCGGATGGTATGTTCTTTCAGAAAAGATGTCTGAAATTTTATTAGAAAAGGACATTTTCTTTACCTTCTGATTTGAGAAAAGTTCCATTTGGTCAGTATAATGCTTGCTTTCAGGTCGAGCAGAATTTCCATAAGGTAATAAAGTTTCAATTTGTTCTGGTCCATTTTTAGAGAATGAAACAAAGTGGGTGTAAGACTCTCCTACAAAACCCGTATATCTTCCGTTTTTGAATGGATGCGTATAAGTAGCAGCCAATACATCAGGGAATCCTGGCAATGGATACTCCTTATCCCCTCTCACATGTTTTTGAAGCTCAGCCAAGGTTACATCCGTTTTTCCAAAATGAGTTAAAAAATGTTTTTGTGCAAATGTAATTGCGGGAACTAAATCTGAAGGATTAATTTTTGCGCCTTCAAAAAAATTATTATAACCGTATCCGTATTTTTTAAAAATATATTCTACTGCCATCGCCATATATGCAGCACCAATACTGTTAGGTGAAGCCACTTTATCCCATTTTTTGATATAATTTATTTCCGTTGCAATTTCAGGGTATTTCTCCGGATCAAGATCAAAGATCCCGGCAATAGATCTCATAATAGGAGAATTCTCAGAAAACTTCTTGTCAAATTTTATATTTTTAAAACTATCGAAGTCTAATTTATCTTTTGTCCCGATAAGTTCCAAAAAACGTATGCTGCGGTTACTATTGGTATACTTAAGCCCCATCGCTTTTGGGAATTTTATACAATTGGTAGAATCAAGATTATTTCCCGAGCCTGTACAATTAAAAGGAGTATTGTTCATGTTAAAAACATATCCGCAGGCCGGATTCTTGATCTGCGGAAGCTCGTGCTCTTTGTATATATCCTGCCAAAGTGTTTTAGAAGTGTTGCCGGGAATAACCCCCGCCCAGTTGTAATCACCAGTTCTTTTAGGAACCCTGCCATTGTCAATAAAAAATATATTGCCTTCCTTATCTGCGTATACAATGTTGAATCGTGGGAAACCTTGTAATTCAAGAGCTTTATAAAACTCTTCGAAATTAGTAGCTTTGTTTGCATAATAAAATTGTTCTGCAAAACCGCAAGACATATTAGCAGAAGTTCTGATCGAATAAAAATCTTTTTTTGATTTAGATAATAGTGTTGCACCATAAACGCTCCAGTAGGTTGTTTTTGTAACAGCTATTTTTAAAGGTCCCGCCAGTTTTACTCTTAATTTTATTTTTCTCTCTTCCAGCTCTTTCCATTCCCCGTCAAATTCATAAGTTAATTTTTTTGAAGGATGCATTTTTAATTTATACGTATCAACCAAGTCATACTCATTAAAGGTCATTCCCCAGCCAAGATGCTCATTATTACCCATAAATATGGAGGTGCCTACCGGAAAATAAGCACCAACCATATTAAGTCCTTCTTCGCTGCATAAATGTGCTTCGTGAAATGAAAAGGGACCTTCAAGAGGTTGATGAGGGTTAATCGCAAGGTAGGTGCAACCATCTGTACTTTTTGAAGGGCTTATAGCATAGGCGTTGGAGCCAACAGGTGAAGTTTCATCATCAAACTTTCCATCTACAATATTTTTTACCGGTTTATCAATATGTGCTAAAAAGCAACTAATGAGCGTATAAGTCCCCAAAATATCTTTCGATGTTACCGGAAATATTCCTTTTAATATGATCTCTTTTTTATGTGACTCAGCATAAGCGTTTAATCCCTGGCAATAACCATCAAGGTATTTTAAAAACACAGGAGTCAATGATCCGGAGTACTTGTCAACAGCTTCTTTTATTCCAAGTGCATGATTTAAAAAATCTTTTCCGGCACCTTTTTTCCCTTCGTAAAGCCCTGATAAACCTTTTCCTATAATTAAGGTTTCCTGCATGGTTTCAAAATTATTTTCCGCATTGGACCAGGCAAAACCATACGCAACTTCAGCATCTGTTTTTCCAAAAATATGCGCTACTCCGAATGTATCTCGTACAATCGTAATTTTTTCAGGGTTGATCTGAGGGTATTTTACAGCGTTCTGGGAAAAGGCATTTCGCTGGGACATAAGTGTTCCGGCCAGTAAAAAATAGATCAGGTATCTCATTTTCATTAAATAGATTTATAAATTTTACTTTTTAGTATTCTGAAGTTTCGCCTTTCAATTAATAATAAAACAAAGCCAATCAGCGAAAGTGCAATGCCAGTATACATTACCCATACCGGAAGTTGTATAGGAATATTCAGGTGTGTGGTTATTCCTAAAATACGTGAAAGCCCCCCTGGCAATATCAACATTTCATCATTAAATACAGTTAATGTTTTTTCAAATCCGACACAAAGAATTATAGCAGCTCCTGTTATCAATTGTATTCCCTGTATCAGAAAAAGAATTGCAGCCGACTTAAGCCTGCTCAAGTTAAAAATAATACCTGAGCGAAACAAAATATAATACGTCCAAAAGAAAAAAAGAATAAAAACACTGAAGAAAAATAATCTAAAATATTCTGATGTCCAGAATAAATACCAGAATAACATAGGGCCTCTCACACAGGAAACTACAAGTGGAAGGGCAATCAATAAGAGAGAAGGAGCCAACAGTAATACACTATTTATTTTTTGTTTGCTCCTGTAAAACGTCAATAACAGGGCTGTATAAAGAATAATTAACACCATCATGAAAGAAAAAAACATTGGCGCAGAAAAAGAAGTAAATGTGACTAATCCACCGACAATACCCGAAAACAGGATCAGGCCGATCATTCCTTTATCAGCTTTATTCAGCTGTTGTTCGCTTACAGAAGAAATACCGAAAACACCTATCCATAATTGTTTCATTCCATTAATCCCCAATTTTTTTTGCAGTGCCTCTTTCTTGATCAACAGCGGAAGTAAAACCGACAAGAGAATGATCAGCATCAATACCCTGGATACCCATGCAGAAGGGATATTACGCGCTGAAACCACTGCACCCATATTTGCTTCACGAAAATTATAAGATGGAAAATCAAGATTCGTTAAATACAGTTCCTGATGTTTTTTCTCAAGCTCACGATAATTACTTAGCGCCTGTTTCCAAGTATTCAAGGATCCCTCATCACCTGTATCTAACCAATGGTAATAGTGCAAAAAATAGCTGCGGTACTCTGCAAGAACTGTAAAGAGATTTTGCTGGTAATCCAGAGATGCGAGCAATTTGGTATAATCAGCTTGATTTTTCGAAACTCTATCGGAAGATGCCTCAACCAATACTTTCATTTTTTTTACTCCTTCAATTGCTTCATATCCTTCGGCAACAGCCGCTTTAATATTAGGTTTGCATACATAATAAATACTCCCAAGGGCAGAGCTCGATGCACCTACCATATCCCATTCAAAGATCCACATCATAGGTGGCGGCTCTAATCCTAATGCACGTATATCATATTTTGCAAACTCGCTGATGTATAACCCTTTTCTGGTGATGTCGTGGGACATAAGCAACATCTCTGTAATATTATTAACCAGCACTAAATCTTCTCCAAAATAGAACCTTACCCATTCGTTCGTAATTTGTTGCAGGTCAGCAAAAGGGTTTTGAGCAAGCTTAGCAGTAGCAAAAACATTGGCATCAGTAATTACATTAAATCCATGAAGAGGATATATCGACAATGGCCCTGCACGCAAAGGCCCGCCTTCCTGTGACCATAGCCAAAAACCTTCGAAATGTTTGTTGTTAGTGGAAAACTGCTGTAGTGCTTGCTGGTGCAAAGGAGCAAGATAGTTTGGAAAAGCATTTAAGCCTTCAAACTCTCTGCGACACTGGAACTCTGTTATTCTCCTATGTTTGCCTTCTGAAAGAGTTGGATTGAAAGGAAGCCAGCTATAAAAATCGCCACTGCAATATTTGGTTGAAACCACCAGATTGTTTGATTGTATTGTATCCAGTACCCGGTGATATGTTTCTGTATTAGTATGCAAATCCCCTGTTTCCCCAACACCTACCGACCAGGTTCTGAAAATAATTAATTTGTTATACTCTTCCGCAACATCAATAAATGAATTCAGCATCATTTGAACCCCCTTATCGGTAGTAACACTCAACTCACTGTAATAATCCCATCCGGGGCGGTTATAAACGGTTCCTGCTTCACCAATACGAATAAGTAAACCATCAATATTCGGCATGGTTTCAAATAATTCTTTCGCACCAGACTGATAGATCTTCCAGAATTCCTTGTTTTCAGTATCTGTTTTTCCAATATTTTTAAGAACATAATTTTTTAAAGGGGTAGTAAAACTGGTCATATCGGAACCCATGTATACTTTTAATCCATTTTGATGGGCAATGTCTATCAGTTTCGTAAAATATTTTTTAAATGCGATGTGACGTAAGCGATAGTTGTCATTTTTAGGATATATTTCAAAACCGTTTCCTACAGAATCAAAATTTATAAATTCAAGAAATCCCGGAAAAACAATTCCGGTATACTTAAATTCTTTTATCCTGTTTACGTATAATTTAAGTTCTTTTTCAACCCGTTCAAAAGCGATGGTATCAACAAAAGGAGGAGAGGCCAATATCATGTCTTCAAAACGGTGAACGTTATGCTCATAATTATTCCCCCAGTTAATAGTGTCCGGAATAATGCCCACACCACCCATATCAATAAGCTTTATACCTAAGGGCTTTAACGAATCGGGAGTGTTAAGGATCGGAGATTTAATTCCGGATTCAGGAGTTTTTTTTTGGCGGCAAGTTATCCCCAAAAATCCATTAATCTCATTGGCAATGAGAAAACCAATGACTAAAAATATAATAACAGGAAAATAAACTTTTAGAAACCTCATTGAATGCTATATAAAACAAATAGATGAAGACAAATATAGTTAACATTTTTGAGCGAAAAAGAGTTTGATTTTTTCTAATCTATGTAAGGAATTTCAATCTCTAAGAACAAATCTTTAATGAATTGGCATGTTATTTTGGTAGAGTCAATACAATACTTTTATGAAAAACATTCTACTCTTTTATATTATAATTCTGGTTGTCAACCCTATTTATACACTATCGTTCAAGGCTTCTATAACCGAGAAGGCCTTTGCCCGAGCTGAAATGAGCTTCGCAAGCAAAAGCTTTTCTGATAGATCTGAATGTGACAAGGTTCAACTTTTTGAAAAGGCCGATTTTCCGATTGGGGTTGCAATAAATTTCCAAAAGTTAGTAAATGAAAAAAACTATAGAAATCTCATCATTTCACAATTTAACAGTATTACTGCAGAAAAAAGCATGAAGGCCACAGTTATTCATCCCAAACAAAATGTCTATGACTTTTCAGAAACCGATTACCTGATAAATTTTTGCCAAACCCACAACAAGCGCCTGCATGGGCATACATTGGTTTGGGATAAAGAAACCCCTCGCTGGATGGAAAAATTCAAAGGCGACAAAAATGCCTGGGAACTTATGTTAAAAGAGCATATACAAACCGTGATGCAACATTGTAAAAATAATGTTAAAAGTTGGGACGTTTTAAATGAGGCGTTTAACGAAAATGGATCTTTAAAAGAGAACTTATGGCTAAAGAATATTGGTGAAGGGTACATTGAAAAATGTTACACGTACGCAGCCGAAGCAGACCCTGCAGCCATTCTTTTTTATAATGATTTTGATCTGGAATCCAAACCGCAAAAACTTGATGCAGTTTTAAAATTTTTCAGCCATCTGAAAACTAAAGGAGTTAAGATAGATGGAATAGGAATGCAAATGCATATCAATATTATTGCCCCCTATTTAAGTGATATAAGTATGGCAACAATGAAAATTGAAGATCAGGGTTTTTTAGTTCATTATTCTGAATTTGATATCTCATTAGTAGAAACCGGTAAATTATGGATGCTAAGCAGGCATTTATTAATACAACAGGGACAACGGATGAAAGGAATCATAACCGGATACAGAAAATTGAACATCGGTAACCGCTTTGGAATAACAATGTGGGGCCTTTGCGATGACGACAGTTGGCTTTTAGAGAAGAATGGCAGAGATCTCCCATTATTATTTAACGCCTCGTATAAAGTGAAGCCCGCCTATTGCGGATTTTTAGAAGCATTGGCAGAATAGGTGCTGCAATGAAGGCCTAAAATGCTTTTTGAGATTCCGAGCTCAATAGAACCGTACCTCCCAACATCCTAATCCCATTCACTCTTACATAACTACAACTTCCTGCACAATACAAACGTGAAGCGGAAATTAACCTCACAAAACTGACACTGGTAATATAATAGTTGAATCCCCGTCAAATTCCGCTAATTTATCTGAGGCTTTTTGCTACGAAGGGAAATTTTTCGAATTCGCAATTTGTTCTTCCTTATTTATACCGATTTTACAATTCTCACTTATTTTTATTCTATTTTCACTTTTTTTTGTTACTTTTTTAATTGCTTGCGTTATCATTGTAAAACAGGTAATATGTTGATGGCTAGTAAACTTATAATGAAAGTACCTAATATGGATATTTTACCAAAAAAAAGTGATGATGAAGTTGTATTAGATGAGCTTGCCTGCATAAACATGGCTAAACAAGATCCTATGAAGTTTAAGCCCTTGTATGAAAAGTATTACGAACAAATTTTCCGGTTCATTTATAACAGAATAGAAGATAAAAAATTGGCTTATGACATCACAGCCGATGTGTTTTACAAAAGTCTTTTAAAATTACCAACGTATGAATATCAGCACATACCATTTTCCTCCTGGTTGTATAGAATAGCAAGAAATGAACTTATCGATATTTTCAGAAAGAATAAAGCAGTAAGAGTTGTCTCTATCAATTCTTTAAAGATCAAGGATATTATTGATGATATAGAATTAGACTACAGGGAAGAGTATAAGCCTAAATTAATCCAGCTGATTGAAAATCTCGATAATGATGATCTGCAATTGATAGAGATGCGATTTTTTGAGAACAAATCATTTAAAAATATTTCCGAAATAATTTCAGCTACCGAGGCCGGGGTTAAAATGAGGTTATACAGGCTATTGAAGGAAATGAGATCCCAACTTACAGGTGGCATTAAAAAAATATAAAGATGAAAAACAGGAAAATAATTGTTGACAGAGAAGAACCATCTTCTATAGATATCAAGCCCAATATGGATTTCGACAAGGTGGTTAAAAGGGTTACAGGAACCCCTAAATATAGCTCTATAACAAAAAAAGTGGCTGGAGGGATTACTGTTGGCGCTATTATTATCGTTATAATAATTACCGGTATTTACTTATCAAATCAAGCAGCGAAAACGCAAAAAAACAAAATTGATAATTTGTCGGATAAACAAATTCCGAAAAAACCAGAACAATCAATAGAGAAACAACCTGCGAATAAACTTATAAAAAAGGTCGATACAAATATCGCTTCTACGGCTACGCCTGAAAAACAGTTAATAATTAAAAGTTCAACACGCAACCCTTTGGAAAAATATAATTCTCTGAACGATTATTATAGAAAAACATCTTTACCCCTTCAGATCTTTACAATCAAAGCAACAAGGGATACAACTATAACAGGAGAACAGGGAACCAAATTGATGATAAAAGCAAATAGTTTTGTTGATTCAACGAACAAGCCTGTTAAAGGACAAATTACCATAGCACTTAAAGAATGTTATACATTGGAAGACATGCTAAAAGAGCGCCTTACAACTATGGCAAATGGTAAAATATTGGAAAGCGGAGGTATGATATATTTAGAAGCAAGATCGGGGGAAAAGCAATTAAAATTGAAAAAATTTGAAGAAATTGAAATGCATAATCCTATTCCCGAAGTGATGGAAGACCCTAATATGTTTGCATTTTATGGGGAAACAAAAAGTGCCGGAAATATAAATTGGACAGTGGATAAGTATTCCAGAACACCTTATCCAATTGCTACATTAACCGGTGGGAAATATTACGACACAACTTCAATATCCTATTTTGCCGGGCATTTCAGGTTCGCAAAAGAGAAGATGATAGAATCATTGAAGAAAAAGGATACTATTAAGTTTTCAGTTTCTTTTGCCAATTTAATGAAGCCCATTGGTTCCACAGGTGGTGAAAAGGATCTGTTACCGGGAATGCCACTGCGTGAATTTCTGACATTGGTTGAAAACAATTATGTACCCTCAATACAAGGCGCTACAAGGGAAACAGCATTTCAGTTCACAGTATTGAATAAAGTGCAGTATGAAAAATACCTTAAAGAATATAAACAATATATTGAGGATAAAAACCTTAAGAAAGGCAATTTCAAGATGAAGTATGATGCGAGTGATGTATTTTACGCTCCCAGCCCTTATACTTTTTTCATCCAAAAGATGGGCTGGGTTAATTGTGACAAATTCAGTCGACCCGAACTGAGAGCAAATGAAATTCATTTCACTTTAAATTCCAAAACGGAAGAAAATGTAGAATTATCTTTCAATACAAATGGCAGACCATCAATAATTAAGGCTGTGAAAGCTGGTAATACATGGTGCTTCCCGAATATCCCTATCAACAAAGAAGTTACTGTAACTGGTACAGTTTTAAAGGACGGTGTAATCCAAAAAGCCTCAAAAAACTTTAAAGTACAAAAGAAAGAAACAGTCCGTCAACTGGAATATACGCACTAGTTGGGTGTATACTTTCAATAAGTATTAAATTTATTTTTAGAACGTTAACAATTTTTTTTTGTGACAATTACGTTTTCTACAACTGGGCTTGTAGGGCGACTTTAGCTGGAAACATTCCTTCTAAAGCACTATACTGATTTACAAAAAAATTGTATTTTTTTTCAAAACCCCTTATACCATCAATCGTTATCCACCTTTCAAACAGACAACCATGAAAAAATCACTTTCAATCACCTTATCAGCGTTATTAAGTATAACAGCTTTGGGACAAATTCACATAAAAGAAATCGATGAATCTTTAGTAAAAATTAATGATGGGCTTTATGCTTCAAAATATGAAGTTTCGAACAAACAATATATGATATTTATAAATTCTTTGAAACATTCTAATGATACCAATTTGCTGACTATCACTCAAATCGATACTTTAAAATGGACAGACAAGTTAACTTACAACGAACCCTACGTTCATTACTACCATAGCCACCCAGCATATCAGAACTACCCATTGGTAAATATAAGTTATGAAGGAGCCAATCTTTATTGTGCATGGTTGACAGAACAATATAATTCTGACAAAAAAAGAAAATTTAAAAAAGTACTCTTTCGACTTCCTTCAGAAAAAGAGTGGGTAATGGCTGCGCAAGCAGGAGATAACACTGCAATTTATCCTTGGGAAGGGAAAGAGCTGCGTAATAAAAAAGGACAGGTAATGTATAATTTCAAACGTCAAGTAAAAGATACAATGTGGATTGATGGAAAATATGCTGAAAACGTGGATGTAACAGCACCTGTAAAATCCTATTGGAAAAACAATTTCGGACTTTACAATATGAGTGGCAATGTTGCTGAAATGATAAATGAAAAAGGAATAGTGAAAGGGGGCAGCTGGACAGATGATTCAGAATATTTAAAAATTGACACAAAATATAAATACGATGGCAAAGCACAGGTATCTGTGGGTTTTAGATATTTTGTCGAAATTTTAGATGAATAAACGGTGGCTTCGAACAGAAAAGAGTCTATTTTGACTGATTAAAAAATAAAAAACCTCAATAGAATTTATCTATTGAGGTTTATTTCGAGGTACCGAGAAGAATATCTAAAACTTCCAAAACGCTCGATTTTATTGGACTGATTTTATTACATCTTGTAAATTTTAAAAAACACACTGTACTGCGTATACGCACCGGTATTTCTATCGTAAGCCGGGATCTCCATATAATTGGCTTCCATTACAATCCCTTTGAATTTTTCCTCTTGTGCACAGGTAAATGGCAGCCATGCAGTTGTACCCCCATTAACATTCTTAACAAAACTACAGCAACATTTGCTGGATTCACTTATTTGTTTTACCAGGTTTTGATACACATCTTTTGCCTTTGCCCCATCTCTGTAATCGCCAAAATCAGCAAAAACAACATCAATAACTTCAAATTTTGCCTCCAATACGGTGCTTACCGAGCCTTCTAGTGATACTTTTGATGCGAATTTATTGTTATCAAAAAAAGTAGCTTTTGCAGAGATCAAATTGCCTTTCAGGGAAGAAAAGTCGGGATAGCCTTCAATCAGTTTATTTAACGAAATATTAAAGGCAGAAGCATCCGATTTTACTTCCGGTTGCGCTGTTATTTTCTGATACGCAACTACGGCAGCTTCCGCAACTTCTGTCTGCTTTTTAGCAAGGATGGAGGATGTAGGCTGAACAACAATGTAAATTACATCCACCTTTTTGATTACATCCTTGTAAGAATTTCTTAAATACTCATTGTCTTTAAAATCAATGGCAAGGATGTTAAAATCTCCGCATTTAGCAACGTTTCTGACGGCAACAAAAGGGCGAGCAAATCGTTCACCCTTATCGGTATATACAAGCATTTCAAGGGCAGAAGTAGGTTCTTTTTGCAGGGCAGGATGCGTATACCCAACAAATTTGGGACATTTTTCTCCCTGTTCAAGCATTGAATTTACTATTTGATTGTACTCCTTTTCTGACGTGGCACTTACAATACATTCTTTTTGACCTTCAACCAGTTGATAGCCGGCAGCATATTCGCTTGCATCCATAAAAACCCAGGAAGCACCTTTGTATTCTTCTTTGGCTTGTTCCAGACGGTTCTGGGTCTGAGCCTTCAAAGCTTCCATATTAATGAACAGGCTAAAAGAGAGAACCAAAATGAGATAAAGTCGTTTATTTTTCATTTTTTTGTTTTAAGACGAATAAAGGCTAAAGATAGTTTTTTCTGGTTTATGATCAATATAAGAGGGATAAACTTAAAGATCCCTGAGAAAAATAGAGCCACACTGTGAAACTTCCAATTTATTCCACTTCATCATATACGAAGATTACATCAAAGTCAATTGCAGGAACGGAACCAAAAAGTTCCACCTCAACTTTGATAGGATATTCATTCAGGTTGGTTGCTTTTTCTTTTATACTTAATGGAATATTTATTGGTTTGTTCAATGAAAATGCGGGCTGAAAATACATTGGGTTATTAAATGTTGCTAATGTATACATATTACTGAATGAACCACCTCTGTTATTGTATCCGGTAATCTTAATGTATAATCCTTGGTTATGTAATCTTGTCGCCCACTCATCCGGCTTCACCCAATTGAATAATGGAACAAGTCAGGTTCGATTTGGTTCAAAAATATCCGATTATTGATTCGGCTATTCGGGACATTTTTGATTAAGAGTGTACGATTTTGCTTTTTCTTGTCTTTCCAATCAGATAAATTATATCAAACTGTGAAACATTCGTGTAACATTTTTGAGCAGAAAAGTGCTTATCAGAGCGGTTTACAAATGAAAAACCTCAATAGAATCAATCTATTGAGGTTTATTCGAGGTCCCGAGCAGAATTGAACCAAGAACCTATAAGTACTGTAAACATTAAGGTTTAGAACATTGTTTTTTTCTACTGCAACATTTTATACCCCTTAAACAGAAATCATTTTACAGATCTAAGGAACCCGCCCATACAAAAGTATTAAAATTTGGATTGGACTGTTTCAACCCTATTAAATGAGCGCTACTTAGCTGAATGCTTGTGGCTCTGTTTTTAAGGGTATTCAAATCGGAGGATGAAGGGCTTTCTTTGACCTCTATGGCGGTTTTACCGTCCAAAATAAAATCTATTTCCTGGCCCGTTTTCTTTGCATAATATTGCAATTTCCCTTTTCTCGCTAATTGAACAGCTACCATATTTTCGAGTAAAGCACCCATATTTACATTGCCTAATGCGGTGAGCAATCCGTTGTCGGCAAAATAAATTTTCTTTTGTAATGCTATCTCTCGATCACGGTTGCTCGTGAAAGGAGGCAATAGTTTTACAAAATAAGTATATTCCAACAGGTTGATGTAATCCTTTACCTTTTGCCGGTTTATACCAATTATGCTGCCTATTTTAGTGTAGTCGAGTTTACTGCCAACACGCTCTACCAGTAACAGAATAAGTTTGTAAAGATCATCAGAAACAGTAAAATCAGATAAAAGTTTTATATCCAGTTCTATATAAGAATTAACAATATCCTTTAAGTATTCTATTTTATCCTTATCACTTTTAGCCAATACTACTTCTGGAAATCCGCCAAATTTAAGATACGATTCGTAGTGTTTTTTATACTTATTGTAAAAAGCAAGGTTGAAATTTGCAAAATCATCTTTAGAATAATTAGGAACCTTCTCTCCTTTGAACGTAAGGTATTCAGCAAATGACAGTGGCTCCATTTCAATGATCCGCTTCCTTCCTGCTAAACTTTCTGAAAAACGATTCTTAATATAAAATGAGCTGGAGCCAGTAACAATAAATTTAATATTATAAGTATCGTATAGGTATTTTACTACACTTGTAATATTTGGTACCAGCTGAATTTCATCCAAAGCGATGTACGCCTTTTTAGAAAAATCAATTCCCTCTATCTGTAAAGAAGATTCAATATCCTTATAATTTGTTTGGTTAAACAGGTAGCGATTCTCTACCCGTTCCATATCCAGATAGAGTTTATTTTCCGATTTTATGCTGTTAAGCAGGTGTTTTACGGCAGTTGTTTTCCCTACACGCCTTAAACCTGTGATAACTGTAATCAGCCTGTTTTTTAAATGAGCTTCCAGCTCACTATAGATTTTACGCTCAAACATGGTTTAACTATTTGATGCAAATTTAATCAAAAAGTAATACTATTTGATATTATAAAAAACTTTTTTATCTATAATGATAAAAAGCAGAATTATTGAACCTGTGTTTTATTGCCTGCTATTCGGGGAACAATATTTTTCAGATTTTATGATTATTTTCTATGCAGCATTGAGTAAAACGGCTACATTTTGCCTATTATATAAAATGAAAAACCTCAATAGAATCAATCTATTGAGGTTTATTCGAGGTCCCGAGCAGATTCGAACTGCTGTAGCAGCTTTTGCAGAGCTGAGCCTAGCCACTCGGCCACAGGACCCTTTTAATTTTAGAAATGCAAAAATACAATTTTTTTTATATAATTATTCCTTTTTCTTGTTTTATCTCATATTTATTTAAACAAGTTGGACACAAACAGTTGTCATATTGCTTTTTTATTTCATTTAAAGTTTCCAGATCTATAAAAATAGTTGAGCACCAACAGCCTGATGATTCGCTGGTACAGTCAAAAAGCTCTGTACATTTCGAACAAATTTTGTTTGCCATTATTCTGTAATTATAACACTCACTTTCTCCACATTACCATTCATTGGTGGATTTAGCTTTGAAACCTTCACTTCCACTCCTTTTAATGCCTTGAATTCCTTTTTTATCTCATTTACAATACGTTGACCTACTTGTTCGATCAAATTTGAGCGTATGGCCATTTGCTTTTTTACAATATCATAAACAATAACATAGTCGATCGTTTTATTTAGATCATCGGTTAGTGCTGCTTCCGTAAAATCGGTTTCCATCGCAACATCAACAATGTAATTAGCGCCAATTTTACCTTCTTCCTTTAAACAACCATGGTATGCGTATACTTTAATTCCTTCTACTACTATTTTATGCATTGTTTCGGTTTTTTCAGGTTAGAAAAAGCACAAAGGGCCTTTTTATTGAGTGGCAAAAATAAATAAAAATCAAACCTGCTTTCATTATAAATACAAAAATGCAATATTAACGGCTTTTACGCTCCAATTTAAGGAGCATAAAAGCCGATATTTATTGCATTTAAGGCAATTTCAAACTTCCTTCAAATTTGCTTACCCTCTGGCATGTTTGCTGTGTCCGTATCTTTTATCATAAGAACTATGATGGTGATGTTTTACCGCAGGAGGTCCCTGAATTGTATCATTACCTCCTTTTTTCTTTTTCAGCACGCTAAACAAAGCAATACCTATAACAAATAGAAAGCCAACAGCCATATACACATAGCTCATAAACTCATTGTGTGCATTCTTTTTTTGAGTTTCCAGCAACAATTCCGCTGAACTTTCATCACCTTGAGCCATACTATTTACGGCAAAAAGTACAACAAAAGAGAATAGTAATGAGTACGAACTCCAATTACTTTTTACCCCTTTTTTTTCTGATTTTTTTGTTAATGTTTCCATGATTTTAATTTTTAGTAAGATTTATTATTGGCAATTTCAAAAAACTCCCCATAAGAATACTAAAACGTTCGATAAATTATTATATTATACAGACAAAGATGTTTAATGTTACAAAAAGGTTGCATTAAATTATTTTTTGTTTATCAGATTAATTTTGTATATTTGCATTCTTAAAACATTGAGAGAGAGAAAACAGAAGGGGCGAATAGCCCCTCTTCTTTTGCCAAAAATCGAATGATAACTGTAGATAAAATAAAAAATATTGCTGACCTTAAACTCGCTGAAGGCACTAATTTCATTGTAGATATAAGCGTTAAGCCGGGAAATAAGATCACCATCCTGTTGGATAATGATAAAGGTGTTTCCATCAGCGATTGTGTTGAGATGAGCCGTCATATAGAATTCAGCCTTGATCGCGAAAGCGAAGATTTTGAATTAAATGTAATGTCGCCAGGGCTCACCGAACCATTTAAAACACTTCGTCAATATCAAAAATATATTGACAAACAGGTGGATGTACTAACGAAAGAGAATAAAAAGCTAAGCGGCAAGCTGCTTTCGGTAAATAATGAAGGCATAGAACTGGAAACAAAGATCAAAGAAAAAACAGAAGGAAAAAAAGCAAAACAATTAACAATTAATAAAATCGATTTGACATTCAGTCAAATTAAACAAACTAAAGTTGTAATATCATTTTAATAAATTAAAAAAATGGAAAGTATCAATTTAATTGAATCGTTCTCTGAATTCAAAGAAGTAAAAAACATTGACAGAGCTACCTTGATGAGCATCATTGAAGATGTATTCCGCAGTATGCTAATTAAAAAATATGGCTCTGATGAGAATTTTGACATCATTGTGAATCCCGATCGTGGTGATATTGAGATCTGGCAAAATCGTGAGATCGTGGATGATGAATTTGCTGAAGACAGCTTTGATTATGATGAAGGAAAACATATTGGCTTATCCGAAGCACATAAAATTGAAGCCGATTTCGAGATCGGTGAAGAAGTTACCACTCCTGTAAAATTACTTGATTTTGGAAGACGTGCTGTATTGGCTGTTCGTCAAAATTTAATATCTAAAATTTTAGAACTTGAAAAAGATAGTCTTTATAAAAAATATAAAGAGAAAATTGGCGAAATACTAACGGGTGAAGTATATCAGATCTGGAAAAAAGAGTTGCTTATACTTGATGAAGATGGAAATGAGCTTATTTTACCTAAAACAGAGCAAATTTCATCCGATTTCTTTAAAAAAGGAGATCATATCCGTGCAGTAATTCAGCGTGTGGAAATGAAAAACAATACTCCTGTTATTATTTTATCACGTAGCTCAACTACTTTCCTGGAAAGACTATTTGAATTAGAGGTTCCTGAGGTATTTGACGGACTTATCACTATTAAAAAGATAGTACGTGAACCGGGCGAAAGAGCTAAAGTGGCTGTGGAATCGTATGACGACAGAATTGATCCGGTTGGAGCTTGTGTTGGAATGAAAGGATCCCGTATTCACGGCATTGTTCGCGAATTACGTAATGAAAATATTGATGTTATCAACTATACCAGCAATCCTTCGTTATTTATCACGCGTGCATTGAGTCCGGCAAAGATCACATCTGTAAAAATTGATGAAGAAACAAAACGTGCCGAAGTGTTCTTAAAACCAGATCAGGTTTCTTTGGCAATTGGTAAAGGTGGCCACAACATTAAACTTGCCGGTAAATTAACTGGTTATGAAATTGATGTTTACCGCGATACTGATATTGATACAGAGGATGTGGATCTTGAAGAATTTGCAGATGAAATTGAGGCTTGGGTTTTAGATGAACTTAAAAATATTGGTTGCGATACAGCAAAAAGTGTATTAGAACTGTCAACTGAAGAGCTTGTAAAACGTACCGATCTGGAAGAAGTAACTGTAAATGAAGTAAAAGCGATTTTACAGTCTGAATTTGAATAAGCTTACTACGAATTACGAATTTTTGCGAATTACGAATAATATTCACAATTCATAAAGTTTCGTAATTCGATCAGTATTCTAGCGGAGATCGCAGTAAAGTAAATAAACAAAGGAATACATATAAATTCGTAATTCGTAGTAAAATTTTAAGTAATACGTAGTAATAATAAAATATGTCAGAAAACACCGTTCAACGATTAAGTAAAGTAGCCAAGGAATTAAATGTTAGTGTATCCACTATCACCGAGTTTCTTAAAAGTAAAGGCCATGTCATAGAAAATAATCCTATGGCTAAATTGCCTGATGCGCTTTACACCCTGTTGTCTAAGGAGTATCAATCGGAAAAAGCCGCTAAAGAAGAAGCGCAGCAAGTGACTTCCACTACGAATACGCGTATCAAGAAAGAGAGTATTTCCTTAGATGTAGAAGCTAAAAAACCGGAAGTAAAAAAAGTTGAAGAGGAAGAAGAGATCGTAATTAAAAATATACAGCCCGTTGCACCTCCCGAAAAGGTAGTTGTAAAGGTTGTTGAAGAAGTTAAAAAACCGGTAGAGGCCGTAATCCCGGTGCCTGAAGTTGTTGAAACGGAATCAGAAAAAGACGTAGTTAAATCGGACATTAAGTTTAAGATCGTTTCTAAAATTGATTTGGATGCCTTAAACAGCAAAACAAAACCTGATAAAAAATCAAAAGCAGAAAAGGATAAAGAGAAAAAAGAAAAAGACATCGTTACCAAAGAAGAAGAGAAAAAAACAAAAACAAGCAAGGATAAAACAAAAGATAAAGCGAAGGAAGAAGATAAAAAAGAGGAAGTTGTAATAGAAGAAAAAGTAATTGAAACTCCTGTTGCTGCTGTTGTTACTGAAGTTGTTGATGAAATAAAAAATCCGGATGCGAATAAAGTAGATTTTTATGAAACTAAAGTAGAAAAGCTGGAAGGCCCAAAAATTTTAGGTAGAATTGAATTACCTGTAAAAGAGGACCGCAAAAAACCGGTTGCTTCTTCGTCAGCTGCTACCAACGCGAACAATAAGAAAAAAAGAAAACGCATCCGCAAAAACTTTGGTGGTGCTACCATCGGTGATGCTTGGGCTCCAAGAACTCCAGGTGCTCCGGGAACTCAAACTCCTTCTACACCAAGAACTCCGGGAACAGGAACCCCTTCAACCCCTGGGACTGGTTCTGGCGTTGGAAGACCAAAATTTGATCCTAAAGCTCCAAGAACTAAATATGCAAGGCCTTTAAAAGTTGAATTAACTCCTGAACAAATTCAGGCGCAGATAAAAGAAACTCTTGCACGCCTTAGTGGAGCAGGGAAATCCAAAGCATCAAAACACCGTAAATCAAAGCGTGATCTGATAAGTGAGCGTACTCAGGATGCTGCCGATCAGGTAGAAGCGGAAAAGAAAGTAATTAAAGTTACGGAATTCGTATCCGCCAATCAATTGGCGCAGATGATGGAAGTTCCGGTAAACGAAATTATTTCCACCTGTATGAGTCTTGGTTTGTTCGTATCCATCAATCAGCGGTTAGATGCTGATACACTTTCTATTGTTGCCGAAGAGTTTGGTTATCAATTAGAGTTTGTAAGTGTTGAAGTACAGGAAGCTATTAAAGAAGAAGAAGACAGAGAGGAAGATCTTGTGGCACGTTCTCCGATTGTAACCGTTATGGGTCACGTGGATCACGGAAAAACATCTCTTTTGGATTATATACGTAAAGCCAACGTTATTGCAGGTGAAGCCGGTGGTATCACGCAGCACATTGGTGCTTACAATGTAAAACTTGACAACAATAAAACCATTACTTTCCTGGATACTCCCGGTCACGAAGCCTTTACAGCGATGCGTGCCCGTGGTGCTCAAATTACTGATATTGCAATTATTGTAGTTGCAGCGGATGACGGTATAATGCCTCAATCCATTGAAGCTATTAACCACGCTCAGGCTGCCGGTGTACCAATTGTAATTGCGATCAATAAAATTGATAAACCGGGTGCTAACCCTGATAAGATCCGTGAAGGACTATCTCAATTGAACATTTTAGTTGAAGAATGGGGTGGTAAAATTCAGTGCCAGGAAATTTCAGCAAAAAAAGGAACAAATATCGATTCATTGCTTGAAAAAGTATTACTTGAAGCGGAAATGTTAAACTTAAAAGCAAATCCAAACAAAAATGCAACCGGAACAGTGGTTGAATCGGAGTTGGATAAAGGTCGCGGATATGTAAGTACTATCCTTGTTGAGGCAGGAACATTACATGTTGGCGATATTGTATTAGCAGGTTGTTTCAGCGGTAAAGTAAAAGCATTACACAATGAACGCGGGCAGGTTGTAAAAGAAGCTGGTCCCGGAATACCGGTTGCCTTATTAGGTTTGAGCGGTGCACCACAAGCAGGTGATAAATTTCACGTAATAAGTGATGAGCGCGAAGCAAGAGAAATTGCTGCAAAACGTTTGCAATTGCAACGTGAGCAAGGTATCCGTACCAATAAACACATTACACTTGACGAGATCGGAAGACGATTGGCAATAGGAAATTTCCAGGAATTGAACGTGATCGTGAAAGGTGACGTGGATGGTTCGGTTGAAGCACTTGCCGATTCCTTACAAAAACTTTCTACTGAAAAAGTTTCGGTAAAAATTATTCATAAATCTGTTGGAGCTATCAGTGAGTCCGATGTATTGTTAGCATCTGCATCCAATGCGATCATTGTAGGATTCCAGGTTCGTCCATCAGGTGGTGCGCGTAAACTGGCCGAAACAGAACAAATTGATATTCGTTTATACTCCATTATTTACCAGGCGATAAATGAAATTAAAGCCGCGATGGAAGGCTTGTTGGCTCCGGAATTTGAAGAAAAAATCGTTTGCAACATTGAAATACGTGAAGTATTTAATATTACCAAAGTGGGTAATATTGCAGGATGTTTTGTACTTGATGGTAAAGTAAATCGTAATACCAAAATACGTATTATCCGTGATGGTATTGTGGTTCATACAGGTGAACTGGGTTCTTTGAAACGTTTTAAAGACGATGTAAAAGAAGTTAATAAAGGTTTTGAATGTGGACTAAACATTAAAAACTTTAATGACATGAAACCTGGAGATATTATTGAAGGTTATGACATGGTGGAGATCAAAGCGAAGTTGTAATAATCAGCAAAGATCAGTATTGAAATTGAACGCTGATAACGCTGATTAACTATGATCAAAATAAGATTTGTATTTTGTAAAAAGAACTGATCTTTGTTTGTACTAAAATTTGTTATTAAATAGTATTTTATTCAGTTATAAGCCCGAAGCCCCCTGCTTCGGGCTTATTTATTTTATCTCTGTTTATCATAACCATCAGCGTTATCAGCGTTCCATTCTTAGGCCTGAACAAAAATCTGAATCCCAATGTAAATTTTTCATTTCTTTTTCATTATCTGTTAATTACTATTTAAAAAGACTGCATTGCCGAATAAAAAATATAGCCTACATTTGTAAAACGATATCAAGAAGTGAATATCCTATAAGACTACGAGTTTTCTGTTTATAGCAAATCTGCTGATTGAAGAACAAGTCCCAAGCCGCTTCAAACCAAAAATCATAAAATATAACCTTTAAAAATTAAAAAAAATGAAAAAATTTTTACTTTCTGTAATTACGTTATCTGCCTCTTTAGCTGCTAATGCGCAGTGCAACGAGCTTTTTATTTCTGAGTATGTTGAAGGTGCAGGAAACGACAAAGCAATAGAACTTTACAACCCAACAAATGGCCCAATTTCTTTAACAGGATATACATTGGAGCGTTTCTCCGGAGGCTTAACTACATCAACTGCGGGTGGCGTACTTAATTTAACCGGTACAATTGCAGCACATAGCACATTTGTTATTGTAAATGGACAAACAACTGTAGAAAGTGGTGGAACCTCTCCCGCAGTTACTCCTGCTTTACAGGTTTATGCAACTTCTCCTAATAATGGACAATTAGATCACCCTTATCCTGCGCCAACTTATATGAACGGAGATGATGCAATGGTACTTTTTAAAAATGGTATAAAAGTAGATATTTTCGGTAAAATTGGTGAAGACCCGGGAACTAGCTGGTCAACTGTATTCCCTTTTACAGATGCGCAAGGAACTTGGATCACAAAAGATTATACCCTAAGAAGAAAAGCAACTGTTAATGGAGGTGTTACTGTTAACCCAACCACATTTGAAGCTTTGGTGGAATATGACTCATTAGCTGAGGGCACCTGGACTGGCTTAGGCACACACGTTTGCAGCTGCCCGGTTGGGATCAATGAAATTGATAACAGCGTTT
Organism: Bacteroidota bacterium; assembly: GCA_040389865.1. Classification (GTDB taxonomy): domain Bacteria; phylum Bacteroidota; class Bacteroidia; order 2-12-FULL-35-15; family 2-12-FULL-35-15; genus 2-12-FULL-35-15. The sequence continues at coordinate 124,201 of JAZJZM010000010.1, read as the reverse complement.
CTGTGATCGTTTATCCAAACCCTTCTAACAATAATTTCTTCAATGTTTCTTCTTCTGAAACAATTAAAGTGATTGAATTATACAATGTTGTAGGACAACAGGTGATTCAAAAAGAAGGAAACAAAACTGACAAACAAATTAAAATTGAAACAGGAAATCTTGCAAAAGGTATTTATACTGTGAAGGTTTTATTTGAAAACAACAAAACTTCGATTGTAAAAATCTCTATCCAATAAAAAAGTTTCAAGTTTATAAAGTTTCAAGTTCCAGGTTCTGCGTATAGCAGCCCACTTGGAACTTGAAACTTTTAAAATATAGTATGTCAATCCGAATCTGAAACATGAAAAACATCCTACTCATTTTATTTTTTGTTACCTGCTCCCATTTATCTTTTTCTCAAAAAGGAGAAATTAAAGGAACAGTAAAAGATGCTGCTACTGGCGAAACTATTATTGGCGCTACCATTTTAATTGCTGAAGGGAAAGGCACTGTTACTGATATTGATGGTAACTACAGCATTAAAGCCGATTCCGGACAATACACACTTTCTATATCCTATGTTGGTTATGAACCCCAAAAATCAAAAATAAAAGTTGGAAACAAACCTTCTGTTTTTAATTTTTCGCTTCAAACACAAACATTAAATGAAGTAGAAGTTATTGCCGATGTGGCTAAAATACGCGAAACTCCTGTTGCTTTCTCTAATATTGGAGCCAAACAAATACAAGAAGAATTAGCCTCCAGAGATCTTCCAATGTTATTAAATTCAACTCCGGGCGCATATGCAACCGAACAAGGTGGAGGAAGCGGTGACGCCCGTGTTACTATCAGAGGGTTCGACCAACGGAATGTTGCTGTACTTGTGGATGGTGTTCCGGTAAACGACATGGAAAATGGCCAGGTATATTGGAGCAATTGGGATGGATTAGGCGATGTTACAAGGAATGTGCAAGTTCAAAGAGGATTAGGGGCCTCAAAATTGGCGCTTGCATCCATTGGTGGAACAATGAACATTATCACCAAAGGAATTGATTCTAAAAAAGAGATCAGTATTAAACAAGAGGTGATGAGTAACCTGATTTTAAAAACCTCCATTGGCTTTAACACAGGACAATTAAAAGGTGGATGGGGAATTACAGGAGCTTTTTCACGTAAAAAAGGAGATGGATACGTTGATGAAACATGGACTGATGCGTATTCATATTTCCTGAAAGTACAAAAAAGGATGGGAAGGCATTTAGTAAGCATTAGCGGTAACGGTGCCCCTCAAAGTCACGGACAGCGCAGTGATAAATTACCAATTGCTATTTACGACAAGGCATTAGCAACAAAACTTGGAATTAATACCGATAGTGTTTACCAAAACAGCATGTATTCAAATGCTGAAAGCGGAACAAGAGGAATTCGTTATAACCCTCATTGGGGAATGTTAAATGGAGATCCGCTTAATGAACGGATAAATTATTTCCATAAGCCTCAATTCAATCTTTCTGATTTTTGGAACATCAATAAAAAATTGTATTTATCTACCGTTGCTTATGGTTCTTTTGGAAAAGGTGGCGGCACAAAATTGTTAAACGCACCAGGAGCCAGTGACCGTGACCCGAGTAACGGACAGTTGTTATTTGATAAATACTATACTGCAAACCTTTCTTTAATTGACCCCTTATACAGCTCTACGCTCCATAAGTCAAGTAATATCATTCAAAGCTCTATCAATAACCATCAATGGTATGGTGTGCTTTCTTCATTGAACTACCAGATAGACACAAATTTCTCCGCTATTTTGGGTGTTGACGGACGCTACTATAAAGGCATCCATTACAAAGAAGTATACGACCTTTTAGGTGGTGATTTTTTTGAAAACCATACCGATCAAAATCAGCCGGGAGGAAAATTTGTTGGCGACCCTAATTTTCAATATCAGATGAAACGCAAAGGCGACAAAATACTTACCAATTACGAAGGTTATGTTACCTGGGGGGGCGCTTTTGCACAATTAGAATATAAAAAGAAGAACTGGAGCGCCTTTGTTACGGCAAGTGTTTCAGAAACCGGTTACCAACGTAAAGATTTTTACCAAAATAAAGATCTGATCCTTTCCGATACCACCATTATACAAGCTGTTGGTTTTGGCGATACAATAACTCATAATGGAACCAAATATACCAATCAATCAGCGGAAGCGGAATTCTCAACTACAAAACGTAAATGGTTTTTAGGTTATACATTTAAAGGAGGAACCAATTATAATATTAACGAGCATCAAAATGTATTTGTAAATATCGGTTACTTAAAAATGGCACCTCGTTTTGCCTTAGTATTTACTTCTACCAATCTTGAAAATACAAAAGCAAGAATGCAGGAAGTAGTTGCTTTTGAAGGGGGATATGGTTTAAAATATCCAAAATTTGCAACCAATGTGAATTTGTATTACACCAACTGGAAAAATAAACCTCTTTCAGAGTTTCCAACGATCCGGATTGCAGGAGATGATTTTTATTATACACTAAATGGTTTGAACGCGATACACAAAGGAATTGAGTTCGATTTTATTTACAAACTGCTTAAAAACCTTGATGTGGAAGGTTTGGCATCTTTTGGTGACTGGACCTCAAGAACAGAAGACCAGGTATTCCTATTCGATATCAATACCGACAGACCTACCGATACTATTAATTTTAGTGCTAAAGGGATACATGTTGGGGATGCTTCCCAGATCCAATTAGGAGGAAGCTTACGTTACGAGATCATTAAAAATTTATATATAAAAGCACGTTATACCTACTTTACAAAAAACTATTCCAATTTCAATTTGCTTGATCTGGGTGTTACCTACAATAACAATGGAACTGTAAAAACGGATAACCGTGATCGTGAATCATGGAAAATGCCGGATTATGGCCTATTGGATCTATATGCAGGATATGATTTTAAATATTCGAAATTGAAATTTACGCTTACCGGAGGTTTGATAAATGCTTTAAATACCTTTTATATCACGGATGCACAAAATGGATCAAACTTTGATGCCAATACAGCACTTGTATATATGGGTATGGGCAGAAGATTTAATATGGGATTAAGAGTAACGTTTTAATTCAACGAATTACGAATTTTATCGAATTACGAATCGTTAATCGTAGAATTTTGTAAAAAAGTAATTTGATCATCTTTAATAAACAGTAACTAATAAACAACAAAACGATAGTCAAAAGAAAAAACATGTAATTCGTTAAAATTCGTAATTCGTAGTATAATTAAAAACAAAAAACAAATGAAAAAAATTCTTTACACTTTATCGCTTATTGCAGCATTAAATCTAGCCGCATTTGGGCAGGCTGTATTGCCGACCTCATGGAGCTTTATAAACACTACCTTCCCTACCGGATGGTCAATTATTGACCCTACACCGCTTTATTATACGGGTTCGGGAAATACACCACCTGCTTATAAATTTGATGCTACAGGTGATCAAATGATCATATTTTTTGCAAGTAATCCAGGTAACGTAACCTATTACCTTGCTGGAAATTCTTTTACAACAGGAGGGATATTTTTGGTAGAAGAATCTGTAAATGGAACAAGCTGGACAACCCTGCGTTCACATACAGCTCCTACAACTACTTATACTTCGTTTACAGATGTACCTAACAGTGCCAGCCGTTATATCCGCTTTAACTACTCAAATAAGGTTGGAGGGAATATAGGATTAGATGACGTTGCGATAGCTGTAGGCGCTGCCGGTCCGGCACAGGAAATAAATATTAAAAAAGGTACTACCACTATTGTTACAGGCGGCACCTATATACCAAATTCAAGTGTAGGTGTAAATACACCAACCACATTCACAGTAGAAAATCTGGGAACAAGCAACATGCTGCATATCAGCTCCGCGACTATTTCAGGAACAGATGCGGCAGATTTTAACGTTTCAAATTCCCCTACAATGATTGGAGCTGCAAGCACAGGAAATTTAATAGTTGATTTTACACCAGCAGCTGCTGGTACACGCAATGCAATACTAACCATTGTGAGTGATGATGCCGATGAAAACCCTTATATCATTAACTTATATGGTATTGGTGGAATCTACGCTTCTGAACCTACAGCACAAGCAAGTAATCTTGTATTTTCCAACGTAACATCGTATACCCTTAATGCTTCATTTACAGCAGCTTCACCGGCACCGGAAGGGTATATTGTATTACGTAAAAAAGGTTCTGCAATTACCGAAGTTCCTACAGATGGAAAAGTATATCAACGTGGTGATTCTGTTGGCAGCACAAAAGTTGTTTATTGTGGAACAGCTACTTCACTTACACCAAATAACATTGTAGCAAGCACAGGTTACTACTTTGCTGTATTTACGTTTAACGGGCCTGGTGTTTACCGTAATTATTTAACGGCAAGTCCACTTATAGCAAACATTACAAGCTTAGGCTCTATGCATACTGCAAGTTATTATACCGGAATTTCAACTGCAAGCCCTACATTTCTTGCTGACTTACATGCTAAAATAAACCCACATACACACTTATTCTATAGTAATTATGGTCCTGCTGTAGTAACTCCTTTTGCCTCACGCGATACTACTGGCGACCAGCGCGTTCTAACTTGCGTTTACAGTGGTGAAAACAAGGTTTATACCGAACCATTTGACTGGACAACCAACGGATTTAGCCGTGAACATACCTATTGCCATAACTGGATGCCAACAGAACCCGCACTGGGATTACCTGAATATGAGGATTATCACCATTTATTTCCTACCAATCAGAACAGTGCAAATGCGGTACGTAGTAATTATCCTTTAGGAGAAGTGGTAACTGCCAGTTCTACATACTTAGAAGGCGAGTTCGGATTAAACGCTCAAGGACAAACCGTTTATGAACCGCGCGATTCTCATAAAGGAGATGCTGCCCGTGCAATTTTCTATGAAGCCACTTGTTATACCACTGTTGGTGGCAATAGCTGGGCATTACGTAATCCTATAAGTGGCACAATACAATATGGACAAAATCAAAACATATTAAAAACATGGAATTTCCAGGATCCACCTGACGCTTGGGAAATTGCTCGTAATGATTTTATTGAATCCATCCAGGGGAACCGTAATCCATTTGTGGATAGTATGCAATACGCATGTTACATCGATTTTGCTACTATGACCAAACTTACAGGCCCTAATGTACCATGTAACGCTGAAGTTCTTGGGATAGCAGATGCTCAAAAAAATAATGATCAAATGCAAATCGCTCCAAATCCAAACAATGGGAATTTTGTGGTAAACTATACATCCGCTAAAAATCAAAAAGTAAGCGTAAAATTAATTGATATGCTTGGCCAGGTTGTATACACCAATGAATTAAAGGTGATCAGCGGCATCAATCCAATTGAAATAAGTGTACAAAACTTAAAAAAGGGAATTTACTTATTTGAGTACGTAACTGAAAAAGGTAAACAAACAGAAAAATTGGTTATTGAGTAATAATTTATTCGTTTGAATGTAATTTGAAAAGCCCCCTATTTTAGGGGGCTTTTCGTTTAATAACCAATTCTTGTTTTTGTTCTAAGTGCTGGTATAAGACCGTGATTGCTGCAATGCAACACAACTATTCTATTATGCCATTCACAAAACGATACAGATTAAAATCAGTTTTTTTTAATTCTATTTCTATTTGTTGCTGTAATATTTTTTTCGAAACACTTTTCATCTTAGCATTCTGAATTAAACGATATGCTTTTTCAGCTAATAGATACGGGCGTTTTGTGTTTATGCCGGTAAGTTGATGTTTATCAATTGCTTCAATTAATTCATCAACACCTTCATGTTTTGTTGCTATTGCTTTGATCACAGGAATACTCCAATCACTCATTGGTTTAGAATGTACCAATTGCTGAATATTTTTCATAAAAATAGATGCTCCTGCCCTATCCGATTTGTTGACCACAAACACGTCAGCGATCTCCATTACACCTGATTTCAGGCTTTGCACCTCATCGCCTGATTCAGGCACGAGAACCAACACGGTGGTATCGGCCAAACCTACTATTTCCACTTCACTTTGTCCTACGCCAACAGTTTCCACAATAATATAATCAAAAGCAAAAGCCCGCATTATATCAACCACTTCAATAATTGTAGCCGATAATCCACCTAAGGAACCTCTGGTAGCAATGGAACGGATGAATACATTTTCATTTGTAAAATGCTCGGCCATCCGTAATCTGTCACCCAACAAAGAGCCGTAATTAAAAGGGGATGTGGGATCAATGGCTATGATGCCAAGCGATTTCCCCTGATCTGCAAGTTTTTTGATGACAGCATTTATCAGGGTGCTTTTCCCGGCACCGGGAGGACCTGTAATACCAATAACAGGTATGTTTTTATTAAATTTAAGAGATGTTAAAATTTCCCGGTAACCTTCGAGCTCATTTTCAACAATGGTGATACAGCGTGCCAGGGCTTTTTTATCGCCTTGCTGTAGTTGTTGAATAAGTGCTTTAACGGAATTCATATTTAATACGAATAATATTAACAAATAGTACTCTGTGAATCTCTGTGTCTTCTCTGTGTATTTTTTTTATTTCACAGAGAACCACAGAATAACAAGTTCCACAGAGAAGCTGCTATGAATTAATCTTTGTAAAGTTCTCCTTAAAAAATATACTATTTATTAGCAACATTTTGTTACACTTAAAACTCCGCTGTTTTAGGTGCTCTTGGGAATGGTATCACATCACGAATATTGGTCATGCCAGTTACAAATAATACCAAACGCTCAAAACCTAATCCAAATCCGGCATGTGGGGCCGTTCCAAATTTTCGTGTATCCAAATACCAATATAATTCATCTGTTGGGATGTGCATTTCATTCATGCGTTTTTCTAAAAATTCTAAACGTTCTTCACGTTGCGAACCTCCAATTATTTCGCCAATACCGGGAAATAAAATATCCATTGCACGAACAGTCTTTCCATCTTCATTCAAACGCATATAAAACGATTTAATGTCTTTTGGATAGTCCGTTAAAATAACAGGCTTTTTAAAATGTTTCTCCACCAAAAAACGCTCGTGTTCACTTTGCAAATCTGCCCCCCAATTTTCGATGAGGTATTTAAATTTTTTCTTTTTATTTGGTGTAGAATTTTTTAAAATTTCGATCGCTTCTGTATAGGTAAGTCTTTCGAATTCTGTTGAGGAGCAGAAATGCAATTTTGCTAACAGATCCATTTCAGAACGCTCGTCCTGTGGTTTTAATTTTTCTTCTTCCAACAAACGGGTTTTCAAAAACTCTAATTCATCAGCACAGGTATCAAGGGCATATTTTATTGTATATTGTAATAGATCTTCCGCTAATTTCGCATTATCATTCAAATCAGCGAAAGCTACTTCCGGCTCTATCATCCAAAATTCGGCAAGGTGACGAGCGGTATTTGAATTTTCGGCACGGAATGTAGGACCGAATGTATACACTTCGCCCAAAGCCATTGCACCTAATTCAGCCTCCAATTGACCAGAAACAGTAAGGTTGGTAGTTTTTCCAAAAAAATCCTGTTTGAAATCTACTTTTCCATCCTCCGTACGTGGTGGGTTATCAAAATCTAAAGCCGTTACACGAAACATTTCTCCTGCGCCTTCGGCATCCGAAGCGGTAATAACAGGTGTATGCAGGTATACAAATCCTCGATCGTTAAAAAACTGATGTATCGCAAATGCTAATGCATGGCGAACTCTGAATACTGCATTGAATGTATTGGTACGAAAACGTAAGTGTGCGATCTCCCTTAAAAATTCCAGACTGTGTTTTTTAGGTTGAAGCGGAAATTTTTCGGCATCACTATCACCTAATATTTCCAGGTGTTTTACCTTCACCTCTACCTTTTGACCTTTCCCTAAAGACTCGATCAGCTCACCTGTAATACTAATAGCGGCACCTGTTGTAAGGCGTTTCAACAATGCTTCATCCGCATTTTGGAAATCCACTACAGCTTGTATATTATTTATTGTTGAACCATCATTCACTGCAATAAATTGATTGTTACGAAAGGTGCGTACCCAGCCTTTTACGTTTACTTCAGTTCCATAGGCCGTTGAATTTAACAGCTCTTTTACTTTTGTTCTTTTCACGATATTCGAGGGTATTAAAAATGTTTTGAGGTACAAAAATAACAATTAAGTAATTTGAAATTTAGTAATATGATATAATATCGTTTTAAAGCCCCCGCACATACTTCGATAGGCTCTATATGAATCGCAGGGTTGTCAGGCAGTTACACCCTCACTCCTATCACAAGCATATCATCAATTTGTTCTTTATCGGCTTTCCATTCAGAAATTGTTTTTTCTATTTTTTGTTTTTGCTCCTGCATACTCATTTGATGAATATCAATTAACAGTTGCTTAAATGGCTGATAAAAAAATTTATTGTTATCCGGTCCACCTTTCTGATCCACATAACCATCAGAGAAAACATACAGGCAGTCTCCTTTTTCCAGCTTTATTTTATGATTTAAAAAAAATTCGGATTTTGAAAGTGAGATCCCAATTGATTTTCGGTCTGCTTTTGTTTCTGTGAGTATTCCATTCCTGATCAGATAGAAGGAATTGTGTGCTCCCGCATATTCCAGTTCATAATTTTTATAATCGATCTTACACAAGGCAATGTCCATCCCATCTTTAACAGAACCGAGCTCATTGGTTTGTTTTAAGGATTTTACCACCGACTTGCTTAATTCATTTAAAATAAGGGCAGGCTCAACCAGTTCATTTTCCATTACCACCCGTTCCAACAGGTGATAGCCCATAATACTCATAAATGCACCAGGTACGCCATGTCCGGTACAATCCACTGCAGCAAATAACACCTGGTTTTCATCAACCTGATGTGCCCAGTAAAAATCTCCGCTTACAATATTTTTGGGTTTAAAAAAGATAAATGAATCGGGAAGTAATGAGTTAATTAATTCCTGTGAAGGAAGTATGGCCTGTTGAATTTTTTTTGCGTAATGCACGCTGTCTATTATTTCCTTATGACGATATTCAACCTGAGTTTTTAATTTATCAATACGATCTTTTTCATGATGTATAGCGGTGCTTTGTTCCCAAAGCATTTTCACCTTTTCTTCGTTTTGTTGTTTTTGAGTTTCGAGTGTTGATTTTTCCTGAAGGATCTCTTTTAATTGCTCCTCCATTTTCTTTTTTTCTTTATATACAGTTTCAGACATTGCCCACATTTGCTTGTTCTTTTCTTCAAGCTCCTGCCTTAAAAGATCTAGTTTTTGTTTTTCTATTACTAATTGTTCGGGACTAAGCTGTTCCATATACTACGAATTTTTTTTTAATGATTACACCGATTACAAAAATGATTGCACCGATGTTGCTATGTTGTTAAACCTGCCCCACTGAAAGACTTCAGTCGTTCGGACAGGTTGCCTAAGCGAATTGTACAATTGATAATTTCCTATTGATTTTAATTTATTATTTTTCATTCAACGAATCAAAATGCACCTTGATCTCCAAAGGGATCAGCTCGCAAGGAAGATTATAACACGAAACTTTGGGGGCTATGAAACCTTTTGTTTCACCAACCGCATCCGCATCACTAATAAAAAGTATCGGAGATTTTGCCGAAGCGCCTCCAACTTTTTTCCATATTTGTTGAGCAAACGGAAGTGCCCAGTCTGATGCGTTCTTATAATAAATAACTGAAAGTTTGCTTACATCCATTTGTTGGGCAGCATATTCTTCATAGTCAATATCTGAATTCTGCACTATTACCAGTTTAACTAATTTTAAAATACCTGAAAGCATCATTTGTATCCGATCAGCATCTTTCTCATCCGTTTGATTAACTATCAAAAAAACATCAGCAGGTATTGTGTCGAACACTTTTTTTGTTTGTTGCTCCAGGATAAGACGAACATCTTCTACAAACTGAATTGCAGAAGGTACCCGTGATAAAATCATATTGTTGGATAAATGATGCTGCAAACGATTAATAAAATCCAATTGTCTTTTATCAGCATCAGAATCGTCAAACTTACCGGGCATCCAAATAAACGTTTTATATCGTTCGTCCTTTTCGATCCTTTTCCGGGCTTCATTAAAATGGTATTCGCTCACCGAAATTCCATCACGATGTTCGAATTTCTTTTTTTCAATAAAATGAATGGAGCAAAATGAATTTTGAATTTCAAGTTCAACGTTTTCCAGATCATTTCCAGTTCTCTTAACACTTTCAATAGTTGATTCAAGGAGCCCCTTGGGTGCGGGGGAAGAAAAAGAAAATCCGGCACGTTGCAACGTTAACAATAACCTTTTTTGAGTATTGCTTTGTTCGGAGCTGTTTAAACTTAAAAAAACTTTATTTATGTTTCCTGTATCCATCCTGTTAATTTTCGATTTGTTGAATCGGAGATTTTTTTTGAAATGGAGATTTATTGATTTAGGGAATTAGAGATTTGTTAGAATTTTTATATTTTCTAATTCCTTATTTCGTTATTTCTCTAAATCAATAAATCTCCATTTCTCTAAATCAATAATTCTCTAATTTTTTATTTAACCACATTGAATTTCCCTATAAAAAGGGACTTATTTTTTCTATCACGAATTTCATAAAAATAAACACCTTCTGCAAATAAAGCAGTGTTAATATTCGCATTGTAATTTTGAATTTTATAATTCCCTATCAACTTACCCGAAACATCTATCAATTGAATATTATCGGCTTCATCAATCTCCGCTTTTATATTTATTGCATCTGTTGCAGGATTTGGAAATACGTTCACTTTATCACTGTAAATATTCTTCTCTTCAATGCCCACCCAACCTGTTAATGCTACATCATCTAGATATAACGTACTGCCTACCCGGGCTATCGATTGTTTATAGCTGGGCGAAAAACCGATAATAAGGGTATCCGGCAATTCGGAGGATTGATAAATAAGATCAGACTGGAATAACGTATAAATTATTGTTGAATCAATGATAATGTCGGTACGGGCAATAGTATCGGTAGCTGTTCCATTCCATTTTTGCAAAATAACAGTTACGGCTGCAAGGTCTGTGCCAACAGGAAGGTATTTAGCCCAAAACTCCAATTTTTCGGGGCGCCCGACATAAGGGACTCCAAGTTTCAACGAAGGCGGAGAAATACTGATCTTTCCAGTAAAAACATATCCAATAGTATCATTAATTGATCCCGGAACCGGATTATTGTTGACAAATATCGTTTTTAGCTTCAAGGCGGAGTTCCCGGAGTGCTTATCTATACCAGTTGCTTTAAAAGCCGAAAGAGGATTAGGAGGTGAAAAAATAGACAAGAAATTCAAAGTTTGCCAATTTTCAGGAGTTTGATAACCAAATTCAGTAATCCAATTTTCAAAACCACCATTGGCTTGAGAAACTGCATTTAGAATTAATGAAGTCAAAAACATGAATGTGATCATTGTTTTTTTCATGTGCTGTATTTTTCTTTGCAGAATTTGTATTTATTTTTTCAAACAATTATTTTTTTTTATTTAACAACATTAAATTTCCCTTTACTAAGGATCTTTTCTTTTTTGTCGAGTATTTCATAGAAATAGACGCCTTCTGCAAAAGAACCGGTATGTATACTTGCTTTGTAATTCTGAATTTTGAACCATCCAATAATCTTGCCCGAAACATCAATTACCCTTATATTTTCGGCTCCTTCAATTTCCGTAACAATGGTTGTATTATCCTTTGCCGGATTTGGGAAAACCTGAACTTTACCAGGATAAGAAGTTTGTTCATCTATTCCCACCCATCCTTTAAAAATCACATCGTCAATGAATAGTGTACTTCCTACTCGCGCTGTGGTAGAATCTTTGCTCGAATAAAAAACAATAATAGCTGAATCCGGTTGTTGGATCGAGGAATAGTTAATGTTGAGTTCGAACATTTCGTAGGTTGGAGTTGTTGGAATTGTTAACAGCCCCATCCCAATGGTATCGTATATTATACCATTCCATTTTCGTAAATACACACCTGCTAAACCGCTGTCGTTTCCAACAGGAGAATATTTAGAATAGAACTCAAGCTTTTCGGGGCGGCCGGTATAAGGGAAACCGGCTTTAAATGTAGATGGAGAAAGTTCTATTTTCCCTTTAAAAGCACAGCCAAAAGTATCGGGAATACCACCAGGCATTGGATTATTATTAACAAAAATCGACTTTAACTTCAAGGCATAATCCCCTGAGTATTTATCAAGACCTATTGCTTTAAAGGCAGAAAGTGGGTTGGGAGGGCCTAAAATCGACAGAAAATTAAACGTTTGCCAATCATTCGGGTTTTCATAAGTGTACTCAGGTGTCCAATATTCAAACCCACCATTGGGCTGAGCTATAGTGTTTAAAATTGAAAAAGTTAAAATCACAAATGTAGCTGCGGCCTTTTTCATATTTCTTATCCTCTTGATAGTTAATCTAATTTTCTTTTTTTCACTTCTTCCGATATAAAATCCCAATACAGAAAAGTATTATAGTTACGAAACGCTTTCACACTACTTTCTCGACAAGTTCGAAATGACCACACACACTATCATTTCGAGCTTGTGCAGAATTGAAGTTGATTACGGTAAGGGACTAAATAAATAAAATCTATTTAGCAACATTAAATTTCCCTTGGGTAAGTACCTTTTCTTTTTTGTCAATTACTTCATAGAAATAGATACCCTCTGCAAATAAACCCGTATTTATTATTGTATTGTGATTCTGAATTTTGAACAAACCAATTTTCTTACCTGAAACATCAATTACTCTAATATTTTCGGCATTTTCAATTTCTGTAACGATCGTTAAACTTTCCTTTGCCGGATTTGGAAAAGTTTTCACTTTGTTAGAAAATTGATCTTTTTCATCTATACCAACCCATCCGGTAAATGCTACATCATCTACATATAATGCACTGCCGGGTTCTCCTCCACCTTTATATTTACTGGCACCGAAAACGATAGATGCCGTATCAGAAATGGAAGTTGAAAAATAGGTAAGATCAATAAGAAATTTTGTAAATTCTGTGGTGGCAGGAATTGTCTTTCTGCCAATGGCAATAGTATCGCGGCTTATTCCATTGTTTTTTAGCGTGACCACTAAAACTTCAGCGCTATCGCTGCCAATTGGAGCAGATTTAGCCCAGAATTCCAATTTTTCGGGGCGCCCTGCATAAGCAAAACCAAAAACATAGGAAAAAGGAGAAAGCACTATTCTCCCTGTAAAAATGCCACCGGTTGTATCTCCGATTAAGTCGGGATTTGGATTATTAGTTACGAGAATCGTTGTTACTTTCATGGCGTAATTTCCTGAATGTTTATCTATTCCAATTGTTTTAAAAACAGAAAGGGGATTTGGGGGGGATGTAAGTGACAGGAAATTAAGAGTCGACCAGCCATCCGGGTTTTCATAAGAGGCTTCCGGGGTCCAGTTTTCAAAGCCACCATTAGGCTGAGCTAAGGAATTAAAGATCCAAACAGTGGAAATGGCAAGTATTAAAATTAATTTTTTCATGCGTTTTTTAAAATCTTCAAAATTCTTTTTTAACAGACTTTATAAGTTAAATCGTGATGGTAAGCAGCCACACTTTTTTGACAAGCTCGAAATGACTGCGCGCATGGTCATTTCGAGCTTGTCGAGAAAATTGTGTGTAAGCATTTTAAACCCCAATTTTCGTTGTAGACATTACAATGTATTTTAAATATATAAAGAGTTTAATGAAGTTAAACGAAGCTATTTATTTAATCACATTAAATTTCCCTTTGGCAAGTATTGCTTCCCTATTATTAAGTACCTGATAAAAATAGATCCCTTCCGCGAACAAATCTGTTTTTATATTTGCATGGTACTTTTGAATTTTATGTTCACTTACAATCTTACCTGAAACGTCAATTATTCGGATGTTTTCCGCCTCTTCAATTTCCGCAATTATGGTCAAGTTGTCCTTTGTCGGATTAGGGAATATTTTTATTTTATCAGCATAAATATCCGGTTCCCCGATACCCACCCAACCTGTTAATGCAACATCGTCAACGTAGAGTGTACTGTTCAAACGTGCAGTTGTGTTAGACATGCTGGAGGCGAAAACAATTAACGCAGAGTCGGGAATACTTGATAATTGGTATTCAAGATTAACCTCAAACAGTGTATAGGTTGGCGTTGATGAAATTACAGCAAAACCATAAGCAATAGTATCGGAGCTTACGCCATTCCACTTTTTCAAAAATACAGCTCCACTGGCAACATCATTACCAACCGGAGCATATTTAGACCAAAATTCCAGTTTTTCCGGCCGCCCGGTATACGGAAACCCTATTTTATATGAAACAGGAGAAAGATATATTGTCCCGGAAAAAGCAGCACTTGCGCTATCTCCAATAAGTGAATCAATAGTACCATCACCAAAAACAGGCCTATTATTTATATATACTGTTTTTAACTTCAATGAATAATCTCCGGAATGTTTATCTATACCCACAGCTTTAAAAGCGGAAAGGGGATTAGGGGGAGTAAGGAGTGATAAAAAATTAAGCGTTTCCCAACCATCAGGATTCTCATAAGAAAACTGAGGCGTCCAATTCTCAAAGCCACCATTGGGTTGAGCGCTGGAATTAAAAAAACCTAAAGCTGAAATTGTAAATATGAGTACTATTTTATTCATTTTAATTAAATGGTGATTTTAAAAATATTTGAATAACGTTCAGCAACTAATCAAAAGAAATAAAATTGAATGATGAAGAATCCAGGAGTAATTTAGATTATTCTGATTTAATAATACGAAGTTGCTGCGATAATGTTCGTTTTAATATGCACTATTTTTTTTGAATGAAAATTGATTTGAAACAGAAAAATAGTATGTTATAATTTTTCGATTAATAAATTTATTTACCTGAGTATATTAAACTTGCCTTTAGTGAGCGTTTTATCATTTTTATCACATACATCATAAAAATAAATTCCCGGAGGAAACGGGCTTATGTTGATCACTACTTTATTGTTTTGAATTTTATAAACACCAATAAATTTGCCTAATGCATCCATTATTTTCACATTATTGGCGTCATCGATCTCAGCAATGATATTCAGCTCATCTTTTGCAGGATTTGGAAATGCTTTTACTTTGCCGGCATAAAGATCATATTGATTAATCCCCACGTAGCCTGTTAATGCTACATCATCTACATATATTGTACTGCCAACCCTTGCATGGCGAGCACTTTCACTGGATCCAAAAATAATTGAGGCAGAATCAGGCAGTTCTGTTGAAAAGTAAATAAGATCGACCTTAAACAAGGTATATGCAATTGTGGTGGTAATTTGGGTTTCGCCAGTAGCAATAGTGTCGTTGCCGCTCCCATTCCATTTTCGCATAACAATACGCGCTCCGCCAGTATCATTACCAACGGGTAAATATTTACACCAAAACTCAAGCTTTTGAGGCCTTCCAACATAGGGGAAACCGTATTTAAATGAAGGTGGAGCTAGATTTATTTTTCCTGTAAAAACCAGCCCAACTGTATCATCGATCCCTCCGGGAGAAGGATTGTTATTAACGAAAATGGTTTTTATTTTCAAAGCGGCATTTCCTGAATGTTTATCCACACCGGTAGCTTTAAAAGCTGAAGTGGGATTTGGAGGATTAAAAACCCCAAGAAAATTGAGCGTTTGCCAACCGTCAGGAGACTGACTGTTAAATGAAGTACTCCAGTTTTCAAAACCACCGTTGGGTTGAGCCTTACAACATAAAATTGTGAATCCCAGAATTCCGAATATGATTATTGACTTTTTCATTTATTTTAAATCCGCATTTTAGTTTTTATTGGAGAAACTAAATTCCAGTACTCTAAGGTAGTGTTTTTTTACTTGATAACATTAAATTTACCCTCACTAAGTATTCTATTTTTATTGTCTTGTATTTTGTATATATAAATACCGGATGCGAATCCACTGGTACTTATATTTAGTTCGCAATTCTGAATTTTATATGTACCCATTATTTTTCCTAATGCATCCACTACTTGTATTTTATCTGCCGCTACATTCGAAACATGAATATTGATATTATCCCTTGCCGGATTTGGGAATATTTTTACTAAGTCTGCTTTTTTATCATATTGGTTGATGCCCACCCAACCGGTAAGTATCACATCATCCACATATACTGTACTATTTAATCGCGCCAGTAGTGGTGTTTTGCTGGCTGCAAAACCAATAACAGCGGAATCAGGCAGTTCATTTGAATAGTAAACAAGATTGGCAGAAAAGGGAGCGTACCCTGTGGTTGCATTTATATTTATACCACCGATCGCTATCGTATCACTTACCATTCCATCCCATCTTTTCAATATCACAAGTGCCCCTGCTGTATCGTTTCCAACGGGGGTATATTTAGCCCAGAATTCCAATTTTTCGGGGCGACCGGTGTATGGAAATCCGTATTTATATGCAAATGGTGAAATTGTTATTTTACCTGTATAAGCAGCACCAGCGCTGTCACCGATATCGGATGGAAATGGATTGTTATCAAAATATACTGTCTTTATTTTTAATGCATAATTACCGGTATGTTTGTCAATACCTGTTACCCTAAAAGCAGAAAGTGGATTAGGGGGAGTGAGCGAAACGAAATTAAGAGTTTGCCAATTATCGGGTTCCAGGATAGAGTATACTGTACTCCAGTTTTCAAAACCACCATTGGGTTGGGCTTTTCCGCTAAATATGGGAACAAAAACCAGGATCAGGGATATGAATACCCATTTTTTCATAGATCGTTTTTTTTAATGGAATTTTTATTTGCGTTATTTCCCGTTAACTAATCGGATTAAATTATAACTCATGTTACGCAAAAAAGCAATTAACCGCAGAGTTCGCAGAGATTTTACGCAGAGAGCCGCTGAGAAATACAATAAATAATAAACAGCGGGCAACTACGTAAAATCTCTGCGAACTCTAGGTAAAATTACTGTGTAACATCAGTTATAATTCAAAGTACAAACGAATATCTTCTATTGACCGTATATCCAGAAATTACCAAGGGCGCCATCTGCATTATTTCCTATTCCAATATAACCATTATTCCCAATTGCAAAGCCAATACCATATCCTCGCGGTTCGCCACCAAAATCGGCTTTTTGAACCCAGGAATTCGAAATCGGATCGAATTCAAAAAAATCTTTATAATTAACATTTCCATCGTATCCGGTACCGATATACCCCTTATTCCCAATTGAAAAAGCGGCTGAACCGTAACGTGGCGCCCCCGGAAAAGAAGCTTTTTGATTCCATTTCCCTTTCGGATTATTGTTTACATCAAATCCATTACTTGTATCGGTGGGATCATATTCCCAAAAATCATTGTAGCTTGTGCTTCCATCAGTACCAAGTCCCAAATATCCTTTATTTCCAATCGAAAAACCAACTCCAACATTACGAGGCACCACAACGGCTTTTTCGGTCCATGTGTTTAAGTCAGGATCAAATTCCAAAAAGTCGGTACGGGTAGAAAAAAAATCATCACTTCCTGACCCTATATATCCTTTATTTCCTATTGAAAAACAGAAAGCAAATCCGCGAGGTGTACTACCACAATCAGCCTTTTGTAACCATTGGTTTGAGGTTGGATCGTATTCCCAAAAATCTTTAAGATATGCGGTTCCGATATATCCGGTTCCCATATATCCTTTGTTACCTATCGAAAAGCCCACGGCATCAAATCTTTCAACTCCTCCGAAATCGGCTTTTTGTGTCCACTCGTTTAAGGCGGGGTCAAACTCCCAAAAATCACGGTGCTGAGCAGCAACCAGATCGGCTCCAGTGCCAATATATCCTTTGTTGCCAATGGAAAAACCGACCCCCTCTGTTCTGGCACCAGCTTTAAAATCCATTTGGCGGCACCAGGTATTTGCAACCCCACCCTGTGTCAATTGCATACAAGAGGCATCACTGGCTTCTGTATTGTTATTGGATCTCACACATATTGAACCTGATTTTTTACCAAAGGTCATTACAATGGAGGTAGTGCCTTGCCCTGAAGTTATTTGTGCATCCTCCGGAACTGTCCATAAATAGTATGTAGAACCTTCTACCGGAACTATAGAGAATACAGCCCCCGTTTCTCCCGGACATAAATTCTTTGGTCCGCTAATCAACCCTGGAGCAGCCGGTGGGTTTTCTTTTTTGCATGAAATAAAAAACGTAATAAAAAAAATAAGTATCAGAACTTGTTTTTTTTCTGATAAAAATTTTAATACGAATTTAGCAAGACTTAATTTCATTGTATTTTTTGCCTTTGAATTAAAATTTTTACTTTATACATTTAAAATACATCTTATGTTTACAACAAAAATTGCAGTTACGAAATGCTTTCACACAACTTTCTCGACAAGCTCGAAATGACCACGCGCACAGTCATTTAGAGCTTATGGAGAATTGTCTCAAATGAAACCTGACACAGAAATACTATCTAACTTTTTTAATTAAATTTTTCAGTGTATAAGAAATAGAGATCCCAAGCTCATACTTATTTAATTTCACTGAATTATCAATATAAAAATAATTATTTGTAAGAGCTGCATTATTAAAGCGGTTGGCAGAATTTGTTAAACTATTTAAGCCTCCACAATACCTTGCATCTAAAAATATTCCAAGATTCTTAAATTTAAAACCAATACCGGCTCCGGCAAGCCATTCAAAATTATTTCTATTTCTCATCTCCAAAACATCAATATTCCCGGTTGATGAATAATTTATTACTTCTTCGGTAAAAAGAGTTTCATTGGTATAAGCGATCTGTGAAATTGCATTAGCTTCCCTGATCCTTAAATACCCGAGCCCAAGGGATGCATAGGGCAATACATTTTTTCCTAAAGGAAAATATTTTTTTACATATAAAGGAACTTCTATAAAAGATAATTTTTCGTTGTAAAGCATTGTCCAGTCCTGATTTTTCGAAAAATTTCTATTGTATTGTATACTAAAATTTACAATGTCGACATTGATAGAAATACTTTTTCTGAATTCATATTCGAGATACCCGTAATAGAGCAGAATTGTTTTATTTGTTTTGTAAGGTGCAGTATAATCGACATTTTCAAGAATTGAATACGTTTTAGAAATTTCAAATTTTGGCTGCAAACCCGCGTTGCGAATACCGATTGAAAACAATGGAAGGACATCAAACTTTTTTACCAGAATATCAAAATCTTCGTGGGTAGAAGTTTCTTTCAATTCATAATAAGGATTATTCTTTAACAGACGTTGCACATGAGCCTCGGCTTGCACTAAATTATCCTGATCAAGGTTGGATTTTGCAAGCAACTCAAATGCATTTTCTTTCTTTTTTTTGGAAAAATTACATTCCTCAAGAGATTTTTCAAGGAGTTTAATACAATTGTCGTAATCACCACTATTGTATAGTTCTTCTGCTTGTTTTAAATTTTGGTCACAGTTATTTTGTGCCTCTGTTTTTAAGCTAAAGAGCAATGATAATAGTACGAATAAAATAAAAAAACGATTCATTGATCAATGTTTTATTCGAATTATTTCCTGTAAGAGTTCATTAAAATTTTGCACAAGTTTGCTCGAAAGGAATATCTTCTCCAACTATTAATTTCCAATCAGATTCTGACATGTTCACTTTTAACAAGGAACAAATTTTACTGACAAATTTTTCGCTTGATATCTCCAAAACCCTAATGGTTTTATCAGCACATCCTGTAATAATTATATTATCAGAAGTAAATATAATGCTTTTTACTTTGGAGTTGTAATTTTTCAATTCAGTAGAACTGCCTATTGAATTATAATTTTCAAAATAGGAATGGAAATTATAGAATTTTATTGTTTTGTCGGCTGCAGCTGAAGCCACCATTGAAAAATCACTGTTGAACTCAACATGTTCAACTGCCGCGGAATGGGCTTTAAACTCCCAATGTTTCATTTTATCTATTTGTGTATAATTCAAATCGAATGACATTAAAGTACCATCAGAAAAGCCTACAAGCAAATTGTTTTTGAGGCTGTTCAATGCCATACATAATGGTTTGAATGCTTTGTTTATGAATAATACATTCCCCTCTCCATTTTTAATATCCCAGGATACAATTTTCCCATCTTCCTGAGCTGAAATTAATTCGTTTCCGTTATTTAAATAAACGAGAGCTTTAATTGCAGCGGATGCTTTAACTGTTTTTTCCTGGATAGGTTGTTGTGTTTTTATCTCCCAAAAAACAATTGTACTGTCCTTCCCCGCAGTTGCCAAATGATCATCGTCAGCACTAAATGACATTGTGCGAACTGGTCCTTTATGGGCTTTTAATTCTTTAGGAATGATTGCTTTTCCGTCCTTATTTTCCAGTATTTCTTTCACACTCCAAATACAAACAGTAAAATTATCATGGGCTGTTGCAAGATAATTTCCGGAAGAACTAAAAGACAAACTATTAATTGGGCTAATGTATTTGATTTCAGAAAACAATTTGCTTGTTCCTTTATCATGATCAATTTTATATATTTTACCATCAAACCCAACTGAAATCAACGTATTCTGAATTTCTGCCAAAGCTCTTACATCCATTTCCGGACCTTGAATAGTGCTATGTTTACCGCTATCCAAAACAGAATATGCATTCCGCAATCCTTCATAAATAACGGGGTCTTCGGCTGAACCTC
Organism: Bacteroidota bacterium; assembly: GCA_040389865.1. Classification (GTDB taxonomy): domain Bacteria; phylum Bacteroidota; class Bacteroidia; order 2-12-FULL-35-15; family 2-12-FULL-35-15; genus 2-12-FULL-35-15. The sequence continues at coordinate 103,513 of JAZJZM010000010.1, read as the reverse complement.
CGTTATTTTTATTAAACATAAACGCTTGCACAGCAAGCTGTCCCATCAAATTTTTATTATTTTTATAAAGCGATGATTTTAGCGCCAAATTTTGTGCAACGGAAAGCAACTTAAGTTTTCGGGATTTTAATTCGGCTTTTTCAGCTTTTATTTTTTCCTGTTCTGATTTTGCTTTTTCTTGTTCGGCATTATTTTTTTCTCTTTTTGCAACATCTGTTTGTTGTTGTGCGTTTTGTTTTTCAATTTCCGCTACTCCTTTTGCAGAAAGGGCTTCCTGCTTTGATTGTTCGGCTTGCTGTTTTGCATTCAAAGCAAATTTTTCACTCATTTCTGCTTTCACTTTTAGAAAAATGGCGTCATTTTTGGCTTTCAAGGCATTTTTCTCAGAATTAAGTGCAAACTTTTCAGATGTTTTTGCCTCCAACGTTTTTTGATTTGCTATTCCTTGTTGATTTACAGCCTTATTTCGTTCTATGAACGCCCATGAAGTAAATCCTAAAAGAACCATAACTATAATTGAAGTAATTATCATTACAGCTTTGCGCTTACGCTTAATCGTTGATTCACTTATTTGCAGGTAATCAGTTGCTGAAGAGATCAGCAATGTTGCTTCATCTACTTTTTGTTTGGGAGATAAATTAGTTGAATCGTATTTTGCAATCAAATAAGGATTAGGGTTAAGGGTTTCATTCCAGCTTTTGAAATAACTCAATGAACCTATGGTAAGCAAATAATCCTTAGACCGTTTTTTTTGTTCCCACCTTTCCACTTGTTTTTTAAAATCGTTCAATACAAGAACATTTTCCTGATCCTGCTTTGTCCATTCGGTAAGCTCCGTCCAGTTTCTTATCAATGATTCGTGTGTGATATCAAGAATATCGGTGTCATTTAAATAAGAATCTTTTTTATCATTACCAATAAATGGTTTAAGCAACGTATTACCCGGCTCTCTGTATAAATTTACTAAGCCTTCAATTAATTTATTATCAATAGTATTTCCAACAATCTGTTTTATTTCTAGTACAGAGGCTCGGTTTCTCACAGCACGCCCATCGTTTATTTTAGTGAGACAGGTAAATATTTTTCGTAAAACTTCATGGGCATATTCTTTTGAAATTTCTTCATTAATATGGCTACGACAATAATCAACGGACGTTTCAAAGAGCTCACGTGCATGGGCATTTAGTACATTTGTTAAAGAAGCACCTTCAAGGATCTTTAATTTAAATAAGGGTTGTTTATTATACCATTCAACAAATATTTTTTTTTGATCCTCCGGAAGCAAGCCGCCATCAAGGCCGCCAACTTTTGCATAATGAATAATATCCATTTCTACAGCTCCATCATCGATATGAGATTTCCAAATACGATTTAATGCATGTTGTAAAATTGGGAGTTGATCTAAACCATCACCAAGTTCATTTATTAATCTTTCTATTAAACGATTGTTTATTTTATTGCCTGATAAATTCGCAGGTTCCAGGATAGCGCGGTGAATTTCTTGTCTTTTTAATCGTGGCACAAAAAACTGACTGTAAACAATGTGTTCGGGAAGACCTTTAAAAGCGGCACAATCACCAATATAATCGGAGCGCATGGTGCAAACAATATAAATAGGCAGATTTTCTTTTTCCGCTATTTTTGTTGTTTCAATAATCAGATTGAGAAGTGTAATAGCCTGAAGCGATGGCTTTCCTTTATTAAAGTTTTCGGCATTAGTGAAGAGCTCTTCAAATTGATCAATTAAAATCAGCAGGTTCGAACTTTGATTTATTAACGTTTGTTTTGTTTCACTATCAGCATTGATAAAATTATCCGAGTCAAGATCCAAGTAGTGTTTTGATTCTTTATAGACTTTCACCAAGGAGGAAAATCCATAACTGAGATCTTCTTCTAATTTATTAACATCAGAAAAATTCAGGTGATTGTTCAGTGCAATCGCCAAATTAGATAATGGAGCGCGCTCCGGCCTGAAATCAGCTATCAGCCAGTTATTAAAACGTGCTTTAAAAAAACCAGCTCTGGAACGTGGAATTAATCCGGCATAAATAAGTGACGACTTTCCATCACCGGAAGCTCCGGTAACCATCAAAAATTTTTTTTCTTGTAACTGGGAAATTATTTTGTCGATATGCTCTTCCCGCCCCTTAAAAAAAATGGATTCTTCCTCGTTAAAAGGACGAAGACCGGGGTAAGGACATATTCTTTCTTCTGACATTCTTAATAAAATCAAATTTATCACCCAGCCCTTTTACTCTTGAAAATCCTCTTTTAATGAAGCGAGAATAGGATGAAATCAAACCTCTTATTTTATATACAATAATAACGAAATGAAATTTAATAGTCAACTGTTTTTAGTAATTTTTTTAACCATAAAAATTTTACCAATTCTTCCTATATTTGTAGGATAACCTAAACCCTATAAAATGAAAAAAGCAACTTTTTCCATCTTTGCCATTTCTATTGTATGTCTTTTTACACAATGTACACAAGAAAGTAAGACTGTCGAAAACAAAGTGATTGAATCGAGCGATTCAACAAAAGATTTATGGGCTGAGTTGGTTGAGTCGAAGACAATTTTGGTTAAACCCGAAAGTTGGGAGGAAGAATATTGGAATTCCGTAAATAAAAACATGGATAAAAACAAAATATTCAATACTGTTGTGGATGCTGTTCTTAGTGGTAAAAAACAAGCATATAACCTTTTTACAGATTCACTATTCACTATTGATGAGGTAAAAGCAATGGTAGAACAAAACGGATCGGTTAGCACAGGAGACAGCGAGTTGAAAAAAATAAGTGCAGATGATCTTTCAATGATACGTATGAGAGAAAAATGGATGTTTGATAAAGAAAATTTTAAATTGGAAAAACAGGTTACCCGTATTGATCTGCTATTTAAAAAGCTGGATGAAACAGGCGAATATATTGGTGATAAACCTTTGTTTTATATTAATTTGTAAAAACAGAAGCGCCTTCCAACCGACCCAAAGGACAGGTTGGAGGCGCTTTTTTTATACCCTGATCCCAATCATTTGTATATCATCCGTCTGCTCCAGATTTCCTCTCCAGTTTTCAATAAAAGTATCGAGAAAATTTTTCTGCTCCAGCATTGATTTGTCTTGAATTGAAAGAAGAATTTCTTTGAACTTCTTCGTTTTTAATTTTTTATTGTTCTGCCCAAACTGGTCGGCAAAACCGTCCGTAGAGATATAAAGCGAATCATTCTTTTCAAGTAAAAAAGTATGAGTTGTAAATGTTTTGAGATTATTGTAATCAAGCCCTCCAATTGAAAATTTATCCGCTTTGATTTCTTTCAGATCATTATTTTTTATATAATATAATGGTCGATTGGCTCCGGCAAATTTTAATTTAGTTAGGAGTTGGGAGTCGGGAGTTGGAAGTTTGTCCCCATCCACCGTTCTCCGTTCTTCGCTCTCTGTTCTCTGTTCATCGAATTCAAAACAACAAATAGCAGCATCCATACCGTCACGTGATTGAGATCCTGCTTGTGTTTGATGCAATGAATGATTTACACCTTTATCCAATAGGTCCAGTATTTCGCCAGGGTCAGTAATTCCTTTTTCATTAACAATTTGATTAAGAAGAGTGCTTCCGATAACACTCATAAAAGCGCCAGGAACACCATGACCGGTACAATCAATGGATGCTATGATTATTTTTTCGTTTTGCTGAGAGAACCAATAAAAATCACCACTAACAATATTTTTTGGTTTAAACAAAACGAAGGACTGCGGAAAACAAACCGAAATTTCATACAAAGAAGGTAGAATGGCTTCCTGTATTCGTTTAGCATAATTAACACTATCTATTACCTCTCTGTGTTGTAATTCAATTTCAACTTTTATTTCATTGATCTTTTCTTTTTCCTTATGGATGGCCATACTCTGGCTCCACAATTTTTTGACTTTTTCGTCAACTTTTTTCTTTTCTTCTTCTAATTTTTCTTTTTCGGTTTGCAATAACTGAACCTGTTCATCCACCTTCTTTTTTTCAATGTAAACAGTTTCACTCATTTGCCATATTTTTTTATTTTTTTCTTGAGCTTTCTTCTTTTCGAATTCGAATTTTTCTTTTTCTTCCAATTGAGAAACTGCTGCTGATTTCAATTCGTTAACAGCGTTTTCGAGTTCCGATCTTTTAGCTTCAAGAGTTCCGTGTTTCCTACTAAAGGAACGTTTTAAGAAATAATAAATGCAAAACAAAGAGATAAGAATGATACTAAAAAAAAGCAGGAATAAAATGGAGGTATTTACCATTGGTATAATTGTAAAATAAAAATCATGTTTCTTTTCTAATTCTTTATATCAATGCGATTAGAAATAAATAAATTAAAATTTTCGCGAAGTTGCCATTTAGCAAAACCAGCAGAGATATTATCTCTATTTAATCACGTTAAATTTCCCTGTTGTAATAATTTTATTTTTTTTATCCCGAATCTCAAAGCAATAGATACCATCAGCGAATAAGGAGGTGTTCACATTAGTTGTGTAATTTTGAATTTTGTAAATGCCGACTGACTTACCGGAAGCATCAAACACCCTAACATTATCAACATCTTTGATCTCAGCAAGGATCGTCACAACATCTGTAGCCGGATTAGGAAATGTTTTCACTTTGCAATACAGTTCCGACTCGTTAATACCCACCCATCCTGTAAATAGAACATCATCAATAAACAGTGTGCTGCCCACCCTAGCCAACGTAGAATCATTACTTGCTGTGAAAACAATAATTGCCGTATCCGGAAGCCCGGTTGAATTGTATTGAAGAGGAGCTTGAGATAGGGTATATGCTGAAGCTTCAAAAAGCGCAACCGTGCCGGTTGCGATCGTATCATGACCCGATCCGTTCCATTTTAGGAGCATGATACCTGCCCCGGCAGCATCAGTCCCAACCGGTGCGTATTTAAACCAGAATTCAAGATTTTCAGGTCGCCCTGTATAAGGAAACCCATACGTTCGTGAAGGAGGAGAATAATTTATTTTACCTGTAAAAACAGCACCTGCTGAATCACCTATTACGATCTGGGACGGTTTGTTATTAAGGAAAACCGTTTTTATTTTTAATGCATAATTTCCAGAATGTTTATCAATACCTATAGCCTTAAAAGCAGAAAGAGGGTTAGCCGGAACCAAAAGCGAAAGAAAATTAAATGTTTGCCAATGATTTGGATCTTCATACGAAAATTCAGTTGTCCAGTCTTCAAAACCTCCATTGGGCTGGGCTTTAGAGACTATAACCGTTGAAACTAAAATAAAAAATATAATCACTCTGGTTTTCATTTATTTTTTTTAAGCAAGAATTCTTAAAATTAACGTTAGGTATAATTTCATTTTTTTATTTGGTATAGACCCAGAAATCTTTAAGTCCGTTCAAAATAGAAGTTTGAGTAACTCCAGTTCCAATATATCCCTTATTCCCAATCGAAAATCCAATAGCAGACCCACGATTTCCACCCTCAAAATCTGGCAATGTATCCCAAATATTAAGGTTAGGGTCGTATTCATAAAAACCTTTCAAGTATACTCCACTAAAACCAGTGCCTATATACCCTTTATTTTCGATTGAAAACCCGACTGAACCATTAGATCCCGGACTGGGAACATTTTGTTTTGCAGTCCATTTACCAAGCGGGTTACCATTTATGTCAAGCCCAAGGCTTGCATCAGATGGATCAAATTCAAAAAAATCATTCTGACGAACACTACCATTAGTTCCCATTCCGCAGTACCCTTTATTTCCAATTGAAAAACCAACTCCACTAAAGCGTGGCACAAGAAGATCCGTTTTCCGGGTCCATAAATCGGTTACAGGATCGTATTCCCAAAAATCTGTTAGAATCCCTGTATTTCCAGGCTGTCCGGAACCTACGTACCCTTTATTTCCGATTGAAAAGCCTACTGCAAACTGGCGGGTAGTAACCCCACAATCCGCTTTTCGCAACCAGACATTTGAAACCGGGTTATATTCCCAGAAATCTTTTAGATATTGATCGGGGCTGATCCCTGATGATTTATGGCCTGTTCCGATATATCCTTTGTTTCCAATTGAAAACCCAACCGCATTAGCCCTTTCCATTCCCAAATTCAAATTGGATCCATTTCCACCTAAATCTGCTTTTTGAGTCCAGGTTTTAAATTCGGGATCGAATTCCCAAAAATCATCATAATATGTTACCACACCAACATATCCCAAACCGGTTCCTATATACCCTTTGTTACCAATAGAAAAGCCAACACCATCTGTTCTTATACCTGCTTTAAAATCTAATTCTCTGCACCATTTATTTTGAACATCAAATTTCACTTCTAAAAATGACTCTTCGCTTATTTCTTCACCGTCACTAAAATATTTAACACCAATTTTACCGGCAATTCTCCCGAAATCAACTTTAATTATATTTGTACCATGTCCCGAAGTTATTTGCGCCTGTTCCGGCACTGTCCATAAAATATAAGTATTGCCCTGGGGATCGGGATTTGGAGCTACTGAAAATATTACACCTGTATCGCCATAACATACCGTTGTTGGCCCAGCAATAACCACATTGGTAATGACTATCGGTTTTCTACAAGCGGATATTCCAATTACCAGAAATGTGATAAGGCAAAATATCTGTAGTTTAAAATTCAAAAATCTCATGGTGCTTTTTTAAAATTAAATAATCTATCCTTATCGCCTAAAAAAGGGAAAATTAATTTCTAATTGGTTTCTTTTTGACTTTATAGAATAGATAAGTAAAAACAAGAGAATAGTCCGATTTTATTAATCTGATATCGTTGTCTATATAATTATATTTTTGGATCAGGTCCGGTTCACTAAACCGGGCTGCTCTATTATTTAAAGTATTAAGTGAAATATAAGTTCTTAGATCTAAGCCTATACCAAAATTACCGATCCTATACATTGCTCCTGTCCCCAATAGCAAAGAAACAACATAAGGGTTACGTAAATTTTTCGAATTAAAGTCCTGCAAAAAATCAGGTTTTTCAGTATCAACACCCCCATAAAGGCCATTAGGGTCGTTCACGATATTTTTTTTCTCTGTTATAGTTAATACACTTTTTTTCAGATACTGATTACTGAATCCTCCCATTAAATAAAAATTTAATTTCTTTTGCGATTTTAAAAGGTAAAATTTGCTGCCAAAATCCAATTGAAAATATCTTAATTCTTCAACACTTGTCATATTCCAGTATTTATCTTCTAAAAATCTATCGAACTCAATTGAATAAAAGCCGGCATCAGCAAAAAAAGAAATTTTTTCAAGTAATCTATATTCCAATAAAAAATTTGTGTTCAAATTACTCTTGGTAACTTCAAACTGATTGTCATTTTTGATATCAGGAGTCGCAAGACCCTGGTATGACCGGGTAATTAAAACATTTGAAGCGCTAAAATGGGGCCTTATACCAAATGATAGTTTTGGATATACATAATAATTATTGAATTTTTTGGAAAAGTCATCCGGACCGGTATAATCTTTAATTTTAAAGGAAGGGTTGTTTTTTAACAGCAGCCTGAAATTTTTATCAATGGCTTGTAAACTATCCTTTTCGATATTGGAATTGATAAGTAAAACATAAGCCTTTTCCTTTTTATTTTTTGATAGGGAACAGGTGTTTAATCCATTTTCAAGCATTTGGATACACTCATCGTAATGGCCTGAATTATATAGATCTGTCGCTTCTTCTATAATATTTTCACAATTATTTTGGGCAGTCAGTATTTGACCGCAAAAAATTAATCCTATTATGAAAATCCATTTTTTCATTACTTATTTTTACAAGTTTTCTCAAAGGGAGCGGTTTCACTAATATTTTGGCTCCATTCCGTTTCAGTCAGATTTCTTTTTAGCAGTTCGCAAAAAGAAGATGCTACTATCTCCGTTAAAGGTTCAACTTTTCTTATATAATGATCGGCTCCGCTTACATATAATTTATTGTCAGCATCGAATATAAGAAAACGTGTTTTTGATTTTATGTCTTTTATCTCTACCGGTTTTTGTGCTTTTTGTGCTAAATTAAATATTTTTATCGATTTGTCGGCATAGGCTGTTGCAAGCATAGTAGCGGAACTATTGAACGTGATTTTTTCAACAGCGGTATTGTTCTCTGAAAACACAGAAACTAAATTTTCCGGCCTAAGTACTTTTTCGATTTTATAAAGTCGCATTTTACCATCTGAATAACCAACAGCCAACATACTTTTTTTGTCATTAAATTTTAAACTGGATGGCTTAGATTTTTCGCTTTTGAATACAAGATTTGTTTTTTCAGAAGCAATATCAATGGTTAATAATTCGCCATTACCTAAAGTTGCTACAAGCTCATTCCCTTCGGGTAAAATACCCAGATCCTGAATCGTGGAATTTGTTTTTATCTTTTTCAACAGCTCCGTTTTATCAGCCGAATATTTCCAAATCATTATACAGCTATCTTTACCTGCAGTTGCCATCAAGTTTTTCGAGCCGTTATATGCGATAACACGTAAAGGCCCATTGTGACTTCTTTTTAATTCTTTTATAAGAACGGGTTTATTAAAATTCGCTACATCCCAAATGCAAATTGTTCCATTTTCATGACCACTCAATAGTATATTCGGCCAATCGGTATACGTTATAATTTCAAACGAACTTGGATAAACTAAATTACCATGTTCAATTTGTTTCTCAGATCGGGTTTCCCATTTATAAATATTACCGCCATTATCAGCTGATAACATTGTATTATTATCCTGCAATAACAATGTTCGTTGTTCTAATAATGGCATCATTTGGGGGGCAGATGTTTTTTTATCCAAATTAAAATAAGAACTGCGAATTGCACGAAAAATAACCGGGTCTTGAGCTTCACCACCATTCTCAATAGTAAATTTATAAGCCTGATACGCCAATAATGCCTGTAATTGTGGGTCAGAGGAAAACAATCCTGATTTTAAAGCAATGCTTTGCGCCAATGAAAGAATACTTACTCGTGAAGCTTCTTTTTCAGCTTTTTCAGCAATATTTTGTGAGGCAATTGCTTCCTGTTTCGCTTTTTCAGATTCCGTAAGTGCTTTGGTAGCCCTCTCCGTCTGCAAATTCGCAAGATCCGCATTTTGTTTTGCCTGGATCAAATTTTGGTGGGCTTCCAACGATGCTTTTTCAGCTCTGCCTTTGGCTGATAGTGCTTCCCTATTTGATAATTCCGCTTGTTTTTTTGCTTCCATTGCAAACCGTTGTCTTATCAAAGCATCCTCTTTAGCTACAATTGCGGCAGTTGTAGCTTTTCTTGCGTTATACTCAGAAGTTTTTACCTCTTCGGTTTTTTTATCCGCTATTTCTTTCTGATCAAGCGCTTTGTTTCGTTCCTTAAATGCAAAAGAAGTAAATCCGATCAAAATCAAAATTATAGCTGATGCAATTACCAATACAGCCCTGCGTTTGCGTTTTATCGTTTTCTCACTTATCTTAATATAATCAGCAGCAGGACGGATAAATTGTGATGCTACTTCTAATTTTTGTACCGGTGATAAATTACTTGTGTCGTATTTTGCAATTAAGTATGGATTGGGGTTTAACGTTTTATACCAATTTTTGAAATATGCTAATGAACCAATTGTAAGTAAATAATCTTTTGAGCGACTCTGCTCCTCCCATCTTTCCACTTGTTTTTTTAAATCATTTATTACAGAAACATTTTCATGGTCTTGCTTTGTCCATTCAGCAAGCTCTGTCCAATTTCTAATTAAAGATTCATGTGTAATATCAAGGATATCCTCATCATTTAATTCATTTGAACCTGTGAAAGAATCCAGAATATAGGGTTTTAGCAATGTATTGCCCGGTTCCCGAAATATATTTACTAATCCTCCGATAAGTCTATTATCAACTTTTTCTCCAATTATTTGTTTTATTTCCAGCACAGTTGCACGGTTTCGCACCGCACGACTATCATTTATTTTTGTAAGGCACGTTAAAATTTTCTTTAAAATCCTGTGGGCATCTTCTCTTGAAACATCTCTTCCGATATGTTTTCGGCAATAATCCACTGAAGATTCAAAAAGCTCACGGGCATGCGCATTAAGCACATTGGCCAGAGAACCACCTTCTAAAATTTTTTGTTTGTATTCAGGTTGATCATTATACCAGTTCGAAAAAATCATTTTCTGATCCTCAGGGATCAATTTCCCGTCAATGCCTCCCACTTTTGCATAATGAATAATATCCATTTCCGCGGCATTATCCTGTACATGGCATTTCCAGATACTATTCAGAGCATGCTGCAAAATTGGAAGCTGATCAAGACCTTCACATTCGTTTATCAACGTTTCAATCAACCTGTTGGAAATTCTATTTCCACTGAGTGTAGCGGGTTCTTCAATTACCTGATGAACCTCTTTTCGTTTTAAACGGGGAACAAAAAACTGACTAAAACCAATATATTCGGGCAAGCCTCTAAATACGGCACATTGTCCCACATAATCCGAACGCATGGTACAAATAATATATATCGGCAGATCTTCTGCAAGAGCTATTTTAGCTGTTTCCAGCAGGAGATTGATCACAGCCTGAGCATTAACAGATGCTTTACCGTTATTGTAGTTTTCTGAATTCGTAAAAAACTCTTCAAATTGATCTACAAGAATAAAAAGATTTGCCGCTTTTCTTTTTAATTTTTTCCGTTCTGTTTCATCAGCACTATTCCATAGCTGACCATTGTAATCAAGATAAAAAGGGGATTTTTTATATAAATTTATCAAAGAGGAAAATCCAAAACTTAATTCCTTTTCAACATACTCAATATCGGTGTAACCTAATTTTTCGGCTAATGTAATTGCCATGTTTTTCAATGGAGAGCGTTCCGGACGGAAATCTGCAATTAACCAGTTATTAAATTTTGCTTTGAAAAATCCGGCACGGGCATTAGGTATTACCCCGGCATATACAATAGATGATTTGCCGTCACCGGAGGCACCGGTAAGCATTACAAATTTTCTCTCCTGAAGTTGAGAAGTGATTTTTTCAATATGCTCCTCTCTTCCACGAAAAAAAATAGATTCTTCTTCGTTGAATGGCCTAAGGCCGGGATAGGGACAAATTTTTTCTTCCTGCATTTTTTTATGAAGCAGGTTTTAGGACAACTTTATCATACTGTATCTTTATCTCAAGCGGTATCAACTCTCCCGCAACAATAAGTGAAATAACTTTGGGAGCATTGAATTTTTTATTCGTATTGGTATCCGGATCAATATCTCCTATTAAAAGAATAGGTGTGTGAGAAGTGGCTCCTCCAATTTTTTTCCAAACCTGCTGTGCAAATGGCAGTGCCCAATCAGCCGATTCTTTAAAATAAATAACGGCCAATTTGCTTTTTGATATTTGCTGTTTGCACAGTTCCGAATAATCAGTATCACTGTCCTGAATAATATTTAACTTCTCAACAGGAACAATATCACTTAACATATCAATAATGTCATTTGCTTCAATTTCGTCCAGTTGATTGGAAATAAGAAAAATATCAGTAGAATTCAAATCAAAGGAGATCAGTTCTTTTCTCTCCATGAGTGAGCGTATGTCATCCGCAAGCTGAATTGCAGATACCACATTGCTATATACCATACTCCTGGAAATATTATTTTTCACTTCATTGATAAAATCCAATTGAAGGGATTCAATATTCAAAAGATCAGTAGAAGGGGGCTGCCAAACAAAAATTTTAAAATCCGGGTTTTGAAGAAGATATTTTTTAGCTTCCTGAAATTGAAACTTCGAAACTGAAACACCTGCATCCGTTAAAGGCTGATATTCAGGAAAAAGAATGTGAATAGAGCAATTAGAACCTGACAGTTGTTCGGCCATTGACGGAAGGCTGCCGGATGTGAAATTAGTTTGGTCCGTGACAACAGTCATTCCTGCTCTTTGCAAAACAGATGAAAGTTCATTTCGCAACGCAGATTGCCCCTCCGAACAAAGAGAAAGAAATACTGTTACATTTGGATTTTCGGACATATCAGGCGCTAAATTCAATTACAATAATAGCGAAAAAAAAGCGAATATTCAAGTGTTTCTCAAATTTAAGAAAAGTGTTGACTAAAATTCTAAAGGAGGAAATTTGTGCGGCAAAAAATTATTCGTTTAAGATGTTTTCTCGATATAATTCTCGATTAATCTTGGGACAGCATATTTATGAATATCCTCCTTTTTAATTGTAATACAAGTTTTGGAAAGTAATTTATTAAAAGACTCCTTACAATCAATCTCCCAAAAACGTGCATAAATTTTCTGATGACTTAAAATATGTTTATAGCTGGCAGATACTGATTTTACTGTGTATTTACTGGAGGTTATAAAGTTTTTCCATTCCTGCGATCTTAAAAACTGCTCTTCATTTAACTCTACATTGGTTTCAATTAAAGGGAAATCATACAGGTTGGTCCAGATATCCTTTTCAGTCCGCTTATTAATCGCAGTGTTTATTTTATGATTCAATACGATATAATTAAAATAACGATCTCTAACTTTTGTTTTCTTTTCTTTAACCGGTAACTCCGAAATACGTTTCTTAGAATAAGCAAAACACATTGTATTTAATGGGCAAACGAAGCAATCGGGAGAAACAGGTTTACACTGGATCGCACCAAACTCCATAATAGCCTGATTATGCGTTGCCGGATTTTTTTTATCGATCAACTCGTTCGCTAAAGAATAAAATTGCTTTTTCCCATTCGAACTATCAATAGGCGTTTCAATACCAAATACACGCGACAATACACGATATACATTTCCGTCAACCACAGCATATGGCTTATTAAATGCAAAGGATGCAATAGCGGCAGCCGTATATTCACCAACACCTTTCAATAAAAGAATATCATTGTATTGATCCGGAAATTTACCTTTATAGTTATCAGTAATAATTTTAGCGGTAGTGTGCAAATTTCGTGCACGTGAGTAGTAACCCAGGCCTTGCCATAACTTCATTACCTTTTCATTTTCCGCTTTGGCTAAATGTTTAACGGTTGGAAATTCTTTGGCAAATTTCAGGTAATAAGCCATTCCTTGATCTACCCTTGTTTGTTGCAAAATTATCTCCGAAAGCCAAATCAAATAAGCATCTTTGGTATTGCGCCAAGGGAGATCCCGCTTGTTTTGTTGGTACCAGTTCGTTATTTTTTTTGAGAAGGGATGCACTTATGGAAATGTTGAATTTTAAATTATAAATATTGAGTTAAATCAACGAATCAACATTAACATAATTAACCCCGTACGTGCGGGGGTAATCTCCGCAAATTTGTGCAATCTGTGGCAAGATAGGCTAAATAGTAGTTGTGTAGCTACATGCAACTATCGTAAATCAGCATTGATCTCTTTTAACATTTCTGATCCCGGACAAAGATCTGATTTAGTTAATGAATTTAAAGGCCTGTCGCTTGTTTGAAGCATTTCGTGAAGATCGCTGCAATCAGGGTTCACATATAATAAACCGGTTAATATTTCGCCTTTTGCACGTGCATTTTGTACAGCATTCATTGCAGATAATCTATTTAATGGATCCCAGTCCTGTGCAAGTTTATTTAAAGAAATGTATGACCCATCGTGCATTTTTACTTGCTTGGTAGTCCCTTCATCATACGTTGTGGTAATCTCTGTCATTTCAGGAACAAAATCTACTGTTGCGGTTGCTTCAACATGCTGACGGACGTAATCGTAAGATTTAGTTGATCCAACATTATTATTAAAAGTAACACAAGGTGAAATTACATTGATAAACGCAAAACCAGGGTGATTCAATGCGGCTTTGATAAGCGGCACTAATTGTGTTTTATCACCCGAAAAACTTTGTGCAACAAACGTTGCGCCCAGCTCAATAGATAAACTGGCTAAGTCAATGGATTCAAATAAATTAATATTACCTGATTTATTCTTAGAACCCTGGTCAGCAGTTGCTGAATCTTGTCCTTTTGTAAGTCCGTAACAGCCATTGTTCATTACGATATAAAGCATATTCAGGTTACGTCTGATAACATGAACAAATTGCCCCATACCAATAGACGCAGTATCTCCATCTCCTGAAACACCCAAATAAATAAGGTCGTTATTTGCAAGATTTGCGCCAGTAGCAACAGAAGGCATTCTTCCATGAACCGAATTAAATCCATGTGAATTACTAAGGACATAAGCAGGAGTTTTCGAGGAGCAACCTATGCCCGAAAGTTTCGCCAGTTTATGCGGCTCAATATTCATTTCATAACAAGCTTGTATAATTCCTGCACTTATTGAATCGTGTCCGCATCCTGCACAGAGTGTAGAAAGAGCACCTTCATAATAATCAACAGTGTAACCCAGTTTATTTTTTATAAGTTCAGGATGGCGGAATTTCGGACGGATATATGTCATGTTAGACGTGAGATATTAGATGTGAGATTTTAGACATTAACTATGTTCTTAGAATTTAAAGCCGATGTGATCTGCTTGAAAATATTATCCGCAGTGATAGGCATACCATCATAATTAAGAACGGAGATCATTTTTTGAGGATCAGCTCCTAACTCAATAAGCAATAAGCTTTTCATCTGCGCATCGCGATTTTGTTCAATAACAAATACCTTTTCATGTGAATCGATAAAATCCTGTACTGTTTGATTGAACGGAAAAGACCTGATACGAATTGCATCAACAAAAATTTGTTTTTGATTCAACAGATCTATCGCTTCCTCGGCCGCATACTGAGACGTTCCGAAGAAAAGAATTCCATTTTCAAGTTTATTTTTATCCTGATATAACTGTGGTGCCGGCACCAAACCTTTGGCAGTATTCCACTTTTTAATTAATCTGTCAACATTACGCTGATAGGCTGCTCCGTCCTCAGTATAGGTAGCATATTCGTCACGAGATGTACCACGGGTAAAAAACGAACCTTTGGAAGGGTGTGTTCCAGGGTAAGTACGGTATGTAATACCATCATTATCCACATCTAAATATCGGCCAAATTTTACAATTTTATCAAGAGCTGCAGCATCAAGCACTTTCCCTCTGTTATACTCTCTTTTATCATCCCACTCAAATGGAGGAGAAACGTGATCGTTCATTCCCAAGTCAAGATCTGTAAGCATGATCACAGGTGTTTGCAATTGTTCTGCAAGATCAAAAGCATCAACTGTAAGTTCAAAACATTCTTTAGGTGTTGAAGGAAAAAGTAATACATGTTTGGTATCGCCATGAGAAGCGTATGCAGCTTCAAGAATATCGGATTGTTGTGTTCTGGTTGGCATTCCAGTGGATGGACCTGTACGTTGAACATCGATCAATACGGTTGGAATTTCAGCGAAATAAGCCAAACCAAGAAATTCATTCATTAATGAAAGTCCGGGACCACTTGTTGCAGTGAATGAACGGGCACCATTCCAATTAGCACCAATCACCATTCCAATAGCTGCTAACTCATCTTCTGCCTGAACTATGGCAACATTTTTTTTACCTGTTATTTTATCAACACGAAACTCTCCTGCATACGAACTGAATGCTTCTACCACCGATGTAGATGGGGTTATTGGATACCAAGCTGCTACAGTTGCACCTGCATAAACGGCACCTAATCCACATGCTGAATTACCATCGATCATAATTGAATCACCGATCAGATCACGTCTTTCAACATGGATATCTAAAGGGTATTTAAAATTAGCGTGAATATAATCAACCCCTAATTTCAATGCTTTTACGTTAGCCGGAATTAATTTTTCTTTTCCTTTAAATTGTTCTCCAAGAAGTTCTTCAAGTACAGCAAACTCAATTTCAAAGAGTGCTGCAAGGGCCCCTACGTAAATTATATTTTTAAATAGTTGTCGTTGTCGCGGATCGGTATATGCTTCGTTACACATTAGCATCAGCGGAACGCCAATGTAATTAATATCTTCACGAATATATTGATCGTGCAGTTTTTTTGAACTATCGTATAAAAAATATCCTCCGGGTCTTACGCTGGCAACATCATTTAACATACTCTGAGGATTCACCGAAACAACAAGATCTATCCCTTCTCTACGACCCAGATAGCCTTTTTCACTTATGCGTACCTCATACCAGGTAGGCAATCCCTGAATATTGGAAGGGAAAATATTTTTTGGTGTAACAGGTATTCCCATCCTGAATATTGCTTTGGTAAAAAGGAAATTGGCACTTGCAGAACCTGTTCCATTTACATTTGCAAATCGTACTACAAAATCGTTTACTTTATTATCAATTAATGACATGCTTTTTTTCCTGCTTTAGTAACGTTATAAAAGAATTTAGTCATATCCCATGCTGAAGTAGGGCATCTCTCTGCACACAATCCACAGTGAAGACAAACATTTTCATCCTTCGCCATTATCCTGTTGGTGGGTAGTACGCTTGACACATAAATATCCTGACTTAAATTTGTAGCCGGTATTTTTAACATGGAACGCAGATCGCTTTCCTCTGCATTATCAGTAAAAGTGATACATGCAACCGGACAAATATCAACACAAGCATCGCACTCAATACATTTATCAGTTGTAAAAACCGTTTGAACATCACAGTTAAGGCAGCGTTCAGCTTCTTTGAAACCGGTGATATGGTCAAATCCAAGTTCTACTTCTTTCTTGATATTTGTAAGCGTTTGTTTTTTATCAGCCTGTGGAACCACATGTCTATCATCATTCACAACCTCACTGTCGAAAGCCCATTCGTGAATACCCATTTTCTGACTTACCAGATTTACATATGGTGAAGGGCGAACATTCAAATCCTGATTGGTACACATCAGGTCAATGGAAATAGCACCTTGATGTCCTTGAGCTACAGCGGTAATTACATTTTTGGGGCCGAATGAAGCATCACCACCAAAAAACACTTTACTATTTGTTGAAGCAAATGTAACCGCATCAACAACAGGCATTCCCCATTTATCGAATTCGATTCCAAGATCACGTTCTATCCAGGGAAAACTATTTTCCTGACCAACTGCAATAAGCACGTCATCTGCTTCAATAAACACATCAGGGCCACCTTCAGACACTAGTTGTCTTTTGCCTTTGTCATCATAAACAGCTTTTACTTTTTCGAACATCATTCCTTTCAATTTGCCATTTTCAACAACAAACGATTTAGGAACATGATTGTCAATGATAGGAATATCTTCATGGGCAGCGTCTTCTTTTTCCCAAGGAGATGCTTTCATTTCTTTGAACGGACTACGTACCACAACTTTAACTTCTTCCCCACCTAATCTCCGCGCAGTACGGCAACAGTCCATGGCAGTATTTCCGCCACCGAGAACAATTACTTTTTTTCCAATTTGTTTTGTATGTTCGAAAGCAACACTTCCCAACCAGTTAATTCCCAGGTGAATATTTGCTGCACCTTCGTTTCTGCCTGGCAAATCAGGTAAATCCCTGCCTTTGGGAGCACCGGTACCAATGAATACAGCATCGTAATCTTTACTTAATATTTCTTTAAGACTGGATACATAAGTATTAAAATGGGTGTGAATTCCAAGGTCCAGAATATAATTTACTTCTTCGTTAAGTACCGTTTCAGGAAGACGAAAAGCTGGAATCTGGCTGCGCATAAAGCCACCACCTGATTTGTGCTCATCATATAAATGAAGCTCGTACCCGATAGTTGCAAGATCACGTGCAACGGTTAAGGAAGCAGGACCTGCACCAACTAAAGCTACCTTTTTACCATTTGATGGGAAAGGGGCTTGAGGCATGTGTTTTTTTACATCGCCTTTATTATCCGCAGCAACACGTTTTAGACGACAAATAGCTACGGGTTCCTCATCAACACGACCTCTGCGGCATGCAGGCTCACAAGGACGATCGCAAGTACGACCAAGTACACCGGGGAATACGTTAGAATCCCAGTTGATCATATAAGCTTCGGTATATTTTTGTTCCGCAATAAGTCTTATGTATTCAGGAACAGGAGTATGAGCAGGACAAGCATGCTGGCAATCGACCACTTTATGGAAATATTCCGGGTCATTGATGTCTGTTGGTTTCAAATATTTTTCTTTTAAATATTAATAATTCCTTTTTCCTATTCTTTGATCAGTTCGGTATCGTTTCTCAAAAATATCTAAAATTTCGGAAATAAAAAAATTTGCGAACATTATAAAAATACTATTTCAAATTTAAATTAATGGGTATCAGAATCTGAAAAGACTTACATATTATTTTAGGCCGTATTTATTTTTATATTTTTGATAAAGTTTTTTTTGATCGTTATCCAGATCAATGCTGATGCCTTTCAAATAAGCCTTTTCCACATTATTGGTTCGCATATCCAGGGCATCACCAGTTGAAATAAATAAATTAGCATCTTTACCCTCCTCTATGCTTCCGGTAGTTTTATCAATACCCAATATTTTAGCAGTATTAAGGGTAATTGCTTTCAAAGCTTGCTCCTTTGTTAATCCATAAGCAACCGCAGTTCCAGCCATAAAAGGCAAATTTCGTGTGCCCATCGCTTCCATACTGCCTTCGTTATTCAAGCAAAATAATACTCCTGCTTTTTGCAACAAATAAGGAAGTTTAAAAGGTAGATCCGTATCATCCTCGGGGTGTTCAGGCAGATCATGTAAACGGGAAACAATAACCGCAATATTATTTTCTCGCAATAGATCTGTTACCATCCAGCTGTCTTTTCCGCCAACGATAGCAACTTGTTTAAAGCCATATTGTTTTGCAAAATTCACAGCTTCAATTATTTCTTTTACATTATCAGAATGAATATAAATTGTTTGTTTTCCATTGGAAACCTCCTTCATCGCTTCAAAACGGAGATTTTTTTCTTCCTGTATATCCGATTCATTATATGCTTTTGCATCAGCAAATAATTTCTTTAATTCATTTGTTTGTTTTGTATACTCTTTATTTTTCTCATAAGGCCCCGGATAAATATTGTCTTCGTCCAAAAATTTACGGGTTTGAATGCGTGGCCAGTTGATATGCAATCCATCATCAATTTTGTATGCAGCATCTTCCCAGTTCCAACCGTCCAACATCAAAATGCTTGAAGTACCCGATATCAAACCACCACGTGGTGTTATTTGCGCTAATAAAATCCCATTGCTTCGAATGGTAGGAATAATTTTAGAATCTGTATTATAAGCGATCAAAGAACGTACATTAGGTAGTAAGGTGCCAACTTCTTTAAAATCATTGGATGCACGCACAGCTTCCATTTCTGACAAACCTAAAGTGGAATTTGGCGCTATAATCCCCGGATACAAATGCTTTTCTGATATATCAACAATTTCATCATAAGCTGTTTTATCAACTTTTGCAGTTCTTGCATCGGCAACTAATATAATTTTTCCATTTTTTATTCCGATAACTGAATTTTGAATTATGCTATCAGTACCTAAATGTGCAATACCATTCATTAGCAAAATGCTTTTTTGCTGGGCATTTGCTGTGATGGATAAAAAAAGGATGAGAATAAAAAATAGTTTTTTCATTTGCTGTGTACTTTTGGTACGCTGATTTTTATGATAAATTATGGTGAAGAATGATTTTGATTGATAATTAATGATTTGATTATGATCTAAGATGTTTTTTAAATTCATTTGATAATACTTTTCTTTTATATTGAGGATGCGTGCCAAAATTAAGTAACAACCCAACCTCCATCTCGGTTGCTCTTAAATAATTTACTAGCTGTATTTCATGTTCTTCAATTATTAAATCAACTGCTTTTAACTCAATTATTACTTTATCATCAACAATAATATCTGCAAAATATGAACCAACAATGTTGCCGTCATAATAAACAGTAACAGGTTTTTGGTTCTCACACTTCAGATTCATCTTTTTTAATTCGATTGAAAGTGCATTTTCATAAACCTTTTCGTAAAAACCATATCCTATAGAATTATAGACATTAAAAAAGGCTTTTAATATTTTGCCAGTAATTTCCGAATGTTTAAAATTATCAGTTATCATAAAATTTTCAATCATTTTTCATCCTATTCAATCATAAAAATCTGCGTACCATTTTAAATTTACTCTGTCAGCATATAATCCAATTCCATCGAATCACATCCATACAATTTTTGTTTTTTCGGAACCGGCTTTTGAGTTGGCGCACCACCTTTTTTGTCATCGATCATCCTTTGGATGATGCGTGCACGCTCTTTCTGAATATCATCGCGTAATTTTATGTCCTCATCCTTATCAAAATAAATAAGTCCGTCAATAATTGTTTTTTCAGCCTTCGCATAAATTGATAATGGATTATCAGACCATAAAACAAGGTCCGCATCCTTGCCAACTTTAATACTTCCAACTTTATTATCGATATGTAATAATTTTGCGGGATTAAGTGTTACCATTTTCAAAGCCTCTTCTTCTGTCATTCCTCCGTATTTAACAGATTTTGCAGCCTCCTGATTTAATCTGCGCCCCATTTCCGGATCATCAGAATTGATAGCGGTGGTAATCCCCATTTGTGTTAACAAAGCAGCATTGTAAGGTATCGCATCCTGAACTTCCATTTTATATGCCCACCAATCACTAAACGTAGAAGCACCAGCACCATGCGTTTTCATTTTATCGGCAACCTTATATCCTTCTAAAATATGGGTGAACGTATTAACTTTAAAGCCCATTGAATCTGCAACATGCATCAACATATTAATTTCGGACTGAACATATGAATGGCAAGTGATAAATCGTTTTTTATTTAAAATTTCTGTCAATGCTTCTAATTCCAAGTCTCTTCGGAATGGAGCTGAAGCGTTCTTCGCTTTGTCAGATAATAAACTAAACGCTTTTTGTTTCGCATCATATTCCTTGGCACGTATAAAACTATCGTAATACACTTGCTCCACTCCCATCCGGGATTGCGGGAAGCGAATGGTATTAAAATCACCAAAGTTGCTTTGCTTAACATTTTCACCCAGTGCAAATTTGATGAAGCCATCTGCTTTTACAAATTTCATTTCTTCAGGTGATTTACCCCAACGTAATTTAATAAGAGCCGATTGCCCACCAATCGGATTAGCGGATCCATGAAGCAATTGAGCAGAGGTCACACCACCAGCCAATTGACGATAAATATTAATATCTTCTGAATTTACTACATCGCCAATCCTGACTTCAGCACTTGATGCTTGCGCTCCTTCATTAACTCCATTGGAAATTGCAATGTGCGAATGTTCATCAATAATGCCTGCTGTAAGATGTTTGCCTGTACCATCAATTATTTTTGCAAAAGCTAACTTGGTTGCATTGATATCATCAGCAATACGAACGATTCGGCCTTCAGTAATATATACATCCTGATCTTTTAAAACACCTTCTGATTCATTGGTCCAGACGGTAACATTCTTAATTAAAACAGCTTGGTACCGGTTTTTAAAATCATATTTTATTTTATCAAATCTATCTCTGTCCTCGATTTTTTTTCCATACGCGCAAAAGGGGTAAATTACTTGTCCGACTTTTAATGCTTCTTTTTTAGATGAATCTTTTTTCAGTTCAGGTATGAACCCGGTTTTAAAAGTAGCACTCCAGTCAATCCAATCACCATCGGCAGTTTGGCCTTTCCCATTCATTTTCAGCGGTTCAATATTTATATTTCCGCTTAGGCGAATTGTTCCAATTATCCCCTTCGGACTAAAAGCCTCTTTTGTAGAATTAAAAGACACTGAAACAGAATTGCCCGAAACGGCCACATTCGCGGGTATCTTAACGGAATCAATTAAAATAGTCCCTTTTAATTTATCTAAGTCCCCCTCAACTTTTAATTTGTAAATACCGTTTTTATCATAGGAGAAATCATAATCCCCTCTGATATCAATGCTGTTGTAATCATTGATTTTATAAGTAATACCTTGAATCCAGTTTTCGTAGATGATCGTTTTTTCATCAAATAAATTTCCGGATGTAATAATAAAGTTCGCTATCATTCCGCTTTTTAGTCTTCCGATCTTATCAGATACATTCAATAATTCAGCGGGTGTAATTGTTAACGATTTTAATGCTTGCTTTTCCGACAAGCCATAAAATATGGCCTTCCGAAGGTTTTTCCAAAAATCTTTTTTATCTTTTAGATCGGACGTAGTGATCGCAAATTGAATAAAATATTTTTCTAATGCAAAGGGATTAAGAGGAGCCATTTCCCAATGTTTTAATTCAGTTAACGAAACATTCAAAGCATCGTAAGCATCTTCAACATCATAAGCAGCTGGGAAATTAAGCGGGATGATAAATTTACAATTTGTTGCTTTTAGATCGTCTAACCGCTGATATTCATTTCCGGATCCTTTGATGATATATTTTATTTTGAATTCATCTCCAATTTTATCTGCCCTTAAAACGCTTAACTTATCAGTAGTTTCAATTATCTGGGTAAGCGTTCGCAAATTGTTAAATGCATCTAAAGAAATGTTGTATTCTTTTTTTGTTTTATCTTTTTTATACCAATCAGCATCTAAATAAGTCTGACGCAATAAAGCAATTGAACCCATTAAAGATGAAGGATAATCCTGCATTGACGTTCCTTTATCAAATGAATACATTGCAGCCGCTTTATCGTTGATCATCAATTCATTTTCACGTCCCTCGCCCAAAGCAACTACAGCGGCAGAACCACGCACAATGCCATCTTTTTGAAAGGTGAGTACTGCCCCAAATCCCATTTTACGCATCTCTTCAGCGGCTCTGTTATCTTTGCTGAAAATTTTGTTTGCTTCCACCTCGCCTTTAATTGCCTGGTTCCAGCCATAAGCACCTTTCGTATTACTCTCCATTTGAGGATATGGCCCACGACTGCCAGTCCTGAGTTCGGGCATCCCATAACTGGTATACGCATCGATCAAAGCAGGATAAATAGTTTTGCCTTTTAAATCATAAACCACAGCTCCTTTTGGTATTTCTGTTTTTTCAGCAACAGAAATTATCAATCCGTCCTTAATTAATAAAGTGCCCTTTTCAACAATTACTTCATGATCCACAAAAATTTTCGCATTCGTAAATGCATAAACAATATGATTTTGATTTGAAATACCGTTAACTGGAAATGTTTGCTGGGCAAGGGCGGTATTACATAGAGTAAAAGCAAAAAGAAATAAAAATATATTTTTCATATCAGGTAATTAAAATCTTGCAAAAATGATTAGTAACAAATTTAATATTTAAAAATGATTTTCCACTAAATTAGAACCATCAGAAAATCGTTAGATTTTTGTTACTTTTGAGCGGACAAAAAAATTAAAAAAAATGGAAACAGGAATACGCCACACACATTTATTATCGGTAATCTTATTTTTACTGATCTATCTTATTAAAACGGTTTTGCTTTTATCAAATAAAAATGAAGGCTTAGCTAAATTTACAAAAGTGGTTAAAGTCCCTGAAATGATTGTTTCTACTTTATTTTTAGCAACCGGTATTTATTTGCTTACACAAATACCGGAAATAAAATCCTTGCTGATCATCAAAATCGTTGCAGTATTAATTTCAATTCCATTAGCTATAATTGGTTTTAAAAAGAAAAACAAGGTCTTAGCGGTATTATCACTATTATTGATAATTGGGGCTTATGGAATGGCGGAGATGAGCAAAAAACAAAAATCCAAATCTATGGAAGCCATATCAGGATCCACTTTAAACGGCCAGGAATTATTTAACGCCAGCTGTATCTCCTGCCATGGTGCAGATGGGAAATTGGGATTGATGGAAGCATCGGATCTATCAATATCCACTATGGAGTTTGCTGCAAAAATAGAAATTATAAAAAACGGAAAAGGGGCTATGACTCCATTCGCTGAAATACTCACCGAGGAACAAATCAAAGCTATTGCTGAATATACCGAATCACTGAAAAAATAAAAATTTCTAATTTCCTGTTTAAGGTTTTTAAACGATCTTGAAACCTGTAAATAAAATAAAAATGCACGACACCTCAAAGAAACAGGAAACAGCGATACTGATTGGATTGATCAGCCGAACTCAGGATGAAGAAACTGCAAAGGAATATCTTGATGAACTCGAGTTCTTGGCCGATACTGCCGGAGCAAAAGTTTTAAAGCGATATACGCAACGGTTAGAACATCCTGATTCCAGAACATTCATTGGTTCCGGGAAGTTGAATGATATATGCGCTTATGTGATAGAACACAAAATTGATATCGTTATTTTTGATGATGAACTTTCACCTGCGCAACAACGAAATCTTGAGAAAGAAGTAAATGCAGAAAAAGAAATTAAAGTAAAAGTTGTTGATCGCACACGTTTAATTCTTGACATTTTTGCTTCACGCGCACGTACTGCCCACGCCAAAACCCAGGTAGAGCTTGCTCAATCTATTTATTTATTACCCCGCCTTACAAAAATGTGGGATCACCTTGATCGTATCAAAGGCGGTATTGGTATGAAAGGGGCAGGTGAAACAGAAATTGAAACGGACAGACGTATTGTACGTGACCGTATTGCATTACTGAAAGAACGCCTTAAAACCATTGACAGGCAAATGGAAACGCAGCGCAAAAACCGCGGAGAGATGATAAGGGTTGCGTTAGTAGGCTATACCAACGTAGGTAAATCTACTATCATGAATATGTTAAGCAAAAGTGAAGTGTTTGCTGAAAATAAATTGTTTGCTACGCTTGATACCACTGTACGTAAAGTAGTGATTGAAAACCTGCCATTTCTGCTTTCTGACACAGTTGGATTCATTCGTAAATTGCCTACCACACTTGTAGAATCGTTTAAATCAACTTTGGATGAAGTTCGTGAAGCCGATATTTTAATACATGTTGTGGATATTTCCCATTCCGGATTCGAAGACCAGATAAATGTCGTAAATCAAACGCTGAGCGATATAGGCGCAGGAGATAAACCAACTATCCTTGTTTTTAATAAAATTGACGCATTTACTTTTGATCAAAAAGATGTGGATGATCTTTCACCAATTACAAAACACAATATCAGTTTAGAGCAATTGAAAAAAACATGGATGAGTAATTTAAATGCTCAATGTGTTTTTATTTCCGCTGCCGACAAACAAAATATTGATGAGTTTAAAAGCGTGCTTTATGAAAGGGTAAAAGAAATGCACCTTAAGCGATATCCTTATAATAAGTTTTTGTATTAGCTTGGCTCCCTTTTATTCTCTTTCTTTTGTTAAAGTTACAACAAAATAGTACTATAATTTTACCGGATCACTCTTGCTTATCAATATCTAACCGAATACGATAAGCAACACCAATATTAAAAACCGGGTAACTTTTCAGTGGTGTATAAACCGGACTGCTGAACGTTTCTTGTTTTGTATTGTATGTAAATTGCAAAGGATTTTTACCCAGCGAATAGCCTACTTCTCCAAAAATTAAAATCTTTTTATGTACAAAAAAATCGGCAAACAGTTTCAGCTGTATCTCATTAAAACGAACGTAATCCAGGTTTTGCGCTTTTGATAAACGAAAAGACCTGGTTAGTGATCTGAAGTTTAGCCCGGCATAAAATTTATTTTTCACAAAAGCATACTCCACTTTATAGCTTGTGGGCAGGATACCATATAAATTTAATCTATCAGACACTTTCCAGTCGAGCCCAAGCAAAGGCATAAAAAAATTTCCAAAAGCTTCGCGGTTATAATATAAACCTGCCTTTATTTTTAATTTTTCATTGTGTACGTAGTTTTCTAAAAAGATTCCACCATACTGGTAATCATAACTATCCATAGCATCTTTAAAATCAGAGGCAATTTTTGGAATACCAATTAGTACTGTTTTCCACTTTTTATTTTTTGATAAAAACTGGAATCCTAAAGGCAATGAAACATTGTACAATTTTGAAGTATAAGAAGAATCAGGCGTAATTGTAGAACTGATCATTTCGCTGTTTAAGCGAATCAGTAAGGTATTGCCGTTTTTAAATTCTTTCGGTAAAAAAAAGTTTAGAAAATAATCATCCGTTTTATTTTTCCGGTTAGCATTGTCCTTATAAACAGAGGAAAATGTTTGGCAGTTAAAACTAACAATATCAACATATGGCTGGGAAAATGCCTCATTCGCCAATAGAATAAGTAGAAAGAATAAAAAAGGACTAATTTTTTTCATTTGAAAGATAATGTATGCAACAAAGTAATAAAAAAAAAACGAATGTCTATTCCCAAATAAAAAATCCTTTTGCTTGTCTTTTATTGCAAATTGCCGAAATTTTTTGATTCCGCTGATACGATTATGCTTTCCGCTACTTTTAATGAACAAAAAACAGTTGAACATAAAAAAAATAAAAAAAAACGTCTCGGAAACTTTGAAAATGAAAAACGTTTCCATAGTTTTGTGCCCGAAATTATAAATTTAACAATGGAAACAAAGGACAGGATATTAAAAGGCGCTGAGGAATTGTTTTTTAAGTATGGCATTAAAAGTATTACAATGGACGATATCGCCAAACATTTAGGCATATCAAAAAAAACCATTTATCAATTTTATTCCGATAAAAATGAGATAGTCGAAAAATTAATGGTTCAACGCATGCAAACCAATGAATGTGAATTTCAAAAAATAGCAAAACAATCTACAAATGTAATAGAGGAGTTTTTTGAACTGATGAAACACATGGGGGTAATGTTTTCTCAAATGAATCCGAATTTGTTTTATGATATGCAAAAATACCATCCCGGCTCATGGAAATTATTCAAACAATTTAAAGAAAATTGTATCGAGCGCGTGGTGGAAGATTCTTTAAAACGAGGAATTACACAAGGTTTAGTTCGTAAGGACATCAATACAAAAATTATTGCCAGATTAAGAATGGAAGAGGTTGAAATGGGATTCAACCCTCAAGCTTTTCCGCCAGATAAATTTAAAATTGTTGATGTACATTTATCCCTACTCGACCATTTTTTACATGGAATTTGTACCCTAAAAGGACATAAATTAATAAATAAGCATAAACAAGTAACGGAAGAAGAGTAAATATCAATTTTACAATTACCGGTAGGCAATTAGTTCCTCTGTTGGAGATTGTGAAATAAATAGGATTTGTGCCGCAGAGGGAATAGAAAAACTGAAGATATTTTAATTAAAACAAATTGGTAACTCGAAGGAAAACAAGAAAAAACACAATGAAAAAAATAATTTTAATATTTGGATTAGGTGCAATAGCAGCAAGCTCTTTCGGCCAGGCGAACGACAGCTTGAACTACTCGTTTTCTATCCAACAATCAATCGACTTTGCATTACAAAATCAACGTGATATAAAAAATGCAATGATCGATCAGGAGATAGCAAAGAAAAAAGTAAACGAAATAATGGGAATGGGACTTCCACAGATCAACTCCAGTTTTGATGTGAAAGATTTTTTGGAAATACCTACCACAGTGATTCCACATGCAGGTGGTCTATTTGGCGGAGCGCCAGGATCTGATGCGGTATTAAAATTTGGAGCGCAATACAATGCAACAGCCGGCTTAGATGCAAGCCAGTTGATTTTTAGTGGAGACTATTTTTTAGGATTAAAAGCATCAAAAGTATATGTAGAACTTTCAACAACAGCAATACAACGAACTCACGTTGAAATAGCTGCAACAGTAAGTAAGGCTTACTATACTGTTTTGATAAATGAAGAACGGATGAAATTAATGGATGCAAATATCGTGCGTATAAAAAAAGCGATGGATGATACAAAAATTTTAAATGATAATGGTTTTGTAGAAAAAATTGATCTGGATCGATTAACCGTTACCTATAATAATTTATTGATCGAGCAGGAAAAAGTACAGCGTTTGCTGCAACTTGGAACTTATTTATTAAAATACCAAATGGGCATGGATATTAATGCTACACTTAAATTGTCAGACAAATTAGCTGATGTAAAATTTGATATAAGCAAAAATGTATCCGCTGAAAAGTTTGATTATAAAAAACGCGCAGAGTACAATTTGTTTGAAACACAACATAAACTTGCCGACCTGGATTTAAAACGTAACCGTTTTTCCTATTTGCCAAACGCATTTGCTTATGGTAGTTTAAGCGGTTCGGCACAACGCAACACGTTCAGTGTTTTCAGTACAGCCTATGGATGGTACCCAACGGCACTGGTAGGAGCAAAAGTTACAATGCCTATTTTCACAGGATTACAACGTAGCGCTAAAAACCAACAGGCAAAACTTTCCTTGCAAAAGGCCGAAAACAATATAGAATTCATTAAAAAATCAATTGATCTGGAACTATCCTCTTCAACTACCATCTTACAAAATGCATCCTCATCTCTCGAAAATCAGAAGAAAAACATTGCTCTTGCTGAAGAAGTATATCGTTTATCTAAACTAAAATATGAACAAGGTGTTGGTTCAAATATTGAAATGCTATCAGCCGAAACAGCTTTAAAAGAATCGCAAACAAACTATTTCAATGCCTTGTTCGATGCCTTGGTTGCAAAAATAGATTTCGATAAAGCAAATGGTAATTTAAAGTAATGAACACAATTAACAATTTAGCAATTTAATTTAGGCAATTTAACAAAATCAATTTTGCCATTCTCCTTCAGAGGAGCGATAAGGCGAAGAAATAATAAAATAACATATAATGAAAAAAACACTTTTAGTATCAAGTCTCGCACTATTAATGATAGCTTGTAATTCGGGAACAGATAAAAAAACAGACCTTGAAAATCTTAAGAAACAAGAGTCTGAATTAAAATCGAAAATAGCAGTATTGGAAGCAGAACTGAATGAAGGGAAAGATTCTGTAGCTACCGGAATTGCAGTAGTTGTAGCCTCATTAAAACCTGAAATTTTTAAAAACTACATTGATGTGCAAGGCAGAGTTGATGCGGATGAAAATATTAGTGTAAGTACTGAAATGCCTGGTACAATTACAAAAATCAATGTAAAGGTTGGTGATCCGGTAAAAAAAGGAGAAGTACTCGCAGAAACGGATTCACGTATCGTTAACCAAAACATTGCCGATTTGCAGGTAAACTCAGACCTGGCAAATCAAATTTGTGAAAAACAAAAAAATCTTTGGGACCAAAAAATTGGAACGGAAGTACAATATCTCCAGTGTAAAGCAAACAAAGAGAGTTTGGAAAAAAAGATGGCCGTTTTGCAACAACAATTAAATATGACCAAAATTATTTCGCCAATTAATGGAACGGTTGATGCTATCGATACAAAAATTGGACAGCTTGCTGCACCTGGTATGCCGGCTATCAGGGTAATCAACTTTTCTAATTTAAAAGTAAAAGCGGATGTTGCAGAAAGTTATGCATCAAAAATTAAAAAAGGTACTGAAGTTATTGTTCGTTTCCCTGATACAAAAGATTCTGTAATAACAAAAGTAAATTTTGTATCACGTGCTATCAGCAATAATACACGTTCTTTTAGTGTTGAAGTTTTATTAGATGAAAAAAATGAATATCACCCCAATATGGTTGCAAAATTGAATATCAATGATTATCAATCACAACAACCAGTTATTGTTATTTCAGTTAAATCAATACAAAAGGATGAAACAAATGCATCGTTTGTATATGTTGCTGAAGGTAATATTGCAAAAAAACGAATTATTACATTGGGTAAAGAATATAACGGAAAGGCAGAGATCATAAGCGGATTAAAAGAGAGCGATGTATTGATAACAGCAGGGTATGATGTGGTAAATGATGGCGATATAATACAATATAAAAAATAAAATATTTACCTCTAAGGCGCAGAAACGCCAGAGAATATAAAAAAACTAAATAATGGCTTTACGCCTCCGCGTCTTTGCGGTAAAAAAAACATAAGATGAATTTTAAAGAATTTAAACTATCGAGTTGGGCAATTGATAATAAAATAAGTGTGTATGTACTTACTCTTATTATTACAATTACTGGTCTATTATCTTACAACAGCATTCCTAAAGAAAGCTTCCCGGATATTGTTGTACCCACCATTTATATAAATACCGTTTATGTAGGTAACTCACCTGTCAATATCGAAAACCTAGTTACTAAACCAATCGAAAAACAATTAAAATCGATCTCCGGAGTAAAAAAACTGAATTCTACTTCCTTACAGGACGTATCGGTTATCATGGTTGAGTTTAATACCAACGTAGATGTTCCTTTAGCGAAACAAAAAGTAAAAGATGCCGTAGATAAAGCTGCTACTGATCTTCCAAAAGACCTAACACGCCTGCCAAATGTAATGGAAGTCTCCTTTTCTGATTTACCGATCATGTATGTAAATCTTGCCGGGGAAATGGATCTGAATAAATTAAAAAGATATGCCGATGAGCTGAAAGATAGGATTGAAGGCATGAAGCAGATCTCTAAAGTTGTAATGGTTGGTGATTTGGAACGTGAAATTCAAATTAATGTGGACATGTATAAAATGCAGGCCGCAACTCTTTCTTTGGGTGATATTGAACGTGCAATAAAATCTGAAAACATTAATATTTCAGGAGGTTTGGTACCTATGGATGGGATGAAGCGGAATCTTACCATTCAGGCTGAATTCAAAACAATTGAAGAAATAAAAAATCTAAACATCAATTCTCCAACCGGTGCAAAATTACATTTGAAAGATATTGCCGAAGTAAAAGATGGTAACAAGGAACAACAAAGCTATGCGCGACTTGAAGGCAAAAATGTGATCACTCTTAATATCGTAAAACGCTCCGGTGAAAATTTAATTGAAGCATCAGATAAAATTGAGGAAACAATTAAAAAAATGCAGGAGTCGAAAGAACTTCCCCAGGAACTGAAAGTCACCGTTACCGGCAATCAATCTGATAAAACACGAAGCACTTTACATGATCTGATCAATACCATTATTATTGGATTTATATTGGTAACATTTATTCTGATGTTCTTTATGGGCGTTACCAATGCCATATTTGTAGCATCATCTGTGCCCCTTTCCATGTTTATTGCATTTATGGTAATGCCTTGGCTTGGCGGAGTTTTCGGTTTCAGTTACACAATGAATATGATCGTGCTGTTTGCATTTTTACTCGCACTGGGCATTGTAGTAGATGATGCAATTGTGGTAATTGAAAACACACATCGACTTTTTGAGAACGGAAAACGAGATATTAAAGTAGCGGCTAAGATGGCCACTGGTGAAGTCTTTTTGCCTGTATTAAGTGGAACGCTTACTACACTTGCTCCATTTGTTCCATTGCTCTTTTGGAATGGAATCATTGGTAAGTTCATGTTTTACCTGCCCGTCACCTTAATAATTACTTTATTAGCCTCTCTATTGGTGGCATACGTTATCAATCCTGTATTTGCAGTTGATTTTATGAAACCTCATTCGGATGAAAATAAAAAAGCAAAATGGACACGCGGAACAAGCATCACAACTTTTATTTTTACATTGCTAAGTACTATACTTCACCTTTTGGGACATCCGGCAATAGCTAACCTGACATTATTTATTTTAGCTTTTTATTTAATAAATATATTTTTCTTACATAATGTAATTGAAAAATTCCAAACAAAAGTGTGGCCCGCATTTCAAGCCCGTTACACCAGGTTTTTACTACGCTTCTTAAAACGCCCATGGATGGCACTTTTCGGAACATTACTGTTGTTCGTATTTACAATTGTGTTTTTTGCAATACGCAGTCCTAAGGTTGTTTTCTTTCCTCAAGGCGATCCAAATTTTGTATATATATACGTAAAGCTCCCTGTTGGCACAGATCCGTCTACTACCAATAAAGTAATGTTACAGGTAGAAAGCAAAATAAATGAGGTGCTTGGCGATTCGAATAAAATAGTAAGTTCAATAATTACCAACGTTACAAAACAAACAACTGATCCTCAGGATCAGGATCAGAGCGATTATCCAAACAGAGGTAAAGTTGCAATTTCATTTGTAGGATTTGAAGAAAGAGAAGGAAAATCTACAACTGATTATTTATTGGCTTTGCAAAATTTAAATTGGAACATCCCGGGTGTTGATATTACTGTTTCTAAAGAGCAAGCCGGACCGCCAGTTGCCAAGCCTGTTAATATTGAAATACGCGGAGACGATTTTGATCAATTAGTAAATAATGCCAATCGCCTAAAAAGATTTCTTGATAATCAAAAAATCGCAGGAGTTGCAAATCTGAAATCGGATTTTGAAAGTAATAAACCCGAAATAGTTTTTAATATCGATCGTGAACGCGCCAACAGGGAAGCTATTTCTACAGGGCAAATAGGAATGGAAATTCGTAATGCTGTATTTGGTGCTGAAGTAAGTAAATTCCGTGATGCGAATGATGAATACCCTATACAATTGCGTTATCAATATGATCAGCGAAATAATATTGAAGCACTGCGCAACTTAAAGATCACCTTCCGGGATATGAATATGGGTGGTGCTATCCGTAGCATTCCATTGTCGGCATTCTGCGATATACAATATAGCAATACCTATGGTGGTATTAAACGTAAAATGCAAAAACGTGTAATTACTTTGTCTTCCAATGCATCTGCAGGATATAACGAAAATGAAGTGGTAGCGCGTGTACAAAAGGCAATGAAAAGTTTTAAACCACAAGGTCAGGTTGAAATTGCATTTACAGGCCAACAGGAAGAGCAAAAAGAAACTGGCGCATTCCTTGGTACAGCCCTAATGATCTCCTTTGGCTTAATTTTATTGATCCTGGTAACTCAATTTAATTCGATCGGTAAACCATTTATTATTTTAACTGAAATATTTTTCAGTATTATCGGTGTATTGCTTGGTACTGCTATCTTTAAAATGGATATGAGTATTGTAATGACGGGTGTTGGAATTATTGCTTTAGCGGGTGTAGTGGTGCGGAATGGTATATTGCTGGTAGAGTTTGCTGAAGTATCACGAGCCAATGGAATGAGTTTATGGGATGCAACTGTTGAAGCCGGTCGTACCCGTATGACTCCGGTAATTTTAACCGCCACCGCAGCTATACTTGGCTTGCTTCCTTTAGCTGTAGGTTTTAATATTGATTTTGAAACCTTATTTGCACATGGCAAACCCAACATCTATATCGGAGGCGATAGTGTTGTGTTTTGGGGCCCTTTATCATGGACAATGATTTTCGGGTTAACGTTCGCAACATTCTTAACATTGTTATTAGTACCCGCAATGTACCTGATAGCAGAGCGTTTGAAACGAAAATCAGAAATTATTTTAAAACACTTTGGTTTGCCAGCTGCCATAATGTATATACCATTTTTTATTCTTGTTTGCCGATTGATATTAAGGTTACAGGGTAAAAAATTGGAGTATGGTAATTTGGATTACTAAGCACAAAGTGGAGACAGCCACCACTTATAAAAACGGGGCGATACCGAAAAGTTAGAGAGCAGGAAAAAATAAAAACAAATAAATAAAAACAAAAACAAATAAAATGACAAACGAACAAAATAACATTTCAAAAGGAAGAAAAATTACATCTTGGATATTGGTAGGGATTATTGGGGCCTTGTTTATTATGGGTGGCGTTATGAAATTGATGGGTGGCGAAGAACTGGCGGCCAATTTTGCCAAGATAGGACTGGATGGTAAGCAAATGCTCATTGGAACAGGAGAACTTCTTGCTGCAATTTTATTTATAATTCCAAGAACATCATCACTGGGAGTTTTGCTATTAAGCGCTCACATGGGAGGAGCAATAGTTGTTCACATGGCGCAAGGAGAAATGTATATAGTCCAGGTTATTGTATTGCTGCTTCTTTGGCTTACAAACTGGTTTCGTAACCCCGAAATGTTTGCTTCTTTTACAAAGAAATAAATGATGATGAGCTAAACAAAATCAATTAGTTTACGTTATGGGGGCAATTATTTTTTTCAGCATTGGGATTTTATTTTTATTAAGCATACCCCTTGCTACTTCAAGATTAGCCAATCGAATGGGGCGAAAACCCAAAATATGGTTTATTATTGGATTATTCTTGCCTATTATAGCAACAGTTATTCTTTATTTTTTACCTGAAAGATCTGATACCAACAAAAACTAAAAAAGGTGTTCCAAAATTTTGGAACACCTTTTTTATTCAAATAATCGCAATCAAAAAACCTACAAAAACTCATTCGCCAAATTTGCAAGTTCTGAGCGTTCTCCTTTTTCAAGAGTAATATGTGCGTATAACTTTTGATTTTTCAACCTATCAATTAGGTACGACAAACCATTACTTTGTGTATCTAAGTAAGGCGTGTCAATTTGGTAGATATCACCTGTAAAAATTATTTTAGTGTTTTCTCCTGCACGTGAAATAATGGTTTTTACTTCATGAGGAGTAAGATTTTGAGCTTCATCAACAATAAAAAAGACGTTTGACAAACTACGCCCTCTGATATATGCCAATGGACAAACAACCAATTTCTCATTTTCTACCATCTCAGTGATCTGCTTGTATTCACGATCCTTTTCGGTAAACAGCCCTTTAATGTATTTCAAATTATCCCATAAAGGCTCCATGTATGGGTTTAACTTTGATTTAATGTCTCCCGGCAAATAACCAATATCTTTATTAGATAAAGGAACTACAGGGCGCGCTAAATATATTTGATGGAAATTTCTGCGTTGTTCTAATGCTCCTGCTAATGATAGTAATGTTTTCCCTGTTCCGGCAACACCCTGAAGAGTTACTAATTTAATTTCAGGATTAAGTATCGCATCCAAAGCAAAAGCTTGTTCAGCATTCTGAGGACTAACACCCAATGCACTTACTTTTTTAATTCGCTCTATGGTATCTTTAACAGGGCTATAGGTTGCAAGCACTGATTTTGCAGCATTTTTTAAAATAAAAAAATGATTGGATGGCGGCTTTTGTTTTTTTAATAAAGCAGATGTCTCGCAGAAACCCTTCTCATAGATCTCATTGATAAGTTCGAGAGGCACTTTCTCCATTTCACTGCAACCGGTGTAAAGTTCGCTAACATCTTTTATTTTTCCGGTTTCATAATCTTCAGCGATCAAATTAAGCGACTTTGCTTTGATCCGAAGATTAATGTCTTTAGTAACCATTACCACCTTATGTTTTGGATATTGCTCCGAAACATACAATGCAGTATTTAATATTCGATGATCGGCTTTTTTCTCACCAAAAACTTGCTCTGCATCAATTGTGGAACCCTGATGCATTTCAATTTTTATCATTCCATGGCCCTTGCCATTAATAGGGATCCAATCCTGCAAGGTATTACCTTCCGAAATTTTATCTATATATCGCGAAAATTCTCGGGCTGCAAAATTTTTGGTATCATTCCCCTTTTTGAAATTATCCAGTTCTTCTAAAACAGTTATGGGAATCACTACATCATGCTCATGGAAACTTTTGGCAGCCATGTGGTCATAAATAATTACGGATGTATCAAGAACGAAGATCTTTTTTTCTTTCACCATTATATATCGTTTTTATTAAATGTTTCGATAAAACTATAAAAACAAAAAGCACATTTTAAGAACTGACAATAAAGTAATGAACAAAAAATTGTTTAAAGTATTTCTTTTGCAAGTTTAACGCAAACAAAACAAGGATGTTTCAACGAAATTTTTCAATTAAATTTTTTTATTTTTTGTTCGCTTAAAAAACAGTTTTGAATTTTTTTTAGAAAATAAATTAATTCTTGTATTACCTTAATAATGGCACTATTGAAAAATTTATCCTGTATTAATAAAAAAATAAATCTCCTTTTAAAATCGCTATAACGTGTTTATATCAAATAAATTATTGTTCAACATCATTTAATTAATATTTGTCTAAATAAAGCAATACCTCCATTATATATTTGTAAAAACTGTAACTTTGTGTATCAAATTTTGGTTATATAAAAAGAAATACCTAAAATTGATGTCGAAAAATAAAACTAAATAATTTTACATGCCAATAGCAGTAAGTTCACCCGTTGATTTTTTACCAATTGCATTGATGTTTATGGTAGCTCTTGGCTTTGTTGCTACTACAATGTTTGTAACACATAAGCTGGGCCCTTCAAGGAAAACCAAAATTAAATCCGCAACCTTCGAATGTGGTATCGAACCTGAAGGAAATGCACGTGTGCCCTTTTCCATTAAATATTTTCTGGTAGCTATTTTATTTGTTTTGTTTGATGTAGAGGTAATATTTATGTACCCCTGGGCAGTAAATTTTAAAACACTTGGATTAGTTGGCTTCTTGGAAATGTTAACATTTGTCGCTTTTTTATTAGTGGGCTTTTATTACATCCTTAAAAAGGGTGCGTTAAAGTGGGAATAAGTAAAAGAGTTAAGTTGAAAGTCAAAAGTCAAAAACACAAAAAAAATTGACTTAAAATATGAAATGATGCAATATGAAAACGACATTACTTTAAACTTTTGACTTAAATAAATAAATGAGTATAATCGAAAAATCAAAAATTGATATTGTTACAGCACCTCAAGGCATTGAAGGCCCTGGTTTTTTTGCAACCCGGATCGATAAAGTTGTAGGAATGGCACGTGCAAATTCATTATGGCCGTTGCCTTTTGCAACTTCATGTTGTGGAATTGAATTTATGGCAACAATGGCATCCACTTACGATTTAGGACGATTTGGTTCTGAACGTTTGAGTTTTTCCCCTCGCCAGGCCGATCTATTAATGGTAATGGGAACCATCGCTAAAAAAATGGGACCCGTATTACGCCAGGTATATGAGCAAATGGCTGAACCTAAATGGGTATTGTCAATGGGAGCTTGTGCTTCAAGTGGTGGTATATTTGATACCTATAGCGTATTGCAAGGTATTGATCGGATCATCCCTGTTGATGTATATGTTCCGGGCTGCCCTCCCCGTCCGGAGCAGGTATTGGATGGCATTATGCAAATACAAAAATTAGTAGAAAACGAATCCATCAGACGCAGAGATACTCAGGAATACAAAGATATGTTGGTTAAATACGGAATGGAATAGATGGATAAAGAAGCATTATTAACAACAGTTCAGGATAAACTAAAAGCCCAATTTGGTGAAGGAATAATTTCATCTGATCTACTTTACGATTACCCCGTTTTTACAATTAAAAGCGACCTTATTTGTGATGTTGTAAGATTTCTTTACGATGACCAAGAGCTCGCTTTCCAATATTTAACAACCCTTGCAGGACTTCATTACCCTGAAAATAAAGGACAGGAACTTGGTATAATGTACCAGTTGCACAACTTACCAAAGAATTTAAGGATCAGAATAAAAATATTTTTTAGTATTAATCATCCTGTTGTTCCTACTATTACACCCGTTTTTTCGGCTGCTAACTGGATGGAGCGTCAGGAATTCGACTTTTTTGGTATTATTTTCAACGGACATCCGAATTTGAAACGTATATTAAATATGGACGAAATGACCTATCATCCAATGCGCAAGGAATATCCGCTTGAAGATGGAACACGTGAAGATAAAGATGATAAAATGTTTGGAAGATAATTTCTTTCTTTAATTTTTGACTTTTGACTTAAAAACTTTTGACTTTATAATAAATGAGTTCTAAAAATAAAATAGAAAAATTAAAAACGGACAATAGCTCACCTTCCATCATGGAGGGTTGCGAAAAGCCGAACGAATTTTCCACACTCAACCTCGGACCAACGCATCCCGCTACTCACGGTATT
Source organism: Bacteroidota bacterium (assembly GCA_040389865.1). Classification (GTDB taxonomy): domain Bacteria; phylum Bacteroidota; class Bacteroidia; order 2-12-FULL-35-15; family 2-12-FULL-35-15; genus 2-12-FULL-35-15. The sequence goes on along the minus strand of JAZJZM010000010.1, from coordinate 65,935 downwards.
TTCCAGAACGTGTTAAAAATGGATGGAGAGATCGTGATGGATTCTGAATCTACTATCGGATATATCCATCGTGCATTCGAAAAAATTGCCGAGCACCGTCCCTATTATCAATACACCCCAATAACCGACCGTTTAAATTACTGCTCCTCCCCTATCAATAATATGGGATGGCACATGGCAGTTGAAAAACTTGTTGGTATTGAAATACCAAAACGAGTTCAATATTTACGTGTTATCATTATGGAACTGGCACGTATTTCCGATCATATAATTTGTAACAGCGTTATCGGTGTTGATACCGGAGCAATGACAGGCTTTTTATATATCTTCCAGATGCGCGAACGCATTTACGAAATTTATGAAGAACTATGTGGTGCCCGTTTAACAACAAACATAGGCCGTATAGGAGGTCTTGAAAGAGATTTCACACCTAAAGCCTGGAGCTTGATAGATAAATTTTTAGTTGACTTCCCGCCTGCTCTGAAAGAATTTGAGAACCTCTTAATGCGTAACCGTATTTTTATGGATCGTACCATTGGTTGCGGACCTATATCTGCCGAAAGAGCTTTAAATTATAGCTTTTCAGGACCAAACTTACGTGCAGCGGGAGTTGATTATGATGTGCGCGTCATGAATCCATATTGTTCGTATGAAGAATTTGATTTCATTATTCCTGTTGGCTTAAATGGTGATACCTATGATCGTTTCATGGTGCGTGAAGGCGAAATGTGGGAAAGTGTAAAGATCATTCAACAGGCAATTGAAAAAGTTAAGAAAGAGCCTGCAGGAGTTTTCCATGCTGATGTTCCTGAATTTTACCTTCCTCCAAAAGAAGAAGTATACAACAATATGGAAGCATTAATCTATCACTTTAAAATTGTGATGGGTGAAACTGCAATCCCAAAAGGCGAAGTATATCAAGCTGTTGAAGGAGGAAATGGCGAATTAGGTTATTATATAATAAGTGATGGTGGAAGAGCGCCTTACCGTGTTCACATCCGCAGGCCCTGCTTTATTTATTATCAGGCCTATGCCGAAATGATAAAAGGAGGAATGCTTTCAGATGCTATCCTTACCATGAGTAGTATGAATGTAATTGCAGGGGAATTAGACGCTTAAACAAATAAAAATACCATGTTATGAAATTAAAAAACAGTCTTTTTACCACAGTATTTTTATGTTGTATTGCCCTTACATCAGTTGCTCAGTTTCCTTACCGTTGTAAGGTTGCAGATATAGAGGAACTTAAAAAAGGTGAAGTGGTGGTTGCGATAAGTGATGACGAGGAAAATAATAAAATAGTAGAGGAGATTATGGCTTCTAACTGGACAACAGGCAAGTACAAAGTAATTAAATCGTCCGAGTTAGAAAGTTATTTGAAATCAAATCCCAAAAATTTTGTAATAACCTATCTTAAAAACCAAAGTTCAAGAACGTACACAGGAGATGCAGCCTCCGTTGCAAGATCGGCAGATCCTAATAGAAATAAAGCTTTCGATAAGCCGACTAGAACTAAAACGGTTTTATATAAAGATGTTTTATTATTATTGGCCGATGTGAAAAATGTAAAAAAGATAGAACAGGGAAATGCGATGTTTAAATGTTTTATGGATGAGGAATTGGAATTTATTGACCAAACTGCTGAATTTACAAGACAAATTTCTGTGATGAACAATTTATTCATACAACCGGGATTAAAGGATGATCAACTTGGTTTTCTTAAAATGATGAGGAACTACCCAACAGCAGATCCTAAAAAAATTACCACTAAAGAGTTATGGATGGCAGAAAGTGATGTTGAAAAGGATGAAGCAAAAATGAATAAAGCTTATCCTTACAAGTATAAAATAGTGACAAAGGAAGCAATAGCAGATGCTATAAATTCAAAGAAAAAGGATGTTGTTTATTTATCATATGTAGTAGCAAGCGAAACAACAGAAGAAGGCACTATTAAAATAGGTGCTTCAAAAGCAAGAGGAGCTTCAGGCTTATATTTAATTCAGGATGCCGAAAACAACCAGATATTAATGCTTTTAAGCGCTGCAACAAAGCTGGATCATAGATATTTGGGGGCGATTAAAAATGCTGCATCAAAAGCTAAATAAAACGAGAATTAGAGGTTTAAACGAGCAGTAATGAGAATAATAAAAGGAGGAATGCTTTCAGATGCTATCCTTACCATGAGTAGTATGAATGTAATTGCAGGAGAATTAGACGCATAAATTTTTAATTTGAAAAAATAATATGAAAACAACATTTAAATTAGTTGGTCTGGTAGTTGTAATTCTACTTTCTGCTTGTGGTTCAAGTGATATGACCGTATTAAAAAGGAAATACAATACTGGCTATTATGTTGACTTTAATAATAAAAATACAAGTAAAAGTAAAAATTCAAGTGCAATCACATCTGTAAAACAGCAAGAAAATAAATCAATTATTTCTGAACCAAAAGTAACATCGGAAATTTCAGAAACAGGCACTCCTGAAGCAAATCAACAAAATGTAGATTATCCTGTTACTGCAAGCAATGATAAAAGTATTTATATTGCTTCGGCACACAAAGCTAAAGCAATTGAATTAGCTAAACCTACAATTGTTCCAAGTAAAGAACTGAATTTGGTATCTGTTAACAAATCCAAATTCAGCATAAAAAAAGCTCTTAAAATTAATCACGCTGTTAAAAAGTCTGTACCTAAAAGAAATACTGATGATCTTTTTATTGTGGAAGTAATTCTTTGCTTTTTCCCATTTATAAATCTTATTGCAATTTATCTTAAAGAGGGAAAACAGATTACAACAAATTTTTGGATCGATTTAATTTTAGATCTTCTATTCTTTTTTCCGGGAATAATTTTCGCATTATTAGTGGTTTTAGATATACTAAGTTTGGCATGACGTAATGATTGCCTAAATAAATTGAACGCAAACATTTGATGAGTTTACCGTTCTAAAATTATTTTTTGAACAGATAACCGCATTTTTTTAAAATACAATATGTCAAAAGAAATAAAATTTAACGAAGAAACACTTGCCCTCGTCCACAAGATGATGGCTCGTTATCCGGAAGGCAAGCACAAATCAGCGCTACTGCCGATCTTACATATTGCTCAGGCAGAGTTTGACGGGTGGTTAAGTCCTGCAACTATGGACTATGTGGCCTCTATTCTTAAAATTCAATCCATTGAAGTATATGAAGTTGCTTCATTTTATTCGATGTATAATTTAAAACCTGTTGGAAAGTGTTTGTTGGAAGTATGTCGTACATCTTCATGCTGGGTGCGTGGTGCGGAAGATGTAGTAAAACATTTGGAAAAACGTTTAGGTATTAAAGAAGGCGAAACTACTTCCGATGGAATGTTCACGATCAAAACAGTGGAATGTTTAGGCAGCTGCGGAAGCGCTCCTTTATTACAATGCGGAGCATCGTATCACGAAAATTTAACGTTTGAAAAAGTAGACGCGCTTATTGAAACGTATCGTGCTGAAGGAAAAAGAAAGAGTTATACCGATTTAGATTATAAAAACACATTGTAATAAAAAATCCTCCCCCCTCTCCAAATGGAGAGGGGCTGGGGGTGAGGTCAAATGGGCAAGAAATTATTATTAGAACACATTAACGTTCCGGGTATTGAAACACTTGAAGTATATCGCCAAAAAGGTGGTTATGCTTCAGTGGAAAAAGCACTGAAAACAATGACTCCGAATGATGTTGTTGAAGAGGTAAAAAAATCCGGATTAAGAGGTCGTGGTGGTGCGGGTTTCCCTACAGGAATGAAATGGAGTTTCCTTTTCAAGCCCGAAGGTGTTGAGCGTTACCTTGTTTGTAATGCCGATGAATCAGAACCGGGAACATTTAAAGACCGCTTTTTAATGGAACATATCCCTCACAGTTTAATTGAGGGAATGATCACATCCAGTTTTGCATTGGGTGCAAAAACATCCTACATCTATATACGTGGCGAATATTTTTACGTAGCCCGTATCCTTGAGAAAGCCATCGATGAAGCGTATGCAGCTGGTCTTTTAGGAAAAAATATTTTAGGTACCGATTTCTCACACGATTGTTATGTACAGGTAGGTGCTGGCGCTTATATCTGTGGTGAAGAAACAGCATTGCTCGAATCACTTGAAGGTAAAAGAGGCAACCCTCGTATCAAACCACCATTCCCCGCAATAGCAGGTTTATATGGTTGTCCCACTGTTGTAAATAACGTAGAAACAATTGCAACAGTTTGTCCAATCATAAATATGGGTGGCGAAGAGTATGCAAAAATTGGTATCGGTAGAAGCACAGGAACCAAGCTGATCTCAGCATCCGGACATATTAATAAACCTGGGACTTATGAAATAGAATTAGGTTTACCTGTTGAAGAATTTATTTATTCAGAAGAATATTGCGGAGGTATTATCAATGGGAACAAGCTAAAAGCCGTTGTTGCCGGAGGTTCATCCGTTCCTGTATTACCTGCTCATTTAATTTTAAAAACCGAAAAAGGTGAACCTCGTTTAATGAGTTACGAATCATTAAGTGAAGGAGGCTTTGTATCTGGCTCTATGCTTGGTTCAGGTGGATTTATTGTTTATGATGAAACAACCAGTATCGTAAAAAATTTATATACATTCGCTCGTTTTTATCATCACGAAAGCTGCGGACAATGTTCGCCTTGCCGCGAAGGAACAGGATGGATGGAAAAAATTCTTCACCGTATTGTTGAAGGACATGGTAAACCAAGTGATATTGATTTGTTATGGGATATTCAACGAAAAATTGAAGGAAACACAATTTGTCCTTTAGGTGATGCTGCTGCATGGCCTGTAGCAAGTGCTATTCGACACTTCCGTGCTGAATTTGAAGAATATATCAATCATCCGGAAAAAATAAAAGATATTAAACATTATTACAGCGTGCACCAGTTAGCTGGAGCATAATTGTAAATTGTAAAAGAAATAAAAATGGCAAAAGTAACGATAGACGGACAAACAATTGAAGTACCTGATGGAACAACCATCCTGCAGGCTGCCCGAATGATTGTTGATGATAAAAACTATACAGGGGTTAACATTGCTCCTCCAACAATGTGTTATCATTCAAAATTAAAAACCAGTGGTGGATACTGTCGTACCTGCATTGTAAAAGTTACAAAAGGCTCTGAAAAAGATCCCCGCCCAATGCCTAAACCTGTTGCTTCATGCAGAACAACAGTAATGGATGGAATGGAAGTGGTAAACCTTACATCACCGGAAGTATTAGAATCCCGTAAAGCTGTTGTTGAATTTTTATTGATCAACCATCCTCTTGATTGCCCTATCTGCGATCAAGCCGGAGAATGCCACTTACAGGACTTAGGTTACGAACATGGTTTAGCAAAAACCCGTTATGATTTTAAGCGTAGAACATTCAACCTGATCGACATTGGGCCTTATATAAAATTACACATGACGCGCTGTATCATGTGTTTCCGTTGTATCAAAGTGGCCGATCAAATTACTGATGGTCGTCACCAGGGAATGCTCTTCCGTGGTGATGCTTCTGAGATCAGCACCTACATTAGCAAAGCGATCGATAACGATTTCTCTGGAAACGTAATTGATGTGTGCCCTGTTGGAGCTTTAACTGATAGAACTTTCCGGTTTAAAAGCCGTGTATGGTTCACTAAACCTATGGATGCGCACCGTAACTGTACAAAATGTAAAGGTAAAGTTTCTATCTGGCTTAAAGCCGATGAAGTATTGCGTGTTACAGGCCGTAAGGATAAATGGGGTGAAGTACAGGATTGGATCTGTAATGAATGTCGTTTCGAGAAGAAAGATGTGAACGATTGGGTTATCGAAGGACCTACCCATATCGACCGTCATTCCGTGATCTCAGCGAATCATTATGAAAACTTATCAAGTTTGAAATTAGATATTGGTAAGCAGCAAAAACAATTAAATAAAAAATAATTAATTAAACTTTACGTCAAAAGTCCCTACTCATAGGGATTGGAGGAAGCTTATTTATGACATTATCATTTTTGATTTACAAAATTATTTTAGTAGTAGTTGTTTTTGCAGTTACACTATTTGTTGCAATGTATAGTACATACGCTGAGCGTAAAGTTGCAGCATTTCTTCAGGACAGGATCGGACCTAACAGAGCAGGACCATTTGGTATTCTTCAGCCATTAGCGGATGGTATAAAAATGTTTATGAAAGAAGAAGTGATACCGGGCGCTTCCAACAAAGCATTGTTTATCATAGGGCCATCTTTAGTACTCTTAACTGCTTGTATGACAGGTGTTGTGATCCCCTGGGGTTCCCCTTTAATTATTGATGGTACAGTATATCCTTTGCAGATAACGGATGTAAACATTGGTATACTTTATTTATTTGGCGTTATCTCCTTAGGGGTGTATGGAATTATGATTGGTGGCTGGGCGTCAAATAATAAATATTCATTGCTTGGTGCCATTCGCGCTTCCTCTCAAATGATCAGTTATGAAGTGGCAATGGGATTATCGATCATTGCATTGGTAATGACAACAGGCACATTGAGCTTAGGTCAAATTGCAGAACAACAACATGGCTGGCACTGGAATGTGTTGGTACAACCTTTAGGATTTTTTATATTTATTATCTGTGCTTTCGCAGAAACAAATCGTGCACCATTTGATTTACCGGAGTGTGAAACCGAATTAGTAGGTGGTTACCATACCGAGTATAGTTCAATGAAATTAGGGTTCTTCTTATTTGCTGAGTATATCAATATGTTTATTTCTTCGGCCGTAATTGCTACATTTTATTTTGGAGGTTACAATATGCCATTCATTGAACACTTTGTTCAGGATCCCAATTGGCTGGCAATTTTAGGCGTTGTATTTTTATTCATGAAAATTGTATTTTTTATATTTGTTTTTATGTGGGTTCGCTGGACCTTACCACGTTTCCGTTACGATCAATTAATGAATTTAGGTTGGAAAATATTGATACCTTTGTCGCTCTTAAACATTGTGATAACAGGTGCTGTAATGATGCGCGAAGAAATATTTCAATTGTTGTTTAAGTAAGATAAAAAAATGCAATTAACGAACAGATCAAAAGTTGTAGTTAAAAAAGAAATGACCTTAGCTGAAAGGCTATATATTCCTGCTATTTTCAGCGGAATGATAATAACCTTTAAACATCTTTTCAGAAAAAAAGTAACCATTCAATATCCTGAGCAAACACGTGAGGTTAGCAAGATCTGGCGTGGACAACATGTTTTGAAACGCGATGAAATTGGCGCAGAACGTTGTACCGCTTGCGGTTTATGTGCTGTTGCCTGTCCTGCTGAAGCCATTACAATGGTTGCTGCTGAACGCAAACCGGGAGAAGAGCATTTATATCGTGAAGAAAAATATGCGGCTACTTATGAAATTAATATGTTGCGTTGCATCTTCTGTGGCGATTGCGAAGAAGCTTGCCCGAAAGAAGCAATTTTTTTAACGGACAGAAAAGTAGAGAGTCTTTATACAAGAGCTGAATTGGTTTATGGTAAAGACATATTGGTGGAAGCTATTGAAAAAGATAAACGTGTGGATGTAACCGTTCGGGAAACCCCTGAGGTTGCTGAATTTAAAGCGCACAAAGAATTTGGTCACAATACAGTATTTGACAAGAAAAAATAATTAGTTAATGGTTGTTTTTATTAGCCGATGATTCATTCAGCTTCTAATAACTAACAACCAACAACTAACAACCAATAACAAATTTATGATTACAACATATTTATTTTATTTTCTATCCTTTCTCGCCATTATGTTCGCATTAATGGTCGTGTTTTCTAAAAACCCTGTTCACAGCGTACTCTATTTAGTCCTTACTTTTTTCACAATTGCTGGTCATTACGTTTTACTGAATGCCCAGTTTTTAGCTGCTGTTCACATCATTGTGTATGCAGGGGCTATTATGGTACTTTTCCTGTTTGTGATCATGCTTTTAAACCTTAATAAAGAAACAGAGCCACATAAAAGTGTTTGGTTAAAAGCTTCAGCAGCTGTAGCCTCAGGTTTATTGTTGGTTGTGTTGGTTGGTTCTTTAAAAAGTGCAGAAACAATTGTAGCAACAAATACTTTTGATGCCAATATCGGACTGATCGAAAATTTAGGTAAAGTGTTATTTAGTGAGTTTTTGTTGCCCTTTGAAGTGTCTTCCGTATTATTATTGGTAGCAATGGTTGGCGCGGTAATGTTAGGAAAGAGAAGTATAAAGTAGTGCTAAAAATTATTAGCAAAATAAATTAAGATCGATCATTAAAATAAAAAATAAGATTTTACGATGAGCGGAATTAAATCTAACATCTTGAATCTAATATCTAACATCTAATATGAGCGCAATTCAAACAGTTCCTTTAAACTGGTATTTATTTTTAAGCACGGTACTATTCACCATTGGTGTGTTAGGTGTGCTTTTCAGACGCAATGCCATCATTATTTTTATGTCGATAGAATTAATGCTGAATGCTGTTAATTTATTATTGGTTGCATTTTCAAGCTATTTGTCGGATGCTAAAGGTCAAGTATTCGTTTTCTTTATCATGGCAGTTGCAGCAGCTGAAGTAGCAGTAGGGCTTGCTATTTTGATGATGGTGTACAGGAACACAAAATCATCAGATATTAATATTTTAAATAAATTGAAGTGGTAAAAAATAAGTAGGCAATTACACAGTAGGCAATTTGCCAATTGTACAATTGCTTACTGAAAAATTAAAAAATTTATGATTAAATTAGTTTGGTTAGTTCCATTGCTTCCCTTGATTGGTTTTTTGATCATTGGATTATTCGGAAAAAAATTATCGAAAGGATTAGTAAGCATAATTGGTTGTGGCTCTATATTGGGAGCATTTGCAATATCATTGGGAATATTTTTCGAATTGATCGGCCAGGCTGAAAAATCAATTACTATTGACCTGTTCAGTTGGATCAGCGCTGGTAAACTTTCCATTCCATTCTCTTTTTTAATCGACCCGCTTTCTTCCTTATTTTTATTGATCATCACCGGTATCGGATTTTTGATCCATCTATATTCAACCGGCTATATGAGCCACGATGAAGGCTTCTCCCGCTTCTTCGCGTATTTGAATCTGTTCATCTTTTTTATGTTACTGTTAGTGTTAGGCTCAAACTACCTGATCATGTTTGTAGGCTGGGAAGGTGTTGGATTATGCTCTTATTTATTGATCGGCTTTTGGTTTAAAAATACTGCTTACAACAACGCTGCTAAAAAAGCTTTTGTAATGAACCGCATTGGTGACTTAGGCTTTTTACTGGGTATCATCTTAATATATGTAACCTTTGGAAGCATCGGATATCATGATGTATTTTTAATTGCAAAAAATTTCACTTCCGGTAATCCGGCATTAACAGCGATAACATTATTATTATTTGTTGGAGCCATCGGCAAAAGTGCTCAGCTTCCTTTATACACTTGGTTACCCGATGCAATGGCGGGCCCAACTCCGGTATCAGCTTTAATACATGCTGCAACAATGGTTACAGCAGGTATTTACATGATCGCCCGTTCAAATATATTATTTACGCTTGCTCCATTATCAATGGAAATAGTTGCTATTGTAGGTGTTTGTACTGCCCTATTTGCTGCAACCATTGGTCTGGCACAAAATGATATTAAAAAAGTGTTGGCCTATTCTACTGTTTCACAATTAGGTTTTATGTTTCTTGCATTGGGTGTTGGAGCTTATACCGGTGCTGTGTTTCATGTTATGACACATGCATTCTTTAAAGCATTATTATTTCTTGGTGCCGGTAGTGTTATCCATGCAATGAGTGGAGCACAGGACATACGTGAAATGGGTGGATTAAAAAAATATTTACCAATAACACAGATCACATTCCTATTAGGAACTTTGGCAATTGTGGGTTTCCCCGGCTTTTCAGGTTTCTTTTCAAAAGATGAAATTTTAGCGAACGCATTTGAACACAATAAATTATTATGGTTCTTCGGAATTCTGGCAGCTGCCATGACAACCTTCTACATGTTCCGTTTATACTTTCTCACATTTACAGGTAACTTCAGAGGAACAAAACACCAATTAGATCATCTTCACGAATCACCAAAAAGTATGACCATACCATTAATGGTTTTGGCAGGACTTTCTGTTATTGGCGGTTTGGTTGGCATTCCAGCGGTTTTAGGTGGGACACATTTTCTCGAAGAATTCTTAAAACCGGTTTTTGAAGATTCTTCTTTCAGACTTATTCATCATCTGTCGCACGAAACAGAATATATATTGATGGGTGTTGCTGTTGCTGTTATGGCACTTGCTTTATATTATGCTCACAAAGTTTATGTAAAAAACAAAACCTTACCTGTTGCTGAAGGTGAAGAGCTGCAACCGTTGCACAAGTTGGTGTATAAAAAATATTTCGTGGATGAGTTGTATGATAATATGATCACACAGCCTTTAAATTTTATTTCTAACGCATTACACAAAGTAGTGGATAACCAATTTGTGGATGGAATTGTAAACGGAATTGGAACATCTGTAAACTGGACGAGCAGCAAAATTCGCCTCGCACAAACCGGAAACATTGGGTTCTATATTTTTGTAATGGTGATAAGCATTGTGCTTATTTTGTTTACACGAATGATGTAGGTCAAAAAAACAATTTAACAATTATACAGTAGGCAATTCTAGTAGAATTAGTTAAATTACCTACGGATAAAGGTGCAAATTGCCTACTGTATAATTGTTAAATTGCTAAATTGATATTATTATTGTTAAATTATTAAAATTGCCAACGGCTTAATTGCCTACTGTTAAATTGTTAAATTGTTAAATTGATATGATCACAATACTATTGATATTTTTTCCTTTACTCGCAGCACTTTTGCTGTTAATGGTAAAAGGTGAACAAGTAAAAAAAATTGCCTTAGGAGCAGCTATTATAGAATTTGTAATTTCAATTTTTGCACTTACTCAATTTCAATACAATGCCAATGTGCAGTTTGAAGCAAGTTTTGCCTGGATCCAGTCTTTAGGAATTACTTTCCACGTTGGCATGGATGGCATTTCCTTGTTATTGGTTTTGCTTACCACATTCCTTGTTCCAATAATTATTCTTACCTCATTTAATACTAATTATAAAAACCCTGCAATTTTTTATTCATTGATATTATCAATGCAAATGGCACTCATAGGAGTGTTTGTATCGCTTGACGGATTCCTGTTTTATGTATTCTGGGAATTAGCATTAATTCCTATTTATTTTATCTGCTTGCTTTGGGGCGGGGACGACAGAGCAAAGATCACCTTCAAATTTTTCATTTATACATTAGCCGGTAGTTTATTGATGTTACTTGGATTAATTTATTTATACCAACATACTGAAGGCACTCATTCATTCAATATTGAAGCACTATACAAAGCCGGACAAAGCCTGGATGCAGTTCATCAAGGCTATGTGTTTGTTGCCTTGTTTATGGCATTCGCTATTAAAATGCCAATATTTCCTTTCCACACCTGGCAGCCCGACACCTATACAACGGCTCCAACAACTGGAACAATGCTCCTTTCAGGTATCATGTTAAAAATGGGTACTTACGGTTTAATACGCTGGTTATTGCCTGTTGTGCCTTTAGGGCTTCAACACTGGGGTAATACAGCTATCATCCTTTCGGTGATAGGGATTGTATACGCATCCTGCATTGCCATTGCTCAAAAAGATTTCAAACGTTTGATCGCTTATTCATCTATCGCTCACGTTGGTTTGATCTCAGCTGGTATTTTAGCGGCTAATGTACAGGGTATGCAAGGTGCTATGGTGCAGATGTTGAGTCACGGAATTAACGTTGTTGGTTTATTTTTTATCGTTGATATTATTCAACAACGCACCGGTAAGCGTGATTTTGTTTCATTGGGAGGGATACGAAATATAAACCCACAATTTGCGGTTTTATTTTTAATTGTATTGTTGGGTAGTGTGGCCTTACCACTTACAAATGGATTTATAGGTGAGTTTTTATTGCTTAACGGACTTTATCAATACAATTCATGGTTGGCAGCCTTAGCAGGATTAAGCGTTATTTTAGGAGCTGTTTATATGCTGCGCAGTTACCAATCAATTATGTTGGGAGAAACGAATGCTATCACCTCCACATTTGCTCCTTTATCTGGAAGCGAAAAAACAGTGCTGGTAATTTTGTGCGCTGCAATTATAGCATTTGGAATTTATCCAAAACCTTTGTTAGACATAGCTGAACCCGCTGTTACCAAATTGATTGAAGGGGTTCAGACAGCATTAGGAAGATAGATTTTCTTCCAAAAGCTGAGAATTGAAAGCATAAATAAATATAGAATAAAGAGATTCGTAATTCGTTAAAATTCGTAATTCGCAGAAACATATATGAAAGCATTAGTATTACTTTCTTCATTAGGTTTAATATCACTACTTGCTGAAATTTTCAGCTTTAAAAAATTATTGTATCCATTTGTATTAATAGGATTAGTGGCTACATTCATTTTTAATCTTTCTGATTGGAATACCAATATCACTTATTTCAAAATGATGCATTACGATAACTATGCAGTTGCATTCACCTCTGTAATATTGGTAATTGCATTCTTATGGTTCTTAATGTCTGAAAGCTATTTCAAAGAAGAAACCAGTCTTACCGACCATTTCGCATTGATCCTGTTTGCTTTAGCGGGTACGGTTATTATGGTTTCTTATACCAATATGACTATGTTGTTTTTAGGCATCGAAATTCTTTCTATCTCCATGTACATTTTAGCGGGGAGTAAAAAAGATGACCTTGGTTCTAACGAAGCTGCTTTCAAATATTTAATTATGGGAGCTTTTGCTACCGGGTTTTTATTGTTCGGGATCACTTTGATCTATGGATCAACGGGCTCTTTCGACCTAACTGAAATAAAGGATTTTGTAACATCACATCAAGGTACTGTTCCTTCTATTTTTTACGCAGGGGTTTTACTGATGTTGATCGGTTTATCATTTAAAGTATCAGCCGCACCATTTCATTTTTGGGCACCGGATGTATACCAGGGAGCACCAACTGTGATAACAGCTTTCATGGCAACAATAGTAAAAACAGCTGCTTTTGCTGCCTTCTTACGCTTATTCTCAACCAGTTTTGCAAGTGTTAACGATACCTGGGTGAACATTGTTTGGGTAATGGCAGCATTAACATTGTTAGTCGGAAACATCACTGCTGTAATGCAAACAAGCACAAAGCGTATGCTGGCCTATTCAAGTGTTGCACATGCCGGGTATATGCTATTGGCATTGTTAGCAGGAAACAGCTATTCAAGCAGTGCAATTTTATTTTATACTACCGCGTATTCAATTGGATCAATTGCTACATTTTGTATTTTAAATATTGTTACGAATGCAAAAGGTAACGACAGTGTTGATTCATTCAACGGCCTTGGAAAATCAAATCCTTTGTTAGCATTTGTAATGACCATTGCCTTATTATCATTAGCTGGAATCCCTCCAACAGCAGGCTTTTTCGCTAAGTATTATATTTTTACAGCAGCCTTCCAAAGTGGATTTACAGGATTGGTTTTAATTGCAATTGTGGCATCATTAGTTGGTGTATATTATTACTTCCGAATAATTATTGCGATGTACTTTAAAGAAAGTCAAGACGAAACTATTGCGATACAATTAAACCATAAGATTTTATTGATCGTGGTTGCTGTTGTTACAATTCTTTTAGGATTATTTCCAGATTTTATCATTCGATTATTGTAAGGCCTAAGTATCATACATTTTCTGATATTTTATTGGATAAAAACATTCTGCATTTCCTATAAATCTGCTTCCTTACCTTTAATTATCAGGGCAAAATAGCGGTACTCAATTATTTCACCTCATCTGGTTTATTTCAAAAACTTGTGTATCTTTGATAGAAGCGCATTTGAAATTCTGACTGATCAAAAAATATGAGTTCAAAAAATATACTTACGGCATTTATTTTAATCGCATTATTTTTCTCCTTCCCTTTTGGGGAGGGCTGGGGAGGAGCTTCTTTTGCTCAAAACAACATGGGTATTGGAACACTAAATCCAAAGCCAAGTGCCATCCTTGACGTTACCGCCTCCGATAAAGGAGTTTTAATTCCCCGTATTACAGATACCAGTAATGTCGTTGCTCCGGATACAGCATTATTGATTTTTTTGATCCCTGCCAACAATTTTTATTATTTTAATGGTAACTACTGGCAAGCGATCATTGCTGGAATAGGCTTGAATGGTTCAACGGGTAGTACAGGCGCTACAGGTAATTCTGGATCAACCGGAGCTACTGGTTTAAAAGGTAATACCGGCTCTACGGGTGTCACGGGATCAATAGGAATTACAGGAGCAACCGGTGATACAGGAAATACAGGCGATACAGGAAGCACAGGAACAACTGGCTCTACAGGTGACACAGGAAGTACAGGCAATACTGGTTCTACAGGAAGCACTGGTGATACAGGTTCAACAGGAAGTACAGGCGATACTGGTTCTACAGGAAGTACAGGAACAACAGGATCTACAGGAAGCACTGGGACAACAGGATCTACTGGCGATACAGGAAGCACTGGTGATACAGGTTCTACCGGAAGCACAGGAGCAACAGGCTCTACGGGCGATACAGGAAGTACAGGCGACACTGGATCTACTGGAAATACAGGTTCAACTGGCTCAACAGGGGCAACAGGTTCAACTGGAGCAACTGGCTCAACCGGAGCAACTGGTTCTACTGGATCGACTGGAGCAACAGGTTCTACCGGATCAACAGGATCGACAGGATCAACAGGTTCTACTGGAGCAACAGGTTCAACTGGTTCAACTGGTTCAACTGGTTCAACTGGTTCAACTGGGGCAACAGGTTCTACTGGAGCGACTGGAGCAACAGGCTCAACTGGATCAACAGGAACAACTGGAAATACAGGATCTACCGGTGCCACGGGATCAACAGGAAATACAGGTTCAACAGGTTCAACAGGAGCAACCGGAGCAACCGGAGCAACTGGAAATACTGGATCTACCGGTACCACTGGATCAACAGGAAGTACTGGATCAACAGGTTCAACCGGAGCAACTGGAACTACTGGATCTACCGGTACCACTGGATCAACAGGTTCAACCGGAGCAACTGGAAGTACTGGATCAACCGGAGCAACTGGAAGTACTGGATCTACCGGTGCCACTGGATCAACAGGAAGTACCGGTTCAACAGGAGCAACCGGAGCAACTGGAAGTACAGGATCTACAGGTGCCACTGGATCAACAGGAAATACAGGATCAACAGGAGCAACTGGAAGTACTGGATCAACCGGTGCCACTGGAGCAACTGGCTCAACAGGTTCTACAGGATCAACAGGAACTACAGGCTCAACTGGAGCAACTGGTTCAACAGGAGCAACTGGAAGTACAGGTTCTACTGGATCAACAGGAAGTACTGGCTCAACAGGTTCAACCGGAGCTGATGGTGCTTTAAATGCATGGTCGCTTATCGGCAACGCTGCTACCACACCTTCCACTTCTCCTATTGGTACTGCTATTATAGCCGGACAAAATTTTGTTGGAACTACAGATGCCAAAGATTTTGTAATAGGTACAACAAACTTAGAGAGGATCAGAATAGCAAGTGGAGGCAATGTTGGAATCGGTACAGCCGGCCCGGCAGAAAAACTGGAGTTAAACGGTAAGCTGATGTTTTCAAATCAGAATTCTGACTGGGCAAGAATCTTCTTTGAAAGTACCAGCGATGCAGCTTTTCTTTCGAATTTGGTATTTGAAACTTATGATAACGCTGATGAGGGATTCAAGTTTAGAGCAAGCGGAAACGATAGGGTATTTATTAGAGGGGATGGCAATGTCGGCATCGGAACTACATCCCCATCAACACAGCTACACACTACCGGAGGCGTTCGTTTTCAAACGCTTACAGGAACAGGTAACCGATTTGTTTTAACCGATTTAAATGGTAACATTTCTGCCGGATCTGCAACCACTGCCGGGATAGTTACCGGAAGTGGAACACTTAATTATTTGCCGAAATGGACACCCGATGGAGCAACCCTTGGGAATAGCCAAGTATTTGACAATGGAACTAATGTGGGTATTGGTACCACGCTTCCTTTAAATAAATTACATGTTATTGGGAATATTAAAGCCGAAAATTCAAATACTTATCAATCTGCATCAATCACTAATGATGGTGGTTTAGAATTATATCGTAGCACTCTTGGAAGTTCTCCCCGCACAAATGGGTTTATTGATTTTAAAAGTCTAAGTTCCAGCGATTTTGATTTTAGAATCGCCTATGATTCTTCATTAAATACTGTTGGAGGATTACTATTTACTTCTGCTACCGGAGGAAATCCACTAAATCTTATGAAAAATGGTAATGTTGGTATCGGTACAACCAGCCCTGATACTGTAAATGGATATTTTTATGCCGCTGGTCGTGTGCTAAATGTTAAGAATACAACTGATCATGCCACCTTGAACTTAGAAGGTACGTATGCCGATATTAGCCTTGTTGACAGGGATGCTGCAGCTAATGAAAAATGGATGATCATACGTAATATAGCAAGCGCCACCTCTTTTATTACTCATAATGATAATGGAACTACCAAGAATAATATAATGTCGTTAAATCACAATACAGGCAATGTGGGGATCGGAACAATAAGCCCGATCGCACAACTACATCTTGCAGATATATATGCTGCTGGTGGCAAGAACTTGTTAATTGGTGACGATACATACTTAACGGATGTTGATGTACAAAATACGCTTGGTGTTTATGGTAATCAAGACCCTACTCTGGCACATTTAAAATTCGGTTCGGCTGGTCCCGTAATTTCTGGACTTACCGGCAATCTGGGGATTGGTATTACAACTCCAGCCGAGAGATTAGATGTTGGCACAGGAAATATGCGTTTTGGTGGTGGTGGTGGCTCTGGTTTTACACTTGATAATTCTGATGGAACCCCTAATTCAGGATATTTGAGATTTGGAGATGGAACAGGCTGGAAGTTCCACTTTGGAAGATGGTCGGAAACCGTAGGCGGTGCTAAAAACACAGGAACAACAGGGGTAATAATGACTCTTATGTCCGGAACCGGCAATGTTGGTATAGGCACAATTGCCCCCACAACAAAACTTGAAGTAGTAGGAGCAATAAAAATAGTAGATGGCGCTCAGGGGGCAGGCAAAGTGCTTACATCCGATGCTGCCGGATTAGCAAGTTGGCAAACACAATCTGGTGGCGGAATTGTTCCTATAGGTTCTATCCAGGCCTGGGTAAAAAGTATGCCGGGAACTCCTGCTTTGCCTACCGGTTGGGTGGAGTGTAATGGCGCTGTATTGGCTGATGCGGGATCGCCTTACAATGGACAAACAATACCCAACCTGAATGGCGGCAACAGGTTCCTGCAAGGGAATGCCACTTCAGGTGCCACCGGAGGCTCCACAACGCATACACACACATTTACTCAAACAGCTACTGATTTGGCACCTGATGCAAGTAATGTTGCTAATGGATCTTATACCGATGCAGCCAATCACGTTCCGCCCTTTTTTAATGTGGTATGGATCATGAGGGTTAAGTAAGTATTGTGTTTGGCTAAAGATTATTTTCCATTTTTAACAGCGTGTAAAAAGAGGAATATAAATTTCAAAGGAACTACTCAAAATAGCTAAAATCAATTCTTTCATACCTACTTGTTTATCCGAAAACTTGATTATCTTTGGTATAAGCGGAAATTTGAAATTTTAGATAAAAAAATGAGTTCAAAAAACATACTTACAGCATTTATCCTAACCGCGTTATTTTTCTCCCTCCCCTTTGGGAAAGGCTGGAGTGGGGCTTCTTTTGCTCAAAACAACATGGGCATTGGAACACTAAACCCAAAGCCAAGTGCAATCCTTGACATAACCGCTACCGACAAAGGAATTTTAATCCCACGTATTACCGATACCAGCAATATTATTGCACCAGATACAGCATTATTGATCTTTTTGATCCCCGCCAACAACTTTTATTATTACAATGGTAACTACTGGCAAGCAATCATCGCTGGCTTGGGGAACAATGGTTCAACAGGTAGCACAGGCTCCACCGGTAATTTGGGAGTAACAGGAGCAACCGGTTTAAAGGGGAATACCGGTTCTACGGGTAGAACCGGGACAACAGGTGATACCGGAGCAACTGGCGACACAGGAAGTACCGGTGATACAGGAACAACAGGAAGCACAGGCGATACAGGTTCTACTGGGAATACTGGAACAACAGGCTCTACTGGAGATACTGGCAATACAGGTGACACGGGATCTACTGGAAGTACTGGTGATACTGGTGATACTGGTGATACTGGAAGCACAGGAAGTACAGGAAGTACAGGTTCTACTGGCGATACAGGAAGTACAGGAGACACAGGATATACCGGAAGTACAGGAACAACTGGTTCTACTGGAGATACAGGAAGTACAGGTTCTACTGGTGATACAGGAAATACGGGATCTACAGGAAATACTGGAACAACAGGTTCTACAGGAGACACAGGAAGTACAGGTGCAACCGGCTCAACAGGAAATACAGGCTCAACGGGTTCAACTGGCTCAACTGGAAATACAGGAAGTACTGGTTCAACAGGGAGCACAGGGTCTACTGGTGCAACAGGATTAACTGGCGGAACAGGTTCAACCGGCTCAACTGGAAATACAGGAAGTACTGGAAATACAGGTTCAACGGGTGCAACAGGTTCAACCGGCTCAACGGGAAGTACGGGAAGTACAGGTTCAACGGGGAACACAGGGTCTACTGGTGCAACAGGATCAACTGGAAATACAGGAAGTACAGGTTCTACTGGAAGTACGGGCGGAACAGGTTCAACCGGCTCAACGGGAAATACAGGAAGTACAGGTTCAACAGGGAACACAGGGTCTACTGGTTCAACCGGCTCAACTGGAAATACAGGAACAACAGGTTCTACTGGAAGTACTGGCGCAACAGGTGCAACCGGCTCAACGGGAAATACAGGAAGTACTGGTTCAACGGGGAGCACAGGTTCTACCGGTGCAACAGGATCAACCGGCTCAACGGGAACTACAGGGGTCACCGGATCAACGGGTGCAACAGGTAGTACTGGATCAACTGGCTCTACTGGAACAACGGGTTCTACTGGTTTAACAGGAAGTACTGGAGCAACGGGGTCTACTGGTTCAACTGGAAGTACTGGAGCAACAGGAAAAACAGGCTCCACAGGAAGTACAGGTTCAACCGGCTCAACTGGTGCAACCGGAGCCGATGGCTCTTTAAATGCATGGTCGCATACCGGCAACGCTAATACCACACCTTCTGCTTCCGCAATTGGCGTGGCTATTGGAGTTGGTCAAAATTTTGTTGGGACCACCGATGTTAAAGATTTTGTAATAGGTACCAATAATTTAGAAAGATTGAGAGTTGCTTCTTCCGGAAATATAGGAATAGGCACAATCACACCGGCAACTCAATTAAACATAGTAGGTGTAGAACGAATTACTTCTCTTAATTCTTCAAATTCTTACTTAGAAAATTATGTTTTTTTCAGAACAATTGCTCAAGCTGTTGGTAGTTATGTGGAAATCGGGAATTTTAATTGTGTTGCAAGTACAAATAGAACTATTAACCTGGAAGTAAGTATCATAGATGTACATTCGGGTGGTGGACTTTCAAGCAAATATATTATAAATGGTAATTTTGATGATATTAGTGGAATTGGATGGAAGGAAGTAATTCCAATTTCCACATCCGGACCAAGAGGAGGCAGCTATGCTTTAGATATTGGTGGTAGTATAATTACAGGTAGTGCTAACCAATACATACTCCGATTAAGGACCAATAGTGCTTTATTTGCAGCAACTGTAGGTGTTACCATAGAAGTAAAAGCAATAAATAACCCTTTGATCGGAGAATTATCCGGAACAGGAAGTGTAGCAGCACCAGGTATATTTTTCAGAAACAGTGTTTTAACACAAACTCAAGGAAATGTGGGAATCGGAACTACATCCCCCTCAACACAGTTCCATACCCTGGGAGGTGTCCGTTTTCAAACACTTACCGGCACAGGAAACCGCTTTGTAGTGACAGATCTTAATGGAAATATTTCGGCTGCTTCCGCAACTACTGCCGGAATAATTACCGGAAGTGGAACACTTAATTATTTACCAAAATGGACCCCTGATGGAGCTACCCTTGGCAATAGTATTGTTTTTGATAATGGTACGAATGTAGGCATTGGGACATCCGTTTTCGGTGCAAACGGCCTTTTGCAAGTTGCCGGGGATGTGGGTCTTTCAGGTGTTAGAACAATCCGTCCGGCTTCAAATGCAGATACTGATTTTTTAAGATATTTAGGAACACAACTGGTTATAGGCACTGCCAACTCGGCTGCATATGGATATGCCGGAGGCGGTCTAATAGCCGCTAAATCCAATGCTGATGGCGCTATACTTTTTGATGCAGGTAGGATCACAGGATCCGCTGCGCTTTTAGTAAGCAATACAACCGCCTCAGAGATCAACCTCAATTTAAGAAATACCGCAGGTACATCTGTTTTGTTTTCTTCTACAAACACGGGTAATGTAGGAATTGGAACAACAAGCCCGGGAACAAAACTGGATATAAATAACGGAATATTCAACAATGCCAATACGAGTACAGCCGGACTATTAATACAGGGCGATGCAACCAATAATCCGGCATTCTTAGGAACGCGTTATGTTCTCAACAACACAACTTTAAACTATGCGGGCTTTGTGAGGGCTGTACGCACCGCAGGAACTACCTTTATTGGATTAGAGATTGGCTCGGAGACGAATCACGGGATACGATTTTTAACAAATGGAACTTCGGATGCTGCTGAGAAAGTTAGAATTGATAATTCCGGCAATGTGGGTATTGGTACAACTTCACCACAAACCCTTTTACACTTAACAAGACCTGTAGGTGGAAATGGAAATTTAATATTGGAAGGTAACAGTTCAACAACCGGGGCTCCAAAAATGTATTTGATAGACGTAACAGGAGCTACAGTAACAACTGCTCCTTCATGGATGCTCTCAAATACAGCCGACAAACTGTCTATTTCCCGGGCTTTAACCCTGGGAGGCGCTTATACTGATATTGTTAGTATAAATAATGCCGGCAGTGTAGGCGTTGGGACAGCAGCCCCCAGCACTCAACTTCATACCACCGGAGGTGTTCGTTTTCAAACACTTACTGGCACAGGAAACCGTTTTGTAGTGGCAGATCTTAATGGAAATCTTTCCGCTACCACCGCAACCACAGCCGGAATAGTTACGGGAACTGGAACACTTAATTATATACCGAAATGGACCCCTGATGGAGTTACACTTGGCAATAGTACTATTTTTGATAATGGGACGAATGTAGGCATTGGAACCACCTCCCCCACAACTGCACTTCATATTCAAAAATCCAATTCCTCCACCAGTATCTTGGTCGAGAATACAAGTAGTACAGCACTAGTTTACCCCGGCATTACCGTTTCAAATTACAAAGGTGCTACATCAGGGCATCCTTATATTACTATGAGTAACGCTGCCGGAACAAGTTCTGTTCCAACGGCATTAACAACAAACTCTTTACTGGGTGCACTTATATTTTCTGGTCATGATGGATCAGCATTGATCCAATCCGCTCGCATTGAAGCTAAAGTGGAAACCACTTTCAGTGTTGGAAACAATTTGACTTCTTTAAATTTTTCAACTGGAAGTGGAGGGAACTACAATCAGAAGATGATTATAACAAGCGCTGGTAATGTTGGTGTTGGAACCATCACCCCTACAGCGAAATTACACATTTCACAACCCACAGGAAGCGCTTTAAAATTTGATAACCGACAACTTATCATATTTAATCAGAACACAACCACTGATACCACAGGTAATATCATTGGTGGCTTGGGCTTTTATGGGTTTACTATTACTCATGGCCAATTTCATTACAGAACAGGAAAAGGTTTTGAAATGATAGATGTGAGTCCTGATGCCCCAAGCATCGCTCATGCTTCCACAACATTCGCTCCGCTTTACCTAAGTAGTTTATATGCAACCGGCAATATTGGTATAGGAACAACAAGTCCTGGAATTAAACTATCAATAATTGGAGCAACTAATGGAGAAAGTGTTGGCTTCGAGCCTTATACCTATTTTAGTTCCGCTTATTCAAGTGCAAATGCTTCAATAAGTCACATGGTTAAACCAAATGTGGGGGTAGCTGGATATAACAAATCAACAGGCATTACAACTTCATCCTCATTGATTGAAGTTGGTGATGCCATAACGTTCGCTACCAAAGCATCTGATACGGATGCTGCCGGAACAGCATGGAGTGTTGCCGCAAATACAAAAATGATAATTACAAATGCAGGTAATGTTGGTATTGGTACAACTGCTCCAACAGCTCAACTTTCCATAGCCACACCGGCCTTAGGAACCAACCTTAATGATGTTGTTGAAATGCAAAGACTTTATGGCTTGAACTCCAATGTTAATAATTTAGATATCAGGCACATCCGAACTGCGGCAGGTGCTTCCTGGTTCACAGCGGGTACAAGGATCCAGGAAAAAATTGACGCAACATGGATGGGATATCTTCAATTCAATGGGAATAGTAATGATGGTGGGATTTCTTTTGGTACAGGACTTACCACAACTGCTCCGGGAAATGTAACAGAGCAAATGCGTATCACAGCTGCTGGTAACGTAGGTATTGGAACCACTAATCCCACTTCAACACTCGATGTAAATGGTACCATTTCCGGAAATTATCAAGGGTTTTCATATTACGCATCGGGGGCTACCGCGCCAACATTATGGAATGCAGTGGTTATACCAACTCTTGATTACAACACATTCGGTGGCGGTTCTTACAACACGGGAACAGGTGCTTTTACTGCTCCTAAAGCCGGCTATTATAGATTTATGCTTGGTGGCTACACAACAGCCAACACTGCAGGTAATGACCGATATGCGATAGGAATTAATGTTAATGGGGTCTTGAGGGCTTTTGGTGGCGGACAATTTTCAAGTGCAGATTCCCCCGAAGGAACATTTACACACGTTGTTAAATTAAATGCTGGCGATCTTATTCAGCCTATGTTCTTCAATTCCCTTGGCACTTCCATTAATTTGGGTGCTGGTTCTGCAGGCCACCAATTTTGGTTTCAGGGTGAATTTTTAGGAAAATGATCATTTAAACTTATTACGCATATTACGTAAAAATAATTTACTACAGAGTTCGCAGAGATTTTACGCAGAGTGCATCAGAGTTAATATTTATTTTGTTTCTCTGCGGCACTCTGCGTAAAATCTCTGCGAACTCCGCGGTAAAAAAGGGAAGCACAACATCAATTATTACTAAATTTATTTCAAAACTCATTTTCTTATCGATATCTTAAACCTTTTTTGAGTAGTTTCGTAAGACAGGACATTTTTAGATAAAAAATTCTACGTATGGATGAAAATGATATTATAAAAGGCTGTTTAAAAAACAATCCGGAGAGCCAAAAAGCTTTATACGATTACTATTATAATAAAATGCTTGGCGTTTGTTTGCGTTATTCAAAAGACATTACGGAAGCAAAAGAGATCCTTCATGAAGGCTTTTTTCAGGTTTTTACGAATCTTAAAAATTTTAAGGCTCCTGAATCCTTTGAAGGTTGGATAAAAAAAATAATGGTAAATGCCGCTATTGACTATTTACATAAAAACAAACAAAACCTTATCGTTAGCACCTTTAATGCAAATAAAAGTGTTGCGAATACCTTGGAAGAATTAAGTGATGAAGAAATTATTTCTAATATTAACAAGGAAGAAATTTTAAAAGCCGTTCAGGAGTTAACCCCCGCGTACAGAAAAGTTTTTAACCTGTATCTGATCGAAGGGCACGCGCACAAACAAATAGCTGAAATGCTTGATATAAGTGAAGACACATCAGAATCAAATCTGGAGAAAGCAAAATTTAATTTGCGTAAAAACATACAGCAAATAATAACAAAAGCGAATGGTAAATAAAAAGCATAACAGTAAACTTGACGAAGTAATTAAAGAAACCTTAAGTAATTACGAAGCTTCAAATAGTATTGCAGATTGGGCGAAAATGGAAGGAATGTTGGAGGCTGCTCCTAAATCAAATTCGTTTAAGTACAAACACAAACTATTATCCGTTTTTGAATCGGTAAAGTCCAGTCCTAAATCAAAGGTTGCAAAATGGATATTTTCCCCTTATTTTCTTGTTGCTTTGGTATTGGTGATAGGCGCTTATTTTCTTTTCAATATTTTAAATTCTCCTAAAACGACTGAAGACACAACCGATTCAACACCAAAAGTAGTTATAGGGGCGGATACTTTACAAACCATCCCTCCTGTTTTACCTGTGGATGTTTTAAGCGCGAAAAATAAAATAGAACTACCAAAAGACTCCGTAATTATTCCGCCTTCAGCAGAAGTAAATCTTGTAAAACCGGATAATATAGAAACTGCTAAAAAACAAGCTATACTAGCTAAAGAAGCTGCTTTGATTGAAAAAGCAAGGATCAAGAAAGAGCTGATCATCAAAAAAGAGTTAATTCGAAAAAGCGATTCATCAAAAACAGTTTCAGGAGCATTGGATGAAAAAAATGTGATAAACCCAGTGGAGGAAGAGAATAGAGAACAATCCATCACACCATTGGGAAGAAATAATTTTCTTTTATACAATAATTCGGATAGCCTGAAGAAGAGTCAAAATCAACAAACAAACGATTCGTTGAAGGGGCCTAATTAGATCAACATGAGTGGGGGATTTATTTAGCAGTGTTAAGTCAAGCTGACCTTGATTCAGCATCTCTGAGATTCCGAAACCACCTATAGCCATTAGGGCAGGCTAGTTCGGAATAACTGTGCGAATGGTCATTTCGAGCTTGTCGAGAAAGTGCGTATAGCTATTGAGGAGTTTCTATAACTTTGAGCCCAGATCAATCAGGCGGCTCTTAATAGACCTTAATTTATTTTCAATTTCAGAATATTGATTTTTTTCAATTTTAGCTTCGTGTTTAACTACTTTTCGGTTTTCCTTTAAATATTTTTTTGCGCCATCCAATGTCAAACCTTGCTTCTTTACAAGGTTGTAGATCACTTTAAAATTATCAATATCTTCCTTAGTAAATAAGCGGTTACCCTTTTTATTTTTCTTGGGTTTAATAATATCAAATTCTCCTTCCCAAAAGCGAATGAGCGAAGTGTTTACATCAAACATTTCAGCTACTTCTCCAATGGAATAGAATAATTTAACGATATCAGTTTCTTTGTAAGGCACCCGGGATTTATTGATTATTTGAATTAATGCTTAGCAAATTGTTCCAAACAAATATAAAATTATTTTTACAGATTAAATAATTAATTAAGGTGTACGACAGGGCAAACGTATCTAAATTTTAAATTTTCGACAGGTCGCCTCTATGAGGCTTTGTTTAAAGGCGATATAGATTTTTTCTACAAGCAGGACATCCCTGCCGGGATTTTTATAAATAGTAAATCCGTAGGATTGACCTGTTTACAGAAATAATATTGTTTTGAAAATAAGCACCGTAGGTGCGACCTGTATAGGCAATTTTAGATGCGTTTGCCCTGATGTGTAAGAGAAATATCCCTAAATGGTTAATATCACCCCTTCGGGATTTTGCCCTTGTGAAATGTTGCATTATGCTATAATCATTACATCCCTTCGGGATTACTAAGTATTGAATATAAGCCCGAAGGGCGGTTATTATTTATAGAATAAATAAAGATTGGCTTTTTAAAAAACCCGAAGGGGATGATATAGGGAAATTTGTCGTACACCCATTAATTAAACAAGTTCGCTGAAAGGTTTGTGAATTCATTTATTGCAATTTGATTGTTGAAGCGTTAGGACTTTTCGCTTCAGGAAGAGGACACAAAAAAAGTAAAACAGGAATTCACTCCTCAGCCTTGGCGCTTAATCAAACGATTGAGATGATTGTGATGAAAGTTCTATCAGTTTTTGATATTGCTCCGGAGTTAGATCATTATAGTAATAGTTGATCGGATTCATTTTTTCACCGGCTTTCATAACTTCATAATGCACATGGGGAGCAGTAGAAAGTCCGGTGCTGCCCACATACCCTATTAGCTGCCCTCTTTTCACCACTTGTCCTGCTCTTACGGCCATTTTACTCATGTGTCCGTAAAGTGTTTTATAACCGTAGCCGTGATTAATTACGATGTGATTTCCATAACCTTGTGCCAGCGCATCCGCCCGCTCTATGGTTCCATCCCCGGTAGAATATATTTCAGTGCCTTGAGCAGCCGCAAAATCCATCCCCGGGTGAAATTCCGCAGTTTTGTATATGGGATGGGTACGCCATCCAAAGCCGGAAGGTTGATGTCTCAGATCTTCGTTGGAAATGGGCTGTATGGCAGGAATAGAGGCCAACAATTTCGCTTTTCCTTTCACCAAAACCACCAATTCATCAAAAGATTTTGATTGAATGTACAACTGCTTGCTGACCATATCAAGCCGTTTACTGGTTTCTACCATTAAGGCAGAATTGTTATAGCCCTGAAGTTCTTTATACCTGTCAACTCCACCAAAACCAGCCTGGCGTATGCTTGCAGGTATGGGTTCCGCCTCAAAAATGGTACGGTACACATTGTTATCCCGCTCCTGGATATCACCTAATACTTCGGTGATCTGCCCCATGCGGCCATTTAAAAGTTCGTACTGGAGTGTTAGTTCCGAAATTTCCCTTTGCAACTGCTTTTCTTTCGGAGAATCTAAATATTTATAAGCAATTAAAATAGTGATAGTAGCAAATACCAAACCGGTTGCCAGATAAGACAATACCTGTATAACGCGCTTGCGCATTGGCACGATGGCCTTTTCAAAAGACAGTGATTTACTATTATATTTATAATTTACCTTACTCATTATTCAATAATTGCTGATCTCGGATTGCCAAAATTGCGGAATTAGTTTTATAACACGAGATCAAAAAATCCGAAATCAAATTTCCCCTTTTGAAGAAAAAATAATTCTTTGCTAGTTTCTTTACTACATCTAATGCGAATTTACGCAAATAAACTAAATTTGCAATCTAATAAACATGTTCAAAGTTGGAAAGTTAAAAGTTTGAAAGTCAGGTTGGCTTTTGAAACAACTAGGCACTTTCAACTAAATATTTAAAATTTGTAAATCGATAAGTCAGAATTAGTAGTTGGAACTTTCCAACTTTTAACTTTCTAACTTCAAACTAAAAAAATGGAATCAAGTAAAGTTCGTCAAACGTTTTTAGACTTTTTTAAGTCGAAAGGGCACCAAATAGTACCATCTGCGCCAATGGTGGTTAAAAATGATCCTACATTGATGTTCATCAATTCGGGTATGGCACCGTTCAAAGATCTGTTTTTGGGGAATGCTCCTATCAAATATCCTCGTGTTGCCGACACTCAAAAATGTTTACGCGTAAGTGGAAAACACAATGACCTGGAAGAAGTTGGTGTAGATACTTATCACCACACCTTGTTTGAAATGCTTGGTAACTGGAGCTTTGGTGATTATTTTAAAAAAGAAGCGATCACCTGGGCATGGGAATTATTAACGGAAGTTTATAAAATAGATAAAGAACGTTTATATGTAACTGTGTTCGAAGGCAGCACTGACGATGGTTTGGGCTTCGATCAGGAAGCGTATGATATATGGAAACAATTTATTCCGGAAGAACGGATATTAAGAGGGAATAAAAAAGATAATTTCTGGGAAATGGGTGATACAGGTCCTTGCGGCCCTTGTTCCGAAATACACTATGATGGCCGTTCTTCAGAAGACATTGCAAAAATAAAAGGTGCATCACTTGTAAATAATGATGATCCTCAGGTAATTGAAGTATGGAACAATGTGTTCATGGAATTCAACCGTAAAGCCGATGGAAGTCTTGAAAAACTGCCTGCGCAACATGTGGATACCGGAATGGGCTTTGAGCGACTGGTGCGTGTTTTACAAGGCAAACAGTCGAATTATGATACCGATGTTTTTAAACCGATACTTGATAAAATAGTAGAATTAAGTTCACTCGACTACAATCCGGAAAATGAAAATGAACCGGTTAATAAAGATCAACGCACTATAAACATTGCAATGCGTGTGATCGCAGATCATATTCGTGCAATTTCTTTTAGTATTGCTGATGGTCAATTACCCTCCAATACAGGTGCCGGCTACGTTATCCGAAGAATTTTAAGACGTGCAATTCGATACGGATACCAGTCGTTGAATTTAAAAGAACCATTTATGTATCAATTGGTTCCTGTGCTTGCAAATCAAATGGGACAAGCATTTCCGGAATTAATTTCACAAAGATCATTGATTGAAAAAGTAATTAAAGAAGAAGAAACTTCTTTTTTCAGAACGCTGGAAAAGGGTATTGAACGTATCAACGCGATCATTCTTCATAAATCCAATGCTACTTCAAAAATTGTTGAAGGTAAAGATGCTTTTGAACTATTCGATACGTTTGGTTTCCCTTTAGATCTGACTCAATTGATCGCAAGGGAAAATAATTTCACGATCGATACAGATGGGTTCAACAAATGCATGGAAGAGCAAAAAAACCGTTCCCGCCAAGCCACAGCTATTGATACGAGCGATTGGGTACTGGTAGAAGGCAGAAAGGCAGAAGAAGGCGGAAGAACATTTGTTGGTTACAAACAATTGGAAAGTGATGCAAAAATTATTCAGTATAGAAAAGTTAAAGCAAAGGGAAAAGAACAATATCAATTGGTATTGGATAAAACACCGTTCTATGCTGAAAGTGGTGGACAGACTGGTGATACCGGATTTTTAGAATCAGCGAATGAAAAAATAATAATCACCGATACTAAAAAAGAGAACGGAATTATTATTCACTTTACGGATAAATTACCTGAAAATTTAAGTAAAACTTTTGTAGCAAAAGTAAATGCAGAAAGACGTTTGCTTACAGAGAACAATCACAGTGCTACTCACCTATTGCATGCTGCATTGCGCAAGGTGTTGGGTACACATGTGGAGCAAAAAGGATCATTGGTAAATGATGAATATTTGCGCTTCGATTTTTCTCATTTCTCTAAAGTTACAGATGAAGAAATTGCAGAAATAGAATCTATCGTTAACCAGAAAATCCGCGAAAACATTTCATCCGATATTAAAGAAATGTCGATTGATGATGCTCGTAAAACAGGAGCTATGGCTTTGTTTGGCGAAAAATATGGTGATATGGTTCGTGTGGTTACTTTCAATAAAAACTATTCGATAGAGTTATGTGGTGGTACGCACGTGCCTGCAACCGGTCAAATTGGATTATTTAAAATCACTTCAGAAAGCGCAGTAGCAGCCGGCATCAGAAGGATTGAAGCTATCACTTCGGTAAAAGCAGAAGCGTTTTTTACTCAACAAACTGCCTTGATACATGAATTAAAAACACTTTTGAAAAACCCAAAAGATGTTTTGAAAAGTGTAGAAAATTTGATGGAACAAAATTCCGAATTGCAAAAACAGATCGATCAAATGCTTCGTGAGAAAGCGAAAGGATTGAAAATAGAATTACTTACAAAGAAACAAACCATTAACGGGATCAATTTTATTGCAGAAAGAATTGATCTGGATTCGGCTGATGCGATAAAAGATCTTTCATTCGAATTACGTAACCAAATCGATAATTTATTTATGGTACTTGGCGCTGAAGTAAAAGGAAAACCAAGTTTATCCGTTATCATTTCTGATAATCTGGTAAAAGATAAAAACCTAAATGCCGGAACAATTGTACGTGAAATCGCGAAAGAAATTCAGGGCAATGGCGGCGGGGCAGCATTCTATGCTGTTGCAGGAGGCGCTAATTCTCAAGGAATTGCAAAAGCATTGGAGAAAGCGAAGAGTTTTTTGAATTAAGTATTGACAAAGTAGCTCTTTTGTCATCCCGAGTTTTTCGCGAGGGATCTTGCTTTTGTTTAATCATATTCCTTATAATTTACAAGATCCCTCTTGGCGAAAAGGCCAATCGGGATGACATTGTCGATAAAAATTAATGGCATTTTTTTTACTTTTCAACTCTCCAATCAATCGGCAGAATACCCTGATGCTCTAAAATTTTATTTGTTTTAGAAAAATGTTTGCAACCAAAAAAAGCGCCACGAGCCAATGGTGATGGGTGTGCAGCTTTTAAAACAAAATGTTTATCTTTATCTATCAGTTCTTCTTTTGTTTGAGCAAATAGTCCCCATAATAAAAATACAACGCCCTTTTTTTGATCGGATATCGTTTTGATAACGGAATCAGTAAATGTTTCCCAGCCTTTCTTTTGATGCGATCCAGGCTGTCCTTCGCGCACCGTGAGTGTAGTATTGAGTAATAAAACACCCTGATCGGCCCAAGGCACCAAATTACCGGTCTGTGGTATTGGAATCCCCAGATCAGTGCGCAACTCTTTAAAGATGTTTTTTAATGAGGGAGGATTTACAACTCCAGAGCTAACGGAGAAGCTTAAACCGTTGGCCTGGCCCTTTTTATGATACGGATCCTGGCCAATAATGACCACCCTCACGTTTTCAAATGGGGTGTGATTAAATGCGGCAAACAATTGATTTCCAGGAGGGAAAACAGTGCTTTTCTCCTTTTCCTGCATCAAAAACTCCCTGAGCTTCAGAAAGTAAGGTGCCGAAAATTCATTATTCAACAACTTTTTCCAGCTGGGATCGATAGCAACATCCAATGTTTTCATAGCTTTAGTAAAATTTAGATGTTCAAAAGTACTATCAACTAAATGATTTTTTTTGTGTTTTATAAAATATTTTTGTTTAAATAGAACTTTTTTGGTAACTTTGCCGTTCAAAGATATTAAAGAAACCATTTTTATCTGATCTAACATGAAAAAAGTTTTTGCAACTATTCTATGTATTATTTTTATTAGTTCTGTTATGGTTTCGTGCAAGGTTCAGCACGAACGCTGTGCTGCATACGGAAAAATAAACAAAATTGACACCGGTAAGTCTTTCACAGATAAAACCGCGAAGTCAATTTAATCTCCAATTTTATATTCTATGGATTGGCTAAACCTTACTTCTGAAGCTCAGTTGGAGGAGATCAATCAAAAATCTTTTGAAACGCAAGTAAAAGGCATTTTGCTTTTTAAGCATAGCACCCGCTGTTCAATCAGCTCTATGGCGCTATCCCGCTTAGAACGTAAGTGGAACCTCGCAAGCAATATTGTTCCGGCTTACATCCTGAATTTACTTCAACACCCTTCTGTTTCTTCAAAAATTGCTGAACAATTTAATGTTCGGCATGAATCTCCGCAAGTTTTAATAATAAAGAACGGGAAATGCATTTATCATGCTTCCCATTCCGATATTACAGCGGCTGATATTGAATCGGCCTTAGAATATTAAGGGTACGCTAGAAAATTCAAAAAACAACAAAACACATTAACCGCAAAGGCGCTGAGGCGCAAAGAAAAACAATGATATTGCTTTGCGACTTCGTGCCTTTGCGGAAAAAAAATATTGGAAAAGGTTAATCTTTTTGTTTGTGAACATTATCCAAGCCTCCACAATCAATACATTCAAGCCCCTGCTTGGTCATTATCCACTTACGATTAACCATGTCCGAATCCAGGGCATCGTTCAGATTATCAATGTCAAAAATTATTTTTTCCATCGATCTGCTTAAAAACAGTGTTTTATTTACAGGGACTTTTAAAACCAATTTCACATTTTGTGCCCGTAATTTATCTGCACTTTCGATATCAAAATAACTGTTGAATTCAATTGTTGAGTCCGTTTGAATGGTCCCATAATCAATACTTTTAGCACGATATGCCGCTTCTTTTTTATTATAGCCCTGTGCAGATTTAATAACTACTAATTCAAAGCTGTCAGTTGCACTGGCAACAATATTAAGTGTGGGATAACCTAACCTAAATTTATTGTCATCCTTGGAGATCATAGTCCAATCACCCAAATGAATATTACGATGGCGGTGGTAAGATTCGTCCTCGTCATCATCCACCATTGGCTTTAGATCCAGGTAAAGTGTATTTCCTTTGGGTTGATTTATGTTAATATTTTGTTTCGCTGTTGCCTGTTCCGAAAAATCAACACCCAGCTGAAGTCCAACATATATGAGCAATGCAAGACCACATAACCATAAAATATTTGCTGTATATTTTATAACTCTGTTTTTTTGTTTAATTCCAAATAAATATTTTATTCCTCCATAGATCATTGATATTAAAGGAACACCAAGGAACAGGATCAAACCAATTACTATTAAATAAACTGGCAGCTCATTTGGCAAAACAGCAGAACTCAATTGGTATAACGAAAAATGTACAGAATCTCCTGTATTTCCAAAAATGGAAATTGTACCCC
The DNA here is from genome assembly GCA_040389865.1 of Bacteroidota bacterium. Taxonomy (GTDB): domain Bacteria; phylum Bacteroidota; class Bacteroidia; order 2-12-FULL-35-15; family 2-12-FULL-35-15; genus 2-12-FULL-35-15. The sequence goes on along the minus strand of JAZJZM010000010.1, from coordinate 33,471 downwards.
AACCAAAGAGTGTTGCTAATAATACGATCAGAAATATGATACCAAAGAATATCAAAAAAAATGCAACTACCTTGGCAATTACTTTAAAGATGGATTCAAACATTTCTCCAATAAAATCAACTGCTTTGTGGATGGATGATTTAACCCGTTTTTTATTTTCGGGTGAGTTCACTTCATTGCCAAGATCTTTCACGCGCTCTTTAAACTCTTCAAACTCTTCATTTACAGCTTTTCCAATGTTATTGATATCCACTTTTTCGCCACGCATTTCTAATTTTTCGGCAGTAGTTTTGGCTTTAGGAATAATTATTATTAAGATGATGTACAATAATAAACCTGAACCAAATACAAAGAAACTAATCGCAAAAGCCGCACGTAACCAAATGGGATCGAAACCGAAATAGCTTGCAATTCCAGAGCATACACCTGCCAGTACTTTATCATCCGGATCCCGGAACACACGTCTTCTTTTGTTAGAAGAATCGAAATCATTGCTCTTTAGATCATCTTGCTTGTTACTTGCATCATTTTTAGTGCTTTCGCTTTCACCTGCAAAGTCTTCCGGTTTACCCATTATAGCAATCATGCTTTCAACATCCGCCATTAGCACAGCCTGCTTGATGCTACTTACTTTCCCCTGAAGCATTTCCGCAATACGTGCTTCTATATCACTCATGATCTCATCACAACCCTCCGAATTTTTAAAATAACCTTTTATCGTTGAAAGGTATTTATTGAGTTTATCATAAGCATCTTCTTCAATGTGAAAAACAATTCCACTTAAGTTCATTGTTATGGTACGGTTCATTTTCTTGGGTTTTAATTGTATGATTTATCTAAATATTATATTTAAAATTTTTAATTTTTTGGGGGCGTTCCTTTCTTAAACAAGAAAGGCGGGTTTTCCGCTTCAATCTTTTCTAAACAGAAAAGGATTTACGCTGCAATCCCTAACGCGCACTATCGCCAAAAACATGTTTGTATTTTTTATTGAAGTTTTGAGTTCCATCATTTGAATTGCCTACTGTTTAAATTGGCAAATTATTAAATTGTCTACAAAATTGCCTACTGTTAAATTGCTTCATTGCTAAATTGCCTACCGCTTAATTGCTATTTCTGCGTTGTTTTATTCACTGCATCTACCAGCTCATTCCAGGTCAATTCCAGTTCTTTCAAAAACTGTTCGCCCAAGGGAGTGAGTTTGTAATATTTACGTGGAGGCCCTGATGTAGACTCTTCCCAGCGATAACTCAATAAACCATCATTTTTCAGGCGCATTAACAATGGATATAGCGTCCCCTCCACAACAATGAGTTTTGCTTCTTTCATTTTGTTAATAATCTCAGAGGGATAATGATCCCCGGTGGAAAGTACCGACAAAATGCAAAACTCGAGAACGCCTTTTTTCATTTGCGCTTTTGTATTTTCAATGTTCATCATTTTATAATTTATGTTTTTTATAAAATCAATTCGAATTAATTGCTGAAATATATTGCGATCTAAAAATTTGATTCAACAATTTGTGATTCTCATTAATTGACTCTGCAAACATAATACAAAAAACAGTACCTTGTATGGCATAGTACTAAAATAATCATAATACATTGGTAATCAAATGTGAATTTTTATTAAATAATCCAATAATTTGAAAAAATCGATACGTTTTTGCTTTTTTGATAGAAGTAAAATTTCGAAATTTTTGCTTGGAATAGTCCAAAAAATAGTTTCAAATTTTTTAATTATACTAAGTTGTTGTTTAAAATTCATTCGTTATTTATACATAGGCACACTCTGACAAGGTTTCAAACCCTGTTAGAGGTATTGAAACACAAAGTGGGAAACCTGCATAAACCCCTAACAGGGTTTGAAACCCTGTCAGGGGGCATTGCAATAGAATGATTTCGAAACTAAATTTAAACAACCTCTAAGAGCCTATTTTAATTTTCCATAAAGAATAACAATATTTCTTATTGAAGCTAACGCACCTTTCTCGACTGCGCTTAGGGAAGAAACTGTTTTGAATAAAATTTTAGCAGGCTCTAATGATAGAAAAATTGACATTTTTATAAATAAATATCCGTAAATTGCAGTATCATAAAACTAATACTTCAATAAATGATAAAATTGAAACAATTATTGGTCATCGTTCCAATTATCGTTATTGGCATGTCCAATGTGTTTTCTCAATCCATTAATTCTGATAATAAATATACCGGATCAAGCTTTAAAATGCCTGCCAACGTTAAATCAGGTGATTATATGGAAAAAACGGTGATCGTAAAGCTGAAACCTCAATTTCGTTCAATTTGCTCATCCGATAAAATTGAAAACGCTCTTTTTAAATCTTTATATAGTAGCATCCAGGGAAATGGTTTGGTGAAGAAATTCCCATACACGAAAGCACCAGAACGACTAGTAAATGAAAGAGGAGAGCGTTTGGCTGATCTAACATTGATCTATGAATTTAGTTATTCAGCATCTTTTTCATTGGAAAAAGTGATCAGTAAATTTTTAGCATTACAGTTATTTGAATATGCAGAACCTCATTACCTTCCTCAGCTGTGTTATACTCCTAACGACCCGAGTTTATCTACTCAATACGCCATCACCAATATTCAGGCAGAAGCTGCATGGGGAGTAAATACAACCACTGCACGCGGAGATACCAATGTAGTGATCGGTATTACCGACACCGGAGTAGAGCCTAATCATCCTGATCTGAAAAATAATATTAAGCACAACTATGCCGATCTAATTGGAGGTGGTGATACAGACAGCGATGGTTATACTGATAATTTTTCGGGATGGGATCTGGGAGAAAATGATAATGACCCAACTTACAATTCAAACTCCCATGGTGTGCATGTTTCAGGGATTGCAGCGGCATCGGTTGATAATGCAACGGGTGTGGCCGGTATAGGTTTTAAGTGTAAATTTTTGCCGATCAAAATTACGGATGCCACGGGGGTGCTCACAAAATCGTATGAAGCCATTACGTATGCTGCCGATCATGGCTGCTCTGTTATTAATTGTTCCTGGGGTGGAGCCAGTGGCGGGCAATTGGGACAAGATGTAATTGACTATGCAACTATTAATAAAAATGCTTTAGTTATTGGTGCTGCAGGAAACAATGGAATAGATGAAGTATTTTATCCTGCGGCTTATAAATACGTTATCAGTGTGGCAAATACAAAAAGTGATGACAGGCGTTCTACTTCTTCTAATTTTAATTATTCTGTTGATGTATGCGCCCCGGGCGAAAGTATTAACTCCACTTATCCTGTAAATGGATATTCTTCACAAACCGGCACATCTATGTCCGCACCGTGTGTATCTGGTGCCGCTGCCATCATTAAATCGTTTTATCCATCTTATACAGCTTTGCAGGTTGGAGAGCGCTTAAAAGTTACCTGTGATAATATCTACCCATTAATGAGCCCTATTTATGCAAACAAATTAGGTAACGGACGTATTAATTTATTTAAAGCATTGACAGCGTCATCATCACCATCTGTGATGATGACACAGCGAAATTTCACCGACAATAACGATGATACTTTTGTAATTGGTGATACACTGCGTGTAACAGGCAATTTCATCAACTACCTTGGTCCTACCACCAATCTAACGGTTACACTTTCCTCTACATCATCCTACGTAAGTATTCTTGATGGCACCACTACCTTGGGTGCCTTAGCTACGTTGGGAGTGGCTAATAATAATACGGATCCTTATTCAATAAAAATACTTTCTACTGCCCCTGCAAATCAGGCGGTATTGTTTAAACTCGCTTACTCCGACCCTGCTACCTCTTATGTAGCTTATGAATTTTTTACTGTTATTGTAAACGTGGATTATATAAATATTACCATCAATGATGTATCAACCACCATAAGCAGTGGCGGCCGCATTGGATACAGCCAAACTAGCCAGGCTGGAGGTTTAGGATTCAAATACATGAGCGGTGGAACTATCCTATATGAAGCAGGTTTAATGATCGGTGTTAGTGATACTAAGGTTTCGGATGCTGTAAGAAGCATTTCAACGCCTGAAGCCGATTTTCAGTCGGTGGTTGCAGCACGCAACATAGTACCTGCTGTTGTTTCTGAATTTGATGTGGATGGAACGTTTAAAGATAATCTTGCCAGCTCTCCCTTACCTGTTACAGTGCATCATAAGGCATTTGCATGGAGTACAGTTGGTAATAGAAAATTTGTGATCGTTCAATACGTTATTAAAAATACAGGGGCTGCCAGTTTAGCTAATTTGTATGCAGGAATTTTTGCGGATTGGGACATTGATGTTGCTACTTTGGGCTCGAACCGTGCTTCTTTTGATGCAGTGAATAAAATGGGTTATGCGTATTATACAGGAACCAATGGAACCTATGCAGGAATTAAATTACTTACCAGTTCGGCACCGGTGCTGCACTATGCTGTTGATAATGTGTCGGGTGGAGCTGGTGGTGCTGATCTGAGCACAGGAGGTTTCGATGGGGCGGAGAAATATCTTACACTTTCAACCAATCGTGCAAACGCTGGAGTTGGAGGTGCCGGAGCGGATGTGATCGATATTGTAAGTACCGGCCCTTATTCTATTTCTGCAGGGGATTCCATCAGAGTGGCATTTGCATTGATTGCCGGTGATAACTTAGCGGATATAAAAACAAGTGCAGTAAATGCCCAGATCAAATACGATGGAATGTATATGACCACCGGTATTTCAGGCAATGTTACCAATAATTCGGATCTGATGGTAGTTTACCCAAACCCTGCTGATAACCAATCGGTGATTGATATCACAATCGCGGAGGAGTCATTGGTTGAATTAAAAATGTTTAATATATTTGGACAGGAAATTAAAGTAATAACATCTGAAAAAATGCAGGCCGGGGCGCATCGTTTTGTACAGGACTTATCGTCCATTGCCAGTGGATTGTACTATTACCAATTAACGGATGGCAGTAAAAAACAGGTGAAAAAATTGATCATCAATAAATAAATTTGAAAATGTGCTAATTTAATTTTCAGATCAACAAAATATCATCTTAACAAATTGAATTTATATATATTTGCACAAATTAAATTTAAAATGTGCAAATTTGATTTACTTATTTAATTTTCAAATTAACAAATTATCAAATTGTCAAATTAATTAATATGGATTTAAGCGGAATTATTTCAATTGCAGGAATGAGTGGACTTTATAAAGTTGTGGCTCAAACAAAAAACGGTTTAATCGTTGAGTCATTAACCGATAAAAAGCGCGTGCCGGTTTATGCCACCAACAAAGTAAGCACTTTGGAAGATGTACGAATTTATTCAACAGGCGATGATGTGCCTTTGAAAGAAGTTTTGCAAAAGATCTATGACAAAGAAAAAGGTGGACTTTCAGTTGACACTAAATTAGCGGATGTAGAATTGAAAAAATATTTTAAAGCTGCATTTCCTTCATTTGATGAGGATAGAGTATATGTATCTGACATTAAAAAAGTAATTAACTGGTATAATGCGCTTCACAAACAAGGTTTATTAGAGAAAAAAGAAGAGAAGGCTACAGACGATAAATCAAAAGATGAAAAACCTAAATTGAAAGCTGCCGGTGATGCTAAAACAGGAGCTAAAACAAAATTAAAAGATACTTCAGCAAAACCTGTAAAAACAGCAAGTTCAAAAGTTAAAACACAAGGTGTAAGAAAAACAGGAGTTGCTTAAACAGTAAAGTTTCAGGTTTTAAAAAGTTTCAAGTTTTAGGTTTCAGATTTGTTGTTATACACAGAAATGAAATTTTTAAACTTGAAACTTTTTTATTTTTAAATGGACTTAATAAATGTAAAGCGCATCCTAAAGTTTACAACAAAAAATTCAATAAAATGCACACACACAATTTCTCGACAAGCTCGAAATGACCGCGCGCGTGGTCATTTCGAGCTTGTCGAGAAAGAGCGTTGATTCAATAGATAAATTAAATATATAAAGTCTAATAAAAAAATGCATCCCAAACAAATAGAGATCCCAACAAAACCGATTCGTCATTTTTTGCCGCAAAGCTTAACAATAGACTCCTGGAGCAATGTAGAACCTTTTTTTATTGATTTGAAAGAGCGTACTATTTCTTCAGCAAAAGATCTGGAACAATGGTTGTTCGACCGCAGTGAACTGGAAGCTGTATTGGGTGAAGACATGGCCTGGCGATATATTAAAATGACCTGCGACACTGCGAATCCCCAATTAATAGACTCCTTCAATTTTTTTGTTAATGAAATTGAACCGTTTATCGCACCCTATGTTAATGAACTTAATATAAAGCTTTTTGATTCGCCCTATTTAAAGGGACTTGACCAGGAAAAATACCGCATTTATTTGCGAGGAATAAAAAAGTCTTTAGAATTATACCGTGAGGAAAATATCCCTTTACTTACAAAGATTTCAACAGAATCACAGAAGTATGCCGCAATTAGCGGTGCTATGACCATCGAATGGAATGGTGAAGAGATCACGTTGCAAAAGGCTGCAAGTATTGTAAAAGACACGGATAGAAATGTGCGTGAGGCTGTGTATACTAAAACTCAGGAGAGAAGAAAAGCCGATATAAACACCTTTAATGATCTATTTTCAGAACTTATTCAATTGCGTCATCAAGTGGCGTTGAATGCAGGGTTTACAAACTATCGCGATTATAAGTTCAGTGAACTTGGCCGCTTTGATTACACCGTTCAGGATTGTTATAATTTCCATCAATCAATAGCAAAAGAAGTTCTTCCTTTAGCGGAAGCATCTGACACGGAACGAAAAAATACTTTAAAGCTGGATACCCTAAAACCCTGGGATACGGATGTGGATGTGGAAGGAAAACCAGCACTCAAACCCTTTGCAAGCAGCGCTGAGCTAATCGATAAATCTATTGAATGCTTTTATAAAGTGCGCCCCGCTTATGGTGAGTATTTAGAAATCATGAAAGCGATGGGTCATTTGGATCTTGAATCACGTATTGGTAAGGCACCTGGTGGGTATAATTATCCTTTGCATGAAATTGGTGTTCCGTTTATTTTTATGAATTCCGTTGGCACTCATCGTGATTTGGTAACAATGGTGCATGAAGGAGGACACGCCATTCACTCTTTTGTTACCCGCGATCTGGAAATTACTGATTTTAAAAGCACTCCATCAGAGGTTGCTGAATTAGCATCCATGTCGATGGAATTGATCTCCATGGAACATTGGGATGTGTTTTTCAAAAATGCTGATGACTTAAAACGTGCTAAAAAAGAACAGTTAGAAAAATCATTAAAAACATTATTATGGATCGCTGCCGTGGATAAATTTCAACACTGGATCTATGAAAACCCTGCGCATACTGTTGAAGAGCGAATGGATGCCTGGGAAAATACCATCGATCAATTTAGTAGTAAAGTAATTGACTGGACAGGATTGGAAGATGTGAAAATGCGTCTTTGGCAAAATCAGTTGCACATTTTTGAAGTTCCGTTCTATTATATTGAATATGGTATGGCGCAATTGGGTGCTATTGCTGTATGGCGCAATTATAAAAGGAATCCCGAGCAGGCTTTAGATCTATATGAAGCTGCGTTGCGGTTGGGATACACAAAATCAATTCCCGAAATATATAAAGCGGCAGGTATTGAATTTAATTTTTCGCGGGAATATGTGAAGGAACTTGCTGATTTTGTAAAGAGTGAATTGGGGAAAATTTAATAATTTAAAAAGCCACATTGTGTAGATAAACATTTAATGGCACAGGGCTTTTTTAATTATAATAGTCTGAAAACCACCATTAGTTGTCATAAAACAACTGAATGTAGCGTATTTACAACTGTAAGTAGGCGACTTTATTTGCATTACACCTATGAGACAAAATAACTTTGTAGCATCAAAAAAACATAAAATACGATGCTAAATTCAAAATCAATTGGCAATAAAATTGCCGAAGCAAGAAAGAAAATTAATCTTTCCCAAGCAGAACTTGCACAGCAAGTATCAATTAGTCCTCAAGCCGTTGGTAAATGGGAGCGTGGAGAGTCTATGCCAGACATCACAACCTTAAACCGACTTGCAGAAATTTTCGGGGTTGACCTTAACTATTTTTCTGACAGTTTTCAGACTATAGAAAAAGAAATTATAGCCAAAGTGAGTAAGGAAGATGATGGTATATTTTCGAAACTTAAGGATAATATAGGGCTGAATTGGAATATGTCTGGCGAAAACTATGTGGGAGCAGATTTTTCAGGTCTTAAGAACGTAAAAGATAAATTAAACGGTTCCTGTTTTAAAAAATGTAAACTAATCGAGGCAGATTTATCAGATATTACATTCAAAGGGAATAGTATTATAGATTGTGATTTTTTCAATGCAGGTTTAAGAAATAGCAAATTTTATGGTTCAGAAATTAAAGCCGACTCATTTGTTAATGCTTCTTTTATAGATGCAGTAATAGAGGCGAGTGAAATAAGGAACTGTGATTTTTCTAATGCTAATTTATCAGGGATAGGAGTTTCAAGATCAGAGTTCCGTAATAACAAAATTGAAAACACAAATTGGCAGCATGCTTCTTTTAAAGACACTCAATTTACTGAAATCATTTTTAGTGGATTATTGGAAGAATGCTCATTTACAAACTGTGCATTTTCCAAAGTAACATTTAAAAATGCAACAATTAAAAATAGTTTCTTCAAGTATAGTGATTTAAAACGTGTTGAGTTTATCGATTGCCATGCAGATAAATTAACCTATGAGTTTTTGAAAAACTGCAAGGCAAATTTGACTGGAATAACTTTATTACAATAACATTAGAAAACGAAGGACAAAAAAACACTGCTGGTAACAGCTGCTACCCAAAAGTGGCGGGGGCGTGCGAATACAAACATTTGTGTTTCAAACAAACTTTGGTGCGTTTAGACAGTTTAGTATTCCAAATCGCCACTTCGCCTGGCCCAGAAACGTTAAGCACAAATATGATAAAAAAGCTCTACTATGAACCGTCCACTACCAACAGAACACCCGGCTTATTTCACACATTACATTGATCTTGTAAAAAACGATGATATAATAAATGAGCTAAAAAATCAAATTGCGGAGATAAAACTTTTAATGGCAGGAATCCCCATTGAGAAAGAAAGCTTCGCTTACGCAGCAGGTAAATGGACAATTAAGGAGGTTTTGGGCCACATCATCGATACAGAAAGAATTATGGCCTATCGTGCCTTATGTTTTGCACGAAAAGACAAAACCAAGTTACCAGGTTTTGATCAAAATGCTTTTGTGTCCAATGCAAATTTTAATGACAGAACATTAAATGATCTGGCCTTTGAATTTGCAATCGTTCGGGAGTCCAATCTGTTATTATTCAAACATTTTACCCAAAGCAGTATAAACGAAATTGGGAATTCTAATGGTACCGAACTCTCTGTACGTGCTATCATATTTATGATCGCAGGCCATACAACCCACCATGTGAATGTGATCAAATCGAAATATTTGATGCTTTAAAATCTCTTAAATTCACTCTTCTTTTTTTAATCTTAATCAATTAACCCTAACAGAGCTTAAAGCCCTGTCAGGGTATGCTAAATAGTTTACAAAACATTTTTAGAATCCACAACTAAGGCTTTCGAACTATTTGTAAAAACAATTAACCCTCTCTTTCGATATTCTTAAAAATTATAACAAAGTCAAAAGCGCTGTTATACTGAATTAGTTTCAGCACCTATGAGATTCCGAAACAATTTCGGAATGATCCTTTTCCTGATTTGTTAACTGTTCCGAATTAGAACACCCTTAAACGATACCAACAAAAAACGAGGTTATTAACAATTTACAGGGAATAAAACACACCTTGTTGATGTTTATTGAAAAAGATACCGCCATAGCTTTGACAAAGAATGAATTGTAAGGACCTGAAAAACAGGCCCTAAAAAATGAAATCTTAAATTTTAATATCAAAAGAAATGAAAAAAATATTTTATGTACTGCAAATAATGGTTTGCGCAATTATACTTTCAAGCTGCGAAAAGGAAAATCAGAACTTGTCGGTAGCCAAACCTAAGCCTAAACCGGCATTTAAAATAGGCCAAGCCTACGGTGGTGGTATTGTATTTTATGTGGATGATAGCGGGCAACATGGTTTAGTTACTTCTACGAGCAACCAAAGTTCTTCCATGCGTTGGTTCAACGGAAGTTTTGTAGAAACAGCAGCAACAGGAACTAAAGTTAATACAGGATTTAATAACACCGAAGCGATAATTAAAGCCCAAGGCACAGGTGTTTATGCTGCAAGTATATGTGGAAAATTAGAGCTGAATGGATATAACGATTGGTTTTTGCCTTCAAAAGATGAACTGAATTTATTATATATGCAAAAAGCGGCTGGAGTAATCGTGGATTTTGAAAATGATTTCTACTGGAGCTCAACAGAGAATTCATACAATGGTGCCTGGTCTCAGAGCTTCAGCAATGGCGCAAACAGCAGCGCGAATAAAGATGGAATGTATGATGTACGTGCAATCCGGGCATTTTAAATAAGGGCATGTATCAAAATTAACAACATAGATACATAGGAATTAAAACTGGTGAGAATTGCGATAGCTTTTCATAGTTTTCTTTGCCAAAGGCGAAGAAAAAAACTATCTCTACTTTTTTTAAATGCTTTTTTAAACTACGAATCTATGTGGTTTAAATTGGAGTAGCAATTTTGAGCGAACCTCTGCTTTCCGTTTATTGTCAGATAATATTTACCTCTCTCTCCAACTGCACATCATATCTATCTTTTACCGAATCCATTATTTTTTGTGAAAGGTCATAAATTTCATTGCCTTTTGCATTACCATAATTTACTAAAACCAATGCTTGTAATTTGTGAACACCTGCATCACCAAAAGTTTTTCCTTTCCAACCGCATTGTTCAATTAACCAGCCGGCAGCCAGTTTAACATTACCATTATCCAGATCATAACCAACTATGGCAGGGAATCGATCTTTAAGAAGTTCGAATTTTGTACGAACAACTTCAGGGTTTTTAAAAAAACTTCCTGCATTTCCAATTTCAGCCGGATTGGGTAATTTACCGCTGCGGATATTACACACGGCTTTGCTGATCGCCTTTATGCTCAATTCCTGAACACCCATTTCATCAAGTTCTTTTTGTATAGCACCATAATTGGTATTAAATACAGGTGTTTTAAGCAATTTATAGGTTACAGATGTAATGATGTATTGGTTTTTCAGTTCACGCTTAAATACACTTTCGCGGTAGCCGAATTTACAGTCGGCATTCGTAAATGAATGGATCGTTTTATCGACAATATGCAATGCTTCTAATTCATAAAAACTATCTTTTATTTCAACTCCATACGCACCAATATTTTGCATGGGGCTGGCTCCTACGTTCCCCGGAATTAATGATAAATTCTCTAAACCCGCATAATTGTTGGCAATACAATGCATCACTAAATTATGCCACACTTCGCCTGCGCCAGCTTTAATAAAATAAAAATCAGCATCTTCTTTTACTACTTCAATTCCCTTCAGATTATTTTTTAAAACAATGCCATCAAAGTTTTTTGTAAATAATAAATTACTTCCGCCACCTAAGATCAATTTTGGGATATTGATAAAAGTTTGTTCCGAAAGAACTTCCTGAATCCCCTCAATGCTTGATAATTCAGCAAAATAACGAGCTGAGGCATCAATGCCAAATGTATTTAATTTTTTTAAAGAATAATTTTCGTGGATGATCATTGGAAGAGTTACGGATAACGAATTTTTACGAATTTACGAATCTATACTTAAGCGCTGGCGTTTATTGCCAACTGCTAAATTGTAAAATTGCCTGTTGCTTATTATAAATTATACTTCAATATACACCAAAGGGCTCTGAATCCATCTTTCCAGCCTATCTTCTTCCCTTCTTCGTATGTTCTTCCGTAATAGGAGATCCCTACTTCGTAAATTCTGATCTTTGGAACACGTGAAATTTTTGCTGTTACTTCCGGCTCAAAACCAAAACGTTTTTCTTTTAATTTTATGTTTTGAATAGTATTTGTTCTAAATAATTTATAACAGGTTTCCATATCTGATAAATTCAGATTTGTAAAAATATTTGATAGAAATGTTAAAAATTTATTTCCAATGGTATGCCAGAAAAACAATATCCGGTGCGGTTTTCCATCTACAAAACGAGAACCGTAAACAACATCGGCAAAACCATCAATAACGGGCTTTAAAAGGATATTATATTCCTGAGGATCGTACTCCAGGTCAGCATCTTGTATTACCAAGTATTCGCCTGTTGCCAATGAAATCCCTTTGTGTAAAGCCGCCCCCTTTCCCTGATTATATTCCTGATTGTGTAATACAATATTACAATCCTTATTATTACTGATAAATTCTTTTATTACCGCTTCTGTTTTGTCTGTTGAACAATCATTAACAATAATAATTTCTTTTTGAATATCATTAATTAATGTAACAGCCAACACCTTATTCAAAATAAGGTGGATGGTTGCAGCTTCGTTATAAGCAGGGATAATAACAGATAATTTTTCTTGAGGCATTTTTTTAATCTATAGTAATTTGACCTATTTTACTCGCTTTCAAATATAGCTTTAAAATTAATTCATACTTATGAAAATAAAATCAGATGCTGAAACAAGTTCAGCATAACCTCACGTATTAATCCCTTTCCCCAATTTGCTGACGCCACATTGCATAATACAACCCTTTTTGGGAGAGTAGTTCATCGTGTTTGCCTTGTTCAATAATTTGCCCTTTTTCAAGAACAAAAATTTTATCTGCATGCATAATTGTGCTCAAACGATGCGCTATCAAGATGGATATCTGGCTATTGCTTTTAGATAGATCCCTGATCGTTTTACTTATTTCTTCCTCTGTTAATGAATCTAAGGAAGATGTTGCTTCATCAAATACTAATAAAGAGGGTTTACGCAAAAGTGCACGAGCAATTGATAAACGCTGTTTTTCACCCCCCGAAACTTTAACTCCGCCCTCACCTATCATAGTATCAATTCCCTTATCGGCTCTCGCTAACAGACTCTGGCAAGCAGCTTTAAGAAGAACATCCATACATTCTTTATCAGTAGCATTTGGTGCCACAAATAATAAATTTTCTTTGATAGTGCCGGAAAACAGCTGTGTATCTTGAGTTACAAAACCTATTTGAGAGCGCAACTCATCAAGGTCAATTGCTTTTCCGCTGGTACCATTATAAAGTATTTCACCTCCTTGTGGATGATATAACCCTACTAATAATTTCACCAATGTAGTTTTTCCGGAACCTGAAGGGCCAACAAAAGCAACAGTTTCACCATTTTTGGCATCGAACGAAATATTATCGAGTGCTTTGTTTTTTGCTGTTTGATGTTTGAAACTAACATTGTGAAATGATAATGTTTGCAGGTTTTTTACCGCGACCGGATGCAGTGGTTTTTCTTCTTTGGGTGTATTTAAAATGGTCTGGAAATTTTCTAATGAAGCTTCTGCTTCACGGTAAGTGCTTATGATATTGCCCAACTCCTGTAAAGGACCAAAAATAAAAAAGGAATAGATCTGTAAAGAAAACAATTCTCCCAATGTCATTTTATCACCAAAAATTAAAAACAGCAACAAAAATAAAATGCAACTACGTAGCGTATTCACAAATGTTCCCTGAATAAAACTTATACTCCGGATATAACGCACCTTTTTAAGCTCAAGGCCGAGTATTTTTATAGTGATGCCATTTAAGCGGTTTATCTCCTGATCAGCCAATCCTAAGCTTTTCACCAACTCAATATTGCGTAATGATTCAGTTGTAGCACCAGCTAAAGCTGTCGTTTCTCCAACAATGTGTTTTTGAATTTTTTTTATTCGTTTACTTAAGATGGATGTGACAAAACCCATGATCGGAACTGCTGCAAAATAAACAACAGCTATTAACCAATGTATTTTAATGGCGTATACCATCACAAAAACCACACCCACCAGAGAAGTAAATAGTATGCTGACAAAAGCAAAAATTAATTTCTCCACATCGGTACGGACCTTCTGAAGCTTCCCTAATGTTTCACCGCTTCTTTGATCTTCAAATACCTGATAAGGCAGTTCCAGTGAGTATTTTAAACCATCTGAATATATTTGCGCGCCCAATTTTTGGGTAATAACATTCACATAATAATCCTGGAAATTTTTTGCAATACGCGACATCATTGCGAATCCCATCGAAAGCAATATCAAACCTCCAATACCTTTTACATAATCCGATTTACTATAATCATGAGGATTGGTTGCATAATTATCAACCATATGCTTAAACACCAATGGATCTAATAGTGAAAAAATCTGGTTAATGGAAGCAAGTGCCAATGCCAATGCTATCAGACCTTTGTATCGTTTTAAATATTGTATTAATAATTTCATAGCTTAAAAATTTCTAATTTCTAAATTTCATTTGAATAAAACGCCTTAACCCTATCCCGTAAATTATAGGCAGAACTCATCACTTCCCCATAAGCACCTGCTGTACGCAATGCAAAAATATCACCTCGCGTTGTTTCAGGTAAACTCACTGCTTTCCCAAAACAATCGGAACTTTCACAAATGGGGCCTACTACATCATACCTCACCCCCACCCCCTCTCCAATTGGAGAGGGGTGTCCGATAGGATGGGGTGAGGTTAAATTCTCTATCTTATGGTAAGCCTGATATAATGCAGGGCGCATCAATTCAGTCATACCTGCATCTAATATTACAAAATTGGTATTCACCCCCTTTTTTATGTAAAGCACTTTTGAAATAAGTGTGCCGCATTGCGCAGTAATAGCTCTCCCTAATTCAAAATGAACTTTTTGTTTAGGGCGCAACTCTAAAAAATCATTGAATAATTTGAAATACGCTGCAAAATCAGGAATCAGATTGGCATCAGGCTCATGATAATTAACACCCAAACCACCGCCAACATTAATGTTTTCAATTGTTATTTTACGACTTGAAAACCATTTCTGAATTTCGTTCACCCGCAAACACAATGATTTGAATGAGCTTAGATCCATTATCTGGGAACCAATATGAAAATGCAATCCAATAAGTTGAAGATTTTTAAATTCTTTCAGAGCATTTACAACTGTTTCCAGTTCCCAAATATTGATCCCGAATTTATTTTCCTCAAGTCCCGTAGTAATATATTTATGGGTATTTGCGTTCACATTAGGATTAATACGCAATGCAATGCGGGCATTTTTCTTTTTTGAAACAGCAAGTTCATTGATGACTTCCAGCTCTTGTAAACTTTCGCAGTTAAAACAAAAAATGTCATTATCCAAAGCATAATTAATTTCGGCATCACTTTTGCCAACACCGGCAAACACGATATGTTCCGGCTTAAAATTACATTCAATGGCCTTTTTTACTTCATTACCACTTACGCAATCCGCGCCTATGTTATATGATTTAATAATTTCTAAAATAGCATTGTTTGCATTTGCTTTCAAGGCATAATGCACAATAAATCCATACTTGTCCGACTCCTCCTTTAATTTTTGAAGCGTTTGTTTGAGCACTTCTACATCATAGTAGTAAAAGGGTGTTGGGATGGTTTTGAATTTATTTATAGTTTCGTTATTGAACATGGTTTCGTTTATATTTCGACAGGCTCAATATGACCACGCATGCTGTCACTCTGAGCCTGTCGAAGAGTGTGCGTGGATCTTTTTACTCAGAACAATCCTTTATTAAGGGCGATAAGAGTATCCTTTTTCAATTTAGAATCTACCAAAATGGAAACATTATTTTCGCTTCCTCCATAAGAGATCATGCGGATTGGAATATTTTTAAGTGCTTCGAAAATACGTAATGCATAACCTTGCTTCGCGGCAGTAAAACTGCCAACAATGCAAACGATGGTCAGATCAGTTTCTACTTCAACAGTACAAAATTCTTTTAACTCTTTTTTAATGGCTTCTATATTTTTAGTGTTGTCAATCGTCAATGAAACAGCCACTTCCGAAGTAGTGATCATATCTATTGGCGTTTTATAACGTTCAAAGATCTCAAACACGGAACGCAAAAAACCATAAGCCAGAAGCATTCGTCCTGATTTTATTTTAATTGCTGTGATCCCGTCTTTAGCAGCTACCGCTTTAATACTATCTCCAGTAATTTTTGAAGTAATAACAGTTCCTTTTGCTTGTGGCTGCATTGTATTTAACAACCGAACAGGGATGTTGCGCATTTGCGCGGGAAGTATACACGTTGGATGCAAAATTTTTGCTCCGAAATAAGCTAACTCGGCAGCTTCATCAAATGAAAGTTCGGCAATAGGGTGTGTTTTTTCAACAATGCGGGGATCATTATTATGCATCCCATCAATATCTGTCCAAATTTGAATTTCATCCGATTGAATTGCCGCACCAATTATTGTTGCTGTATAATCGCTACCACCACGCTTTAAATTATCAATTTCACCAAAAGAATTTCTACAAATATATCCTTGTGTGATGAACAATTGTTTATTCGGATATTTTGCAAGTTCCGATTTTATATTTGTTTCAATATACTTCATATCCGGCTCTTCATTCTCATCAATTCGCATGAAATTTAAGGCTGGAAGTAAAACAGAATCGATGTTCTTTTCTTCAAGGTAATAATGAAATAAGGTAGTTGAAAGCAGCTCCCCTTGTGCAAGTATGGCACGTTCTTCATTTACAGTAAATAAGTCCATTGTGAATGCCCGCAAATAATTAAAATGCGAATCAAGCAATCCTTTACTCTTATTTAAGGCTTCCGAGGTTTTATACAATTGTTTGATAACGTCATTGTATTTAAGGTACAATGCATCAATTAACTGATTAGCGGCATCATTTTCTTTAGCATATAATGTATTTGCAATTTCAACTAAATTATTAGTTGTACCGCTCATTGCAGACAAAACAACTATCTTAGGAACACCGTCATTAATTAAATGAACAAGCTCCTGCATGCGCTCCGCGGAGCCTACGGATGTTCCTCCAAATTTCAAAACTCTCATATTTTTATTTAACACTAATTAAAAACTCATACGAATTACTGTTCTACGAATTACGAATAAAAAAACGAATTACGAATCTCTATTTGCTGCTTTATAACTTACAAATTCGTATAATTCGCAAAAATTCGTAATTCGTAGTATAGTAATTCGTAGTATAATTTATCAAAAGTAGCCATAAATTGGAATTGTTAGTACACTTGATGATATCTATTGAAAAAGTTTTATCGGACTTAATTCAATGCCTTTAGCTAATAAGGACAAAAAACATCTCTAACATTCCCTTTTAAATAGTATTTTAGCAACCGATTTATGTTAACACTTCTAAAAAAAGAAATACGCAGTTTTTTAAGTTCACTGATAGGTTATATTACCATCACCGTTTTTTTATTGGTAGTTGGTTTATTTCTGTGGGTACTACAAACCGATTCAAATTTATTGGATAACGGTTATGCCAATATTGATGGGCTTTTTATCATTGCTCCCTGGGTGTTTTTGTTTTTGATACCCGCTATTACAATGCGCTCCTTTGCTGACGAAAAAAAGTCAGGAACCATTGAATTATTATTGACCCGCCCTCTTACAGATCTACAAATTATTTTAGCAAAATACCTTGCAGGTTTTGTTCTTGTTATTTTTTCATTAATCCCAACTTTAATTTATTATTACTCCATACATAAACTCGGTAGCCCCGTAGGGAATATCGATACCGGTGGGATGTGGGGCTCCTATATTGGCCTATTATTTCTGGGGGCAGCTTTTGTTTCAATAGGCATTTTTGCTTCTGCAATTACCGATAATCAGGTAGTATCCTTTATCCTGGCTTTATTCCTTTGTTTCTTTATTTATACAGGTTTTGATTATATGGGCTCATTTGCTTTATTTGCTAAGATTGACAATATAATTTTGGCTTTGGGGATCAACAGCCATTATATTTCAATGAGCCGTGGTGTAATTGATACACGTGATGTAATTTATTTTTTGAGTTTGATCTCGATCTTTATTTTCGGAACACGTACTGTTTTGGAGAGTCGTAAATGGTAATGCAAGCTGAACAAAAAAATGTTTAACAAAAGTAATAAAAAACGGGATTTAACTGCATTAGGCTTAGCTATCATCATTTTGATATTGCTGAACTTTGTTGGTTCCTTTGTATTCCATCGTTTTGACCTTACATCCGAAAAAAGGTATACCTTATCGGATGCCACAAAAAAAATTGTAAGTGAATTAAATGATGTGGTATATGTGAAAGTATACCTCGAAGGCGATTTCCCTTCCGGGTTCAAACGTTTGCGAAACGAAACCAAAGAAATGCTCGATGAGTTCAGGGCCTATTCTAACGATAATATTGAATATCAATTTATCAACCCATCTCAAAGTACCGATAAAAAGGAGCAGAACGAAATTTACAAGCAGCTTTATGACAAAGGCTTGCAACCAACCAATCTGGAAGTAAAAGAAGAAAACGGAACTTCACAACAAATTTTATTTCCCGGAGCCATTGTTTCCTATAAAGGCCGTGAAATGCCTTGGCAATTGCTTAAAACCCAGATGGGACAATCATCAGAAGGCCAGCTTAATAATTCTATTCAGGCATTGGAATATGAATTTGCAAGTTGCATCCGAAATTTAACAACTCCAATTAAGCCGGAGATAGGCTTTATTGAAGGGCATGGTGAGCTGGATACTCTTTCGCTTAATGATATTAAAAATGCTTTAGGGGAATTCTATTTATTAAAACGTGTAAAGATCAATGAACAATTAAACGCGCTTTCCGGGTTAAAAGCCATCATCATTGCTAAGCCCGATACCACTTTTTCGGAAAAAGATAAATTCATCATTGATCAGTTTGTGATGAACGGAGGTAAAGTACTCTGGGCCATTGATCCATTGTATACCAGCATTGACAGCCTCCGCAAATCAGGCGGAACAATGGCTCTTCCTTTCGATTTGAAATTAGAGGATATGTTCTTTAAATATGGTGTGCGCATAAACCCTAATATGATACTGGACATGCAGTCCTCAGCAATACCTGTAAATAAAGCTTTTCAAGGTCAGCAGCCCCGTTTTGAATTAATGCCCTGGATGTTTTCACCTTTAATAATGCCTACAGGCGGCCACCCTATCGTAAAAAATTTAGACGTAATAAAAATCGATTTCGGATCAAGTATAGACACCGTTGAAACAAAAGGAATTACTAAAACAATTCTTCTTAACACATCAAAATTCTCTAAAACCCTTAATTCTCCTGTACGTGTGGATATGCGAATGGTAAATGTGAAGCCTGATGAAAATCAATTCAGAGATTCATACCGGCCGGTAGCTGTTTTATTGGAAGGAGAATTCGAATCGTTATTTAAAAACAGGATACCTCCACAAATTGCGAATGATAGTGCTATTGGGTTTAAAGAAAAAGGGATAAAAACAAAAATGATCGTTATTTCCGATGGTGATATTATTCGAAATGAAGTTCAGTATTCCAGCGGAAAAACATACCCTTTGGGATATGATATATATACGCAGCAAACCTACGGAAATAAAAATTTTATTTTAAATTGTGTTAATTACCTTTGTGATGATTCCGGTTTGATAAGTGTTCGGGCACGGGAATTAACGCTGCGTTTACTCGACAAGAAAAAAGTTAAAAATGAACGATTGAAATGGCAGATCTTTAACACTGGTTTACCTTTACTTCTTCTGTTTTTGTTTGGATTAATTCACAACTTCATCCGGAAACGTAAGTATACTAAATAAAGTTACTAATAACGAATTATTACGAATTTACGAAACTGAGCTTTCTGGTTTAATCCACAATTTTGTAAATTCGTAATAATTCGTTTATCCGTAACCAATAAATTCGCACAGATTCGTTTATCCGTAACCTGTAACCCATTCAAACAATGAAAAAAAATCGAATCGCAATTATTCTTGTAGTTATTTTGGGTTCAATCTCCTTTTGGTTTATCGTTAATAAACGAGATGGAACCATAAAAGAAACATTACGCGATTTTGCTGTAGCCGATACAGCATCCATCAATAAAATATTTTTAGCGGATAAAAACGGAAATTCTGTCACACTTGAACGTCAGGAAGCAGGCAATTGGCTTGTTAACGGGCTATACAATATCCGTCCGGATGCTTTGCAAACCTTACTTACAACAATTAATAAAATAGATGTTAAAGAACCTGTTGGAAAAAACGCACAAAACAATGTTATAAAACGTTTGGCTGCAAAAGCTGTTAAATGTGAAATTTATCAAAACAATAAGCTTACAAAAGCATATTATATTGGAACCGAAACACCGGATCAAACCGGAACCTATATGATCCTGATCGATCTTGAAACAATGAAACCCTCCGAAAAGGCTTTTGTTACTTACATCCCTGGCTTTCAAGGATATTTGACCACCCGTTATTTTGTTGAAGAGAGAGGTTGGAGAGATCGCACCGTTTTTCAATATATTCCTAATGAAATAAGATCAGTTAAAGTGGAAGCTCCCTCTAATCCCCTATATAATTATGAGCTTTCGGTGAAGGGCAATAATAACTATGAAATAAAAATGCTTTTGAACAATCGACTTTTGAGTAATTTGGATACCCTTGCTGTAAAGCAGTATTTATCATACTTTCAGCAATTGAATTTTGAAAGTTTTGAGGTAGATCTAAAACAAACACAAATAGATTCTGTTTTAAAATCGCAACCCACAAATATTCTAACAGTTACGGATAACAAAGGCAAAACAAATAAAGTGATGTTCTATGCCCGTAAGAACCTAAAGGGGCTAACTGACAATGATGGTAACCCCTTGCCTTTTGATCTCGAACGTATGGATGCGCTCCTTAATAATGGAAAAGATTTTGTGATGGTGCAATTTTATGTATTCGGTAAAGTATTGCCTACACCTGATTATTTCCAGAAGGAAACACACCAAATTATCCCCGATTCCGACAAACCCAAAAACAAGCCTAAGGCATAGCTGTTTTTACCCGATAAAGAACTGAAAAATCAAGTAAACAGGGCTTTTTTTTGTTAAAAAGTCGGTTGAAACTAAAAATAAGTTCAAAATTTTATTTATGTAAAATACCCTATATTTGCATAACAAATTTGTGATCCCTAAATAACCAAATAATAAAATACAAAATATGAAATTTATTGTTTCCAGCACCTCATTATTAAAGCAATTACAGGCCATCAGTGGTGTTCTTAATTCAAATAATGCTTTACCTATTTTAGATAATTTCCTTTTTGAAATAGATAAAAACCAGTTGAAGATCTCTGCATCGGATTTGGAAACTACTATGACCACTATGATCAACATCGAATCGAAAGATGCCGGTAATATTGCTGTTCCTGCAAAACTTTTGTTAGAGACCTTGAAAACATTTGCTGACCAACCATTAACTTTTAGTGTTGATGATAAAAAATTCGGGATCGAAATAATTTCTGATTATGGTAAATATAAATTAACCGGTCATAATGGAGATGAGTTTCCAAAATTACCAAGCATTGAATCAGCGTCATCACTTGACCTGGAAGCAAGCGTTTTATCTTCCGCAATTAACAAAACAATATTTGCAGCAGGTAATGATGAGTTACGCCCTGTAATGTCAGGCGTGTTTTGTCAATTATCTACCGATGATATCACCTTTGTATCCACGGATGCACACAAACTGGTTCGCTACCGCAGAACGGATGCAAAAGCACAAGCAGCTTCATCCTTCATTATTCCTAAAAAACCATTGAACCTTTTAAAAAACACATTGGCTAACATTAGTGGGAGTGTAAAGATCGAATACAATAAAACAAATGCATTTTTTTCGTTTGAAAACACCAACTTAATTTGTCGTTTAATTGATGGCAAATACCCTAATTACGAAGCAGTAATTCCAAAAGAAAATCCAAATAAATTAACTGTTGACCGTGTTTCGTTTTTAAATTCGATCAGACGTGTTTCTATCTTTTCCAACAAAACTACACATCAGGTGCGTTTAAAAATTGCAGGAAGCGAATTAAGTATTTCTGCCGAAGATCTTGATTTTGCAAATGAAGCAAGCGAACGCCTTACTTGCCAGTATGCTGGTGAGGATATGGAAATTGGATTTAATTCTAAATTTTTAGCCGAAATGTTAAGCAATTTAAATTGCGAAAATGTAAATCTTGAAATGAGTGCACCAAACCGTGCGGGAATTTTATTACCAACTGAAAAAGAAAATCCAGCTGAAGACATTTTGATGCTGGTAATGCCGGTAATGTTGAATAGCTAAGATACTACGAATTACAAATTTTCACGAATTACGAATCTGTGTAAAACCCTACCTGGAGTTTATCCTGAGCATTTGTGGACGAACTATTGCTTGTGAGCAAGAAAAATGGAGAGTGAATTGTTGCATTTGATTTTTTTGCAAAGAACAAATATAGACTCGTTATAATAATAACACAATGACAAAAATAAAAACCATCCTAACAGGCCTGTTGATTTCAACAAGCCTTTTTCTTTCAGCACAAACTACTATTGTTGGCAACATCATGTCGGGAGGGATCAATCGCTCTTACCGATTGTATATCCCTGCGGCTTATACTGGTACTGTGCCACGTCCATTAGTGCTCGATTTCCATGGTTATACTTCCAATGCAGCCAACGAGCAGTTGTATTCCAACTTTATGCCGATAGCGGATACTGCTAATTTTTTGATCCTTTATCCGGAAGGAACCAGTTTAAACGGACAACCTTATTGGAATGCGGGAATATCAAATACGGGTGTAAATGATGTTCAGTTTATTTCGGATCTGATAGGAACTATAAAAAACAATTATGCGGTTGACCCCAACAGCGTTTATTCATGCGGCATGAGCAATGGTGGCTATATGAGCCACACGTTAGCAAGTACTTTAGGTAACAAAATTGCTGCAATTGCATCCGTAACAGGCAGTATGTTCTACTCCCAGCTCTATAGCTCGACCACCAGCAGGGCAGTTCCCGTTATGCAAATTAGTGGCACCGGAGATGCAACAGTACCTTATGCAGGAAATACGAATAGCCTTCCAATTGATACCTTGGTAAAATACTGGGCATCGATCAATAATTGTAATCCTACTCCTGTATTTACTGCTGTTCCCGATGTAAATACGGGTGATGGTTGCACTGCCGAACATTATGTATTCTCAGGTGGAACCAGTGGGGCAACAGTTGAGCTTTATAAGATCATTGGTGGAGGTCATGCATGGCCAGGTTCGCCCTATATTATTGGAGTTACCAACCTGGACTTTAATGCTTCCTTACAGATCTGGCTGTTTTTTAGAAAATACAAACTGAATCAATTTGTTGGAATCAATGAATTGGTAAGTGCAGATAATTCCCGGATCTATCCAAATCCCTGCACCAACGTTGTTTATATAGATGGTGAAAACATTGGAACTATTATGATCATGGATCTGAATGGCAAAGTGGTAATGGAAACAAACAAAAAACAAATTGATGTATCATCACTTGCAAAAGGAGTATATTCAGTTGTTATTGTTTCCGAAAATTACCGTTCCGTAAAAAAATTAGTGAAGCTTTAGTCTGTTATCTGGATATAAGGTTTATACCAACACTTGTTACAAATTAATCCAATAATTTTATTTTTAAGAGGGCTTTAAACCTGTTAGGTTTCTTATCCATTAAACTATTGGATTAAAATATATTAGGCAATGGTATTACCTCCCAAATTGCTTACCTCTGCAGTATTTTTGGATAAAAAAAATCTCTATAAGTATGAAATTTCATACTTATAGAGATCGATCTTAAAAAAGCTTTTGCTTATTATTTTGCTCCCGCAACTAAATTTACATTCAATTCAAATTCATCGTTGATCGCTTTATCACCAATAGATTCGAAGAAACTTGCTGAACCGTATTTAATATCAAATTTAGTACGATTAACAAGTATTTTAGCAATTACTACCATTGTTTTTTCATCCATTTTTATTTTTGCTGGAAAGGTAATTTCATTTGTAATACCTTTTATCGTTAGTTTCCCGGTTACATTAAAATCATTTTCCGGTTTTAACGTTGCTACAGCAACAACTTTCGTGATCTCAAATTTTGCAGTTGGATTTTTTTCAGTACTAAAAAAATCATCTGATTTTAAATGCCCTACCAATTTATCATTCCACTCTTTATCCGTTAAATCAGTACAGGTAATTGAATTCATATCAAACTCAATAGTTCCACCAGTAATAGTATTGTGATCATTAGTAACCGATCCTTTTGAAACATTGATCTTACCATCATGCTGTCCTGTTACTTTTTTAGCTAACCAGGTTGAAGTAGTTGCCTTAGTATCAACATTGTAAGTGGTTAAGTGTTTGTCCGCAGGAGCAGTGAATGCAAATGCTGTTATTGCAGCTGCTGCAACAAAGCCCATTGTGATTTTTTTTGTCATTTTTTATTTAGTTTTTAAGTTAAGGTTTTTATCTCTGAAAGGTATTCATTCATTTCAGAGCACAAATGTATGTATATACATACATTAATCCAAATTTATTTTACAAAAAAATGTTAATTAATTATTTTCTTGAAATTTTATTAAAATCCGAGGTTGTTTCAAACAGTGTTCTTCGCATTAGAAGACCTCTTCAAATGGATTGAATTTTATTACTTCTTAAATTCGATAGAAACCGAATTTATACAATAACGCAAGCCGGTTGGTGCCGGGCCATCATCAAATACATGCCCAAGATGCCCGCCACACGATGCGCAGGTGATCTCAGTACGAACCATGCCGGCAGTTTTATCTTTAGTATATACTACTTTACTTGAATCCAATACATCCGAAAAACTTGGCCAGCCACATCCTGCATCAAATTTAGTATCGGACTTAAATAACTCTTCGCCACAGGCCGCACAGGTATATATACCTTTTTCTTTATGTAAAAAATATTTACCAGAATAAGGCATTTCTGTGCCTTTTTTACGTAAAACATCAAATTGTTCGGGACTTAAAACTTTTTTCCACTCTTCATCGGTTTTTACCACTTTATTACTCATACTACTTTTAGATTTTACATTTGTTTGATTGTTCTGACTTTCCCCCTTACATGCTATAAAAACCAGAGCAATTAAGAGATATACTACATTTTTCATGGGAGACAATTAATATGATTTATAGTATCCTATATGGTCAAAAACTATACCAATTTATTTTATAATTTATCTGCCTAAAAATTAGGCACTGCAAAATGTTCTATTTGAACGAATTTATTAAAATTTCAGGTTTTAGAACAGCCGGACTTACCTCGTAGTATTTATTAAATAAGCTGTAATGAAAGGGGATTCAAAAAACAAAAGCAAGCAAAAGAGGTAAAACTTAAAGCATTTCCCTAGAAGAGACAAAAATTAAGCTATTCTATCGTTTTGCAAAACGGTAAAAGTTATTTATACTCAGTAATTGCTTTTAACAAATGGTTTACTGATCATTAATCGTCAGTTGGCTCAGCAGCTTTCTCAAAACTTGCTTTTTTAGGCTTTATTTTTTTTACAAACAAAACATTGATCAGCTCTTCATCAAGGGTGGGAACGGTTTTGGACATACCATTGGTAATGGTAACCGGGAAATCATAACGCAATTTTTTCTTTATCAAAGCATATGTTCCGTCTTCCAGCTTTGTATACATTGCTATTATTCTACCATCTTTTACATCACACTTTCCATTAAAGCACTCTGCACTGCTCCCGGTTCTGAAAGTGATAATAACATCCGAATAAGTACCATCTGCAACATCTTCAGCACCACGAACTTCAAATTTTTGGGCCCATTTTATATAGCAGTTGCTATCTTCTTCCACTTTTTTGCTCGCCTGTGCACATACAGTTATGGTAACACTAATAAATAAAACAAGAGTAAATAATATTTTTTTCATATCAATAAGTTATAGTAGTGCAAATTAATTAAAATAAGTTCATAAATATATAAATTATCTACAATAAATTCAAATGTTAGCTCAAAAGAACTTATTTTTATATCTCATAAAGAAAACAAACATTTCCATACTGTTCTGTTTTCAACCGATGGTATCGGTTTCATATTTTCGTATATTCGAACAAACCTTAGGTAATTTTTAATATTTTATGAGTAGATCTCTTATCGAAAACAATTTAAAAGAAGCCCATCAACTGCTTGAACAGTTCATAGCCGAACCAAAAAACACCGATGCAATTGAAAAAGCCGGAAAATTATTAGTTGAAACTTTTAAGGGCGGAAACAAAGTGATATCATGCGGCAATGGTGGTTCTATGTGTGATGCCATGCATTTTGCAGAAGAACTGAGCGGCCGCTTTCGCGAAGACAGAAAAGCATTACCGGCCATTTCTATTTCTGACTCTTCACATATTTCTTGTGTAGCTAATGATTATGGCTATGATAAAGTTTTTTCACGATATATTGAAGCTATCGGAAATAAAGGAGATGTTTTACTTGCAATCAGCACCAGCGGCAATTCAGTAAATATTATCAATGCTATTAATGCCGCTGCACAAAAAGGGATGAAGATAATAGGGTTAACCGGAAAAACAGGGGGGGAGATGGCTCGCTTATGCAACATTGAAATACGTGCACCGCACAGTGAATATGCCGACAGAGCGCAGGAAATACACATTAAGGTGATACATTCTCTGATACATTATGTTGAAAATAATTTATAACCATAAAAAAGATGCTTGTAAAAACATACGGTAGTGCCGTTTATGGGATAAATGCCACATAGGAAATTGATAGAAACCACAAGCAACTAACTCCCCTTATTTAAGCCTATTTCAAGGCTAACGATTTCCATAACTTTCCAATAATCTTCAAATATTTCAATAATTTGTCACCTATTTGTCACTCGTTTGATTATATTTGGTACACATTAAAACAAGTAAAATGAGTGTTAATCTTCATAAAAAGTATTTTGGTGATAAAACCAAAAACAAGAAAAACAGACCGTTTAAATATCAATTAGATTTATACGAGAAAGGACGAAGAAGAAGAGAAATAATAGACAACTTAGTGGTTCATCCAAATGATTCCGCTGAGGACAAAAAAGCAAAAGCAAAAAGAGCTGAAACTATACGAGCAAAACGTGAGTTTGAATTAAACACATCAAAACACGGATTTACTTCCACTCTAAGAAGAAGAGGAAGTTTTATTGAATACTTTAAAAAGTTGGAAAATAGTAAAGTAGCAGAAAATACAATAGAAAATTGGACTAAAACCCGAAAGCATATTTTAAAATTTGCGAATGAAAAAATAACATTTGAAGAAATCGATAGGGTTTGGCTAGAAGAATTTTTTAAGCACTTAAGATTGAAACTCGCTATTAATTCTGCCAGAACTTATTTTGCTAATGTTAGAGAAACTTTGAAGCAAGCTTACAAAGACAAAATTATTGATGAAAATCCTTGCATTCATATAAAAGTAATCCCACCCGAAGAGAAGGAAATGACTTATCTAACTGAAGAAGAAATTCAAAAATTATTTGCAACTAAGTCAAATAGCCCTGAAGTAAAAAGAGCATTCCTATTCGAATGTTGCACAGGTATAAGAATTTCAGATATCAAAAATTTAAAATGGGAAAATTTTAAAGGGAATAGACTTTTTTTTAAGCAAATAAAAACAGGGCAACGCGAGCAATTATATCTTAATGAGGATGCACTAAAATTACTTGGTGAAAGAGGAAAAGGTACTGATTCGGTATTTCAACTTTCATCACATACAGCAAGTATTAATCGTGCTATAAAAGTTTGGGTAAAAAAAGCCGGAATAGATAAACGAATTACTACGCACATTGGTAGGCATACATTCGCTACTTTATTAATTACTCAAGGAGTAGACATTTATGGAGTTCGAAAATTAATGGGGCATAAAGATTTAAGAAGTACTCAAAAATATGCTAAGTTCATTGATCAAGAACAAGAAAAGGCAGTAAATAGTTTGCCTAAATACAACTTCGATAATTTTTAGAAAATAATTCTCTTTTAGATTCAGTTACACATTGCTCTTAGTATTTTCTCTTCTATTTGCCTGAAATCATTATAAGAAAGTTTTGTTGAACTCGTTTCTGTCATTGTCACAGAGGCTTTATTTCTAATACGTTTTAATTCGTTTCCATAGTTTTTTATCCATTTTTTTATAGTAGGATAACTCTTGTTAAACTTATCTGCGATATCATAGGGACTCAAACCTAGTAGATACATTATAAGGGCTAATCGTATTTGACTTTCGCTTGCCGAGGTTGATTTGCGTTTAACCGTAAAATTTCCTCCCGCGTGATTTTTTTTGCATAAGAATCTTTGTCGCCCTTTAACAATTCCATTCTTTACTGTGTTTTCTGAATCACATATTGGACAAATCATGTTTTTTTTCATATCTATACTTAATAACTAAATCTATACCTATAATTCACTTTATTATTTATTATAAAGAAAATTGTAGGCAGCAATAATAGGCATTTAAGAAACTTTTTACATTTTTTATCTCGCTTTTTTAAAAAATAATTTTTAGGTAGTATTTCAAGGTATAGTTCTCTATTACAAATCACATAATAACTAAAGCATCATGAAAAGTATAAATGAAATTTTACAAAGAGTAAAAAACATTGAATCAAAACTTAGTGAGAATCGGGAGCCCCCACTTTCCACAGAAGAAGCTGCCGCCTATCTTAAGTTACCTATAGATACATTCTATAAGAAAACGCATAAAAAAGAGATAAGTTTTTTTAGGGCAGGAAAACGCAATTATTTCAAGAGGGAAGATTTAGATACCTATTTATTTAAAAACAGAATCAGCTCATTAGATGAGATTGAGCAAGAAGTTGCAAACAGTATAAACTTATCATCAAAATATTAGAAATGAAAAATGTAAAAACAGAGTTACAAGAAAACGAAATAATGTCAAGGTTGATCCGTATTGAGAAAATACTTAAAGGTCAACAAAGAAAACCATTAACAATTACTCAAGCATCGGAATATACCGGATTGAGTATCTCTTTTCTCTACAAACTTACTAGTAATGGTAAACTGAAATTTTATAAACCTAATGGTAAAATTATTTATTTCTCTAAAAAAAATTTAGATAGATATATTTTCAGAAATGCACAAAATCAAAAAACTTGAACAGAAGGCAATCGCTCTAAATCTAAAATGAGCAATAAAAGGAAATAATAAAAAAAAGAAGCTCTAATAATAATATGATTTTATAATCAATAAATGAAATAATAACATGTACGATACAATAACCGCAACTATAGTAACCACAACTTTAATTTCACCAGATATAGTTACTCCAGAGAGAGGAAGGATTTTAAAAGCTCTTGAAAATCACAGAACCACACCTACTCAAACGGGTAAAAAAATTACAGGATATATTAAGAACGTTTCTTTTCAAATCTTTTTCAACTCTGATAGTCAAATGTGTAGAGTAAATTTTACAGGAAGTCTAAACAAATTTATTCATGGTAATAATTTCACTTTAGCTACCCGTAAAGATGCTGAGAATGCTATAAAAAATCTTTCACGCATAACTGGCTTACCTCTTCATGAAGCAAAAGTAACAAGAATTGATTTTGGAGCATGTTTTATAATGAAATTTCCGGTAATAACTTATTTATTGCTTTTGGATGGAATGCCAAGTAGATTGAAAATGAAAAAAGATAATTATGCAAATGAAACAATTTATTTCCGCAATAAGAGGAGGCGTCTTATATTTTATGATAAAGCAAAACAGAATAAAGAAAAGTGCAAAGATGTTGTTCCAAGTGAATTTAAAAACAAATATGTGCTTAGATATGAGTTGCGCTATTTAAAAGCACTACGTGAGCAGTTTAATATGGAAGAGATAATGGTTTCAGATTTATACGACATAGGGTTTTACAATCGTCTTAAAAAGCGTTGGGGCAAAGCGTATTTCAAAATAATTAAATATAGGATTCAAAATTTTGAAAATGTAAAAGATTTAAAATCACTTGTAACCTTTTTAATTTTAAATGGAGTTGAAAAGGTGGGCGGGTACGACAGAGTTCTTGCTATGATTGATGCAATCTGTTTAAGAGAAAAAATTGATGCGACAGGCAAATGTAGGATTAAAAAGAAAATCAGGGAAATGTATTTAGATAAAAACACTTCAAATATTACAAAGGAAATTAAAGAATTAAATAGAAAAATAAGGGGGTGTTTATGAGAGTACTTACTTTTTCAATTCAAAATTAAATAATTCCTTATAATTAACGTCAAGAGCTTTTGAAAGAGCATATAATGTGCTTATCGAAGTGTTAATCCTTCCTTTTTCAATTAAACCAACTTGATTTTCGGCAATATTAGCATCTAAGGCAAGGTTCTCTTGAGAAACCCCTCTTGCATCTCGAAGCTTCTTTAAATGATCTCCAAATGCCTTTAAAAATGCTTTGTCCTTGACTTTAATCACAAAGCTAAGGTCTGTCAATCAAACAAGAATCGCTCCACTATATATAGTGGTGTGCGGTAATCTTATATATTTGCATTAGATTATAATAAGGAAAATGGATAAAAAAACATTTAAGCAAAGTACTTTAGAAGATACAATTATAGAGTTAACTGACTTTTTTGATGCTTATTTATTGTCAATAGGCAAAACATCTTTGGCATTAAGATCAGCAAACGATTTAATTAAATGGGAAGAAAGATTCAAAGATATAAGTTTGAAAAAACTATTAGAAGAAGGATCTTTCTCACATGCGTATCAAACAGAAATCAAACCAAAGCAATGGTATATTAAATTTTCTCAGCCTGAAAAGTTTACAGAGCTTAGGAAAGAATATTTAAAACTAAATAAGCAAGATATAAGTATAGAAGAAGTTGCAAAGGAGAAAATAAAACCAAAACCACAAAAAAGTAACGTCAGGAATTTTGTAATAATATTTTTTTTACTCTTTATTGTATATAAGGCATGTGATAACTCAGATAGTGGAGGAACTACAAATTATAATAGTTCTGATAATGTTGAATCTAAAAAACCGGAAGAAATGCAAGAGGAAGCTTATTTCACGGCACAAGAATTTATGAGAAACCATTTAAAATCACCGGCAAGTGCTGAATTTCCTCTATCAGATTATAAATTTGCCGCTTCCAACAATACATATCATTTTATTATTAGGTCATACGTAGATGCTCAAAACAGCTTTGGCGCTAATTTAAGAACATATTATTTGGTGCAAATGAAATGGAATAGTCAGAACTGGTTGGACATTAATAATTGGGAACTTATCGATTTAGAAATGGGTGAAACAGAATTTTAAGAATGATGATTGCACATGGGGGCTCATGAATAGATTTTGTATTAAGACTTTTATGAACGAATGATGGTTAAGAATATATTATTTGAATTATTAGCAATAGCTGCAATTAATTAATATCTTAAAAATTATTTTTTAATATGTCCCCTATTCGTTAATTCTATTTAAATTTTTTATTTCATTCGGAGTGCCTTTAAAATTTCTAGAGGGGTACAAAACACTATATAGGGATTTGTTGTAGTTGATTTTGTTTAACAAGATTTCTATTCGCAGCATTAAAAAAATCACTAAAAACACCTAAAACACCTCATAATAAGCAAGTAATTATACCACCTTAAAAATTGTTTTGTGGCAAAACGAATTATGTCATTAAAAGTATTAAATTTGACTTACAATCAATGCAATACATTTTCCTATGCTTGGCTTTAATTGCGGATTTCACGAAGTTTTTGTCACTTATTTGTCACTACCAATGTACAACATCTCCATAACTCCCTCATTATGTTAGTAAAAACCTACGGTAGTGCAGTTTATGGGATCAACGCCACCACTGTAACTGTTGAAACCAATATAAATCCGGGTATAAATTTCTTTTTAGTGGGCCTGCCTGATAGTGCTGTAAAAGAAAGTCAGCAACGAATTGATGCCGCATTAAAAAATAATGGGTTTAAAATTCCGGGTAAAAGTATTGTCATTAATATGGCACCTGCCGATATACGCAAGGAAGGCTCTGCTTATGACCTAACCATTGCAGTTGGAATATTAGCTGCATCGGGGCAAATAAAATCCGATACGGTAAACGACTATATAATAATGGGTGAACTTTCACTCGATGGAGGGTTACAACCCATTAAAGGGGTATTACCAATTGCTATAAAAGCGAAAGAAGAAAAATTTAAAGGTATAATCCTTCCAAAGCAAAATGCGAAGGAAGCTGCTATTGTTAGTGGTTTAGAAGTATATGGAGTTGAAACAATAAAAGAAGTAATTGATTTTTTTAACGAAAAAGTTAAACTTGAGCAAACAATAGTAAATACAAGAGATGAATTTTTCCTAAAAATAAATGATAACGAATTAGATTTTGCTGATGTAAAAGGACAGGAAAATATTAAGCGTGCCTTGGAAATTGCTGCTGCAGGCGGACATAATGTAATATTGATCGGACCTCCCGGTTCGGGGAAAACAATGCTTGCAAAACGTTTACCTACTATTTTACCACCAATGAATTTACACGAGGCACTTGAAACTACAAAGATCCATAGTGTTGCAGGTAAGATGGGAAAAAATGTAGGGCTCGTTTCCACTCGTCCGTTCCGTTCGCCACACCATACGATCTCAGACATAGCGCTGGTTGGAGGCGGAAGTGTACCACAACCGGGCGAAATTTCATTAGCACATAATGGTGTTTTATTTTTAGATGAGCTGCCGGAATTTAAACGTACTGTTTTGGAAGTGATGCGCCAACCTTTAGAAGACAGGGTTGTAACTATTTCCCGCGCTAAATTTTCGGTGGAGTATCCTGCAAGTTTTATGCTGGTGGCTGCTATGAACCCTTGCCCTTGCGGATATTACAACCACCCTGAAAAAGATTGTGTTTGTCCTCCGGGCACCGTACAAAAATACTTAAACAAAATATCCGGGCCATTATTAGATAGAATTGATATTCATGTTGAAGTAACACCTGTATCTTATAATGAATTGGCTGCTGAACGTTTATCTGAAAAAAGCACTGTGGTGAGAGAACGTGTAATTCAAGCGCGCGAAGTGCAGGAAAAACGCTATATAAATAATGACGGAGTACATTGTAATGCACAAATGAGTTCAAAACAATTGCGCGACATTTGTAAAATTGATGATGCAGGAAATCAACTGCTAAAAACGGCAATGGAAAAGTTAGGATTATCAGCTCGTGCGTATGATCGGATCTTAAAAGTAGCACGCACCATAGCTGACCTGGATGGAATTGAAAAAATTGAAACCAATCATTTAGCTGAAGCCATTCAATATCGCAGCTTAGACAGAGAAGGCTGGGCAGGGTAACGATCTGGAGAATTTAAGAATTGGAGAGTTGGTGTCAATAAGTTATTGGGCTTTTAACCTGACAGGTTTTCAAAACCTGTCAGGTTAAAAGCCCTTAAAAATAAAATTATTGGATTA
>JAZJZM010000009.1:309571-399822 GCA_040389865.1 Bacteroidota bacterium | reverse complement strand
ACTCAACGAAGACGAGGCTTTAGCCAAAATTGATAAAAAAAATACCGAACCATTGTATATGAAAAAATAATTTTTTTATCTGTGTTCATCATAATTATCAGTATCATCAGTAGCTTGTACTGAAAGATTTGGAGTATTCTTACTCTGCCTTAGTTAGGATATCAGATCAAATTGATCAACTTTTTTACATTAATACTATTCGAAAAATTTTCGGAAAGAATAAGTTCACGCCTTTGTTTTTCCTGCATGTTAAAAGGTTTTTCAAGCAAGTTGGCGATTTCTTTTATCATTTCTTCAGGAGAATCTTGGATTGAACACAATCCTTCTAAACCGGTGTTGGCAACCATTGGTGAATTCGCAATACAATATCTTCCATTAAATAAAGCGGCCAGCAATTTTAATTTTATTCCTGTTGCCTGAAAAGTTGGTAGTATATTTATCTGCGCATTGCTGATCAAGTCATCAATTTCATTAGTGCTTATATTGCCTTTCAGTTGTATATGTGAATAGTTGGCAACAATAGCAATCAATTCAGCGGATGGCTTTTTGCCTGCAATAATTAAAGGGGTTTTTATTTTCGAGAATACTTCATTCACCAGGTAAAGCGCGGCCTCATTGTTCTCGCCAACTTCTAAATTCCCATGATATAAACAAAATTCACCTTTCCCATCTTTTATTTTTACCTGTTCATTGGGGTGGAAGGCTGTGATGTGATGTACATTTTTATAACGTTTGGATAATTGTTTTGCATCCTCCCGGGAAATTGCGGCCACATGAGTGGCTTTATTTAAAATGCTTTCAAAGCGTTCAAGTTTTTTGGCCTCTCTTCTGAAGTAAATTTTCCTGAAGAATGATTTTTCTACTTTTTCAAGATTTTTATAATAATCGTGTTCAATATTATGAGTTCGAACTATCGTTAAACGATCCTTTAAACGCACATCATTCAAATGATAACAGCAATGCAAACCTTCAAATAATATAGGGTATTCATCCTGTAATAAGTTTTCCATTAATTTTTCGGAGGAACGGGTAACCACAACAAATGGTAATGAATTAAACAAGTGTTTTTTATTCATTTTACGTTTGTAATAAACTACACTTTCGCAAATGTTTTCCAGAGCTAATGATTCGGCTCTACCATATTCAAAGCAATGCAAATGAATCTTTATGCCTTCCGCATGTAATGCTTTTATTTTATAAAAAACATCGATCACTCCACCATAGTCAGCGGGGGAGGGGACATCAAATGAAATAATATGTAGGTGTTTTGAATTCAAAATTAATATTTATTTTAAACTATTTCAACACAGAGGACACAGTGTAAAATGGAGTTTCACAGAGTTGAAAACTACAATAAGGGAACTGCTCCGTGAAACTCATATCTCTCTGTGATCTCTGTGTTAAACCTGTTTTTTTTAATTCCTTAAAGTTTTACAGAAATTTCTCATATACAGTGATCAATTGCAGCTCTTCATTTTCCCAGTTTAAATCCTCAGCTGCAATTTTAGTATTTTTTTTCCACATTTGAAGCGTCTCTGTATCATTCAGAATACGATTTATTTTATCGGCAATGTGTCGCGGATCATGACTGTCAATACAATCACCGATAGAATATTGTGTAATTATTTTTTTTATTTCTACCAGATCAGATGCTAATACAGGCACTCCGGCATGTATATAATCAAACAGTTTATTTGGCAAACTATACCGATAATTGATATTGGTATCTTTATCCAGCGTCAGGCCTAAATCAGCATGATGAGTGTATTGCAGGAGATTCTCAAAGCTTACTTTACCAATAAATTTCACCTTGTCACTCAGTTTTAAATCGATCACTTTTTGTTTTAAAATATCCAATACATCACCGCTTCCGATGATCAGCAATACCGCATTATTCACATATTGCATTGATTCCACAGCTTCTTCAGCCCCTCTGTCAATATTAATTCCGGCACCTTGTAATACAATTATTTTTTTTTCAACAGGTAAGTCCAAATCAGATTTACTACGCGGATGTATTTTTATTTGATTGGAAAGAAGCGGAATGTTGCGAACCACTTTAAGTTCCATAGTGTATTCATCACCATAAATTTTTGCGATGGAATCGTTAACCGTAAAAACATTTTTTAATTTTGGAAATATCCATCGCTCCAAACGCTTCCAGATATTTTTTTTTGTCGGGTTGGCTTGTAATTCAGGTACTTCGCAGAATAGTTCGTGGCTATCGTAAACTAAATTTGAGAATTTCAATTTCGAGATCAAATAATTCGGTAAAAGTGTATCCAGGTCATTAGCAACTAATACATCTGCTCTGTGAAACAACAGATACATAAATAAATGAATTTGATATTCTGCGTAAAAAAAAGGGCCTTTTTTAAAAAATAACAGCATCCGTTTGGTTGTATAATCACGCTTGGAGAGTGGTAAGCTTTTGCGCTGATCTCTGCCTACCAGAGTTACCTCAAAACCAAGTTTGTGCAACGTATTACAAACTTTGTGTACACGCTGATCAGTGCTCAAATCATTAATTACAGATACTATTGCTCTTTTCATTGGTCATGTATACGCCTTCAGCTTGAGAGAGGGTGTTTCTTTTGTACGAAGATAATAATTAAACTCATTGCATTTTTTTTAACTCTGACAGGGTTTCAGATTCGGTTAGAGCCTGTTTAATTTTTATATAAAAAATAACAATATTGCTTATAAAAGCCACCGTACCTTTCTCGACAGGCTCGAACTGACCATGTGGGCTGTCATTTCGTGCGAAGTCGAGAAATCGTGGAAAGTTTTGAAAATTGTTATGGATTTTAAAATAACCCTAACGGGGATTGAAACCCTGTCAACGTAAGACTCTCAATAGTGCAGGGTCAAATTAAAATGAATTTCCTTGTTAAGGGATTATCGCTTTTGGTAAATTTGCTTAATAGCAAAATCTTTTTTCGTTTCTTTGCAAAAAAATTCAACTATGAATATTTTAATTCTTGGTTCCGGTGGCCGTGAACATGCATTTGCATGGAAGTTATCACAAAGTAAAAAGCTAAACAAATTATTTATTGCTCCGGGAAATGCCGGTACAGCAAGTTTTGGGGCAAATGTAAATATCTCAACAACAGATTTTGAAGCCGTTAAAAAATTAGTGTTAGAAAATAATATTAACATGGTGCTTGTTGGCCCTGAAGATCCATTGGTAAATGGTATTCATGATTTCTTTTTGGCGGATGTTCAACTGAAAAATATTCCTGTGATCGGACCCAAAAAAGATGGTGCCCAATTAGAAGGAAGTAAAGATTTCTCGAAACGTTTTATGATCCGTCATCAGATACCTACAGCGCGTTACGAGACATTCACGAAAGATACATTGAATGAAGGTTTGAAATTCCTTGAAACACTTCAGCCCCCTTATGTATTAAAAGCGGATGGTTTAGCGGGAGGTAAAGGTGTGGTAATTCCTACTACCCTGGAAAATGCTAAACTGGAACTCGCTGAAATGCTTGGTAATGCCAAATTTGGTAATGCTTCCAGCAAAGTGGTGATCGAAGAATTTTTAAAAGGTATTGAGCTTTCGGTATTTGTTTTAACAGATGGGAATTCATATAAAATATTACCTTCTGCAAAAGATTACAAACGCATAGGTGAAGGCGATACGGGATTAAATACAGGTGGAATGGGAGCTATATCTCCGGTTCCGTTTGCGGATGAAGCGTTCATTAAAAAAGTAGAAGATCGTGTTATTATCCCTACTATAAATGGTTTGAAGCAAGAAGGAATTGATTACAAAGGTTTTATTTTTATCGGTTTGATGAATAATAATGGTGAACCTTATGTAATTGAATA
Source organism: Bacteroidota bacterium (assembly GCA_040389865.1). Lineage (GTDB taxonomy): Bacteria > Bacteroidota > Bacteroidia > 2-12-FULL-35-15 > 2-12-FULL-35-15 > 2-12-FULL-35-15. The sequence continues at coordinate 395,988 of JAZJZM010000009.1, read as the reverse complement.
CAATGTACGTATGGGGGATCCGGAAACAGAGGTGGTGATTCCGCGCATTAAGTCGGACTTGTTGGATCTATTTGAAGGTGTGGCCAATGGGGATTTAGATAAAAAAAATATTGAATTGGATACTCGTTTTGCAACCACTGTAATGCTTGTTGCTGGTGGTTATCCCGAAGAGTATAAAAAAGGTGACCTCATAATCGGATTGGACTTAGTTGAAGACAGCATTGCTTTTCAGGCAGGAACAACATTAAATTCAGAACTTCAGACGGTAACCAATGGGGGGCGGGTGATTGCTATTACATCCTATGGTGATACCATGGAAGATGCATTAAAAAAATCCTTTGCTAATGCCCAACGTATTGAATATAAAGACAAATATTACCGGAGAGATATCGGGAATGATCTAAGAGGATATTACAAAGATTAATCTATCCCTGACAGGGTTTCAAACCCTGTTAGGGTTAAATATCATTCCGTCATAAAATCAATTTTAAGGCTTCTAATTCCAATAAATCCAACGATCTTGCCATCTTGTCAGTTAAATGGCACTGGCACATGATTTGAAAAGGATTCTGCATCAAAAAAATAGCTACTAACCAAATAAATCCAAAATACAATGCAAACCGGTAAAATTAACGTTCAAACCGAAAACATTTTCCCAATCATTAAAAAATTCCTTTACAGCGATCACGAAATATTTTTGCGTGAATTAGTTTCCAATGCTGTTGATGCTACTCAAAAACTGAAAACACTTTCAGCTATTGGCGAAGCAAAAGGTGACATGGGCGATCTGAAAGTGGAAGTTGTTATTGATAAAGAGGCGAAAACGCTTACTATTAAAGATCGTGGAATCGGTATGACAGCCGAGGATATTGAAAAATACATTACACAGATCGCATTTAGCGGTGCTGAAGAATTTGTTCAGAAATACAAGGATAAAACTTCAGAAACAAATGCTATTATCGGGCATTTTGGATTGGGTTTTTATTCAGGATTCATGGTTGCCAAAAAAGTAGAGATATTCTCTCTTTCCTTTAAAGAAGGTTCAAAAGCAGTACGTTGGGAATGTGATGGCAGCCCTGATTATACATTAGAAGAAATAGAAAAAGCAGAAAGAGGTACCAACATTGTATTGCATATTGCAGATGATTCGGAAGAGTTTTTGGAGCAATATCGTATTCAGGAATTGCTTACCAAATATTGTAAATTTTTACCTGTTGAAATTAAATTCGGCACTAAAAAAGAAACAAAAAAAGAAGGCGATAAAGAAACGGAAGTAGAAATTGACAATATCGTTAATAATCCAAGCCCTGCATGGACAAAGAAACCTGCTGATCTAACGGATGAAGATTACAAAAAATTCTATCACGAATTATACCCGATGAGTTTTGAAGATCCTTTGTTTCATATTCATCTGAACGTGGATTACCCATTTAATCTTACCGGTATTTTATATTTTCCAAGAATTAAAAAATCGTTCGAAACACAAAAAGATAAAATACAATTATACAGCAACCAGGTATTTGTAACTGATTCGGTTGAGAATATTGTACCTGACTTTTTAACCTTGTTACGTGGTGTTATTGATTCACCGGATATCCCTTTAAACGTGAGCCGTAGCTATTTACAAAGCGATGCAAGCGTTAAAAAAATATCTGGACACATTACAAAAAAAGTTGCTGATAAATTAGAAGACCTCTTCAAAAAAGATCGTGCTGATTTTGAAAGTAAATGGGAGGATATTAAAATATTTGTACAGTACGGAATGCTTTCAGACGAGAAGTTTTATGATAAAGCTCAAAAATTTGCCTTACTGAAAAGTGCTGATGGAAAATATTCTACTTTGGAAGAATATGCTGAAAAAGTAAAACCCACACAAACGAATATAGATAAAAAAGTAATTTATTTATATACCACCAATGTGGATGAACAGCATAGTTTTATTGAAACAGCAAAGGATCGCGGTTATGATGTATTGGTGTTCGATAGCCCAATTGATTCACATTATATTAATCAATTAGAATCTAAATTAACAGATATCTCTTTTGTTAGAGTTGATGCGGATACAATAGACAAGATCATTAAGAAAGAAGAAGCACAACCTTCAAAGCTTTCGGAAGACGAACAAAAACAATTACAACCAATTATAGAAGGATTAGTGGCGAAAGAAAAATTCAGTGTTGTATTTGAAAGTCTGAGTGAAAAAGATGCACCTATCCTTATCACCAAACCGGAATTTATGCGCAGAATGAAGGATATGAGTGCAATGGGTGGTGGAGGAATGGCTTTTTATGGCTCCATGCCGGATATGCATAACTTGGTTGTAAACAGCAATCACCCGCTTATTTCGAAAATACTAAAGGAAAAAAATGCAGATAAACAAAAGCAACTGGCAAAACAGGCTGCTGATCTGGCAATGCTTTCCCAAGGCTTATTAAAAGGGGAAGAATTGACAAAGTTCATCAAACGCAGTGTTGAATTGATAGATTAAATCTTAAAAATTTGAAGATTTCCATTTCCTTTTGAAAAGGGTTTGCACTGGGAATAAGCAATCCCGAGGGATTAACTGACAAAAAACGTCAGCTTGACATTAATGATAGCTTGGTACGTGCTTTGACAAATTTGATACATATTATAAATTAAACTAAAAAAAACAAAAACGAAATGAAAAGAGGTACTATTATTTTATTAGCAATTGCGGGTTTATTCCTGCTTATTGGTTTTAACGGTTGTGGTTCATACAACTCCATGGTAACAATGCAAGAAGGTGTGACTGCACAATGGCAACAAGTAGAAGTTGCTTATCAGGCACGTATGGATAAAACCAAAAATTTGTTTGAAATTGTTCAAGGTGCTGCTGATTTCGAAAAAGAAACATTGAAAGAAGTAATGGAAGCACGCAGTAAAGCGACTAGCGTACGAATAGACCCAACCAATTTAACTCCTGAGAAAATGGCTGAATTTGAAAAAGCTCAGGGAGCTTTTGGTCAATCATTAGGACGTTTAATGGCTGTAGCTGAAAATTATCCTCAATTACAGGCCGTAGGAGCTTTTCGTGACTTTCAAGCACAATATGAAGGTATGGAAAACCGTATAGCTACTGAACGTAGACGCTTCAATGAAACGGCACAAGAGTACAACACCTACATACGTAAATTCCCGAAAAATATTTGGGCTGGTATCTTCGATTTCGATAAAAAAGCGTACTTCGAATCAGTTGAAGGTGCAGAAACAGCTCCGGATATTAAAAGCATGAGAGATAAGAAATAGTTTGAAAAATTATGTTAAATGTTAAATTGTAAATGTTGAATTATTGCAAATAGTTCACTTACAATTTAACATTCAGCATTTAAAATAATTTCAGGAATGAGCGCAAAAAACTTTTTTAACGAAGAGCAGAAACATACCATTCAAAAAGCCATTGCTGATGCTGAACTTAATACTTCAGGAGAAATTCGTGTGCATATTGATGATGTATGTAAAGAAGATGTGCTGGATAAAGCGGCCAACATATTTCATAGTTTAAAAATGGATGCAACCGCTTTGCGCAATGGTGTTTTATTTTATTTGGCTGTGAAAGACCATAAATTTGCGATACTCGGGGATAAAGGAATTAACGAAAAAGTACCTTCTGATTTTTGGGATCATATTAAACTTACAATGTTGGAGCATTTCAAAAAACAAGAATTTACTGAAGGTCTATCCAAAGGAATTAATATGGCAGGCGAAAAATTAAAAGCGCATTTCCCTCTGCATCATAATGATACCAATGAATTAAGTAATGATATGAGTTTTGGGAAATAAATTTTATTGCCATCGCACACTCTTCGACAAGCTCAGAGTGACATCGTGCGGTTGTCAGTCTGAGCTTGTCGAAGACTGTGGGTAGGAAATTTCATTGCTGAAGGACCTTAAATAAACCGGTCATCTATTTAAAAATAACCAAATGCTGAAAAAATATTTCCCCTTTTTATTTCTTATTCTGTTTTTATCAAATACGGGATTAGCACAAGTTACTGGTATTCCGGAACGTCCAAGTCCACCGCGTTTGGTAAATAATCTTTCAAAAGAAATGCCTGATTTTTTATCTGCTGATGAAGCGGAAAGGTTGGAGCGTAAACTTTCTGATTTTGCAAATCAAACATCAAATCAAATAGTTATTGTTATTGTTGACGACCTGGGTGGAGACGAGCCCTGGAGCTACGCAACGGAACTTGGTCAGAAATGGGGCGTAGGACAAGGTAAATTTGATAATGGTATCGTTATCCTTGTGAAACCAACCGGAGGTGAAGGGCAGCGTAATTTGCACATTGCTGTGGGGTACGGACTTGAAGGAGCTATTCCCGATCTAACCACCAAACAAATTCGTGAGAACGAAATGTATCCCTATTTCAAAAGAGGAGAATATTATACTGCTTTGGATAAAGCCACCGATGTATTGATGGCAATGGCCAAAGGCGAATATAGTTCCGATGCTTATGGCAAAAAGAACAAAAAGAAGTTTCCGGTTGGAGTTATAATTCCACTTATATTATTTATTCTGTTTGTTATTTTCAAAGCCAGTAAACGTGGTGGAGGCGGTGGCGGTGGTTTAACCATGGGCGCAGCAGGGTTTATATTAGGTAATGCATTTGGCCATAGAGGTGGTGGAGGAGGCTTTGGTGGTGGCGGTTCTTCTGGTGGCTTTGGAGGCTTTGGTGGTGGAGGTTTTGGTGGTGGTGGTTCTGGAGGGAATTGGTAGAAATTAACCGCAAAGTTCGCTAAGAAGTTGCAAGGTTCGCAAAGGATATAAATTTAAGGGCTTTGTGCTCTTTGCGTAGTTTTTCTCTGCGCACTTTGCGGTAAAAAATAAATTTCAGAAAAGCAATAAAAGCTTTTAATCCAAAATTATTCTTCCAACCATTTCTCTATCTCCTTCTGGTCTAAGTTCATATAATTTATATTGTGTTCTACAACACTGCTATTAACCATATAAATAAGAGGGAGATCGCTCTTTCTTGCTACGTAAACAAAATAATTTCCTATTTTTCTATCACCTCCTACCAGCATACAATGTGGAATATTTTGGGTATGTGTTTCTTCAAAAAAATCTATTAAATTTTTTTCCTCACCATTAAGTACAAAGTAAAAGGGGATAGAAGGATTACGCTCCTGAATAATTCTCATCTTATTAGCCGCTATCCTACAATGCGGACATTTTAAACTCATAAATGCAATAATGTGCTTTCCTTGAGAAAGTGTTTTGGGTGGCACATTTAGCGTTGCATGTTTATATAAAGTGTCCAATTCAATTTTAAAATTTTCTTCCGGTTTATTAAGGTATGCTTCTGAATAATTTAATTCAACAGGGTTAAGAATAAAGGGTATTGCAAACGCTGAAACGAATACCAATGTATTAATAATTGTCGCTCTTTTACTAAAGTTCCAGCCATCGTGATACTTATACAAAATAAAAAAGCCACCAAGCATAATTGCATTTTTTATCAATGCCTGCAAAGGTGACATTTGTATAATAGTGCCAAAGCAACCACAATTGCCTTTGTTGCCGGTTAAGAAAATTAATAAAATAAGATAAACGCAAAATATAAGCAGCACCGCTATGCCTGATCTATAAGCGATTTTGCGAAGGCTTATATTGAAGAGAAGAAGTATTCCTATAAAAAATTCAAGTCCTATAAGAATACGTGCAATGAAGGGGGCAACCTGCCAATTTATAAAACCAAGATCTACAAAAGTATATTCAAATGGCTCAATAGGATATAGTTTTGTATATCCTGAAAACAAGAATACTGCACCTAATAAAGCGCAAAGAAAAACGAGTGCAATTTTTTTTAACATATTTGGATGAAAAAAAAGCGTTCCCGAATTAATCTGGAACGCTTTTTAATAGAAATTTTTAATAAAATTATTTTAGTTCGCAAGTAGTTGTGAATACATAAGTTGTTCCACCAAAATCAGAGGTAGACGAATAGCTTGAACACGCTGCTCTTGCATCGCCTTTTTTAGCATCAGTATAAGTTTTAACACTAGTAGTTGCTGAACTACCAGGAATAGTGTTGGTGTCTGTACAAGTGCAAGTACGGTCTTTTTTGCAAGAAGCAAAAGAAAATGCAGATACAACTGCAACAAATAATAATACTTTTTTCATGTTTTTATTTTTTTAAAATGATTAAATAGGTAAATTAATTGTTCACAATCTATTTTAGTTCGCAGGTAGTTGTTTCTAGATCAGTACCAGTGCCTGTTGTTCTATCTATACACAATTTTTTTGCGTCAGCTTTTTTTGAGTCAATAATAGTAATAACCTGAGTTGTGCTTGGTGAGCCGTCAGCATTTACAGTAGTACAAGTACAAGTACGGTCTTTTTTGCAAGAAGCAAAAGAAAATGCAGCAACAACTGCAACAAATAATAATAATTTTTTCATGTTTATTTAGTTTTTTAAGTTTGAATTTAAATAATAGAACTTAGTTTTGAAATTTACTTAAGTTCACAAGTTTCTACAATTGTATTTGAACCGCTCACACGAGTTGAACTTAAACAATTTGCTCTTGCAGCAGCTTTTGTAGCTTTTGGAAAAGTTGTAACATCAGCGGTTCCACTTGCTACACCATTATAAGTGGATGTACAGGTACAAGTTTGGTCTTTTTTGCAAGAAGCAAAAGAAAATGCAGAAATAACTGCAACAAATAATACTACTTTTTTCATGTTTTTTTATTTTTTTGGTTAATACGGATGCAAACCTAATACATTTATTCTAAGTGTGCAAAAAAACAAAAAAAGTTGGGGTTTTGTTTAGAATGGTTCTAAATAAACTACTGTTGCTTTACAGGAATAGCATTATATATACTCGTTCCATTCACAGCTGTAATATTCACTGGTAAGCCATTTGAACTAATTGAACTTCCATTAACTTCCTTAAAATTTATAGGTAAAGCACCATGAACACTATTGCCCCCTACTTCTTTTAAATTCATGGGCAATGCTCCATACACACTACTGCCACCTATACTTTTTAAATTTACATCCAATTGTTCGCTTATTAACTTCACATTAATAGAACCATCATTATTTACAGGCACTGTTGCAAATTTGTTAAAGTTGGTTTTGTCGGCTTTTGCTTCATTCACTATAGTGGTATTTTGAATAACGAGAAGTACAAGCGCTGCGGCTATTACTGTTAAAATTGTTTTAGTGTAAATGTCTGGTTTCATGTTTTTGTTTGTTTTGTGATTTACGAAATTACAATTTATAATTGAATGTCAATATTGAACAAAATGAACCTGCCCACAGTCTTCGACAGGCTCAGACTGCCACCGCGCGAAGTCATGCCGAGCCTGTCGAACTATGTGCATGGCTTTTAAGCTGCATTTACTCTTAATTAAATTGAATTATACATTCTCAAATTCACCATAGCCCATTGGTAATTGAATATAATTATCTTTGCGACCTAAAATTCAAATATTATGGCAAAAGTACAATTTGGTAAATGGTTAGGTGGAGGCTTAGGATGGGCGTTGGGTGGACCATTAGGAGGTATTCTTGGTTTCGCTTTAGGCTCTGCATTTGATGCTGCAAGTGTTACTGTTAAAGATGATGGTAAAACAAAATACATATCTGGCGGAGCACCACATGTAGGCGATTTTACTGCGAGTTTATTGGTATTGTCGGCAGCGGTGATGAAAAGTGATGGAAAAATACTAAAGAGCGAATTGGATTATGTAAAAAAGTTTTTGGCTCGACAATTTGGGGAAGACCATGCTCAGCAACAATTACTAATGCTGAAAGAAATTTTAAAACAAGAAATCCCTTTGCACCAGGTTTGTATTCAGATCAAGCAGTTTATGCCGCATTCGGAAAGATTGCAGATTATTCACTACCTTTTTGGTATATCAAAAGCCGATGATCATGTGCATGAGCTGGAGTTACAGACAATCCATACAATTGCCAATTATCTGGGTGTAAGCGCGGCTGATTTTAATTCATTGAAGGCAATGTATTTCAAGGATGCAACAAGCGATTACAAGATCCTTGAAATAGAAACTTCTGCAACAGATGAAGAAGTGAAAAAAGCATACAGGAAAATGGCTGTGAAATTTCACCCCGACAAAGTAGCGGCTCTTGGTGAAGAAGTTCAAAAGGCAGCAAAAGAAAAGTTTCAAAAAGTACTGCAAGCCTACGAAAACATTAAAAAGCAGCGTGGGTTCTCATAGTCAATTTTATCAATTTCACAATTTTGCCGTAGGCAATAATCCGCTTTTGTGAAGTTTGTGAAAGCGAAGAGAGGCTGTTTTGGAAATCGATTTTGTGTGAGAATGTCATGTGGAGCGCAGTTGAAGCATCTTGTTGCGTCTGTCCATAGTTCAGCATTAAACTTAGTACGTCATTGCGAAGGAGGTACGACTGAAGCAATCTCACACAAGTATATTTTCAATTCAGTGCAGAGTGGTTTATTTTAGATGCGTATCAATAGAGGCAATGAGTCTGCCCGCCACTATTTCAATGAACGCAGGATTATTTGTTTCCTGAAATAAATGAAAATTACTATTGCAAATAAAATGAAAAGCATCATTTCTGCGCAAACTGTTATCTACCAATACTCCGTGTTTTCTTGTTCCGTTCTTTAGGTAGATTACAGCATCAACAGCCGGATTGTTTTTTAAATAGTTCGTCATCATAAATATTAAAATTTTATGATGCAAGGTTACTGAATCGATATTATTAAAATGTTAATGAGAGATTACCAAACAATTAAATTAAATGAATTAGGCAATAATGAATAATATAAAACACTATTGCTGATATTACAACGTGCACTGTCACCCAGAGCCTGTCGAAGGGTGTGCGTGGGGCTGCCCACATACTTCGACAGGCTCAGTATGACGTTCGCACGATTTAGCCTGAGTTCACATTAAAACGATTATAAGCTATTGCCTAATTCAATAAATTCATTTCCTTCATCAATATTTAATTAAAGGCTCGATTCCCCAATAAAGAAGGGGGCAATTGCCCCCTTCTTACTTAATTAACAAAAATGAAATGATTATTCTGTAAAGATTATTTTTTTCGTAATGGCTGTATTGTCAATAGAAAGTTTAATAAAATAAATACCATTACTGATGTTATGCTCTTGTTTTGATATAGGAACTGAGTAATCACCTTCCGGCTGATCGTTATTAGTTACCTCCATTATTTTTTTACCAAGCAGATCCAATACTTCAATTTTTGTATTTCCTTTTTTGTTCAAATGATATGTGACAGTGGCCGTTTGATCCGTTGGGTTTGGATAGATCAAAATGCCGGCAGCATCAATACCGTTTTCATTAATACCTAATACACCGGTAATATTTACATCATCTATGTATATATTATTGCTTGCATTACCCGCTGTGTATTCAAATTTAAAACGAACATTATCGGTGGCAATATTATTGGGGATCACGATTGAGTGTAAAGCCCATTGGCTGGGTGAGTCCGGATGGAAACTTTCAGGGTGATAACCATTATTGCACAATGCACTTCCCTGTATAGTAGATCGTATCTGCCATGCTTGTCCGCAATTTGTTGAGGAATAAATTTTCAATACATCGTTCAGGTCTGCAGCTAACAATGCTTTTGAAGCGGCCGCACAGCGGAAAGTTAAAGACGCTCCACTTACAAAGGACATATCAAAAGCCGGAGTGACAAAATCATCAACATCATATGCATAATTTTCAAATCCATTCATTACCATGCTGTGATTCCCACTATGTCCTGTTGTATTAGTAAATGCCCAGGAATTATTATTGTTATCATAATTATTTACTATCCAGCTTGCGTAATTGGGAGAAGTTTCAAAGCTTTCAGAAGCAAGGCCATTGTATTGATGTGATCCAGAATTACTAACATGAATAAAGTATTCTTTTACAACTGAATCTGATCCGGAAGCGTTACTCCCTTTAAGTTTCACACTGTAGTCACCGGGGGTGTTATAAATAACAACCGGATTTGCTGCGGTTGAGGTAGATGGAGTGCCCCCATCAAAAGTCCACACTGTATTAGATACTGTCCCAAGCAATATGTTTTTAGTGAACGTAACATTTGTACCTGCGCAAATTGTATTACGGTTAGAGAAAAAATCAGGAACCGGAATGCATACTGCTACTGCCTGACCGGCATCATCCGTTCCTGTAGCCACTAAATTTGATGTACGCCACAAGCGGTTCCTAAATGAAATATTACTTTCCAGTGCGGTTCTCATTCTTTCTTTTTGTCCATTTGTAAACATTACTTCGCAATAGGAATAATCCATATAGTTTTGCGTGTTTTCAATTGTTCCTACCGTACCGCTAAAATTAACATTGTCTATACTGAAAGTACCTGCACTATCTTCTGCATTCCAGCCATAGAAACGGAAAGTAATTGGTGTAATTGCATTTGTATAGGATGCGCCACTTAGAGCAATCGTACTTCCACTTTGACTTATGGTTGTATCATATTTATTGAAAAATTCATTTGAGCCTTTGATGCTTAAATTTGTATTACCAATAATTGATGCAGGAAGATTACTGGCAAATCCATCTACACTCGAGCGAACTGAATAGGTTCTTACTCCGGTAGCGGAGCGTTGAAAAGCAAATGCGATACCTGATAAGGTCATACTGCTGCCCAAAGCGGGGTTTGCTGTTACTTCATAATATTTAGTTGTATTGATACTTCCAGTTAAAGAATCATACACTAATGTATCACCGTTGGTAGCGCCTGTATCCCAGTTTGAAAAAGAAAAACGCGCGGAATCGCTTGAGTTATTCGAAACTCCAACAGCTGAAAACTGTGCAAAATTTGCACCGATTACTCCTTGTATTTGCGCGGTATCTATTGTTCCAGAAGCCGTAGTTATGCTGTTGAAATTATAAGAGGGGCTGAGTGTATGTAAATCACATACTGCACCCATTAAATCCGAAACAGTACATGATAAATGTCCTTTGGTTTCAGGTGTGTCAAGCACTTCATCATCACCGCATGCCACTTCCGGTGAATTTGTTCCTCCCCAGGGGTGGTATAAACTCATCCAGTGACCAATTTCATGTGTTAGGGCTCGGGATGTGAATGGAGCACCCGTGCCAATACTTCCAACGTATTGTGATAAAATAAGTACACCATCTCTGTATTGCGTGATACCATCTACATCCGAAGGGAAATAAGCATAACCTGCAACTCCATCGTCACCAATAGTTTTTACTGTCCAAACATTCAAATATTTATCTCTTGGCCATTGATTTAATTTTGAATTGTCATCAGCATTATTTGTTTTATGTGAATAGATCCGTTCAATTCCATTGGTGCAATTGCCATTTGGGTCTAATCTTGCAAGACGAAATTTTATTTTCACATTTGCAGCGAGAGAATCGAAAGGGGTATTGCCCACAATATCTGAGGTATCAGCATTAAGCTTTGCATAATCCCGATTAAGAATATTTACCTGATCAATTATCTGTGCATCTGAAATGTTTTCGGCACCGAAAGTATGTATAACATGAAATACTACAGGTATAGTATAAATAGGTTCGATTGCCTGTAATGCCTTCTGTTGTTTTTTATACTGGATCTGTTGTGCTAATTCTTTATTATAATTTAGTTCTTTTTCCAGTAATTCAGGATGCGTAGTATGCAACACCTGAGTTGCTTCTGTAGTACCACAATGTTTTCCATTTTGAGCGAAAACAATTTTTGCCTGGGCAAAAATAAGGGTACTAACAAATATGTATTTGTATATTTTTTTTTTCATGATGTAGATTTTTATAATTTCAAATATATCTCGGAAATTAATAGTTTATTTCTCCGTTTATTAAACGGTGTTTTTTAATAAATGAACGGTAGCTCGCTGTTTTAATAGGTAATATTAATTTCATTTAAAGGAGTAAAATGACACCCAAAGCGTTCAATTCCCCAACTGAACGCAGTGGTGCCCCTAACCAAATTTTTAACGTGAAATGTCATGAAGGATCCCGCTAAATTTTTCGGATAGCAAGGTTTTCATATTTCAAAAATACCGTAGCTCACCAATGTGTTCAACATTTTCTGTTTGCTGAATACAATGGTGCTTCTCTAAGCCGGATCCTTAACTAAGAATCGGGATCAAAAAATGCTTGATTTAATAGGGAAATGCTGGATCTATATCAATATGATCTGCAAAAAAGAGGAGAAAACATTTGATATTGATCCAAGAGAGATTATGAAAATTCGGGTGGTGGGGGATTTATTTTTAGAGTAGGAGATAAGTAGGTGAAACATGCGCCCGGAAATTGTTCCGTGATATGAGTATAAGAATTGAATGAATGAGATGATTTGTTTGAAAAATAGAGCTTGACAATATTATCAGCTAATTTTTTTGTAGATTTATTTTTTAAGGGTTTATTCGCTGCAATGTGCGCATTAATATGCTCATCAAGGTGGGCAAACAATTCTTCTTCCTGTTTATCGTTAATGCAATAATAAATAATTGATGTATCGTTCTCTGTATTTCTTACTATGTCATAAAGTTTGCCATCATGATACATTTCTTTACCTGTTTCATACCAGTCAATTTGATTGATTTGTTGCCTATTAATAACAATAACTGTTAGTTCGGCAGGATTTACCTTTCTCTTTATTTCTGCTTTTATTTCTTTTTTTATTTGGTAGTGAACTGCTTTAAACGCAATAAAATAGCCCATTGTATTAAACAGGAAAACACAAAGAAAAAATATGACAGCAATTTTTTTCATGTCATGTTCATAAATGTAAAAAGAATATAAAAAAAGTTTAAAAATTTAATTTCTGAAAAAGACGTTTAGCAAATGCTAAACGCCTTTTACCAAAATCTGATCCGCTTAGTTAAGTTTGCAATCAGCGGTTGTAACTGCACCATTACCATCAGTTTCTGTCCATCCTTTACAAAGTGTTTTTGCCTGTCCTTTGGTAACATCCTTGAATGTTCTTATAGAGGTTGAAGTTGTTGAGGCTCCTCCAAAAGTAGAAGTTGTTGTACAAGTACAATTACGCTCTTTTTCGCAAGAAGCAAAAGAAAATGCAGATACAACTGCGGCACATAGAATTACTTTTTTCATGTTTTTTTTGTTTTTGGTTTATATTAATTTAATTTACTGTAAAAGTCAATGTTAACGTTTTTGTTAAGCCATCCCTGTTGATGATCGTATAAGTATAGGTTTCCGTTCCGGCAGTATTTCTTGTAATAATTTGCATGTCTTTTGAATAAGTATCCTGGTTAAATGATTCGTTAAGGAGTGTTGTTATAGTTCCCATATCATATTTTTGAGTAGTTACAAATCGCGTAAGTAAATCCTTGTCTTCTGATTTTGCCGCAGTTATGCCAACTGTAATTGTATCATTCATAGGTAATGAATCATTTGCAAAAGTATAGCCCGCACCGGTTTTAAATGACATTGTTGGAGGGATTTGCTGGTCTTTTTCTTTTTTGCATGATGAAACACATATCATTGATACAAGCAGTACTCCATAAAAGATGTTCGTTTTCGTTTTCATTTTGTTTTATTATTAATTTATTTTATATTAAAAGGTATTTGAATGTTTAAAACAATGTTTCGCCCTATGTTATGTATCCCATAAGCTTTAAAGCGTGACAAATGATCATAATAATTTGTATTAAATAAATTATTACAAATAATACTGAAATTGATTTTTTCTTTTTTAATTGTTAAAGAGCTTCCGAAACCTGCATTAAATAAATAATATGAAGCAGTTTTATTTTCATGAACAGAGGGGGAGTTTTGTTCAAATACATAATCATTACCTCCCAAAACATAAAAATCTTTTGCGATATTTTTAATATCAAATGTGTATTTTAATTCCGAATGAACCTTATTAGCAGGAATGTAGGGTAAATAAGAACCGTCAAATAACAATCCTGTGACTGTAGAAAAATTTGTATTTATTTGCAATCCTTTTAAAGCAATTGGTTTTATTGTTAAAGCAGCTTCACCTCCATATAAATTAGCGTCATTTTGTTTGTACCTGAATACCTGGATCCCATAAAAACTTTCCTCGGTTGGTGCCAGGTAAATATAATTTTTGAAATTATTATTGAATCCTGTTATTGAAAAACCAACTTGCTCAGCAATAAAATTAATTGCAATTTCAGCATTGTAATTTTGTTCTGCTTTTAAGTTTGGGTCACCTATTTCGTATTGATAAATCCCTTCATGTAAACCGTTTGAAGAAAGTTCTGCCATGTTTCCTGCACGAAATCCGGTACTGCCACAAATTTTTATGTTCCAGAATTTACTAGGATTAATTGTCGTCCCAAGCATTCCGTTTAGTGAGGGTGATGAACGGTCAAACGGATGAATTTCTCTGTCTGGAGTATTTACATTTTCTGTTTCAATTGTTTTAATACGTCTGTAATTTCCTCCCACACCACCTTCTAAAATTATTTTTCCAATTTTTTGATTTAAAAAAACAGAAATTCCTGTTTCATTAATAGTTGCATCAGGCACAATTTTCCGTTTGCCAAAGTTGGTATTGTTTTGCAAAACACTTTGATTACCAATGATTAATTCAGTTTTAGATTCAAATACTTTGATCCACTGTAAATTGTAGATCAAAGAGTTTAAGTGCATATTCAAACTTATTTCTCCACCACCTTCATCTTCTAATCTGATATTAGATTGAGCACCAACATTAAATTTGAAAAGAGATTGTTTTAAACGAATTATATTTTCTGACGACAAAATATTTAATATAACTGTATGATGCGGCCCATCCATTGTTCTGCTAAGCCGTCCATCAGGCTTTTTAGCATCCCGGTTGTCAGCCATTATAAAGCCAAAATTATTGACAGAGCTATTGTAGTTATTTTGACAGGTCCAATTATTTTTTTTAAACCCATAAGATGCCTTTAAGTAGTAACCACCGAAACGGGAATTTAAAATTCTGGTATTATTTCCATCTGAATAATCAGCATCTGATTCAGCACCTATACGTATTCTCCAGTTTTTATTGTTTTTATTCCCTTTAAAACCTATATCTGTGGCATTTCCATAAGTATTGCTTAAAAAGCGGGTATTTACATCACCTACTATTTTTCCCTCCTCTGGTGATTTCTCTTCGATCACATTTATCACTCCACCCACCGCTTCCGATCCATATAAAAGCGATGCAGGCCCCTTAATGATTTCAACTTTGTCGATTCCAATATCTGTTAATCCTAATCCATGTTCATCCTGCCATTGTTGATTATCAAAGCGTAAGCCGGACATTACAGTTTGAATACGGTTACCATATAAGCCCCTGATTACAGGTTTAGAAATTGCTACACCTGTATTCATTTGGCTGATGCCGGGAATGGAAGTAAGCCCATCCGATATATTAAGTGCTCCGTATTGGCGCATCTGTTTAACCGAAAGATTGCTCATGTTCAAAGCCGTTTCATTACTATAAGTGTTAATAGTACTGGATACTTCAACTTCTTTTAATTGTTGCTGTATGGTAGTATCCTTTTGGGATTTAACACTTATGGTTAGTGAAAAAAAACAAATAAATAATATGAAAATTTTCAAGAAAGTATTTTTTGGGGACACGGATAAAAACAATTGTTAAGCAATAATTTTATTTAGTAGGCTGTCTCAATTTTGAGACAGCCTACTAAATAAATTAATTTTAAAACTTATATCTAACAGCAACCATTACATTTCTTCCGGCTGAGCTAATTCCAGATGCAAATACACGGTAATGTGTATCAAACAAGTTTTCTACACCCAAATTAACCATAAAGTTTTTGGTGATATGATAGCTTGTTTTAACATTAAATGTTACCCAACCCGGCATAAATCCATTAACAGGATCTGCAGAGTAAACCTCATTGTCTTCTTTTCCAAGACTATAATCTTTAGCTGATTTTGAGGTACTGTACATTGCATAAATTTCACTTTCAAATTTTTTGAAATGATACAAAAAGCTGGTTCTTCCAAACATTGGAGGAATATGATCCATTGGAACAATTGTATCGCGGCTGGCACCACCACTTGTTGAACTCAACTGTTGACGGTATTGTCCCATCGTGTAAGTGATAGAGGTTTTAAAAGAAAAATTATCATTAAGGTCAGCTGTAATAGCTCCGTAAAGTCCTTGTATATATGCTTCATCAACATTTTGAGAAGCCCTTACCTGACTTAAAGTGCCATTAAAAATTACTGAATCCTTACCATCTAATTTAAATTCTTTTGTAACAATTGCATTTTTTAATAATGTATAGTAATAATTTGCCTCAAATTTTACTTTATCATCCATTATTGTTGTTGCAAATCCTCCCTCCAAATTATAGGCGTATTCAGGTTTTAATTCAGCATTTGGAACAACAACAGTATTTCCAACCGATTCAAAAACTTTGCTCATATCATCTACGTTTGGAGCTCTAAAACCTGTAGAACCTAAAATGCTAAAACGAACATTTTTTTCGGGCATAATTACTAAACCTATATTTCCGTTTAATGCATTGTTTGTTTGTTTAACAGTTGTGAAGGGGAATTGGAAGGTTGAAACAGCCGCTGATGTATCAAAATTGGAGGTCAACGTATTGTGAGTTAAACGAACACCTTCGGATAAAATAAGTTTCTCATTAATTTCCCAGCTATGTGTTACATAACCACCAATATTCAGCGTTTTGCTGCCGCCATTGGGATAGCGCGTATCAACAGGGGTAAGATCAGCACCTGTATAGATATTAGTTTTTGTTGCCGTAGAAGTTACTTTATTACCTACTACTTCTAATCCATAACTTAATTCATGTTTTTCTTTTACTTGTTTTCTTAGATCTGCATTCAATGAATAAACATTTACATTTTCTAAATTCGTTGTTTTATTATTATTACCGCTGCCGGTTGTATAATTGGTGCTGAATTTTCTGCTGAAACGTTCTTGAGCAATGTCTTGATATGCGGCTGTTATTCTCATATTATCAAAAAGTTTCCCTGATGATTTAATAGTTGAATACAAGGATACCAACATCCTGTTTTGTGGACCATAACCATTTTCTGCAAACTTTAAATTACCTCCGCTGCCCGGATCTGTTAAGCGATCATAACGATTTATTTCTGACGATGTTGAATATTGAAAATTTAAACCAACATTAATTTTATCAGTTGCTTTGTATAATAATTTTTCCATTATATCCATTTGGGAATAACCACTGCGTTTTTGAATATTGGAGTTGCTGTTTTTTATCATGCTGTCGGCTGTACCGGCAGAATTTTGACCAACATAATAGTAGCAGCGGCCAAAGTCAGGATTCGGTGTACGTGCATAACCTGTGCGCAAATCATCAAAATTGCTATAGTTGATACTTGTTAATGAAGCAAGTTTTTTAAATCCAAGATTAAAATCTACATGTCCTGTTTTTTCCTGATTGGCGCTTGCATAACGTAAATAAGAATTTAATTTAAAATTCATTTTGTCATCACCAAATAATGGGTTTTTAGTATAAAAATGCATTACGCCACCAAGCGCATCGCTACCATACATTACGGAAGAAGGTCCGTAAACAATTTCAGTACGATCAAGCATCGATGGATCAAGGGTTATTACATCCTGTAAATGTCCCGCACGATAAATTGCATTGTTCATCCGTACTCCATCCACAACAATTAATACACGGTTGGCTTCAAACCCTCTTATTATTGGACTTCCTCCGCCTCCCTGGCTTTTTTGAACCATTATATTCCCTGTGTTGGAAAGCATATCTGCTGCTGTTTGCGGATTACTTAATTCTAAATTTTTTGCTTTAATTATGTCAATTGTATAAGGTACATCCGATTTTTTTTCTTCTGCTTTATTTGCGGAAAAAACTACTTCATTCAAATTAATTAGTCTGATAGGAGTGGTGTCGTTACTCGTATTTATTTGAGCATTTGCAGTTGTGATCACGATCATTCCTGACAAGATACTTAGTATGTTTTTTTTCATTACTAGCTGTTTTTAATGTTTTATGAATTTTTTTTATGTTCAATACCATATATTGATTGCATCAGAAGCCATATCAATTGTATAGCTTCCTCCTGGTAAAAACAATAAATGTTATTACCGGGAGAGTTGATAACAAGAATATAAATATTTAATTCTCACTAAATTATTCTACAGTATAGATAATAAACACTGTTCAATAATTTAGTTTTAACTAAATAATTAAAATTGAAAATCGAAATTTTGAAAGGGGAAATTAAACGAACTCAGGAGGAGGGGTGTCCGTTTCTATAATAGAAGATTTGTACGATAAATTGATGGAATAAAATAAGGGGTGATTTAATAAAATCGTGTTAAATTTAATAGATTGTTCATTTAAAAAATACAGCTTAATAACATTGTTTGATAATTTTTTAGAAGCATTGTTTTTTAATGGCTTATTAGCTGCAATGTGCGTAGTTATATGCTCTTCAAGATTAGCGAATAATAATTCTTCCTGATTATCATTGATGCAATAATAGGTAATGGAGGTAGCGTTTTTAGTGTGTCGAACAACATCATAAAGTTTGCCTTTGTGGTACATTTCTTTCCCTTCTTCCAGCCAATCTATTTTGTTGATTTGTTTATTGTCAATTACAATAGCAGTTAGTTCATTTGGGCTTAAATTCTTTTTTATTTCCGCTTTTATTTCCTTTTTTATTTGATATTGAAAAGATTTAAATGCAATAAAATAACCTGCCATATTGAACAGGAAAATACCAAACAAAAATATAGATACTGCTTTTTTCATAACGGGAACCGAAAACAAATATAAATTAAATACTTTTAAAATCAAAGAATGTCTTTCTGTCACGCTTTATTTTTGGTACAAACATTGAGATACGAATTCCGAATCTGTGTTGATACATGGTAAGGAATGATTTCTGGTTTATTTGTTATAGATAATTCATTTGCAAAATGTAGAGGCCAAATTAATTAAATGAAACAAACCCATTCGTAATTCGTTAAAATTCGTAATTCGTAGGACTTATGCGTAATACTACATCCAAATTATTTTTCAGTATTCTTTATCCGTCCTTATTTTTATTAATACTGTGGGGCATAAAATTATTTGAAACAGTCGAGAAAATAAATTTATCCTGGTATGGTTTATATCCTCGCACTTTTCATGGTTTATTTGGAATAATAACTTCCCCTTTATTACATGCTGATTTCTCTCATTTGCTTGCAAACTCAGCCCCATTGCTGATCTTGGGGCCTGTTATTTTTTATTTTTACCGTTCAATAGCCTTTCAAATATTTTTCTGGGTATATTTAATGACCGGTATCTGGGTTTGGGCCATCGGGCGTGATGCTTACCACATTGGCGCAAGCGGGATTATTTATGGTTTTGTTACTTTTTTATTTTTTAGTGGAGTATTTCGAAAAGACACGCGATTACTTGCCGTATCCATGTTTGTTGTTTTTCTTTACGGTGGTACCGTTTGGGGGATATTACCTTTACGAAGTGGTATGTCGTGGGAATCTCATTTAC
Organism: Bacteroidota bacterium; assembly: GCA_040389865.1. Lineage (GTDB taxonomy): Bacteria > Bacteroidota > Bacteroidia > 2-12-FULL-35-15 > 2-12-FULL-35-15 > 2-12-FULL-35-15. The sequence continues at coordinate 376,504 of JAZJZM010000009.1, read as the reverse complement.
TTGGAGCTTTGGCAGGATTAATAACTGCCTACCATTTCCGTAATGAAGGTCCGGCAAGCCCTGTATATGATTTTGGTGATGATGACGAAAATGAAAAAATTGATGTGAGTGAAGATTACGAATCCTCTGAAACGGATGATTTGCCTGCCAATGTTACCACAATCACCTATAATTTTGTTCCAAAAGAAAAAGAAAAAGATGCCGAATAATTTTTGTTTTTCTCCTTTCGCATTTTATTTTAAAATGTAATACCTCCTTCTTTTCTTTAAAACTGTATCAAACATGTAGTATTTATGCACTATTTTAGGTATCTTTGCAGGCTTTATTTGGTTAAAGATGATTAATAGAAAAGTGAATTTATGAAACTGAATATAATTTTTTTTATTGTTCAGGAGTATTGATAAGGCTTTAGGTTTTAGATAGTTTGCGTGAGGGATTGCAGCGAAAATCCTTTCCCAGTTTTTTTATTGGGAAAGATTGAAGCGGAAAGCCCGCCCCAAAGGGACACGCCACGATAAACCCAATAGTAACAATACAATTTCAAAAATTCATACAAATTCATTATCAATAATCTTACAAAATTCATTTACTTAAAATTGTTTTAAATTGAACTATCTATCAGTAGAATCCGTTTCGAAATCGTACGGATCAAAAGTGTTATTCGATAAAATTAGCTTTGGACTTAACCAGGGCCAGCGCATGGCATTGATCGCAAAAAATGGTGCAGGGAAATCAACTTTGCTTAAGATCATCACAGGCAAAGAGATCTCAGATGGCGGTTCCGTTACCTTCCGAAAAGATATCACCGTTACTTATTTGGACCAAAATCCTTTGTTTGATGCAAACAGCACGGTAATTGAAGCTATTTACAATACCGACAACCCAATGCTGAATGCAGTGCGCAATTATGAAACTGCTTTAACAGAATTCGAAAAAGAGTATAATGATAAAACGTCTGAACAGCTTGAACTGTGCAGTGCACAGATGGATAAGCTGGAAGCCTGGGATTTTGAAGCGAAGGTTCATGAGATTTTGCAACGCTTGAAAATCGCTTTCCTTGATAAACAAATTTCTACCCTTTCGGGTGGACAAAAAAAACGTGTTGCATTAGCGAAAGTACTGATTGATGAGCCGCATTTGTTGATACTTGATGAGCCAACCAACCATTTAGATGTTGAAATGATCGAATGGCTTGAAAATTATTTAGTATCCAGGGACCTTACCTTATTGCTTGTTACGCACGACCGCTATTTTTTAGATAGCGTTTGTACCGAAATTGTTGAGATTGATGCAGGTAAATTATTCCATTACAGAGGCAATTTTCAGTATTTTGTTGAGAAAAAAGCTGAACGTGAGATGATGGAAAATAGTGAGATCGATAAAGCAAAAAATTTATACAAAAGAGAATTGGAATGGGTGCGTAAAATGCCCCGTGCCCGTGGTACTAAAGCGAAATATAGAGTAGATTCCTTTTACGAAGTAAAAGACAAAGCCTTTAGCAAACAAACAGAAGAAAAATTGGTGCTGGGGGTTCAAATGTCTCGTATCGGAGGGAAAATATTAGAATTTAATAAGATCAAAAAAGCGTTTAACGAAACAAAAATAATCAACGATTTTTCTTACATTTTCAAAAAAGGGGAGAAAATTGGTGTTATTGGTAAAAATGGCGTTGGGAAATCTACTTTTTTGAATATGGTAATGGGCTTGGAGATGCCTGATTCCGGAAGTATTTCAACAGGTGAAACCATTGTGTTTGGATATTATTCTCAGGAAGGTTTAAAGCTCAATGAAGATAAACGTGTAATTGATGTGGTAAAGGATATTGCCGAATTTATTCCTTTGGCAGATGGTTCTAAACTTTCAGCATCAGGCTTGCTTACTAAGTTTTTGTTCCCTCCTGATGTACAGTACGGTTTTGTTTCCAAGTTAAGTGGTGGTGAAAGACGCAGGTTATATCTGATGACCATTTTGATAACAAATCCTAATTTTTTGATCCTCGATGAGCCAACCAACGACTTGGACATTGTTACGCTTAGTGTATTGGAAGATTTTTTAACCAGTTTTCAGGGCTGCTTACTTGTTGTAACGCACGATCGTTATTTTATGGATAAAATGGTTGACCACTTGTTTGTGTTTGAAGGAGAGGGTGTTGTTCGCGATTTCCCTGGAAACTATACTGAATATAGAGATAAAAAAGAACAGGAAGAGAAAAAAATAGGGAAGGATGCCAAAGCAAATCAACAGCAAGCAGCTGCAAAGTCTGCTTCTATTGATGCTGCGCCTGTTTCATATACAGCCGATACAACTTCAAAAACGGCCACTCAAAAGAAAAAGTTAAGCTTTAAAGAAAAATTTGAATTCGAAGAGTTAGAAAAAGACATTGCTAAACTTGAAGCTCAAAAAGCGAAAATTACTGAAGAGCTGAATACAAGTACCGATAACCATGATGATATTGTAAAATGGACCGGCCAGATAGGCAATATTATTGCTCAGCTTGACGAAAAATCTTTGCGTTGGTTAGAGTTAAGTGAAGGAGTGTAAATCTTATAACGCTCAATCAAATGGGGTAATTTATTGTAACTTACTTGCCCCAGAGGGGCAAAATCTTTGTAGAATGTTAATAAATCCCTCCAAATAAGCCCCAGCGGGGCGAAATATTCCGCTCCGGAGTTTATGCCGATGAAAGAGGGAGAGCTTAATAGATGTGTGGGGCTGTTTTCTTCAAAGATTTCGCCCCTCCGGGTCTAATAAGTGCGTAACATAAGTTAATAAGCAATTTGTGAAACCTAGATTTGCAAATTCATAATTATTATTTATCTTTAACCAACAAATTCGTATTTCGGTTGACCATCAAAAGAAGAAAATAAATTTCTGAAGAATAAGAAATAAAATAAAAGGTGTGAAATGCTTTAGTAGCTTTGCACAATTATGAAAAGTTTAGATAATTATGATAAATAAAATACTTAAACTATTGTTTCTGTGCATTTTAATGTTGGGTTTGTATCATACTACCACAGCACAGGTGCAAAACGTCCCTCCAATGCGCCAGGTATTAGGCACAACAGGTGGCTCCGGAACTTTCCCCTGGGGGACTATTGATTATACTGTTGGAGAAGTAATGGTAACATCCGATTCAACTTCATCCCCTTTTTCCAGCGTTAAATGGTTAACTCAAGGGTTTCAACAACCCGAAGATAATGCATTTAGCGTTGAAGCTGTTGGAGTTAACTCCACTTGTATTGGTGCAAGTAATGGAAGTGCTAATTTATCTGTAATTAATAATTCAGGTACTGTAACTTACAGTTGGCAAGGCTCCCCTTTTGGGGCTAAGTTTTTATTTGAAGATCTTGCTCCCGGAACCTATTCTTATGTTGTTAAAGACGGAAGTTTTTCAATTCCGGGTACTGTAACGATCACCGAAGATCAGGTGGATTGTGGTGCGCAATTAGTAATTTATAAAGGCATCACGCCCAATCAAGATGGGCATAACGATAGTTGGCAGATAGATGGAATCACAAATTTTAAAACAAATATTGTTTCTGTATATAACCGTTGGGGTGATTTGGTGTGGACAAAGAAAAACTATGATAATGAAGCCGTAGTTTGGATTGGTGAAAATAAAAAAGGGAACCCGTTGCCGGATGCCACCTATTTTTATATCATTGAAGCAGGTGGAAAAATTTATAAAGGTTGGGTAGAACTAACTCATTAATTACCTTTCAAAGGAATAGATTGCAGTAAAGGACTAATAAAAGAACATGAAGCAATATTTACACACTGTATTACATACTCTTTTGCGGGGAAGAACCGGGAAATGTGTTTTATTCCTGTTTCTTTTGCTTTTGATCACCGGGTTGCCCATTGGCAAGGGGTGGGGAGGGGCATCTTTGTTTGCTCAGCAAGATCCTCAATACAGCCAATATATGTTTAATCAATTGTCTATAAATCCAGCCTATGCAGGCAGCAAAGAAGGTTTAAGTACCGCGGTTTTTTTACGCAATCAATGGACAGGTATTGATGGTTCACCAAAAACTGAAACAATTACTATACATGGTCCCATGCGCAAAAAGAAAGCCGGTTTAGGTTTTACCGTTATTGCAGATCAGCTTGGACCTAAAAAAAGTATTGGCGCCTTAGGTTCCTATGCATATCGTATTAAGATCAAAGACGGGAAATTATCCATGGGCTTGCGTTTTGGCATCTACCAATACAGCTACAATTACAATTTAGAAAATTTCTATAAAGATCCTCTTGATAAATACAATGGGTATAATGCATCAGTAATTGTTCCTACAGCCGATGCGGGGCTGTATTACTATACAAATTCAATGTATGCAGGCTTTAGTGCCACCCATTTATTTACCGGCCGTTTAACCAGTGTTGATAACCTGAATGGATCAGATTCCCAATTAGCTCCCCACTTGTTTTTTACCGGTGGTAAAGCGTTTGCGATTTCAAAAAAAATGGTTTTTAGTCCATCCTGCATGATCAAAGTAGTGAAAGGTTCACCCGTCACCGCTGATCTTAATTTTAGTTTTTTACTTGAAAATCGTTTATGGCTGGGGCTCTCCCTGCGTTCAAAATACGGAATCGTTGCATATACTCAATTTAATATTACCGACAAATTTAAGATAGGCTATGCCTTTGATTTTGGCATTAATAAAATAGGTAGAGCGGGTGGCGGCAGTCATGAGATAATGTTGAGTTATGATTTTAAAATTTCAAAACCAAACTTTTTTTCACCCCGTTATTTTTAAAATTGATTTGCTAAGTAGTTTGTATTCATTGCAAACTACTTAATATATAATACTCAATACATAATATTTTTTGTGCCAATTTATGAAAATAGCTTTCTTCCACATATGTATATTCCTGCTGATTTGCACCTCCTCTTTTGCACAGCTTGAGAAAGCCAATAAATACTATGATAATAAAGAATATTCATTGGCGATCAAACAATACGAGAACATTTTAAAAAATGACGAGAGCCCCGAAGCACTCGAAAAAATTGCGAACTCCTACCGTTTAATAAAAAATTATCAGCAAGCTCAATTGTATTATGCCAGGCTGATGAATCAAAAAAATATTAATCCCATTAATCATCTGTATTATGGAATGGTTCTTAAAAGTAATAATAGGATTGATGAAGCAAAAGCCGAGTTTAAATTATACTCCACTGCTGTGCCGGACGATAAGATAGGTAAGCTCTTGATGAAAGCCTGTGATGATATTAAATTACTCACAAAAAAAGCAAAGCAGTTTGATGTAAGTTCTGTTGCAAATATCAATACGGAACAATCTGAATTTTCGCCTGTACTTTTTAAAAATCAACTTGTTTTTATTTCGGATGTGAATAAAAATCTCATGAATGAAAAAGAAAATTTTCTTCATGTTTATTCCAGTGAAATGAAAAAAGGTTCGGATGGAGCTGTTCAGTTTTCCGCGGAATCAGAAGCTTTCCCTTGGCCTGTAAACTCCGATTTTCACGATGGTCCTGTAAGTTTTAATGCCGAACAAAATATGGTTTTCATTACCCATGTTGATTTATTTAAAAATATGGATAAAAAGTTTGTGAACCGTACCAAATTGTATTTTTCTGCTTTAAAAGATAACAAATGGTCTAAACTAAAACCATTTCAATTCAATAGCGATGAATTTTCAGTGGCGCATGCAAGTATTTCAGCTGATGGCCAAAAACTTTTCTTTGCTTCCGATAAGCCTGGAGGAGAAGGTGGGATGGATATTTACGTTTGTGAAAAAGAGGGTGAAAGTTGGGGCCAACCACAAAATTTGGGCAACAAAATAAATACTGCCGGTGAAGAGGTGTTTCCCTATATTCGTAAGGATGGGATGCTGTATTTCTCTTCCAATACACATGCTGGTTTTGGTGGACTTGATGTGTTTTCTGCAACAAATGTTAAGGGGAAATTTACGAATGTGAAAAATCTTGGAGCATTAGTAAATTCAACTGCCGATGATTTTGGAATTGTTTTTTCTGATGATAAAACCACTGGTTATTTTTCATCCGATAGAATGGGTGGTAAAGGAAGTGATGATATATACAGCTTCACGGCACTTGATAAATTACTTACCATTTCTGGTAAAATTGTGATAAGCCAGAATCTCAATAATCCTTTAAAAAATAATGATGTAATGCTGTTGTCGGAAGCCGGGCAGGTCTTAAATTTAGCTACCACGGATAGTAAAGGTTTCTTTAAATTCGAAGATCTGGATCCTGAGAAAAAATACATGGTAAAGCTGGATGATGCGGGTCCTAAATTTTCGAATAAAGCAAAATATTATTTAGCTGATGAAAAAGAAGTGTTCATCCGCGAAACAGGTATTGATGGTAAAGGCGGGAAATTTGTATTTCGCAATTTGCCGGCCGATCCAAATACTTCGTCTGCTGTAGCTTCTGATGGGGTTACATTTGCAGGTAATTTATTAGTTGGGAAAAATTCTACAAAACCATTAACCAATACTAAGGTTAACTTATTGAATGAAAAAGGTGAAGTTGTACAAACCGTTTATACCAATTCTTTTGGATCATTCGTATTTACAAATTTACCTTCTGATCAAAATTTTTTGGTGAAAGTTGATGAAAACGATACTCAATTGCCGGCAAATACTAAAATTATTATGACCAATAAAAGTGGTAAGGAAATGCAGGCAACCTCTTCCGGAGACAATGGCAGTTTTAAGTTTACATTTCTTGCAACCGATAAAACTACTTTAAAATTAATGGAAGTAGAAGATACTGAATTACGCCTTGATTTTAAAGGGAAATTTGTTTCGGATGATAAAACACCCTTGGCCAATTCAATTGTTAACTTAGTGAACGAAAAAGGCGAAATATTAGCAACCACTAAAACCGATGCATTCGGGGCTTTTAAATTTGAAAACCTTCCCGCGGATCAAAATGTATTGTTTCAGCTTGACGAAACGGATACACAATTAAAAAAATTAAAAAAGATATTTTTAACGGATTCAAAGGATGCCGTAGTTAAAGAAATATCACGCAATAGTGGTGCATTTAAGTTCACTATTTTGCCAAGTGAAAAACAAAAATTAGCAATTATTTATGTGGATGATCCATGGCTAAAAGTATTGCAATTGAAAACCAGCACCAATAAACAGGATCTGAAAATCATTGAAAATATATATTACGAGTATAGTAAATATGAAGTAACACCTGAGGCTTCTAAAATATTATATAAAGTGATCGATATCATGGAAAAGGATCCACAGTTGGTAATTGAAATTTCAGCGCATACCGATTCTCGTTCTTCTTCCGAAACCAATATGAAACGCTCCGAACAAAGGGCGAATGCAGCTGTTGACTATATTTTAAAGAATGGAATTAGTAAAGATCGTATTTCCGGTAAAGGGTATGGTGAAAGTAAATTGATCAACAGGTGTGTTGATGGCGTTGAATGTACCGAAGAGGAGCATGCTAAAAATCGTAGAACTGAATTTAAAGTGTCACGTAAAGAAAAATAATTGCTCATTAGCGTGTTAAGGTAACCTTAGTCCTGCGTAGCCTCCAGTTCTGTTAATATTGCTTTTGCCAGACATCTTGTGCAGGATAGTACCTTCAATAAAAGATGCTGTTTCCTTTTTATTTTTAATTATTTCAAGTTTTCTCCATCTTGCAAAACTAGCCTGTAAATGCAACTTAAAATCCATTAATTGCATCTTGGTTATAATCTAAAAGCCTTATGGCTTTCTTAAAAAAAAGCGGCAGAGCCGCGAAATATTTGTAGGATTTAGATTTTTACAATTTGTTTAGAAGGTGCAGCGCACCGACATATCAATGAACTACCTCGCAACAGTAATATTAGGGGATCAAAAAAGAAACTACGGATTCTTTTAATTCCGATGCAGAGCCTCTGGGTTTTGACCGATAAAATGTAATGAAGTTACTTGCGTTGCGCCAGTTTTTTTATAAGGAAGCCCTGATAGCCTTAGCCGAATTTATTTTGTAAAGAAAAAATCAATATATTTATCTCAGCTAAAACTATTCAAACATGTCAATTGTTAAAATAACTATTCCGTTGTTTAACAGACTTTTCATGCTATTACTATTGTTGTCACTCCCCATATTCATGTATGGTCAGGAAATATGCAATAATGGAATAGATGATAATGGCAATGGATTGATCGATCTGAATGATTCTGTTGCTTGTTCCTGTGCACCTCCCGCACCTTCCCTGATAGCTAATCCTTCTTTTGAGTCAATGACCTGCTGCCCCAATACGTTTAGTCAGATGAACTGCGCACAGGGCTGGGTGCAGGCTTCAAGTGCTACAGCGGATTATATGAATACATGCGGTTTGGTTTTTGGCGGTGCTACCGCTGCCGGACTTGTACCGTTCCCGGATGGAAATGGAATTGCCGGTGTGATCTCGGCAATAGGGTATCAGGAATACATTGGCTCCTGCTTAATTTCGCCAATGCTCAAGGATAGCGCTTATTCATTGGAAATGAGTATTGCTTCTACTCCTATTTCAAATATGGGTGGGGTATGTAATAGCGGTGTCATAAATTATCCTCCCTCCGATATTGTTATCTATGGGAGCACAAGCTGCACTGATCTTCCTTTTTCAGGACAAGCTTGTCCTCCCTCGCCATGGCAGGTTTTAGGAACAGTCCTTTATACGCCTGTAAATACATGGGGAACCATCACTCTTAATTTTACTCCCGCTGTAAATATAAATGCCATAATTTTTGGTTCGCCATGCACACTCCCGGCAGGCTATACAAATGGTCCTTGTTATCCTTATTTTTATTTTGATAATCTTTTTTTAAATAAAACGGCAGCTGTAAACTCAGCAATCATTCAATCGGGTAACTGGTGCAGTAATACGGCACTTCTTACAGGGAATGCGGTTACGGGAGCTACCTATCAATGGTATTTAAGCGGAGTTGCGCTGGTAGGGAAAACTGCTTTAACATTGGATGTGTCTGGAAATAGTTTACCGAAGGGTACTTATACCTTGGTAACTACGGTAGGTTCTGTTTGTTCTTATGCTTCCAGTTCAGTAACCGGGTTTTCAAATAATCCTGTAATTCAGAATCCCGGCTCTTTCTGCAATTACGATGGCCCGGCAATTCTTAATGCCAATATTGCTGGCGGTGTTTGGAGTGGCACAGGTATTACTGATGGATCAGCAGGAGTCTTTGATCCCGCAATTGCCGCTTCTGGAAATAATTCAATTTTTTATACACTGCCCGGTTCTGGTGCTTGTCCCCGTGCGGATACACTTATAATTGTTGTTAATGATCCCCCTGTTTCAAATGCAGGCCTTGATACAACTATTTGTTCAGGAGCTTCCGGTAGTATTGGAGGATCTCCCGTAATAGGTTATTTTTATTCATGGACACCTTCCACCGGCTTGAGTAGTTCAATAGCTTCAAATCCGGCTATTACAGAAGTAAATGCCGGAACCACACCTCTGGTCTTGAATTATTCAGTAATAACCACAGACGCAGCCTCTGGATGTATGTCCTTGGATCAGGTAGTTGTAACCATAAACCCTACACCTACAATAACTCCGGCCGGACCATTTTGTAATACCGATCCGGCAATTACGCTAACTTCAAATATTTCGGGGGGCACCTGGTTCGGTACAGGAATTACAAATACCTCCACAGGGGCTTTTAATCCGGCACTCGCAACCCTTGGAAACAATTCGATCGTTTACACTGCCTCAGGGATTTGTCCCGATTCCGACAATATGACCATTGTTGTAGGTGTTAAACCCCTCTCTAATGCAGGCACTGATTTAACAATATGTTCAGGGACCGCAGGCAATATTGGAGTTCCACTAACAGCAGGTAATTCCTATTCATGGCTTCCATCAGCCGGTTTGAGCAGTTCCACTGTTTCTGATCCGGGTATTACAACGCTTAATACCGGCACTATACCTTTAGTAACAACATATACGGTAACCACATCCGCTTCTGGCGCAAGCTGCCAGTCAATAGATTCAGTAATAGTAACCGTAAACCCACAACCGGATTTACAAATAACCGATCCTGTAGCGGTATGCAGCCCATCAACAGTAGATATAACTTTAGCAGCGGTCACATCAGGAACTACAGGGGGAGGGGTAATGTCCTATTGGTTAAATTCATTAGCAACTACTTCTTTATCTTCACCGGCCGCAATAACAACAAGTGGCACCTATTACATAAAATTGACAGCCTTAGGAGGGTGTACAGATATACAACCGGTAATTGTAACAGTTAATCCGGCACAAGCATCAAGTGCAGGTGCTGATATTACTCTTTGCACAGGCGATACCGGAAACATTGGAGTTCCTGCAGTTCTTGGAAATACCTATTCCTGGAATCCAACCACGGGTTTAACGAATTCGACCATCTCCAACCCTTCCATAACACTTACCAACTCAGGTGCTTCGCCCGTAATTTCCACTTACACGTTAACCACAACTTCTACCAGTTGTGCATCAACTGATATCGTAAATGTGACTGTTAATCCATTAGCTTCAGCTGATGCCGGACCTGCTCAAGCTATCTGCGCAAGCAATGGTGCCACATTAGCCGGTGTTATTGGTGCTTCTGTTACTACCGGAACCTGGAGCGGTGGCAATGGGACCTATTCACCAAACAACACTACCCTGAATGCAATTTATACTCCGGATCTAACCGAAATTATTGCAGGTTCTGTAACGTTAACCTTAACAACTAATGATCCACCAGGTTCCTGCCTTGCTGCCTCATCTTCAATCACAATTTCTATTAATGTGCCGCCAATAATAAATGCTGGGTTGGATGACACTATCTGTGTCGGTGGTACTGCACTCTTAGCAGGTTTGGTTGGTGGAGCTGCAACAAATGGAAGCTGGACTGGGGGAAGCGGTACTTATAGTCCCGACAATACCTCATCAAATGCTGTTTACACCCCCGGTTTATCTGAAACGCAAACCGGCACAGCTTCTTTAATTTTTACTTCTGATGATCCAGCCGGGCCTTGTGCTTCAGTCAGCGATACTATGGTAATTAATATCAGTACATCCCCAATAGCCAATGCAGGGGCGAATCAAAATAGTTGCGATGGTTCAATAATAACACTTGCTGGCACCATTGGAGGTTCTGCAACAACCGGAACCTGGACTGGGGGAGGCGGAACATATTCTCCAAACAACTCAACTTTAAATGCTGTTTATACGCCAAGTAATGCGGAGTATGCTCAGGATTCAGTGGTGTTAACATTAACAACAAATAATCCTGCCGGGCCGCCATGTATAGCCACTTCATCCAATGTTATTATCTATTTGAATAATAATCCGGTAGTTAATTTTACGGTTAATGATACTGCCGGATGCCCCGTATATTGCGTGAATTTTACTGATTTAACTGTTGCCGGTGGATCGGCTACGCTTTCAACCTGGAACTGGGATTTTGGTGATAACACTGCTGGTTCAGACATTCCCGGCCCTTCACATTGTTATTCACAATCAGGTTCCTACAATGTTACCTTAACGGCAACTTTCAGCAATTCCTGTTCTGGTACTTTATCAATTTCTCAAATGGTTGATGTGTTTTCTAACCCTGTGGCGAAATTTGATCCTTCACCAAACCCTTCAACAGTAACACATCCGGAAATTACATTTAGTGATCAATCATCAACCGATGTTAATTATTGGTTCTGGAATTTTGGTGATGGAGATACATTAACAACCACTACTCAAAGTCCTGTTCATTTATTTCCAAGTGATTCTGTGGGTGTGTACTCCGCTTCTTTAATTGTCCGAAACGCTTTTGGTTGTTTGGATACCGCTATACATGAAATAGTGATCGGCCCAGAATTCAGCTTCTTTATTCCCTCTTCATTTACACCTAATAATGATGGGATAAATGATAATTTTTCGGGACACGGAGTTGGTATTATAAAATACGAATTAATGATTTTTGATAGATGGGGAAACCTTGTTTTTCATTCCGATGACTTGGATAAAGCATGGGATGGTAAAGCTAATCATGGAGCTGATAGGGCGCAGCAGGATGTGTATGCCTGGAAGGTGGTACTTACGGATGTGTTCAGAAAAAAGCATAATTATATTGGCACCGTTACAATTGTTAAATAAAAAACTGGTTTTTCATTTGATAGTTATGATCCTTAGAATAAATTTTTTATTCCGGAAATTTGAAAATTGCATAATTTCATTATGAAAAAATTTTATGGCATTGATATCCGGTCAATAGCTGCCTTCAGAATAATTCTTTCCCTGTTTATTGCCGTGGAATTTAGTTTCATGGTATTGGGCAATTTTACTGAAATATACAGCCCCGAAACAGGCGTTCTTGGAAATGCTTTTGCCAAAGATTTCCACTCTTTTTACAATGGATTTATTGGAATCTTTTCTATTCAGTCAGATCTGGGAATGAAGCTCTTTATTTATCTGATTATTTCCGTAATGCTTCTGCTTTGCATTGGTTTTTACCCGCGCATAATGGCTATTACAGGTTGTATTCTTTTATACCTTTTTTTTAACCGTTATAGCTTATTATATTTTGGTTGGGAAATGTATGCTTCTGTTATGTTGTTTTGGCTGGCGTTTGTTCCTCAAAGCTCAGTTTTTTCATTTTTTAGAATAGAAAAAAATACGATAACTAATTACAGTTCCAGTATAGCCGGCAATAATGTCAGTTCGGGCGCAGTCGAGAGCAAGGAATGGCATTCCCCACTTGCATTTGCTTTGATTTTTCAGATTGGAATGATCTATTTTTATAATGGAATATCAAAGAACGGTGAGCTTTGGATGACTGGACGCGCGGTTGAAAGTTTTTTGAATGATGCTGATAAAGCAAGGCCATTAGCAGCATGGGTTCTGGGGTCCAACTGGATTAACGGATTCTCCGTATTCCTTACCTATTTTACCTTGATAGCAGAAATTGGATTGATATTTATCCTTTTCATTCCTTGGAAAAACAAGCAACTTCGGTATCTTGCAGCCTTTTTAGTTTTTTCGCTTCATTGGGGGATCGATATTTTTGTTGATGTTGGTAATTTCAAATATGTGGCAACAGCAGTTGCAATATTAATAGTACCCGGAGGTTTTTGGGACGCTGTAGTTCATTTTTTAGATAAGCGAATATCGACCGCAAAAAGAACAGCAGCTCCGAATAGCTTCATTAAATGGGTGTCTGGAATTTCGAAAATAAAACTTCCCGGATTAAACGTATCTGCTAATTATACTTTAGTGAAAATTCTTGCATGGACCTTGTGCATTACCATACTCTTTAGCAATCTTTCACAAACCAATGCCAGCATGACCACCGATAGGATGAAACATGTTATTGAATTTTTTCATGTTGATAAAATATTGAAAAAAGTGAATCATTCGTTCTTACCTCAATATAGTTTTTTTACGCAGTATTGGCATTTGTATTCTCCCGATCCCCCCAAAGAACAGGGTTATATGCAGGTAGAAGTGATCACAGAAAAGAATGACACACTCTCTGTATTTAATGGTATTTCGCTTGAAAAAAAACGGTATTATTCTTCTGTTCAGCATAATCTCTTCACTTATTTATTGCTAAAAAAAGGCAGGAATGAGAAAGAAAAAATTGCCGAAAAGTATTTAGTTTTAAGAGAAATTCGTTTATGGAACAAGCAGCCTGGAAATGATAAGATACGATCACTTCAATTGGTTATTTACAGCCGCTTATTTGATAAAAACAAAAAGCTTCAGTCTGGTTTTGAAAGGTTAGTTTATAAAACGATTGATGTAAAATACCGATAAACTTTTTATTATCAGATTTTTTTATAATTTTACAATGTTCTTCTTAAGTTCTTTATTTGCCGATGTAATTATAAATTTATGCATTTTCTGATCCTTAATTGTAAATCAACCCGTTATGCAACCTTTTTAATGAATTTTGAATCTGTTCAGATATTCTTAAATAACCCGATTCATTGCTTTTAATCCATTTTTAAAGAAATTATATGAAAAGTAATACTAATTTTTTAACAAAACTTAAGTTTACGTTTGTCTTGGCAGTTTCGCTCAGCTTTTTTTCTGCGATAGCTCAATCCGAGGATAAATCCTATCTCAAGCAATTTGATCCAACTTCAAAAACACATATTAATAATTTTATTCCGATCTCAAAATACGGACCGGTTGTAACACTTTCTAATTTGCCGGAAGCACTTAAAAATCCTGGTTTATATAGAAGTGCCCGTTTCAGTAATTCTGCACTTACTGATTTTCCTGAACAGATCTTTCTTTTTCAGAATTTGGAGGAACTCGATATTTCCGATAATTTCTTGACTATAATTCCGTCAAGATTGAATGAATTAAAAAACCTGAAAGAACTTCATGTAAATAAGAATCGTCTTACTTCATTGGGTTCTGAAATTACTTCATGTAGAAAATTGGAAGTGCTTCAGATACAAGATAATCCTCTTGAAAGCATCAGCAAAGAAATTGGGAAATTGATTTCGCTCAGGGAACTTACAATTGGCGAAATTGGCCGAAATTGCACCGTTCCAATTGAGCTGTGGAATCTCACAAGTCTTATTAAATTAAAGATCACAAATGCAAATCTTACAGAAATTCCTGTCGCTATTTCAGGTCTTAAGCTATTAGAGGAACTTTGTTTAGCTAGCAATTCGATCTCTGAGGTGCCTGAAGCCCTATATACTCTTACCAGGATTACATACATCAATCTTGGATACAATAAAATAAATTCACTTTCGCCTTCTGTCAAAGCCTTGGAAAATCTTGATTACTTGGGAGTATATTATAATCCCATTGCAAAATTTCCTGAAGAGATCTCCAGCTTAAAAAAATTATCCTTTTTAAGTTGCTGGAAAACCAATCTTTCATCAATAGAAATTGAAAAGGCAAAAAAGAAATTACCGGCAACTAAGGTGCACGATACTGAAACAGAGCTTCATTAAGTGAATCTAAATCAAATGAAAATCTGTTAATTTAATTATCAAATTATTTACAATGAAAAATAAAATCTACTTAATTCTATCATTTACACTTTTATTTTTTGTGAATTCTTTTTCGCAAAATGTTACAGTTGAAATTGATGGGGATAATTTGTCATATACCGAACCGGGTTGTGATGATTGCAGCGGAAACCCAGACCCTCGCTGGAGAGTAAGAGCAATCACTCCAAGTGGTACTTATAATTGGAATGTTAATCAGGATGGAGTTTGCGGTTGGGTTGGAGCTACCAATTTCAATTGGGTTGCTCCACAAACTCAGCTGGCAACGGCTACTATTTCACTTTCTTTGGATGGTTGGGAATCTGATGGGTTTATTTGTGGCGGTGACGACAATGAATGTAATGGTTACGCTTCCATTGGGAGCGTAGTAATTAATACAAATCCTCCCTGCCAATGGAATTACAATACCTACCAAAGAAATTGCGGTGGTGATCCCGGCACGTATGCCGTTAACTGGAGTTATTACTGGTTTTATCAAACCATTCTTCCTGGTTCTATTGCAGCGGATACTACCATTTGTGCAGGTGTTGATCCCAACATGTTAAATAGTATTACACCCGCTACCGTTTTTGCCACTTATCAATGGCAATACAGTGATGATAATGGTACTACATGGACTGACATTGTAGGTGCAACTGGTATGAGTTATGATCCCCCAGCCGGGCTTGCAAATACGCGGTGGTTCAGAAGAAAAGCATCTTCCTGCGGAGGTGTAGCGGATGTTTTTACCAACATAGTGGTTATAACTGTAAACCCTACTCCGGTGGTAACGGTGACACCAAACCCCCAAATGCTTTGTTCTGGTGATAGTACTTCCATTATTTTAACGAGCTCCTTGTCTGGAACAACTTTTGCCTGGACCGTTGTACAATCAGCGCCTTTGGGAGCTTTTGCCAATACCGATTCCACCATTACCCAGCTATTAACAAACTCTGGGGTTGTTTCCGATACCGCAACATATATGGTTATCCCAACCAAAGGACTGTGTGTAGGTGATACTGTAAATGCAGTTGTAATAGTTAATCCAATTCCTGCTGCATTTGTAACCCCAACCTCCCAAACACTATGTTCTGGAGATACCACATCCATTGCCTTAACAAGCAATGTGGCGGGTGCAACTTTTTCCTGGACTGTTTTCCTGGCGGGTGTATCGGGTGGTACCCTTGGTTCTGATTCAACCATGCTCGAACAAACACTTACTAATACAGGAACTATTCCCGGTACAGCTGTTTATGCAGTATCTGCAATCGGAAGCGGATGCCCGGGGGCACCTGTTAATGCTACAATTACTGTAAATCCTTTAGATAACGCTTCTTTTACCTATACTTCAGCAACCTATTGCCAGTCAGGAACTAATCAAACACCTACCATTACCGGATTACCGGGAGGTATTTTTACTGCAACCCCAACTGGTTTATCAATTAATCCTTTAACAGGTGTCATCAACCTGTCAGCAAGCGCACTTGGTGCTTATAATCTTTGTTATTCAACAAATGGTGCATGCCCGAATACAAGTTGTATAGTAATGACAATTACCAATGCCACGCCTTCAGCCATTTTTAGTTATATCGGTTCACCATTCTGTCAAAATGGGATTAATCCTTTTCCGGTTTTTGATGTAGGTGCAAGTGCCGGTATTTTCTCAGCCGCTCCTGCGGGCCTTGTATTTGCTCATGTTAACACAGGGGAGATCGATTTATCAGCCTGCGCACCTGGCACCTATACGGTTACCAATACTATTCCTCCCAGTGGTCTTTGTCTTGGAGTAAGTGCTTCAACCATTGTTACAATACTTCCTTCGGATGACGCTTCTTTTACATATCCTTCAGCTACCTATTGTACTTCCGGACCTACTCAAACACCAACAATTACAGGTCTGCCTGGCGGTACTTTCTCCGCGGTTCCTGCCGGCCTGGTGATAAATTCCACCACGGGTACTATTGATTTGTCTACAAGCGCTTTAGGTTCATATACCCTTTCATATACAACAAATGGTGCTTGTCCTAATGTAAGTTCCATAACGATGACAATTACAAACAGCAATCCTGCTGCAGGTTATAGCTATATCGGTTCTCCTTTTTGTCAAAATGGAAGCAACCCAAATCCACTTTTTATTACTGGTGCAAGTGCCGGGATCTTCTCTTCCACTCCGGTGGGATTGGTATTTGTGCATGTTAACACAGGTCAGATCGATCTGGCTGCCAGTGCCCCCGGTACCTATACCGTAACTAACAACATCCCTTCAAGTGGCTCCTGTGGGGCTGCAAGTGCTTCAACCACTGTTATAATATCTGCAGGGGATGATGCTTCTTTCCTTTATTCATCAGCAACGTATTGTATTTCCGGAACAAATCAAACACCTGTAATTACAGGTTTACCGGGTGGTACGTTTTCATCCACCCCTATTGGTTTGTCTCTGAGTGCCACAACCGGTATGATCACGCTATCAACGAGTGCTTTGGGCGTGTATACGCTGGTTTATACAACAAACGGCCCTTGTCCAAGTACAAGTTCCATTACAATGACGATCACCAATACTGCACCATTCGCAATGTTTAGTTATACTGGTTCGTCTCATTGCCAAAATGGAACCAACCCCCTTCCGGTTTTTGCTCCGGGAGCAAGTGCAGGTATCTTTTCAGCCACTCCTGTCGGTTTGGCTTTCGTGAATTTGAATACCGGTGAGGTTGATCTGGCTTCATGTACACCTGGTACATATACCGTTACCAATAATATCCCTGCAAGTGGCTCTTGTACTGCAACAAGTGCAACCACCACAATTATTATAAACCCTTCTGATGATGCCTCTTTTACATACACATCAGCTACTTATTGCCAGTCAGGGTCTGTTCAGTTACCTACCATTACTGGTTTGCCGGGAGGGGCTTTTTCATCTATACCATCCGGCTTATCCATCAATCCGGTAACGGGTGCCATAAACTTATCGTTAAGCGCTATAGGGGTGTATACACTTTCGTATTCCACAAATGGAGGATGTCCGAGTACAAGCTCCATTACAATGACGATTACCAATGTTAACCCCGCTGCAACTTTTAGTTATACAGCATCTCCCTTCTGTCAGAATATTAATAACCCTTTCCCAACTTTTGGTACAGGTGCCAGTGCCGGTACTTTTTCTGCAACTCCCGTAGGGATAGTATTTGCACATGTTAATACAGGTGAGATCGATCTGGCATTAAGTGCACCAGGTACCTACACGGTTACTAATAATATTCCATTAAGTGGTTCGTGTGCTGCGGTTAGCGCAACTTCTACCGTTGTAATAAATTCAGCTGACGATGCGTCTTTTGTTTATTCTTCAGCAACATATTGTACCTCCGGAACCAACCAAACTCCTGCAATTACGGGTTTACCCGGTGGTATTTTTTCTGCAATTCCTCCGGGTTTGTCAGTTAATCCAACCACAGGGGAGATCAATTTGTTAACCAGCAATACAGGGGCTTATACGCTTTCTTATACAACAAATGGCGCTTGTCCCAATACCAGTTCCATTACCATGACCATCATCAATAACTCACCTAACGCTGCTTTCACGTATTCAAGCGTTTCGTATTGTCAGAATGGAATTGATCCCTTACCGGTTTTTGGTTCGGGTGCAAGTGCAGGTACATTTTCCGCTTTGCCGGCAGGTTTGGTATTCCAGCATGTTAATACGGGTGAAATTGATTTAGCATCGAGCCTACCGGGTACGTACACTGTTACCAATGATATCCCAGTTAGTGGAACCTGCGCTGCAGTGAGTGCGACAACCACAGTTATTATTACCCCTTCCGATGACGCTTCTTTTACTTATTCATCAGCTACTTATTGTACCTCTGGAACCAACCCTACACCTATAATTACAGGTTTACCGGGCGGTACTTTTTCTTCTCTTCCTGTAGGATTATCTATTAATTCATCAACCGGTGAAATTAATTTATTATTAAGTGTTTCGGGTTCTTATACATTAAGCTACTCAACATTTGGTACCTGTCCTAATACCAGCTCAATTATTATGACAATTGCTGATAGTATCACTCTCACTTCAGCCAATTTTAGTTATTCGGGTTCCCCATTCTGCCCAAATACCGCTAATCCTTTTCCTACTTTTGCGGTTGGTGCAAGCGCTGGGATTTTCTCATCAGCACCTGCCGGATTGGTATTTGAACATGTAAATACGGGCGAGATTGATTTAGCGTTAAGTGCGGCCGGTACATATACCATTACAAATACAATTCCTCCAAGTGGATCCTGTATTGGTGCGAGTGCAACAGCCACTGTTGTTATCAATCCTTCTCCTGTTGTAACTGCTACTCCTGCTTTTCAAAATATTTGTATTGGCGGCACCACATCTATCCTGATAACAAGCTCAATGCCGGGCACAAACTTCGCCTGGACGGTTATCCAAAATGGTACATCAGGAGCTTCTGCGGGAGTTGGTGCAAGCATTTCTCAAACATTAAACATTACAGGTACAATTCAGGGTATAGCCTCGTATACAATTACTTCGGATGCAGGTGGTTGTATCGGAATACCGGTAATAGTGCCGGTTACTGTTAATTTATTACCTGTTTCAGATACTTCTGCGGTAGTAATTACACTTGCTAATTGTGCTGGTCCCACAGGTGGAGTTTCAGGCATAACCATGACCTCCGGTCAGGCTCCATTTCAATACGAATGGAAAGATGCAGGTGGAGCAGTTGTTGGCACCTCTGTAAATCTGAGCAATGCGATGCCTGGTATATATACTTTAAGTGTTACTGATGCCAATGGATGTGTTATTACGGTAGGTTCATTTGTAGTAAATCCTACACCGCCAATAACGGCTCAGTTCACTGCAAATCCCTTAACTGGTGAAACTCCGTTAACAGTTAATTTCACCAATACCAGCATTGGAGCCACCAACTATTTGTGGCAGTTTGGTACTGGCGATTCATCAAATTTAGTGAACCCGGCTTACACCTATTTGCCCCTTGGTGTATCCATTGTTTGCTTAACCGCAATTAGTGCCACAGGTTGTACAGATACCGCATGCACAGTGATTGATGTTTATCTTAATTCTGTTTTTATTGTGCCAAACATATTTACTCCCAATGACGATAACCTAAATGATGTATTTACAGTTCAGGGAATTGGATTAATAAAAATGGATGCGGAGATATATAACCGATGGGGGCATAAACAATTTGAGTGGCATGCTGTTAATGGCGGTTGGGATGGTCGCACTGCAAGTGGGATTCAGGCTGCCGCTGGAACATATTATTACATAATTAAAGCTGCCGGAATTGATGGTAAACAATACTCGGAAAAAGGCTTTTTTGACTTGGTTCGATAGTCTTTTTTATATGTTTTTTTAAGGTGAAAATGAGCCTGCGCTTGGTCATTTCGAACTTGTCGAGAAAATTGTGTGTGAGCATTTTGTAACTCGAATTTTTATTGTAAGTAGTGTGTTTTAACGTATATAATTCTAATTTTCTGAGTTAAACAATTATTTGATTATTTAAAGTTTTGTTATATCTTCGCATAGAACTAATAAACTGATAGTTATGAAAAAATCCAACTATTTATTAATTCCTTTATTTGTACTGATTTTTTCGGTTTCACATAAAGCGGATGCTCAGGCTATTGCTATTGATTGGAAGCCCTTATTTTTGGATGTAGCCGGTCGGACAATAGTTGGTGGTGTTGAGGTGTTTGCTCAGGTAAATAAATGTAAAGAGGATGATGTGGTATTTCTTAAGATCATTAATCACAACCAACATACAGTAACTGTAAAATGGTATGACGCTGTGCTTACACCGCAACAAGTATGGATCAAGAAAGATAATTCTACCGAACAAAAAATCATAACAATTGAGCCTGATAAAGAAGTGAAAGGCGATTGTGTGTCTACCAACTACACGGAATGTGTAATTAAAATAAAAGATTTTGTCGACAAGCCGGCTAATTACCAAGAATATGCCGTATATCATTTTGAAGTTAAAGCGGTTATGAAATAATAGTTCTTGAGCTTTATGCCATTTCTCAATTCGGATCTGATAACAGCAATAATTAACAAATGAATATAAAAACTACTCAATTCATGGGTCGTACTTTAAAAACTAACCAGAAGAATATTCTGGCTTCTTTGTTTTTGACGTTTATTCTTTTATTGCCTTTTGTTGGAACTTCTCAAACTGCCTGTACATCCGTAAGTTGGTCTTCAGGTTGGTGTACCATTTGTGGTGGATCTTCTTATGCATGTAACCCACCATGGTCTGGCAGTGGAGACTGGAACAATGGTATCCGGAATTTTGGCGATCCGATACCGGGCGGGAATAACATGACCAGCGTTTGTGTAACCGTTAGAAAAGCGGATTGTGGTTATGGTACCTTATGTGTTTCAATAAATGGATTTACTTTACAATGTTTACCTCCCATAGGCGACTGTTGGTGTGGTAATTGTTGGCCTCAAAGTTACTGTTTCTCCGGTGCTGTTCCCGGATATAACTATGGTGGAACAAACAGTTTGCAGATCACTATCAGTGGAGGTGACAGCTATCAAGCTGTTTGCGTTACGGATGCCAGCATCTGTTTCAATTATGCTCCTTCATGTATACAATCAGGCGCTCCTTCATTTGCGTCCGCAAGTCCTAATCCAACTTGCGGTGGATCCACTACATTAAGTGTTGGTGGAGGTTCTTTAGGAACAGGTGCTTCCTGGAATTGGTATGCGAATGGTTGTCCCGGAAGTTTTGTAGGAAGCGGTTCTTCCATCAATGTATCACCTTCATCCACCACTACTTATTATGTAAGAGCACAAGGGAATTGTAATACCACCTCCTGTGCTTCTGTTACTGTCGGTGTTAATACCGCATCTTCAGCCCCTTCATCCGCTTCGGCAAGCCCCAATCCGCTTTGCGGAGGTGGTTCAACAGTATTAAGTGTAGGAGGAGGTTCGCTCGGAACAGGTGCTGCCTGGTATTGGTATTCCGGTGGTTGTGGTGGAACTTTTGTTGGAAACGGCTCTTCGATAAGTGTATCACCTTCATCTACTACCACCTATTTTGTGAGGGCACAAGGTACTTGTAATACTACTGCCTGCGCATCTGTTACTGTTACATCCGGTGCTTTATCCATTGCTCCATCATCAGCCACAGCTAGTCCAAATCCTACATGCGGTGGTTCTACTACCTTAACACAAAATGGCGGCTCATTGGGGTTAGGTGCATCCTATAAGTGGTATTCAGGAGCTTGCGGGGGAACTTTGATTGGAACCGGTGCTTCAATAACGGTGGCGCCATCATCCACTACCACATATTATGTTCATGCCTCTGGAACCTGTAATACTACTGCTTGTGCGCAAGTTACTGTTTCTGTTAATTCAGCTCCCGTAGCAACGGCATCTCCATCAACTCAGTCGATATGCTCAGGTAGTACCACTTCTGTTGGCTTAACAAGCTCTATAGGTGGAACAACATTTACCTGGACAGTTGCTCAATCAGGAGTTTCTGGGGCTACTTCTGGAAGTGGAACGTCAATTGCTCAAACGCTTTCAACCACTGGACCGGTTACTGGAACCGCAGTATATACAGTTACACCTACTGCCGGAGGCTGTGTTGGAAATTCAATTAATGTAACAATTGTTGTAAATCCTATCCCTACTGGTACTGCCATCCCTTCTACTCAAATAATTTGTTCGGGTGGTGTTACCTCTATTTCATTAACAAGTAATGTTTCCGTTACTTCATTTAACTGGACAGTAGTTCAAACAGGTGCTGCCGGTGCTGCAAATGGTTCTGGTTCCACAATTTCTCAAACAATAGTTGCTACAGGTACATCTCCCGGAACAGCTGTTTATACAGTTGTTCCATCCACTGTAACGTGTACAGGGCCTCCATTTACTGTAACAGTAACTGTTAATCCAAAGCCGGTAGCAACTGCCGTTCCTTCTACCCAAACAATTTGTTCGGGAGACGCAACTTCAATTGCACTCACAAGTGATATTTCCGGAACTGTATTTAATTGGACTGCCGTTCAAACCGGTGTTTCAGGTGCGTCTGCCGGAAGTGGTGCCACAATTGGGCAAACATTAGCAGCAACAGGTAGCACCACAGGTACTGTTACCTATACAATTACCCCTTCGGTGGGCACTTGCTCGGGTATTCCTATTTTAGTGACCATTAGTGTAAATCCAAAGCCTGTTGTAACTGCTACTCCTTCAGCGCAAGCATTTTGTACCGGAAATTCCACATCTATAACATTATCAAGTAGTGTCCCGGGTACTACTTTTGCCTGGACAGTTGTTCAAACAGGTGTAACAGGCGGTTCGGCCGGAGCCGGTTCCAGTATTATCCAGGCTCTTTCTACTACTGGTTCTTCTATGGGTACTGCTGTTTATACCATAACTCCTACTGTTCCGGGAAGCGGTTGTATAGGAACCCCAATTAATGTTACTATTACAATTAATCCATATCCGCTCGCTATTGCAACCCCAACCTCACAAACTATTTGTTCGGGAAGTACAACAGGGATTTCTTTAACAAGTAATGTTAGTGGTGCAACATTCGCCTGGACAATCAGCCAAAATGTAGTAACAGGGGGTAGTGCCGGAACAGGTTCTTCCATTAGTCAAACATTAAGTACTACCGGAGCATCACCCGGATCAGCGGTATATACCATCACACCATCGGCTACCGGTTGCGTAGGTTTTCCTATTTCTGTAATTGTAAATGTTGATAGAACTCCTATTGCAACAGCAACCCCGGCAGCTCAAACAATTTGTGCCGGTGCTGCAACTGCCATCACTTTAACAAGTGATATTCCGGGAAGTACTTTTGCCTGGACGGTTGTTCAAACAGGTGCTTCCGGTGCTTCTTCAGGAGCGGGGTCTGCTATTACTCAAATTTTATCAGCAACCGGTATTACAGCGGGTACTGTAACGTATTCGATTATTCCTACTTCAGGTAATTGTTCAGGCCTGCCAATTTTAGTGACCATTACCGTAAATCCGAAACCTATTGTTACTGCAACTCCTGCATCTCAGGCAATTTGTTCAGGAAACAGCACCGCTATTGCATTAACAAGTAATATCATAGGTACTACTTTTTCCTGGACGGTTAATCAAACCGGTGTATCAGGTGCAACTGCAGGTGCAGGCTCCAATATAGCTCAAGCGTTAACTCTTACAGGATCTGTACCCGGTAGTGTAGTTTATACCGTTACCCCTTCAACATCTAATGGATGTCTGGGAACCGCTATAACCATTGTAGTTAACGTAAGTAAAGCGGATAACCCTTCATTTAATTATTCTGTTTCTACATATTGTCAAACAGAGCCTAACCCAACACCTGCCATTACCGGGTTGGCCGGAGGTACTTTCTCTGCAAGTCCTGCAGGTTTAGTTTTTATAAATATTAATTCAGGACAGATCAATTTATCGGCTAGTACAATAGGCACATACGCTATAACGTATTTAACAAATGGTCCTTGTCCAACAACAAGCACCGCAAATGTTACAATAGTTACTCTGCCTTCGTCAAATTTCAGTTATACGTCTCCTCCATTTTGTCAGTACAGTGCCAACATTTTTCCGACCTTTCCTGTTGGTGCGAGTGCCGGAGTATTTTCGGCAACTCCTGCAGGTTTAGTATTTGTAAATCCGGCTACAGGTGAAATTGATTTAACATTAAGTACCCCTGGAACGTATAAGGTTAAAAATACCATAGTACCAGGTCCATGTCCGGGCGATATCGACTCATTTCAAGTTGTAATTAATACGGCTCCTGTTGTAACAGCAACACCAGCGGCTCAATCGATATGTTCCGGAATAACTACTGGGATCTCCTTAACGAGTACAATTGGAGGAAGTACTTTTGCCTGGACTGTAGTTCAAACAGGTGTTTCAGGTGCTTCAGCCGGAACAGGAGCTTCAATTGCTCAAACCTTATCAACCACAGGAAATAGTACAGGAACCGCTGTTTATACAATTATACCAACAACTCCGGGTGGTTGCCCCGGGCAGGCGTTAACAGTTACCATTACAGTGAACCCAATTATGGTTGCAACGGCAACACCCACTGCACAAACAATTTGTTCATACGGATTAACAAATATCGCCTTATCAAGTACTGTTGTTGGAACTTTTTTCTCCTGGACGATAGCTCAGTCCGGGGTATCCGGAGGGTCATCCGGTTCTGGTTCAACGATAGCGCAAACAATAAATACAACCACTACATCTGCTGGTACTATAACGTATACGATTACACCATCAGCCAATGGTTGCAGCGGTGCACCAATAGTTGTTGTAATTACTGTAAATCCGGTACCTGTTTTAACTGCATCTCCTTCAACTCAAACACTTTGTTCGGGCAGTCCTACCTCAATTGCGCTAACAAGTAATGTTCCGGGAACAACTTTTGCCTGGACATTTAATCAAACAAATGCTTCCGGAGCCTCGGATGGTACGGGGGCTTCTATTGCACAAACCCTGACAGCATTATCTACTACTCCTGGTATTGTAACCTATACGGTTGTTCCAACACTTGGGCTTTGCAGCGGAAACCCCGTTATCGTAACCGTTACCGTTAATCCCAAACCTGTTGTAACAGTGAGCCCTCCGGTAGATGCATTTTGCTCTTTTGGTTCCACTTCAATGGCTTTAACCAGTAACGTAGCAGGTACAACCTATGCATGGACAGTTGTTCAGTCTGGTGTGACGGGAGCAAGCCCTGGAACGGGTTCTACCATCGTTCAAACTTTATCTACAACAGGAACAGTTGCTGGTACTGCCATATACACGATCACGCCAACTGCAAATGGTTGTGCTGGAACTCCCAAAAATGACACGATAACTGTTAGTCCGATTCCAATTGCTACTGCAACTCCTGTATCGCAAACATTCTGTTCGGGAGGTACAACCTCAATTGCTTTAGCAAGTACTGTAATTGGTACCACTTTTGCCTGGACTGTAGTTCAAACCGGTGTATCCGGAGCATCAGTTGGATCGGGCGCTACTATTGCGGATGTTTTAACATCCACTGGGATAGTGAATGGAACTGCAGCCTATACGATTACACCTTCTTCGGGTGGTGGATGCCAGGGCTCACCAATTTCTGTTTCCATTACCGTAAAACCTAGGCCGGTGGTTACGCCTATCCCTTCCGCTATTACAATTTGTTCGGGTGATACCACATTTATTGCTTTAGTAAGTAATATTCCCGGAACCTCTTTTGTTTGGACGGTAACTCAAACAGGAGTTTCAGGAGCATTTGCCAGTTCTGGCACTACTATTAAACAAGGGTTAACAGCTACCGGTAGCACTCCGGGTTTTGCAATTTATACGGTCACCCCTACCTTTGGTACTTGTCCCGGCACACCGGTTTCGGATACCGTTAAAGTAAATCCGCGTCCTGTGGTAACTGCAACCCCGTCATCTCAAAACATTTGTTCAGGAGAGACTACTTCAATCGCCTTAACAAGTAATGTAATTGGCACTACATTCCCTTGGACAGTTACTCAAACAGATGTTTCCGGTGCCACTGCAGGTTCTGGAACTACGATAGCGCAAACGTTAACAAATACAAGCTTTTTTGCACTTCCGGGTACTGCCACTTATACCGTAACGCCTTTAGCGGATGGATGTGCAGGAAGTCCTGTTAATATCGCAGTTGTTGTAAAACGTACTGATAATGCGGCATACTCTTATACATCAGGAACTTATTGCCAATCAGCACCTAACCCAACACCGGTAATTACAGGTTTGCCTGGAGGTACTTTTTCTGCAACTCCGGCTGGTTTATCTATTAATCCATCAACCGGAACGATCACTAATGCTACAAGCGCATTAAATACGTATACGCTTTGTTATACCACAAATGGTCCCTGCCCGAAAGCAAATTGTATGAATATGACAATTACGGTGGCGCCTATCGCACTTTTCAGTTATGCCGGTTCTCCATACTGCCAGTTTGGAAGTAATAATCCTGTTCCTGTATTTGGTGTAGGAGCAAGTGCAGGTATTTTTTCGGCTTCACCTGCCGGATTAGTATTTGTTCATGTAAATACAGGGGAGATCGACCTGCAATTGAGCGCCCCGGGAACCTATGTTGTTACAAATTTAATTCCTGCCGGTGGTACATGTGCTGCTGAAACATCAACATTTACAATTACTATTAATCCCGGTCCAACTGTAACTGCCAGTCCAGCGAATCAAACAATTTGCTCCGGAAATGCTACTTCTTTTGTTCTAACGAGTACAATGCCTGGTACAACTTATAGCTGGACAATAATTCAAACAGGTGTTTCCGGAGGTTCTGCCGGAACAGGAACTTCGATCAGCCAGGTTTTAGCTACTACAAGTACTGCTTCCGGAACAGCGGTGTATATCATTACCCCAACTGCGGGTGGTTGTGTGGGGCTTCCTATAACAGTAACAGTAACTGTTAATTCGATACCTTTCGCTACTGCCATACCTTCTGCTCAAATTATCTGTTCCGGGAATTCACCCTTAATTGTGCTTACAAGTAATATTCCGGGAACTACTTTTGGTTGGACAGTTGTCCAGACCGGTGTTTCAGGTGCTTCTACCGGTTCCGGATCAATTATTTCTCAGGCGTTGACGGCAACTGGAACTTCTGCAGGAACAGCAGTGTATACAATCACTCCAACTTCCGGAGGCTGTTTAGGTTCTCCGATCTCAGTTACTATTACTGTAAATCCTAAAGCTGTTGCTATCGCTACTCCTTTGGTTCAAACGATCTGTTCGGGGGCTTCAACTTCTATTGCCTTATCAAGTAACCTTGTAGGCACTACTTTCACATGGACAGTTGCTCAAAGTGGTGCCTCAGGTGGTTCCGCCAGTAATGGAACTTCAATTGTTCAGGTTTTATCTGCAACATTTGGAACAACTCCGGGTACGGTAACTTATACGATTACCCCTTCCACTAACGGATGTGAGGGCGCACCAATTATGGTGACCATTACGGTAAATCCAAACCCAATTGTAACGATATCACCCGGGGCACAAACTGTTTGTTCCGGCACTGCCACATCACTTGCATTAACAAGTAATATTTCCGGTACTACTTTTGCCTGGACGGTTGTTCAATCAGGTGTATCAGGAGCAATTGCCGGAAGTGGTCAAAATATAGTTCAAACATTAACAGCTACCGGCAGTGTTTCAGGAACTGCTATATATACAATAACCCCAACTGCAAATGGTTGTCAGGGAATTGCAAAAAATGTAACCGTAACTGTGAATCCAACACCACTTGCAATAGCAACTCCTGCATCACAAACTATTTGTTCCGGAAACATAACAAGTATTGCTTTGTCAAGCAACGTGTCAGGTACAACCTTTTCATGGACAGTAAGCCAAAATAATGTAACCGGTGCCACAGCCGGGGCCGGTTTCAGTATCGCCCAAACATTATCTGCCACAACATCCGGAACGGCACTTTATATAATAACTCCTAACGCAGGCGGCTGTCCCGGTACTCCAATTTCAGTGACCATTACGGTGAAACCTACATTAGTGGCAATAGCACTTCCTGCCACTAAAACAATTTGCTCGGGCAGTTCAGTCCTGGTTGTGTTAAGCAGCAATATTCCCGGAACTACTTTTTCATGGACTGTAAATCAAAACAATACAGTTGGTGCTGCCAATGGAAGTAATGATACCATTGCACAAACATTAACCGCAACCGGCACAACTCCCGGTACTGCTACTTATACCATTACTCCAGTTGCAGGTGGTTGTAACGGCTTACCTATATTAGTGACCATCACAGTTAATCCACCACCGGTTGTAACTTCAACACCTTCAGCGCAAACACTATGTTCAGGGGCTACTACATCTTTAGCATTATCAAGTATAGTAGTGGGTTCCACTTTTTCATGGACAGTCGTTCAAACCGGGGTTACTGGAGCAACTGCGGGTTCGGGTTCCATTATATCCCAAACATTAACAACTACAGGCCTTGTGGCCGGAACCGCTGTTTATACCATCACTCCTTCTGCAAACGGATGTCCCGGAACGCCAATTAATGTTACAGTTACAGTCAGGCTTTTGGATGACGCTGATTTTACCTATCCATCAGCAACATTTTGTACTTCAGGAGCGGATCCAATTCCAACAATTACAGGTTTGCCCGGGGGAACTTTTTTATCAACAACTCCTCCTAATAGCTTAGTTGTTAGTCCAACAACAGGTATTATTGACCTCTCAGCAAGTGCTTTAGGTGTGTACACACTTTCTTATACTACAAATGGGCTTTGTCCGAATACAAGTTCTATAAATATAACGATTACAAACATAACACCTTCTGCGAGTTTTAGTTATTTAGGTTCTCCATTCTGTCAATATGGGACTAACCCAACTCCGATCTATGGTGCCGGTGCAAGTGCAGGTTACTATACTGCAACCCCTGCAGGCTTGGTATTTGCGCATGTTAATACGGGTGAAATTGATTTAATGCTGAGTGCGCCAGGGACATACTTAATAACCAATACAATTCCTGTAAGTGGAACATGTGCCGGTGCAACTGCAAACTATTCTATCACTATTGATGGTGCTCCAACAGCAACTGCAACACCTTCGGCACAAACTATCTGCTCGGGAAGCTCAACATCAATTGTATTGACCAGTTCAATGCCAGGTACAACTTATGCCTGGACTGTTGTTCAGTCGGGTGTTTCAGGTGCTTCTGCTGGTACCAATAGCTCTATTATACAAACATTATCAACTACGGCACTTGTATCAGGTTCTGTTATATATACGATCATACCAACTGCTGGAAATTGTACAGGACTTCCAATAACAGTAACAATTATTGTTGACCCATGTCCGATCGCAACTGCAATTCCATCCACTCAGGCAATTTGTTCGGGTGGTACAACATCAATTGCGCTATCAAGTAATATTATAGGTACTATTTTTGCCTGGACAGTTGCTCAAACGGGTGCTACCGGAGCTACAGCCGGCAGCGGTGATATAATTGCTCAAACATTAACAGCAACCGGAACTTCGTCAGGAACAGCTGTTTACTCAATTACTTTATCCGCAAATGGTTGTGTTGGTATTCCATTAACAGTAACGGTTACCATCAACCCGGTTCCGGTTATAACGGCAACACCATCCAGTCAAACAATTTGTACAGGGGATACTTCTTCAATAGTTTTAACAAGCACGGTAGCGGGAACTACTTTTACCTGGACAGCAAGTCAGCTTGGTGTTTCGGGAGGTTCTGACGGTGGAGGTGATACAATTGCACAAATTTTGTCAGCAACCGGTACCGTTCCGGGTGTGATAACGTATACAATTACTCCAAATGCTCCGGGTGATTGTCCGGGACAACCAATGACTGTTTCAATAACTGTAAATCCTGACCCAATTGTAACAGCTACTCCCACCGCTCAGATCATTTGTTCGGGCGGTACCACCGCAGTTGTGCT
Organism: Bacteroidota bacterium; assembly: GCA_040389865.1. Lineage (GTDB taxonomy): Bacteria > Bacteroidota > Bacteroidia > 2-12-FULL-35-15 > 2-12-FULL-35-15 > 2-12-FULL-35-15. The sequence goes on along the minus strand of JAZJZM010000009.1, from coordinate 346,083 downwards.
ACACAGTAATGTTAGCAGTACTACTTTTGCCTGGTCGGTTGTACAAACAAATGTTACCGGAGCAACTGCCGATACAGGTTCAAATATTACTCAAACATTAACTGCCACTGATAGTATTCCCGGTACAGCTTTGTATTCTGTTGTACCTACCGATACGGTGACCGGTTGTGCAGGAATTCCGGTAGAAGTTATTGTAACCGTTAATCCATTACCTGTTATTAAAGCAACTCCGGCATCACAGATTATTTGTACGGGAAGCACAACTGGCATTGCCCTGTCCAGTAATGTTTTTGGTACATCATTCTCCTGGACAGTTGTTCAAACTGGAATTACTGGTGCTGTTCCCGGATCGGGGGCCACAATAGCCCAAACTTTAGCTGTGGCGGGAACAACTACAGGTACTGCGGTGTATACAATTAGTTCTATTGGTGGTGGTTGTACCGGTAATACGATCACAGTTACTATTACAGTTAATACAATGGATAGTTCCTCATTCTCGTACGCATCACCATCGTTCTGCCAATCAGGCATTGATCCTGTTGCAATAGTATCGGGCTTACCGGGAGGAGTTTTCTCTTCCGTTACAGGATTGGTTTTATTGGATACCTTAACAGGATTAATTGATTTAAGTGCTAGTCCATTGGGATTACATACGGTAAAATATACAACTAGTGGTCTTTGTTCCGACACAAGTATCACATATGTTGCAATTACAGCAGCACCTGGATCAGGGTTCATTTATCAGGATTCTTCGTATTGCCAGAATGGAAATAATCCATTACCGATTTTTGATTCACTTGCTATTGCTGGTGTGTTTTCAGCTACTCCTGCCGGTTTGGTATTTGCAGATTCATCAACAGGTGAAATCAATTTGTCGTTAAGTGCAGTGGGAACGTATACAATTACTAATTACCTTGCTCCTAATGGTGGATGCGGTGCGGACAGTTCAACAATAAATATTACTATTGTTCCTCTTGTAGCTACTGCAACTCCGTTATCTCAGGCAATTTGTTCAGGAACTGCCACCTCAATTGCATTAACAAGTTCGTTGCCAAACACAACATACATCTGGACAGTAGTACAAACGGGTATTACAGGAGCATCCGCAGGTAGCGATTCTGTGATCGCTCAAACATTAACATTAACAGGATCAATACCCGGAACTGCTGTTTATACGATCACACCATCAAATGGCGTTTGTACAGGCGATACAATAATGGTAACAATTACAGTAAACCCTGCTGCTATTGGTATAGCAACACCAACTTCCCAAACAATATGCTCGGATAGCGCTACAGCTATTGTATTAACAAGTAATACGCCAGGCACTACTTTTTCTTGGATAGTTAACCAATCGGGAGTTTCAGGGGCAACTGCCGGAACGGATTCAATTATTTCTCAAACATTAAGTACTACCGGAACCAATGCAGGTACTGCTGTTTATACCATCACACCTTATTCAATAGGATGTTCAGGAAGCCCAATTAATGTTACGGTTACTGTAAATCCTTCTGATGATGCATCGTTTACGTATACTTCTGCCACTTATTGTCAGTCGGGTGCTAACCCAACACCTTCTATTACTGGTTTACCGGGAGGAACATTCACGTCAATTCCTTCTTCGGGTTTAACAATTAATCCGGCAACAGGTACAATTGATTTGGCTTCAAGTACTATTGGAGTATACACCCTCACTTATACAACAAATGGAACAGTATGTCCAAACTCAAGTTCCATAACAATGACCATTGGTAATACCAGCCCTTCTGCTAATTTTAGTTATCCGGGAAGTCCATATTGTCAAAATGGAACGAATCCTTCACCTGTTTATGGTCCGGGAGCAAGTGCTGGTATATTTACATCGAGTCCTTCAGGTTTGGTATTTATTCATGTTAATACGGGCGAAATTGATCTGGCAGGTAGCAATCCTGGTACTTATACTGTCACCAATACAATTCCTGTAAGTGGTACTTGTCTGGCTGCAGTTGCAACAAGTACTGTAACAATAAGCATGTCGGATGACGCATCTTTCATATATACTTCAGCCACTTATTGCAGGTCAGGAATTGACCCAATACCTTCAATTACAGGTTTAGCTGGTGGTACTTTTTCAGCAACTCCTGCAGGCTTAATTATTAATGCATCAACCGGAATAATCGATTTAGACTCATGTTCTTTAGGCGTGTATACGCTTACTTATTCAACCAATGGTCCTTGTCCGGATTCAAGTTCAATAACCATGGTAATTACGGATACAACGCCTTCTACCAACTTTAGTTATTCGGGTTCTCCATTCTGTCAGAATGGAAGCGATCCGTTCCCTGTATACGGCTTAGGTGCAAGTGCCGGAATCTTTTCCGCTTCTCCTTCAGGCTTAACATTCGTGCATTTGAATACCGGACAGATCGATCTATTATTAAGTACACCGGGTACCTATACAGTAACGAATACAATTCCTGTTAGTGGTTCTTGTCTTGCTTCAACTTCCACAACTACAGTTGTTATAAGCAATGCGGATGATGCGTCTTTTGTTTATACTTCTTCAACGTATTGTCGCTCAGGAACCAATCCTACACCTTCTATTACAGGCTTATCGGGTGGTACTTTCACGTCAAGCCCCGCAGGTTTGGTTCTTGATTCAATAACGGGTTCAATTAGTTTATCTACAAGCTCCTTGGGTGTGTATACGCTTACTTATACCACAAATGGTGTTTGCCAGAATACAAGTTCAATAACAATGACGATTTCAGATACTACCCCTTCGGTGAGTTTCAGTTATCCTGCTTCTCCATTTTGCCAAAATGGATACAACCCTTCTCCAACATTTGGTCCGGGTGCAAGTGCAGGTATATTTTCATCCACTCCGGCAGGATTAGCTTTTGTAAATCTGAACACCGGAGAAATAAACCTTTCAATTAGCTTACCGGGTGTTTATACAGTTACCAACACTATTCCTACAAGTGGCAGTTGCCTTGCTGCAAGTTCAACAAGTATGGTTACTATTACTTCTTCTGATGATGCATCCTTTACCTATACTTCAGCAACGTATTGTAACTCAGGTACTAACCCAACGCCAACAATTACAGGTTTGGCAGGCGGGACTTTTTCATCCACCCCGGTAGGATTATCGATCAATCCAACAACTGGTGCAATCAATTTGGCAACAAGTGCATTAGGTGTTTATAATCTTTGTTATTCCACCAATGGAGCTTGTCCATTCACAGAGTGCATAACCATGACAATTACGGATACTACACCAACATCAAATTTTAGTTATACAGGTTCTCCATTCTGCCAAAATGGAAATAATCCTTTCCCTGTTTTTGCTTCAGGGGCAAGTGCAGGTATATTTTCGGCTATACCAGCAGGTTTAGTATTTGCGCATGTTAATACGGGTGAAATTGATCTGGCTGCCTGTTCAGCGGGAACATATACCGTTATTAATACAATTCCAGTCAGTGGAACATGTCTTGCTTCTATTTCAACGAGTACAGTTATTATTAGCTCGTCTCCTGTTATTACTGCAACGCCATCTTCTCAAACTATTTGTTCGGGACAAACCACAGCCATTGTTTTAACAAGTTCAGAAACAAATACAACTTATAACTGGACGGTGAACCAGGCTGGTGTATCGGGAGCCACTGCAGATTCAGTTGCTACCATAGCTCAAACATTAATAATTACGGGGTCAAATATAGGTACCGCTACTTATAACATTACATCTGATGCCAATGGTTGTTCTGGAACTCCGCTGATAGTTCCGATTACAATTAATCCATTACCTCTTGCAGGTATGTTTGGTATGGTAATTACTCCAGCCAATTGTTATGATACGGCTGGTTCAATTCTTGGATTGATAGTCCCTCCCGGACAAAATCCGTTTACCTATACCTGGACAAATACAGCTGGTGATACTGTAGCTATAGGAAGTCAGGATCTTAATAATGCAATGCCGGGAACGTACTCTTTAAGTTTGTCGGATGTTTATGGTTGTTCAGTGAATTTAGGTCCGTTTACTGTTACATCAACTTCAACTGTGATTTCAGCCTTCACTGCAAATCCTACAACAGGGCAAACCCCTTTAACAGTAAACTTTACCAATAGCAGTGTAAATGCAACTAATTATTTATGGCAGTTTGGAATAAGCGATACATCTACACAGGTAGATCCAACCTACGTAATTGTACCGGCAGGGCAATTTCAGGTTTGTTTGATTGCCTATAATGCTTTTGCCTGTGCAGATACATCTTGTTCTGCAATTGAGGTGGATCAAAACTCAGTGTTTATTATTCCAAATATATTTACCCCAAATGGTGATAATATTAATGATGTATTCACAGTGCAGGGAATTGGTTTAAAATCGTTGGACGCAGAAATATTTAATCGCTGGGGACAAAAAGAAGCTGAATGGCATACAACCAGTGGTGGTTGGGATGGTCGTACTGCCAGTGGACTGGAAGCTACCAGCGGAACGTATTATTACATAATTAACGCAAAAGGAAAAGATGGCAAAGAATATTCAGAGAAAGGCTCCTTTTCACTTATTCGTGAAGGCAAATAAAAATTAATAGCTTGTTTAAATTTTATTCAGAACAGCTTTTCGCCTTTCCAGGACCTATCTCATGAGTCTGTGCTGAGTCCCTCGACTTGAAATGGCTTCACAAATGGCCATTTCGAGCCCTTCGACTTGTTGTTTTGACACCCACTAAAAAAAAAATATTTTTTTCATCAAGTCCCTTCAATTCTCCCGCCACAATATAATTCATTGAGGGAATCTGCAACCATATCACTAACTGGAAATTTTACAATGGATATCAATTTATAATTTGGTTGGGACTTTATATCAATACTTAATATGTTTTAGTTCGCAGGAAAAACTTATGGTGTTAAGTTTTAACCACATAGAGACATAGTTTTAAAATACTATGAAATTCATAGGCTCAGCTTTAACATAGCCTATGAGAAAAAATAAATTTTCTATAATACCTTTTTCCCTATGGTTCTATGTGGTAATATTTGGATGAATTTATATTAAGTAATGGTATTACTTTCCCAGTTCCCAAAATATAAAGATAAAATCATCAATTTTATTTTGACTTTTTTTGCTTTTCTCCTTCTTTTTAATGTTGAATACGAAGATTTTTCTTGTTCAGCTCTTTTTTTGATTAATCCGGCTATTTTTATCGAATAATCCGGCTCAATAAAAATAAATTAAAAAAATCCATTAAAAGCAAACAATTTTAATTGATATAACGTATAAAAGTTTGGGACTTAAGGTTTTTTTTAATAAAACAGATGTAAATACAAAAAAAATCGTCATATTTAAGCACTTGTTTTTTACCTACGAATGCCAAAAAAATGAGTATAAATATTTACCCTATAAAATTTGTTTTAAAAGCAATGAAGAGCGTACTTCTATGTATGTTCTTTGGGTTTATTTTTTTGTCTCCCACTACAGGAAATTCACAATCAACATCTACAACTGTTTATTGGTCATCAGGTTGGTGTACGCTTTGCGGTACACAGTATTCATGTATTCCTCCCTATTCGGGTAGTGGAAATTGGAACAATGGTATGCGGAATTTTGGTGACCCGATACCTGCCGGAAATGTGATCACTCAAACTTGTGTAACAGTTTACCAGGCAAATTGTGGCTACTCCTCCATGTGTACCTATATAAACGGTGTTAATATAGGGTGTGGATATCCTCCCGGAGACTGCTGGTGCGGTAACTGTTGGCCTATGACAATGTGCTTGAATGGTGCATTGCCGGGTTACAATTATGGTGGTACCAATACCTTGCAGCTTAGTCCGGATGGTATTACATGTGTTGCCTATGCAACTATTAGCTTCACCTATGCTCCTACATGCGTTGCTTCTACTCCTCCCTCATCTATTACAGCAAGCCCGAACCCAACTTGTGGTGGTACCACAACATTGACAAGAAATGGTGGTTCGCTTGGAACAGGTGCTGCCTGGTATTGGTATTCGGGAAGCTGTGGTGGAACCTATATTGGAAGTGGCAATTCCATTAATGTGGCTCCCGGATCTAGTACAAATTATTTTGTTTTTGCTTCGGGAACTTGCAATACAACAGGATGTGCCTCTATTAATGTTGGTGTGAATACTTTATCTTCAGCCCCTTCATCTGCTTCAGCAAGTCCGAATCCTAATTGTGGAGGTGCTTCCACTTTAACTGTAAATGGTGGAGGGCTAGGTACAGGTGCAAATTGGTACTGGTATGATGGGGCTTGTGGTGGGGCTTTAGTTGGAACGGGTTCCTCTATTAGTGTTGCGCCCGGATCCACAACAACCTATTTTGTTAGAGCTGTAGGTACTTGCAATGCTACACCTTGCGTTTCAGTTACTCTTACTATTAATAGTCCATCTACAGCTCCTTCATCTGCTTCAGCAAGTCCAAACCCGATTTGCGGGGGAGCCACCACCTTAACTCAAAACGGTGGTTCACTTGGAACCGGAGCTTCATGGAGATGGTATACAGGAGGTTGCCCGGGAAGCCTTGTAGGTACAGGTGCTTCAATTAGTGTATCACCGGGTTCAAGTACTACTTACTACGTGAGGGGAGAAGGTGCTTGTAATAATACCGCATGTGCTTCCGTTTCTGTTACTGTAAATACTCCTTCCACTGCTCCGGTTGGGGCAACCGCAAGTGTTAACCCTACTTGTGGTGGGGCTACAACTTTAACCGTAGTTGGAGGTTCCTTGGGCACAGGTGGTACATGGAATTGGTATTCGGGAAGTTGCGGTGGAACTTTTGTAGGAACGGGGAGTTCTATTTCTGTTTCGCCATCATCAACAACTCCTTATTTTGTGAACGCTCAAGGCGTTTGTGGGCCTACTTCTTGTGCAAGTATAGTTGTTTCTGTAAATAATAATCCTATAGCTACAGCCTCACCTACCTCTCAAAATTTATGTGCTGGAAATGTTTCCTCCATTGGATTAACCAGCAGTGTGCCCGGCACCACTTTTAATTGGACGGTGGTTCAATCGGGTGTATCGGGAGGAGCGGCAAGTTCAGGTTCAACTATTGCTCAAACATTGATTACAACAGGTCCTGTTGCTGGAACAGCTGTATATACGATTACTCCAACAGCAAATGGTTGTACCGGTAGTCCAATTTCAGTTACTATCAATGTAAAACCTAATCCGACTGCTACAGCAACTCCTTCTTCTCAAATACTTTGTTCGGGAAATTCAACTTCAATAGCGTTAACAAGTAATGTTGCCGGAACTACATTTGCATGGACGGTAACTCAAAGTGGTGCATCAGGTGCTTCTGCGGGTAGTGGCGCATCCATTGCTCAGGCTTTATCTGCAACAGGTTCAACGGTTGGTACTGTTACTTACACTGTTACTCCTACCGCTTCCGGCTGTGCCGGAACTCCAATTTCTGTGACCATTACAGTGAAACCAATTCCGGTTGTGATTGCTACACCAACCTCACAAACCTTTTGTTCGGGAGGAGTTGCTAATATAGCCTTATCAAGTGCTGTGGTGGGAACAACTTATGCCTGGACTGTTGTTCAAACAGGTGTATCAGGCGCCTCAGCAAGCAGCGGAAATAATATCCTACAAACATTAAATGCAACCGGAGTGGTAGTAGGTACTGCAGTTTATACGATTACACCAACAGCAAATGGTTGTTCAGGCGCACCCATAAATGTAACCATCACAGTTAATCCAATGCCTTTGGTTACGGCTACTCAGGCAGCGCAGACTATTTGCTCAGGGATTTCTACCGGAATTTCCTTGACAAGTAATGTTGCAGGTGTCACTTTTGCATGGACCGTGTTTCAAAATAACGTAACAGGTGCAACTGATGGTAGTGGTTCTTCTATCGCCCAGGTATTAACTGCAAGCGGAACAACTCCGGGGTCAGTGGTTTATACAATTACTCCAACTGTAGGTAGTTGTGTAGGTAATCCAACTACAGTTACAATCACAGTAAATCCAAGGCCGGTAGCAACAGCCACGCCTACAACACAAACATTCTGTTCGGGAGGTACCACATTTATAGCATTATCCAGTAATATGGGCGCAACGACTTACGCCTGGACAGTTGTTCAAACGGGGGTATCCGGGGCAGCAGCAGGCAGTGGTGCAACTATTGTTCAAACTTTGATCAATACAGGAGTAGTAGCCGGGACGGCAGTGTATACGGTTACTCCAACTACAAGTGGTTGCGCTGGAACTCCAATTACAGTAACCATTATTGTAAATCCTGTTCCAATTGTTATCGCTACACCTCCATCACAAATTTTATGTTCAGGTGATGCGACAGCAATTGCACTGACCAGTAATGTGGGTGGAACTACTTTTTCATGGACCGTGACGCAAACCAATGTAAGTGGTGCTTCTGCAGGCAGCGGCCCTCTTATTGCTCAGGCATTGACCGCAACAGGTGCGAATTCAGGAACTGTGGTATATACAGTAACTCAAACTGCAGGAACTTGTGTTGGTTCTCCTATTACAATTAACGTTTCGGTTAATAAGAAACCTGTTGCAACTGCCAGCCCTGTTTCTAAAACTATTTGTTCCGGTATTACAAGTACAATAACATTATCAAGTTCTATACCTGCCACTACTTATTCCTGGACAGTTTCTCAAAGTGGTGCTTCAGGCGCTGTTGCCGGGAGCGGTTCTGTTATTGCACAAGTTTTAACAGCAACAGGTACAACTGCCGGTACGGTTACGTATACAATTACACCAAATAATAACGGTTGTATTGGAAACTCAATTACATCAACAGTTACAGTAAACCCCCGTCCTGTTGTAATAGCAACACCTGCCTCTCAAACAGTATGTTCTGGTGGGATAAGCGGTATATCATTAACATCTAATGTAGCGGGAACTACCTTTGCCTGGACAGTGGTTCAGACCGGTGTTTCTGGCGCATCGGCAGGAACAGGTTCAAATATTATTCAAACGTTAACTTCAACAGGAAGTGTTACTGGTACTGCTGTTTATACAATAACACCTTCGGCAAGTGGCTGTGCGGGTACTCCAATAACTGTTACAGTAACAGTAAGTCCAATACCGGTTGTAACCGCCACTCCTCCTGTGCAAACTATTTGTTCCGGGGGAACAAACTCAATAGGGTTTACAAGTGATGTTGCAGGAACTACATTCGCATGGACGGTAGCTCAAACAAATGTAACGGGTGCTACAGCTGGAACCGGAGCCAGCATAGCTCAAACATTAATAGCAACAGCAACTACTGCCGGAACAGCTGTTTATTCTGTCACTCCAACTGCAGCAGGTTGTCCGGGTCTCCCAATTTTAGTTACTGTAACCGTAAATCCTCAACCTCTTGCAATAGCATGCCCTTCTGATGTTACAATTTGTTCGGGAGATGCAACATCAATAGCGCTAACAAGTGATGTTACAGGCACAACTTTTGCCTGGACAATGGTTCAAAGCTTAGCCACCGGAGCTTCCGCGGGAAGTGGTTCAACAATAGCCCAAACATTAACTGCCACAAGTACAAGCCCCGGCACCGTAACTTATACTGTTACTCCAAGTGCAACAGGTTGTTCAGGCACACCAATAGTAGTAAATGTTACTGTGAATCCAAAACCGGTTGTAACGGCTACCCCAGCAGCACAAACTATTTGTTCGGGTAACTTAACCTTTATAACTTTGTCAAGTAACGTTGTTGGAACAACCTATTCCTGGACAGTTAGCCAAACCAATTTAACAGGGGCTACTGCCAGTAGCGGGGCTGCTGTGATCAACCAAAGTTTAACATTAACCGGACCTGGAGCCGGATCAGCAGTATATACGATCACTCCTACAGCTGATGGTTGCTCCGGAATTCCCATTACTGTTACCATAACAGTGAACGTTAATGATGATGCTGCATTTACTTATCCTTCATCAACTTATTGTAAACCAGGGGTTAATCCTACACCTACAATAACAGGTTTGGCGGGTGGCTCATTTTCATCGGCTCCCGCAGGCTTATCGATCAATGCAATTACCGGAACAGTAAATTTAGGAGCAAGCACAGTAGGCACCTACACCGTTAGCTATACAACAAATGGTCCTTGTCCGGTTACAAGTTCTGTTAATTTTACAGTATCTGTATTATTTGCTGCCAATTTCAGTTATGCCGGTTCTCCATACTGTCAATACGCATCTAATCCTTCACCTACTTTGGGAGTTGGCGCAACTGCCGGCAGATATACAGCGGTTCCTGCCGGTTTGGTTTTTGTGAATGCAAATACCGGACAAATTAATTTAACATTAAGTACACCCGGTACCTATACTGTAACAAATACTATTCCTGTTAGCGGGGCTTGTGCAGTTGCTACTGCAAATAGTTCTGTGACTATTAATAATTCTCCAACTGCAACAGCAACGCCTTCTGTTCAAACAATATGCTCAGGAGGGAGCACCTCCATTGCATTAACAAGTTCAATGGGGGCTACTACTTATTCCTGGACGGTTGTTCAGGCAGGTGCCTCCGGAGCATCTGCCGGTGCGGGTGCTACAATTGCACAAACATTAACAGCAGATGGATCAAAAGCCGGAACAGCTATATACACTATCACGCCAAATTCGGGAGGCTGTCCCGGTCGTCCAATAAAAGTTATAATTACGGTTAACCCAATACCTGTTGCTGCCAGTTGTCCTGCTTCACAAACAATTTGTTCGGGAGAAACAACTTCAGTAGCATTAACAGCTGATGCCGTTGGAACTACTTTTTCCTGGACAGTTAGTCCAACTGGAGTTACAGGTGCATCTGCAGCAAGCGGTACTACAATTGCGCAAGTTTTGACTGCTACAGGTACAGTTGCCGGTTCGGTTACCTATACAATTACTCCAATTGTTGGTGGTTGTTCAGGAACTCCGATCTTAGTTTTTATTACTGTAAAACCAAGCCCAACTACTACTGCTACACCTACTTCTGAAACAATTTGTTCCGGAACTTCAAATTCAATAGCATTAACAAGTAACCTTCCCGCAACTACTTTTGTTTGGACGGTGACCCAAACCGGTACTTCGGGGGCTTCTGTTGGTGGTGGTAGCACAATAGCTCAATTGTTGACCGCAACAGGAGTAGTTGCCGGTACTACCGTTTATTCAGTAATTGGAACATCCGGTGCCTGTCCCGGACTACCAACTTTAGTGCCGATTACAGTAAATCCAAAACCTGTTATTACTGCCACACCTGCTTCACAAACTATTTGTTCAGGTCTTGCAACTTCAATAGCTTTAACAAGTGATGTTGCCGGTTCAACTTTTTCATGGACAGTTGCACAAAGCGGTGTTTCCGGAGCTACTGCAAACAGTGGTTCAACCATTGCTCAAACCCTTACTACAACGGGTGTTGTTGCAGGTACGGTTACTTATACCATAATTCCTTCTGCAAACGGCTGTCCGGGGAATCCGATAAATGTGATCATAACAGTAAATCCTACACCGGTAGTTACTGCTACTCCTGCGGCACAGACATTTTGTTCGGGAGGAATAACAGGTATAGCCATATCAAGTAATGTGGTAGGTACCACCTTTGCGTGGACAGTTGTTCAAACCGGTGTATTTGGAGCAACAGCAGGTTTTGGTACATCCATCACTCAGTTATTAACAGCAACAGGATCACTGATCGGAACTGCAGTATATACTATAACTCCTACTGTTGGTGGATGTACGGGTGCTCCGATCACTGTTACAATAACTGTAAACCCAATACCGGTTACTACTGCAATACCGTCCTCACAATCAATATGTACCGGGACGGCAAGTTCTATTTCATTAACAAGCAATGTAGCAGGCGCTACTTTCTCCTGGACGGTTCTTCAGAATGATGTTACGGGTGCTACTTCCGGAACAGGAAATTCAATTGCTCAAACGCTCGCGACTTCCGGATTTGTTCCTGGAAATGCAGTATATACTATATCAACAACCGCCAATGGTTGTATCGGGAATCAGGCAACTGTAACTGTAGTAGTTAATCCAAGGCCTGTATCTACAGCAACTCCTGCAACTCAAACTATATGTTCGGGTGGTATTACATCTATTCAGTTAAACAGTAACATTGGTATCACTTTTTATTCCTGGACTGTAGTTCAAACTGGTGTGTCAGGAGCTGCGGCAAGTTCGGGTGCATCCATTGCTCAAACCATTACAGCCACCGGTCCAACAACGGGAACTGCAGTTTATACAGTTACACCATCATCTACGGGGTGTCCTGGGACTCCATTTACAGTTACCATAACTGTAAAACCAAAACCTGTTGTAACAGCCACACCAAGTTCTCAAACAATTTGTACCGGTAATTCAAGTTCAATTGCATTGACAAGTGATGTTGCCGGAACTACTTTTGGCTGGACGGTCAACCAGAGTTTGGCTACGGGAGGTTTAGCGAGTAATGGCACGTTGATCTCGCAAGTTTTAACCACTACAAGTACTTCTCCCGGTAATGTAACGTATTCTGTTACCCCAACTTCAGATGGTTGTGTTGGTTTGTCAATTCCTGTGCCCATCCTGATCAATCCACGCCCAATTGTAACAGCAACCCCGGCATCTCAAACTATTTGTTCCTTTGCGGCAACTTCTATTGTTTTAACAAGTGATCTTTCAGGTACAGCATATTCCTGGACTGTAAATCAAACCGGTGCAACAGGGGCATCAGCCGGAAGTGGTTCAAGTATTGTACAAACCTTATCAGCAACAGGTTCAGTTCAAGGTACGGTAGTTTATACAATTACTCCAACAGTTACCGGAACAGGTTGTTCGGGAACTCCTTTAACGGTTACAATTGCTGTAAATCCTATTCCTGTGGCAACTGCTACTCCTGCATTACAAACAATCTGTTCAGGAATAAGTACCGCGATCGCTTTAACAAGTGATGTTGCAGGGGCTACTTTTTCATGGACAGTAAACCAAACAAATGTTTCCGGAGCAACTACGGGAAGTGCCTCAAGCATAGCCCAGGTATTGACATCGATAGGAACTGTGGTTGGAACAGCTATATATACTATTATTCCTAATGCTGCAGGTTGTGCAGGAGCTCCGATCTCTGTTACAGAAACAGTAAATCCAATACCTGTTGTCACAGCAACTCCACCTGCTCAAACAATATGCTCCGGAATTGCCACTTCTATCGCTTTAACAAGTAATGTTACCCTTACTACTTATGCCTGGACAGTGGTTCAAACAGGTGTGACGGGTGCGACCCCGGGCAGTGGCTCAAGTATTGTTCAAACATTATCCAATGCCGGAACTGTGGCCGGAACTGCCGTTTACACCATAACTCCAACGGCAAGAGGCTGTGCAGGAACACCAATAACTGTTACTATTACTGTTAATCCAAGACCAATAGCTACTGCTACTCCTTCGGCACAAACTTTCTGTACCGGAAGCACTACTTCTATTGCATTAACAAGTAGTGTTGCATCTTCCACTTTTTCCTGGACAAGAGTACAGACAGGGGTAACGGGTGCAACAGCCGATTCCGGCTTAACAATTGCTCAGTTGTTAACCACTACCGGAGCTTTAACAGGAACTGTTGTTTATACCATTAAGCCATCAGCGAGTGGTTGTACCGGAAACACAATTAACGCCACCATTACGGTAAATCCAATGGATAAGGCTGGTTATACCTATTCATCATCCACCTATTGTTTAACAGGAGTTGACCCAACACCTAATATTACGGGTTTACCAGGTGGAACTTTTACATCAAGTCCGGCAGGTTTGATAATTAATTCAAGTACGGGTACTATCACTTTAGCAACAAGTGCTGTAGGCACTTATAATGTGGTTTATACAACAAACGGTAATTGTCCTAATACAAATACGGTAGCCGTTTCAATTTTTGCAGGTCCAATAGCGTCTTTTAGTTATCCGGGATCTCCGTTTTGTCAATATGGAACAAATACGTTTCCGACTTTTGCTCCGGGAGCAAGCGCTGGTACATTTTCGGCATTCCCATCTGGCTTATTATTTGTTAATGTGAATACGGGTGAAATTAATTTTCAAACAAGCACCCCGGGAAGCTATACTATCACAAATACTATTGTTGCAAGCGGTGGTTGTGCTGCTGTAACGGCAACATCTCCGGTTGTGATCGGACCTGCACCTATAGCTACGGCAACTCCTGTAACAAAAACAATTTGTTCGGGAAGTGCAACATCAAATGTATTAACAAGTTCAATGCCTTCTACAACTTATACCTGGACGGTAGTTCAAACGGGCGTTATAGGAGCATCTAACGGGATCACTGATATAATAGGTCAAACATTATTAACAACAGGAACTGTTCCGGGTACTGCCGTGTATTCAGTTGTGCCAACTTCGGGGGTTTGTGTTGGGAAGCCTACAATTGTTACTGTTACAGTTAATCCAATTCCTATTGCTACGGCAATACCATCAACCCAAACAATATGTTCCGGTTTTGTTTCTTCAGTAGCATTAACAAGTACGGTGGCGGGTACCACTTATGCCTGGACGGTGGTTCAAACCGGTTTAACCGGAGCTACTGCAGGTGCCGGATCAACTATTGCCCAGGCTTTAACTGTAACCGGAACAAGCCCAGGAACAGCAGTATATACCATAACTCCAACGGCAAACGGCTGTACCGGTAGTCCAATTTCAGTAACGTTAACCGTAAATCCAATACCACTTGCAATTGTAGGGCCTTCTGCTCAAACAATATGCTCAGGGGAAACGACAGCAATAGCACTTACAAGTGATGTTCCAGGTGCTACTTTTACATGGACGGTTAGTCAAAGTGGTGCTTCCGGTGCTTTTGATGGTAATGGTTTTTCAATCAACCAGCTATTGACATCAACATTTAATACAAGTCCGGGAACTGTGACCTATTCCGTTACTTCATCTGCTGCCGGTTGCACTGGGGCGCCTGTTGAAGCTATTATTACAGTTAATCCTCTGCCTGTAATGACAGCAACCACGTTATCAGATAAAATTTGTTCAGGTTCAGCTACATCAATAGCTTTATCAAGTAATATCACCGGTACTACTTTTTCAAGGACAGTTATTCAAAACGGTGTGTCGGGTGCATCTGCAGGCATTGGTCAGAATATAGTTCAAAACTTATCTACAACAGGATTTGTGGAGGGTACTGCTGTTTATAATATAACACCAACTGTAACTGCAACAGGTTGTATAGGCCTTCCTGTAAGTGTAACAATAACCGTTACTCCAGCACCGGTTGTTACCGCTTCACCAAGTTCACAAACAGTGTGTTCAGGAGATTCCACATCCATTGCATTGTCAAGTAATGTAGTAGGTACATCCTTTATGTGGACCGTAACACAAAACAGTGTGTCCGGTGCAGTTTCTGACAGCGGTTCAGCCATCAATCAAACTTTATTTGCAACAGGTGCAACCAATGGAACAGCCGTGTATGTTATCACTCCGGGTGCCGAAGGTGGGTGTCCGGGTTTCCCGATATCTGTTCCGGTAACGGTAAGGCCAAGACCTACAGCAACTGCCACTCCTTCGGCTCAAACAATTTGTTCGGGAGGTTCGATTTCAGCGTTTTTATCGAGTAATGTTGCCGGGACCTCTTATACCTGGACAGTCAATCAAATTGGCGCGGCCGGAGCTACTCCGGGAGGAGGATCTTCTATTGCTCAAACATTGATAGCAACAGGATCGACCATTGGAACTGTAATTTACACAATAACTCCTACAAAACTTGGTTGTGCCGGTGACCCGATCACAGTGAGTATTAAAATTAATCCAACTCCAACTGTAACAGCATCACCTTCTCCGGATACAATTTGTACAGGAACAACTACATCATTAGCATTATCGGGTACTGTAGCAGGTACCAATTTTTCGTGGACCTCTGTACAAACAGATCTGACAGGTGCAACACCCGGTTCGGGTATTACAATAGCACAAACATTGATCAATACAAGTTTTGTATATGCAATGGGACGGGCGATTTATACCATTACCCCAATTGCAAGCGGATGCCAGGGAACGCCTGTAAAGGATACTGTTTACGTTAGACCTAAAGATAAAACTTCTTTCGCTTATACGTCTGGAACATTTTGTCAGTCGGGGCCGAGCGAAACACCTGTAATTACAGGTTTACCGGGAGGTTATTTTTATGCAACCCCGGTAGGCTTAGTTATTGATTCGGTGACCGGAACGGTTAATTTTATAGCAAGTGCTTTGGGTACATATACGGTGTCCTATACCACAAGAGGTCCTTGTCCGAATACCGGTTATATGAACATGACGGTGGCGCTTACATTTTCGGCCGTTATTAATTATATTGGTTCTCCATTCTGCCAATACGAAAATAATCCTTTCCCTGTTTTTGGAGATGGTGCAAGTGCGGGTTCTTTTTCAGCTGCTCCGGCAGGCTTGGTATTTGTTAGCACTAATACAGGAGAGATCAATTTACCTTTGAGTGCTCCCGGTTCATATACAATTACAAATAATATTCCTCCAAGCGGAACCTGTTTGGGTGCAGTAGCAACAGATACAGTTACAATTACCCCGGCACCGGTTGCAACAGCAACACCTTCGGCACAAACAGTATGTTCGGGAAGTAAAACATCAATTGCCTTAAGCAGTACAATACCGGGAACCACTTATACATGGAATGTAATTCAGCTTGGGGTTTCAGGTACTTCTGATGGGGTTTTTGATTCAATATCTCAAGTATTAACTACTTCCGGTATCATTTCCGGAAGTGCGGTATATACTGTTACTCCAACTTCTGCTGATGGTTGTGTTGGACTTCCAATAGAAGTTACCATTACTGTTGACCCTTGTCCTATTGCAACAGCCATTCCTTCTACCCAGGTAATATGTTCAGGTGATCCAACTTTAATAGGTTTGTCGAGTAATATTGCCGGAACTACTTTTACCTGGACAGTAGTACAGACAAATGTTACCGGTGCTGCACCCAGTACCGGCTCAGTTATTGCTCAAACGTTATTTGCCACGGATTCAGTAGCCGGTGATGCAACGTATACCATTACACCATGGCTCAACGGTTGTGCGGGTATTCCAATGCCTGTTACTATTGTTGTTCAACCGGTTCCAATTGCAATCGCAACTCCGGCCGATCAAACAATTTGTTCAGGAATTACAACTTCAATGGCATTGACAAGTTTTGTTCCCGGAACTACGTTTACCTGGACTGCAAGTCAATTAGCGGTTTCCGGAGCGTCTGACGGAGCCGGTAATACCATCACTCAAACGTTGTCGGCAACAACCAATTTGCCCGGCACTGTTACCTATGTAATTACCCCTATTGCTGCCGGTGGTTGTCCTGCTTTACCTACTACTGTTACAATAGTAGTAAATCCTCGACCGGTTCTTACTGCCACTCCTGCTACGCAAGTAATCTGTTCAGGAAATGCTTCTGAAGTTGCTTTAAACAGTACTATTAGTACCTCGATATTCTTCTGGACTGTAATTGAAACAGGTGTAACCGGAGGTTTCCCTGATACGGCTGCAACTATTTCTCAAACGTTGACGAATGCCGGTAACGAGCAAGCTACAGCGGTATACACCGTAACTCCACTTGATACTGCCAGTGGTTGTATTGGAAGTCCAACAACGGTTACATTAATTGTAAATCCAACTCCGGTTGTTACGGCAACACCTTTAGCTCAAACAATTTGTTCGGGAATAAGCACTGCAATTTCATTGTCGAGCAATGTTAATGGTACAACCTTCTCATGGACCGTTGCCCAAACAGGCGTTACAGGGGCTGTAGCCGGTTCAGGTGCAACAATAGCCCAAACTATATTTAATGCAGGTCCAGCGATTGGAACAGCGGTGTATACAATTTTACCTATGAATGATTTCAATGGTTGTAATGGTAATACGTCCACTGTAACAATAACTGTTAATCCAATGGATGATCCTGAATTTTCTTATCCTTTGCCTTCTTATTGTCATTCAGGCCCCGATCCAATGGCTATCGTTGCTGGTTTACCGGGAGGTACTTTTTCATCTTCGACAGGTTTGATATTTTTAGATCCCTTGACCGGTAAAATTGATATTAGTGCAAGTCCATTAGGCTTACATACTGTGAAATATACAACAAATGGAGCTTGCCCTGATACAAGTCTTGTTGATATAACAATAACAGCGCCTCCGGGTGCCGGTTTCTCCTACGCAGATTCTTCAGTTTGTCAGTTTGGAGTTAATCCGTTCCCAATTTTTGATACACTTGCCATAGGAGGCGTGTTTTCTGCATCACCTGTAGGATTGGTATTTGTAGATTCATTAACGGGAGAAATTAATTTATTGACCAGTACTCCGGGTACTTATACAATTACTAATACAACTGATACAAGTGGAGGATGTGCTGTTGATAGTGCAAAAACAAATATTAACATTCGTTCATTAATAGCCACTGCAACGCCTTCCTCACAAACAATATGTTCAGGTGACACCACTTCTATTGTGTTAACCGGATCGCTTCCGGGAACAACTTTTGCCTGGGAAATAGCAGGCATTGGCGTTGTTGGCGCTTTCGCAGACGAGGATTCAATAATTGCTCAGGTATTGACGGCAATTGATAGTATTGCAGGTACACTCATCTATACGATAACCCCAACTGCCGGAGGATGTGTTGGACTACCAATTTTCGATACTGTTTCTGTTAATCCAATCCCGGCAATTACTGCTACCGCTTTATCTCAAACATTATGTTCGGGAGATAGCACTTCAATTGCATTATCAAGTAATGTAGCCGGCACCACTTTTTCCTGGACTGTTGTTCAAACGGGTGTAACCGGAGCATCAGCAGGTACTGATTCAATAATTACGCAAACATTAACCACAACCGGATCGGTTCCCGGAACCGCCATTTATACGATCAGTTACTATGCTAATGGATGTACAGGAGCACCTATAATGGATACAATTATTGTAAATCCTAAGGATGATGCTACTTACAATTATACATCATCTACATATTGTACGTCAGGTATTAACCCAACCCCTGTTATTACAGGTTTACCAGGTGGACTGTTTACATCCACTCCTGTAGGGTTATCAATTTATGACCAAACAGGTGCAATAGATCTGGCAAATAGTATTTTGGGCACCTATACTGTTGTTTATACAACAAATGGCAATTGTGTTAATACATATGCTGTAACCATTACAATAACCGATACCACACCTTCGGCAAATTTCAATTATCCGGATACAGCATTTTGTAAAAATGCTGTTAACCCATTACCAATTTATCCTCCAGGTTCATTTGCAGGGGTATTTACTGCAAGTCCGGCAGGTTTGGCTTTTGCGAATGTGAATACAGGTGAAATTAATTTATCATTAAGCGCCCCTGGTACCTATACAATTACTAATACAATACCTGTTAGTGGTAGTTGTTTGGCTGCTTATGGCAGCACAACAATTTCCATAATTACTGATAATGCTTCTTTTACTTATCCTTCATCGACCTTTTGTCAATCAGGAAGCAATCCTACACCTACAATTACAGGTCTTCCGGGAGGAGTTTTTTCAGCAAGTCCTGCAGGGCTGGCACTCGATTCATTAACGGGTACTATCGATCTTGTAGCAAGTACCTTAGGTGCATATACACTTAGCTATGCAACAAATGGGCCTTGTCCAAATATAGGCTATATAATTCTTACGGTAACAGATACAACCCCTGCAACGAGCTTTAGTTATCCTAATTCTCCATTTTGCTTGAATGGAAGTAATCCATTCCCTGTTTATGATACAGGTTCAAGTGCTGGTGTGTTTTCAGCAACTCCAGCGGGTATCGTTTTTGTAAGTGTCAACACAGGCGAAATCAATTTGACATTGAGTACACCTGGCACTTATACAATTGTTAATACTATTCCTGCTAGTGGTACTTGTCTTGCATCCAGTTCAATAACATCGATAACTATAAATGTGGATGATGCTTCTTTTAGTTATTCTTCAGCAACATATTGTCAATTAGGTGCTGATCCTACACCTTTAATTACCGGTTTACCGGGAGGTTATTTTTATTCTGTTCCGGTTGGCTTAACAATTGATTCGTTGACGGGTACAATTACACTACCTTCAAGCGCTCTGGGTGTTTATACAGTAAGCTATACAACAGTTGGTTCTTGTAGTGCTACAAGTGCTATAACCATGACAATTACAAACACCAGCCCAACAGCGAATTTTAGTTATCCGGCCTCTCCGTATTGTCAAAATGGAAATGACCCTTTACCAGTTTTTGGTCCTGGTTCAAGTGCAGGTGTATTCTCTGCTACACCTTCCGGTTTAGTATTTGTTCATGTTAATACAGGAGAGATCGATCTAAGTGCAAGTTTGCCGGGTACTTACGTTGTTACAAATCATATTCCTGTTAGTGGTGCATGCCTTGCTGCAACTGCAACAACTTCATTTACTATAAATTCTCCTGATAATGCTTCTTTTACATATTCATCTGCAACTTATTGCACATCCGGCTCTGATCAAACTCCAGTGATTTCAGGAGTACCGGGAGGTGTTTTTTCATCAAGTCCTGCAGGTTTAGCAATTGATCCTTTAACAGGTACAATTTCTTTGGCCACAAGCGCTTTAGGCACCTATGTAGTTTCTTATACAACAAATAGTATTTGTCAAAATACAAGTTATATAATTATGACGATAACAGATACTACTCCGAATGCGAATTTCAGTTATCCGGGTACTCCTTTCTGTCAATATGGAAATAATCCATTCCCTGTTTATGTTGCAGGAGCAAGTGCAGGTATATTCTCTGCAACACCTGCCGGTTTAGTATTTGTTCATGTTAATACCGGAGAGATCGACCTGCCTGCAAGTACGCCTGGTACCTATACTGTGACCAATACAATTCCAGCAAGTGGTTCATGTTTATCTGCGGTTGCCACCAGTTCGGTTACTATTACTCCGGCCCCGGTAGCTGTTGCAACCACTGCATTACAATCAATATGTGCAACCGGAGCTACTCCTGTATCAATAGCGTTATCAAGCAATATAACAGGCTCTACCTATTTATGGACCGTTTCTCAATCAGAACTTAGCGGAGCTGCGGGAGGTGCCGGATCCACTATCGATCAGACCTTAACGCTTACCGGAGTAAATTCAGGTACCGCTGTTTATAGCATTACGCCTACAGGTAACGGTTGCGTTGGAATTCCAACATTGATAACTATTACCATAAATCCATTCCCAAATATTGGAGGTCTTTTCATAGCCCTTACTCCAGCCAACTGTTATGATACTGCAGGTTCTGTGCTTGGATTGGTGATGGCTCCGGGCCAAAAACCATTTACTTTTACTTGGGAAAATGCTTTAGGCGACACGGTGGCGAATAGCCTTGATCTGAATAATGTAAAACCCGGTTCATATACTTTAACAGTGAATGATACGGTTGGTTGTTCACTTGTTTTGGGCCCATATGTAATCGCATCAACATCAAGTGTAACTGCAGCATTTACAGCAGATCCAACGGTAGGGCAAACTCCTTTAACAGTGAACCTTACCAATGAAAGTATTGATGCCACGCATTATTTATGGGATTTTGGATCAATGGATACTTCTACGATGGTGGATCCAACTTATATAATTATTCCTACAGGGCAATTCCAAATTTGTTTGATCGCATACAATGCTTTCAATTGTACAGATACTGCTTGTTCAATAATTAATGTTGACAAAACCAATGTGTTTATTGTGCCAAATGTATTTACACCTAATGATGATAATGTAAATGATGTGTTTGCAGTGCAAGGGGTTGGTTTAGAGAGCCTTGATGCACAAATATTTAACCGTTGGGGACAAAAAGTATTTGAATGGCATACGATCAATGGAGATTGGGATGGGCGCATGGCCAGTGGAGTTCCTGCTCCAAGTGGAACTTATTATTACATAATTAAAGCAAAAGGAAAAGATGGAAAAGAATATTTTGAAAAAGGTTCTTTTTCACTTATTCGAGAAAGTAAATAGCTTAAAATGGTAAGTATATTATTGAGAAACGGGAAATGCAACTTTTTGATTTTAGTTTGCATCCATACGTTAATAATTAGTTAATAAATATTTATTAGGCGACAAACAATACATTTATTATTTTGAATTTTGTTATATCTTCGCACAGTGCTAAATACTTTATTATGAATAAAATAAAATACTTTTTTATTTTCCTGTTTGCCATTGTTTTTGCAAGTCCCCAAAAGGTGACTGCTCAAAATAATTCGGATTGGCAACCCATTTACCTGCTTGTAACCGGTGATAACACTATGGATGGTGTTGAAGCCTTTTTTCAAATCAATACTTGCAATGGTGTAGATATTGTTAATATTAAATTTATTAATCACAATGCTAACGCTGTAAAAATAGAATGGTTTGATGCGGTATTTTCGCAAGAACTTAAATGGAATAATAAAGAAGCGCCCGGTGACAAAAAATCAATGGTGCTTGCAGCTAACGCTGAAGTAAAGGGGGGATGTTCGAACCTGTATCCTGAGCTTTTTGTTAAAATAAAAGATTTTGTTGCCGATAAAAAAGATTTCAAGAGATATGCTGCTTCTCGATTTAAAGTTGTTTCAGTTCAATAATATTAAAGTTTTAGAATATGAAAAATAAAATATTTACTTGCCTGTTTTTTCTATTAGTAACCGGATCCTCGGTTTTTTCACAAACGGTTAACGTTACCATTACATACAGTGGTGCGCAATCGCAAGGATGCTGTAATGTTTGCGGTGTGGATTATTGGTGTATTAATAACACCGGTGGATGCGGAACAACAGCGGCATGTGACAATAGAACCTTTTTTGACCCTGTTCCCGCAGGGAATATTGTTACCGGAGTTTCGGTTACTTATTTTGGTGCAGGTTGTTATGCATCGGCTGAACCTACATATATAAATGGTGTTCTTATAGGCTCGGCTCCAAATAATGGAAATTGCGCCTGTGGTGGATGCTCGTCATATCCTACAAGCAATACTTTTCCTTGTCCTACCGGATTACCAAGTTACAATTACGGTGGTGCCAATGTTTTCAGATCTTGTCCAAATGGTGCATTTTGCCCTCAAAGAGCCGTTATCACCTTAACCTATACACCGATATCAACTGCTCCTACAGGCGCAACGGCAACTCCTAACCCTTCTTGCGGAGGTCCGATCACCTTAAATAAAGTAGGTGGTACACTTGGAACCGGTGCTGTTTGGAAATGGTATTCGGGATCTTGTGGTGGAACATTAGAAGGCACTGGTGCTTCTATTACTGTATCACCAACATCTACAACTACATATTTCATCAGAGCAGAAGGCGGAGGGTGTGGAACTTCTACCTGTGCGCAAGTTACTGTAACATTTAACTCGTTATCCGTAGATCCTACTTCAGCTACAGCGAGTCCAAGTACAACCTGTGGAGGACCAACAACACTGACTGTTGTCGGTGGGTCATTGGGTTCCGGTGCCACCTGGAATTGGTATACAACTTCCTGCGGAGGTGCTTCGGCAGGAACAGGCCCGAGCATTACGGTTTCACCCACAGCAACCACTACTTATTTTGTGAGGGCTGTTGGTCCTTGTAATACCACTAACTGTGCGTCAGTTGCAGTAACTGTAAATCCAGTACCCTTTGCAATTGCAACCCCTGCCTCTCAAACAATATGTTCGGGAAGCGCCCCTTCCATTGCATTAACAAGTTTTGTTCCCGGTACTACTTTTGCCTGGACTGTTGTTCATACCGGAGGGGTAACCGGTGGTACAGCTGGAACGGGAGCTACCATTGCTCAAACATTAACAGCGGGTGGAACACAAGGTACAGCAGTGTATACGGTTACACCAACAGCAAGTGGTTGTGTGGGTAATACTTTAAATGTAACGATAACAGTAGATCCAATTCCTGTTTTAACAGCAACACCTTTAAATCAGACCATTTGTGCCGGAGCGGTTGTTCCTATTAATTTGACAAGTACTGTATCAGGAACTGTTTTTTCATGGACCGTTGTAGAAACAGGTGTTTCTGGTGGGTCAAACTCTACAGGAAATAGTATTGCGGATGCATTGATCGCAACTGGTGGGGGAAGCGGGACAGCAGTTTATACGATCACGGCCACTTCCAGTGGCTGTCCGGCTGCTGCAATTACTGCTACTGTTACTGTTAATCCCGATCCGGGGTCAACAGCCACAGCAAGTCCGGCAATATCAACAATATGTTCCGGAACTTCAACCTCTATTGCTTTAACCAGTGTTGCTATAGGTACAGTATTTACCTGGACAGTTACACAATCAGGGGTTACAGGAGGATCAGGAGGTACAGGTCCAACAATTTCTCAACAATTAACTGCCGGAATAGTTCCCGGAACTGCTACGTATTCTGTTGCATCAACTGCTAATGGTTGTACAGGGAACCCGATAACGGTGTTAGTAACGGTAAACCCGACTCCAGTTGGAACAGCAACACCTACTTCACAGACCTTTTGTTCGGGAGATACCACATCTATTGCTTTAACAAGCAATGTTCCGGGAACCGTATTTCCATGGACGGTTTTCCAGTCGGGCGGGGTAACAGGCGGAACATTTGGAAATGATTCTGTAATAAAACAAATATTAACAAACCCCAATACGAGTGCAGGTACTGCCGTTTATACTGTTGTGCCAAAAGTGTATGGTTGTTCAGGAACTCCAGTTGTAGTTACTATTACGGTAAATCCAACGGATGACGCCTCTTTTGTTTATTCTTCGGCTACATATTGCCTTTCAGGAAATAATCCTACACCAACAATCACCGGATTGCCGGGTGGTGTATTTTCATCTTCTCCAGGAGGTTTATCGCTTAATCCAAGCACCGGTACTATTAATTTAGCTACCAGTTCTACCGGTACTTATCAACTTTGTTATTCAACAACTGGTATTTGTTCGGATTCAACTTGTATCACTATGACAATTGATAACAGCACCCCTTTTGCTGGTTTCACTTATATCGGTTCTCCTTTCTGTCAAAATGGAGTTAATCCACTTCCGGTTTTTGGAACAGGAGCAAGCGCAGGTGTTTTTTCTGTTAGTCCGATCGGATTGAATTTTGTTCATATAAATACCGGTGAAATTGATCTGATCAACAGTGCACCCGGTACTTATATCGTTAAAAACAGTATTCCACCAAGTGGGCCTTGTGGTGCAGTATCAGCAACTACCACAGTGGTTATCATTGCTTCAGATGATGCTTCCTTTGTATATACTTCAGCAACGTATTGTACAACAGGAAGTCCTCAAACACCAGTGGTAACAGGCTTGTCGGGTGGTACTTTTTCATCTGCACCAGCCGGGCTTTCATTAAATCCATCAACGGGTACAATTACTTTATCGGCAAGTGCATACGGTGTTTACATGCTTAAATATACAACAAATGGTGCTTGTCCAAACTCCGATTCTATCACTATGACGATAGATACGATCACACCATCTGCAAGTTTCAGCTATGTGGGTTCTCCGTTTTGCCAAAATGGAATTAACCCATTCCCGTTCTTTGGTTCGAATGCGAGTGCAGGTATTTTTACCGCTACTCCATCAGGATTGGTTTTTGCCCATGTAAATACGGGTGAAATAGATCTTATTAATTGTACACCGGGTACCTATGTTGTTACTAATACAATA
Organism: Bacteroidota bacterium; assembly: GCA_040389865.1. GTDB lineage: Bacteria > Bacteroidota > Bacteroidia > 2-12-FULL-35-15 > 2-12-FULL-35-15 > 2-12-FULL-35-15. Next base: position 320,483 of record JAZJZM010000009.1, on the reverse strand, counting down.
CCTGCGAGTGGTATTTGTTTGCCTATCAGCGATACGTATACAGTAACTATAAGCCCTTCTGATGATGCCTCGTTTACGTATCCTTCGGCTACTTATTGTACTTCCGGCCTGAACCCAAGCCCATCAATCACAGGAATACCTGGTGGTGTTTTTTCATCCGTTCCTCCCGGCTTATCAATTAATGCAAGTACAGGTACCATTTCATTATCATTAAGTACTATTGGGACTTATACACTTACCTACTCGGTAAATGGTTCTTGTCCGAATTCAAGTTCTATTGTTATGACAATTGCGGACAGTACGCCTTTTGCAAATTTTAGTTATTCATCCCCTTCGTTTTGTCAAAATGCGATCAATCAATATCCAACCTTTGTACCCGGTGCAAGTGCAGGTATATTCTCTGTAAGCCCGGCAGGTTTGGTTATTGTGCATGTAAATACAGGTGAAATAGATCTGGGAGCGAGTACACCGGGAACTTATATTGTAACCAATACAATTCCGGCAAGTGGTCAATGTACTGCAGTTACTGCGACTACAACTGTTGTTATCAACCCGGCAGATAATGCAGCCTTTACGTATCCATCGGCAACATATTGTACAACAGGAAGTCCTCAAACACCAACAATAACAGGTTTGCCGGGAGGAACGTTTTCGTCAATACCTTCAGGGCTGACCATTAATCCATCAACGGGTACCATTACTTTAACAACGAGTGTGGTGGGAAGTTATACGCTTTCGTATACTACATTTGGTGCTTGTCCGAACACCAGTTCAATTACAATGACCATTAATGATACGATGTCTGCGGCCGGCTTTAGTTACCTTGGATCTCCTTTCTGTCAATCGGGTGGTACTAATATATTTCCAACGTTTGTTTCAGGAGCGAGCGCGGGAATTTTTTCTGCTACTCCATCGGGCTTAGTATTTGCGCATGTTAATACAGGTGAAATTGACATGGCTTTGAGTACTCCCGGCATCTATATTGTTACGAATACGATTCCTATGAGCGGTATGTGTGCTTTTGTAAGTGCCAACTTTACGTTAACGATCAGTGCAGCGCCAGTAGCAACAGCAACAGCAACAGCACTTGCGTTTTGTGGAACCGGTACTTCAGCAGTATCTATCGCGTTAACGAGCACTATCCCGGGCACTACTTATGTGTGGACTGTTTCACAGTCAGGAGTTACAGGAGGTTCACCAGGAACAGGGTCAACGATATCGCAAACGTTGACAAATCAGACAAGTCCGGCAACGGCAATTTATACAATAACACCTGAAGCAAACGGATGTCCGGGACTTCCAATAACAGCAAACATTATTATTAGTCCATCCATTGTAGATACAACTTCAGTGGTAATTGTACCTGCCAATTGCGGAACTACCACAGGCTCTATTTCCGGTATCACAATGACTGCCGGTCAAACGCCATTTAGTTACCAATGGACCGATTCGCTGAACGCACCAGTAGGTGGGGGAGGCGCAGATCTTACAAATGTGGGGCCCGGGAACTATTCAGTAACAATTACTGATGGGAATGGTTGTTCAATTGTGGTAGGTCCATTTGCAGTGAATGCAACACAAGCAGTGGTGGCAGCATTTACGCCAAATCCCTTAACAGGAGAAACGCCATTAACAGTTAACTTCACTAATACCAGTATAGGAGCAGCTACTTATGTGTGGCAGTTTGGTACAGGAGATTCATCCACTGTTATGAGTCCTGCATACGTTTATAATCCTTTAGGAACGTTTACAGTATGTCTTACAGCGATTAGTGCAACTAATTGTATTGATACGGCTTGTTCAACCATCAATATATTTATTAATTCAGTTTTCATAATCCCGAATATTTTTACTCCAAATGGCGATGATGTAAATGATATATTTACTGTTCAGGCAGTTGGTTTAAAAACAATGGATGCTGAGATATTTAATCGTTGGGGACACAAAGAGTACGAGTGGCACACAACCAATGGAGGTTGGGATGGTCATACCGCCAGCGGTGTTCTTGCGCCTAATGCAACTTATTATTATATTATCAGTGCTACAGGTATTGATGGGAAAAAATATAGTGAAAAAGGCTACTTTCAGCTTACGGGCGGAAAATAAATAGGTCAGGAATAAAAATTGGTTTGAAAATGCTTACACACAATTTTCTCGACAAGCTCGAAATGACCAAGCACAGCCATTTCCGGCTTGTTTCGAAAGTACGTAGGGTGACATTAACAAATTAACTGTCCCATAAATTTCAATTAGCAGCTCGTAAGGGTATGCTAATTGTTTTGTTTTAGCAAAACAGTAATTTGAATATTGTTACAGATCCAACACAACAATCAAGGGTAAAAAGGATGAAAAAAATAATTACAACTATAGGTTTGTTGCTGGTTCTTATCATTTGTTCTACTATTCGGATGAATGCTCAGACCAAGGAATGGCAACCCATATACCTACTTGTAACCGGTGCTAATACGATGGAGGGTGTTGAGGCATCTTTCCAATTGAATACGTGCAATGCAGAAGATGTTATTTATGTAAAATTTATTAACCACAATGAATACGCGGTAAAACTGGAATGGTTTGATGGTGTGTTTAGCCAAGAGTTAAAATGGGTGAATAAAGAACAGGCGGGAGATAAAAAATCGATCACACTTGCTGCCAAAGCTGAAGCAAAAGGAACTTGTTTAAGTAACTCTCAACCGGAGCTTATTGTTAAAGTAAAAGATTTTGTTGCCAGCAAAAAAGACGTTAAGCGATATTCTTCTTCTCAATTACTGATAGTGCCAATCAAGTAGCGCTAAAAAAAATGGCAGGTGTAATGGCTTACTTTTGCTGGATTCCAGCACTTGTTATTAATTAATCCAATAATTTTATTTTTAAAGGCAGTTTAAACCTAACAGGTTTTGAAAACCTGTCAGGTTTCGTATCCATTAAACTATTGGAATAAAAAGATATCAGGTAATGGTATTAGTCGCTGGTTGGTTAGTGGTTTATACTAAAGCTTAAATTTTCTATCAAAAAAAACATTACTCAGCAATTGTTTCCGGGATCACTTTTATTCCATCAAATCGGATCTCGATATCATTTTTAAATACGATGGTTAGAAACAGATATCCTGTTTCGTCATAAAATTTCCAGTCGCCTTCTTTTAATCCTCCAACGTATTTGCCGGTTTGGCGTTCATTTCCATTTGAATAATAGAACGTTTGAATTCCGTCAGGTACACCATCTACAAATTTACCAATAAAACGGAGTTTTCCATTATCAGTAAAGTAGTGTTTCCATTCTCCATCGCGTTTATCAGCTTTATAGGAGCCTTCTTCTCTGTAACCTTGCAGCTCCAGCATCCAGGGGCCCTCTTTCTGACCATCCAGATATTCTCCTTTGGTAACTACTTTTCCGCTATCACTGTATTCTGTCATAACACCATCGAGCAGGTTGTTCCTGTAGTTTTCTTCAAGTAATAAATTTCCCGATTCATAGAACCACTTCCAGCTGCCTTGTGCTTTTCCTTTCCTGTCGTAGCTACCTTTTTGTTCCACTTTTTCGTTGGGATGATAAAATATCCATTCTCCAACCCGTTTACTATTTACGTATTCACCTTTCGATTTTAATTTTCCGTCAGGGTGAAACTCTTTCCAGATGCCTTGTTGTCTGCCGGCAGTGTCTAAAATGCCTTCAGCGGTTAAAATACCTTCCACATACACTTTGGCACCAATTACTTTTCCTTCCGGTGAAAATTCACGGTGGATCCCTTCTTCAACATCATCTTTATATGTTCGGGTAAAGTGAACCTGCCCGTTATCATAATATTCGGTTTTTACATCCAGCTTTGCAAGTTCGGGTACATTGGTTTGTAATGCTCCGTTGATATATTTTGTAGTGTTTAAAAGACTTCCTGTTGTTGAATATTCTTTCAAATAACCATTCATTTTATCATCAGCATAGGTTACTTCTTGTTTCAGCTCACCGGTAGGATAAAACTCTTTCCAAACACCCTGTTTGAGGTTTTTTACATCTCTACGGTTTATTTTTTCTTCCTTTTGAATAAAGCCCATTTTATAGTCGGTGATGGTAATGATCATGCTGTCGGGGGCATATTCAAGCCCTGTGCCTTCCTCTTTACCGTTTACAAAGGGAACGGTTTGTTTTACCTTTTCAGCTTTGCCAAGAGCCTCAGAAGGCTTATAGTAGATAGTGGTATTTCCTTGTTTAATATCGTTTTCAAAATTTTCGGCTGTTATTAAAAACTTTTCTTTGGTGTCGAATGTTTTCTTTAATCCATTTTTTTTTCCCTTTTTGTAATTGAATTCAAAGGCGAGTTTTCCCTGCTCATTGCAAAATTTCCAAACACTATCCAGCTGAAAATCTTTTCTGTTTCCCTCCGATTTTATGGCTCCGTTCAATGAATACGTTTTCCAGTAGCCATCGGGTTTTCCTTCACGCATAGTGCCTTCGCTGGAAATTTTTCCATTGTCGTAATAAAAAGTGTTGTATCCGTTATTGTTTATTTTTTGATCGGGCTGAGCAAAAATCGTTAGGGGGAGAAATAATAAAATAACTTTTAAAAAGTTGCGCATAATTTTTTTCTTTTAACTCTTTTACAAAGTTAAACAATTTGTGCCAAGGAAAATATGACCTTGACCATTTTTAGGATTGTTGATTTTTAGAATCCAAGAATTCAGGAATTCTAATTTTTTTGTTTTACTTTGTACCGATTAAGAATAACGTTTAAACGACTAATTTATTATTATGAAAGTTATTGATTGCATCAAACAAGCAAAATCAACATTGTTTTCCATTGAAATTCTACCACCATTAAAAGGTAAAAGCATACAGTCTATTTTTGACGGGATTGACCCTTTGATGGAATTTAAACCTTCATTTGTGGATGTTACTTACCACCGCGAAGAATATCTTTATAAAAAACGTGATGGTGGTTACCTCGAAAAGGTAAGTATCCGTAAGCGTCCGGGAACAGTTGGTATTTGTGCGGCCATTATTAATAAATATCATGTGGATGCTATTCCACATATCATTTGTGGTGGTTTTAGTAAAGAAGAAACTGAAAATGCATTAATTGATCTTCATTTTTTGGGAATTGATAATGTGCTTGCCTTACGTGGTGATTCCATTAAAAGTGAGCCTGAATTTGTTCCTGAGCCGAACGGACATGCATACGCGATCGATCTTGTGAAACAAGTAAACCAAATGAACAAAGGGCGATATATTGAGGATGACCTGGCGGATGTTGCCCCAACAAATTTTTGTATTGGTATTGCTGGTTATCCTGAAAAACATTTTGAAGCTCCTAATATGATCTCGGATATCAGATATTTGAAAGCCAAGATAGATGCAGGTGCTGAGTATATTGTTACGCAGATGTTCTTTGATAACTCAAAATATTTTGAGTTTGTAGAAAAATGCAGAGAAATGGATATTAATGTGCCTATTATTCCGGGATTAAAAATTTTAACAACAAAAAAGCAAGCTACACTTTTACCTAAAATATTTAAAATAGATGTTCCTCAACCTTTGTTAGAGCAAATTGAAAAATGTAAAACGGATGCTGCTGTAAAAGAGGTAGGAATTGAATGGGCGATCAATCAATCGAAAGAATTGATAAAAGGGAAAGCTCCTTGTTTGCATTTTTATACAATGGGGGCTTCTGAAACTACACGTAGAGTTGCTTCTGCGGTGTTTTAATTGTGGTTTAGTGAAAATTGAAATGCCCTCCTGCTGTATGCAGGAGGGCATTTTTGTTTTTGTGCTTATTGTGGAATTGGGGTGCTAGAATAGCTTATATTTGATAAGGCCAATAAAGGTGATATAAATATTTAAAATCATTTGCAATTACTTAAAATTGCTAAAGATGCGTTTAGCTGATTGTTGTGTGCCATTGCAGGAAAAAAAGCATTTTATCATTTAATTCGCCAGCAGAACCGAACATCTAAAGGAAATAAATAGCATGAAGAAATACATAGATTATAAAAATGAAATTTCAAACTCCGAACTTTACGATGGTTTAATTGGATTTGGAATATTTGCAGATAGAATACCAAATTTTTTGACAAGCAAGGACTTTTTGAAATTTTCCAAAACACTAATATTCCCGTTATTAGGGGAACCAAAAGATTATATTAGATATTCCAATATGCGGAATATAAACATACCACGACCTTTGGCAATACCTGAACCATTTGCATATGCAAATCAATGTAAATCACTTTCAGTTAATTGGAAACATTTACAAAACCATTTTCGAAAAAAAACCCTAAATGACGATTTTAAAATAAGTAGAATTCACCTAAGAAAATTGCAGCACAGGCCTGAGCTATTTGAAATGAATTATAAAAACTTTTTTAAAGATGGAGACCCAGAGCAAGACATAATTATTAAAAGTAAATATATCGCATTTGCTGATATCTCTAATTGTTTTCCCAGTATTTATAGTCATTCTATTTCATGGGCCTTAATGGGGAAATCCTTTGCAAAGGCAAATAAAGACCCAGCGAATTGGTTTAACCAACTAGACTTCTATACAAGAAATGTGAAATTTGGAGAAACTAATGGAGTACTAATCGGTCCCCATGCTTCCAACTTAATTTCTGAGATAATACTTGTAACGGTTGACAAAGGACTTAGCAGCCATGGTTTCAAGTACATTAGAAACATAGATGACTATAGTTGCTATGTGGACAGTTTTGAAGAAGCGGAAAGATTTTTTTTATGCTTATCTGAAGAGTTGAAAAAATATGAACTCGTATTAAATAATAAAAAATCTAAAATAATTGCATTACCACAGGCAAGTGTCAAAAATTGGATTACTAAATTAAACCATTTTAATTTTACAAACACTTATAAAGTAGGTAACATTGAAGCAATAAGAGTTAAAGAATTAAAAGGTTTTTTAGATTTTGCAATCGAGTTAATGTTAGATGAAGATTCAGACGCTTCAATTATTAACTATGCAATAAAAATTATTTCAAATAAGCATTTGGAAAAAAATGCCAAAGACTATTACATTAAACAAATTCATCACCTAGTATTGCTTTATCCATATTTAATTCATTTATTGGAACTCGAAGTTTTTGAACCTCATAAAATCACCAAGGAAATAATTAAACAAATTGCAAATGATATATATGTTTACGGTCTGAAAAAAAAAATATACGAAGCCTGTTCTTATGCCGTTTATTGGGCATTAAAATATCATTTTGAGTTAGAAACTATATCATTAAAAGAAGATTCCATAAAATCGTCAGACTGTATTTTTATGATGATTTCATTTCAATATGATAGCAGACATTATAAAAAAGCCTATTTGAAAGAATATAAAGACCAGGCTACAGCCCTTAAACGTCATGACTTTGATAGATATTGGCTATTTATCTATGAAACTCTTCCCTGGACTGAATTAACAGGCAATTATAAAACTATGAAACACAAAGGACTTACATTTATAAAAACAGAATTTAACTAATAAAGTGCTTTACGACCGTTGTCAACAACCACCGCACATTTGGACTGTTACGTTTTTTCAACAAAATATTGCGACCATATTCTAATTGATATTATAATTAAAAAAAATGAACATATTTAACTCGCCAAGACTTAGAGAAAGACGACAAGGATTTGACCTAATGAATGAACTGTTCAAGGACAAAGTAAAGTGCTATATAATTCATTATTCTTGCGAATCCTTTATTACGAACCACGGCAGAACACCGAGAGTCACATCTGTTTGCATCAGAAATTTAAAGACCGCGCAGACGAAATCATTTTCTATACATTTTCAAGCCCAAATTTCCGGACTTGATTTTAATAATTTGACAGCTATGGAATATGATGCACTTGAAAAAACAATGCTTAATGAATTTTCTTCTTTTGTTAGAACTTATCCATCTCATAAGTGGATTCATTGGAATATGCGAGATTCGAATTATGGATTTGAAGCAATCAACAATAGAATTAGAATTTTAGGTGGTCAGACTTTTGATATTGCTGATGATTTTAAATTCGATTTCCCGATAATAATTGGTCAAATTTACACTTATGGTTACGAAAAAAATAAACCCAATGGGAGACTTTTGAATTTATCAGAACGTAATAATATAACAACTCAAAATGCTTTAACAGGTGGCGATGAGGCAATTGCATTTGACAATAAAGAATATTTAAAATTACACCTTTCAACTCTTAAAAAAGTTGATATTATAGCAAGTATTATTCATCGGGTAGAGAATGACGAACTAAAAGTAAATACTCCCAAAAAATATATTTACGGGTTGACTTTTTCAGGAGTAATTGCTTTGATAAAAGAAACACCTTGGTTGTTATTATTGGCTGGACTTTTGGGTTACCTGATGGGTGCTGCTTTAGAACCTGTAGTACAACACTTTATGGGGACAAGTCAAATTAAATAAAATGACTTTGCAACCATAGGGCATTACAACTGTTCTTAGAAATATGTTTTGCAACCGCTGTATGTAACGACCAAAGCGTATTTCGACCACAATAATGTAAGCGGTACTAATAATAAAAAACGATATGATGACACTATCCAGCCTTTCAGACAGCGACATTGCCAAACTGGACGAACTATTTAATTTTTTGAAGACGGAACTGACGGAAAAACGAATACACGGATTTTATCCAATTGATCTATTTTGTCAACAACATTGGGGTGAAAACATTACGTTATATCGGTGCTTTGGGACAATGCTTGCAGACAACGGATTAACTGATATTCAAAATCACAATGGAGAGCCATATATTTGGGGACAAAAATGTAGCCAAAACGGAATAGCCTTTGACAGTTTCAAAAACGAATATGCAAGACAACTCCAAAGTAGAAAGCAAGAACAAAAAGACAAGTCCATAGATCGTGCAAACAAAAAAGTCGATTGGATAACTAAACCTGTTTTATTCATAATTGTAATTATCACCTCTGGTTATGGTACTTATAAATTTTTTAACGGGCAAAAATTTGACGCAAAGATAGTTGCACAAGAAAAGACCATAGACAGCTTAAAAGCAATTTTATTAGACAGGAAAACATTTAAACATTAAAGTCATTAATTTTATGAAGAAATTATTACTACTAACCCTGAAAATGCGGAGGAAAAGCAAGTTGGTAAGACAATGAAGTGCTTTTAATTTCGCACTTTCTTTAATAATTCCCCTGTTTATTAGAAAGACAAACAGGGGAATTTCTTTAGTTGGATATTACTATCTTTTTTGTGATCCGCTCATTCGTTTTTGAATCAAGCACTTCTACAATATACAAACCGGGAGGAATGCTGCTCACATCTAAATTGGTATTGTCGGTGAATGTTTCGGCCTTTAGAATAGTTTGTCCTGTGATGTTTAAGATACGCACCTTGTATTCTGATGTTTTTGAAAGATAAATACTTATTTTATTGGATGCAGGATTTGGGTATACAAAAACTTTAGTAAAAGCATTAGCTGAAACCTTATTAACATTCAGAGACAAGAGTGTATCGTTTGCCAATAATTCTTCAATATCAATCAATTCATCTCCCGGCTGATAATCAAGCCACATGTATTCGTCAAAAAGCATTTCGTCACCAGTGCTTGTTCCTGCAACAACTAAAGCAGGAGGACTGTTTGGGTTGTCGGGATTATTAGCTGTATTGTCATAAACATGTTTGGAAAATAATTTATATCCTGCCGGAATTTTTATAAGACTGGAGTAGGTGTAATACCCTTGCCACATAAAATCCCAATCGTTGATTCGGACTAGGTGAATAGTATCCGTACCAGCGTATGCGTAATTCACGATGCTCTTGCAAACCATGTGTGAATGGGGGAATGTAGCAAAAATAGAAAGTGGAGCCTGTAATGTTCCATTATCCGGGTATTTATCGGTGAACGAAGTAACTGTGTTTGGAAGCATGTATAAACTCCAGTTTTCCAGCAATTCTTTATTATAAATCGGGCGTATTCCGGTTTCACCAACCGGGTAAAAATACATACGTATTTGTGTACTGTCCAACTGACCTGAACTGCCTGCAGGGTAATGGATCTGAAGTATTATATTAGAACCTGCTTTAATACGAATGCCTGCTTTTAAAGGTGCCTGTCCGGGGAACACAGTAGGAGCTGCTCCAGGTGCATAACCGCCAATTCCGAAATCTCCGGGAAGACTAAAACATTGTCCTGTTAGATCACTTGCAGCTGTGCCGGTAGTATCTACAAAAACAAGGGCGTGATGGACAATAGGAGCATTACCCGGTATTACTTCATAAGCACGGAGTATTCTGTCTTGTGTGAGTCCGCTGGGAATAGAAAAACAAACGTAACTATCTGTAGAACCTGCATTGCTTGGAAATACTGGTGTTCTTAGCGTGATGGTAGGGGTTCCGTTAAGTTGATATTGAGACGTGTAAACAGGAGCAGCAGGAGCAAGGCTTGTATCGCCTTGCAGAGCACCGCTGTTTACCCAATTGAGAATGGCATTTTTATCAGCTTGATTGATAGCTCTTTCATGTGAGAAACGTGAGTAGGAAGTATCCGGAGACCAGGGAGGCATGTGACCATCCTGAACGTGACTGAGGATAGAAGCTGCAAACGTTGATGTTTGCGAGTAGTTCATTAAAGGCATTGGTGCTCCGCCTCCTACGTGGTGGCATGAGGTGCAGTTGTTATAGAATACCTGTGCAACGTCCTTGTAATCAAGTTGGGCTTTTGCTGAAGGGATTAAGATAATTGCGGTAAGGAATAAAATGTAAATTTTTTTCATGTTTTTAATTTTTTAAAATTTATAGAAAAAATTGAATGGCCTTTTATTGTGCTGTGCTATCTTTTTTATCTCTTTGTAACAATCTGATGCAATTATTCATTCCGTTTCAAAAGTTTAATCCTTTCTTTTTGTCTTTCATCCTTCGGCAAATGC
>JAZJZM010000009.1:0-309471 GCA_040389865.1 Bacteroidota bacterium | reverse complement strand
TCAGGACAGGCTCCAAGAAACAAAAAATTCAAGAAAAGGTCATCGGCTCACGCACTGTCCAACACAGCCCCCGCTACCTTTTCTGGCCAACGCACCGTTCTGAAACTGATTTTTCGCAAATATTGGATTTCTTGAATCAATTATAAAATTTTACAAAATCATTCCGTTTCAAAAGTTTAATTCTTTCTTTTTGTCTTTCATCCTTCGGCAAATGCTCAGGACAGGCTCCAAGAAACAAAAAATTCAAGAAAAGGTCATCGGCTCACGCACGCGCCAACTCAGCCCCGCTACCTTTTCTGGCCAACACACTGTTCTGAACGGATTTTTTGCAAATATTGGATTTGTCGAATCAATTATAAATTTTACAAAATCATTCCGTTTCAAAAGTAAATTCTTTCTTTTTGTCTTGAAACAAAAGAAACAAAAAATTCAAGAAAAGGTCATCGGCTCACACACGATCCAACGCAGACCCCGCTGTCTTTTCTGGCCAACGCACTGTTCTGAACGAATAATTCGATGAAAAATAATTGGCTCACATTCTTAGGCTAACTACTCAGCAGAGGAATCTTTTAATTGATTAACAAGATGCTTCGACTTCGCTCAGCATGACCCTTATTTTATAATTTTTTTAAATTAATCTGTAATCACAATTTTTTTTGTGATACGGTCGTTCGTTTTTGAATCTACCACTTCTACAATATACAAACCTGCGGGGATGCTGCTCACATCCATAGCTGTATTGTCTGTAAATGTTTCTGTACTTAAAATACTTTGCCCGGTAATGTTTAAAATGCGAATCTTATATTCTGATTTTTTTGAAAGATAAATGCTAAGTTTATCCGTTGCAGGGTTTGGATAAATGAACGCATTGATACCACGAGGAGATGCTATTTCATTTACATTTAAAGGATTAAGAAGTGGATCATTTGATAATAATTCTTCCACATCAATTAATTCATCACCTGTCTGATATTCCAACCACAGGTAAGCATCAAAAAGCATTTCATTTGAAGTGCTTGTTCCCGCAACAACTAAAGCTGGTGGGCTGTTAGGATTGTTAGGATTGTTGGTGGTATTGTCATAAACATGTTTGGAAAACAATTTGTATCCGGCAGGGATCTTCCTTAGTTTAGGATAAGTATAATACCCTTGCCACATAAAATCCCATTCGTTTATACGAACCAATTGAATGGTATCGGTGCCGGAATAGGCATAATTAACTATGCTTTTACATACTTTGTGCGAGTGTGGAAAAGTGGCAAACATTGAGATTGGAGCCTGCATTGTTCCACTATTGGGATATACATCGGTAAACGTAGTTACAGTGTTTGCAGGCATATACAAACTCCAGTTTTGTAATGGTGCTGAATTATATACAGGACGTATGCCTGTTTCATTAAGCGGATAAAAATACATGCGTATTTTTGTGCTATCTATCATACCCAAGGTGTTTGGTGGGTAGTGCAACTGAAGAATAATATTGGAGCCTCCGGGTATAAGTATACCTGCTTTTAGTGGAAATTCTCCAGGGAAAATAATAGGAGAGGCACCGGGTGCATAACCACCAATACCAATTTCTCCGGGAGCATTGAAGCATTGTCCAGATAAATCATTTGGTACTGTACCGGTTGTATCTACATTAACAATCACATGGTGTACAATTTCGGGATTGCCCGGTATAATTTCGTATGCGCGTAGTATTCTATCTTGTGAAAGGCCGGTGGGAATAGAAAAACAAACATAACTATCAGTAGAGCCTGCATTGCTTGCAAATGTGGGCATCTGTAAGGTGATGGTTGGAGTTCCAAGAAGTTTGTATTGTGATGTATAAACCGGAGCAGCAGGTGCCAGAGTGGTATCGCCTGCGAGTGCACCACTGTTTACCCAACTTAAGATGTCATTTTTTTCGGATTGCGTAATGGTGCGTTCATCCATAAAGTGGGAGTAAGCGGTATCTGGCGACCAGGGCGGCATGTGACCATCCTGCACGTGAGATAGGATAGAAGCAGCAAACGTGGATGTTTGACTGAAGTTCATTAAAGGCATTGGTGCTCCTCCACCGGTATGATGACAAGAGGTACAATTGTTAAAAAATATCTGAGCAACATCCTTGTATACAAGTTGTGCTTTGGCTGAATAATTAAATACAATTACAGTCAGCATCAAAAAAATAATGTAATGTTTTTTCATATTTTTCTATTTAAAAATTAAAGAAAAGAGAAGATAATAAACATAACAAAAATTCATTCAAATATGTATTGAAACCGAGGTATTCAATACAAAATAAAATAGAGTTAGGGTTATTTGTTTGCTAATGTAGAATAAAAGAAATGAAAAAGGAAATAAATCATTGGTTTTTTTAAGTGCAACTTAAATTTTATTTTAATAAAGAACAATCTTGCTTAACGAAGCTAACACACGTTTCTCGACAAGCTCGAAATGACATCGCACGCTGGCAATTCGAGCGTAGTCGAATAAAATTGAACAGGCTCTTATTTCTTTAGTTCAGAAAGTTGTTTAGACATTAGCTTAGCCATGTATTTTCCTAAAATATCAAATTCCAGGTTTACAACTGTTCCGGGCTGAATTTCTTTAAAATTGGTATGTTCAAACGTATAGGGGATGATACAAACTGAAAAAGAGTTGTTTTGGGAATCAACAACCGTTAAACTCACGCCATTGACGCAAACTGAACCTTTTTCGACCGTTATATTATTTTGGGAGGCATCGTATTCAAAAGTAAACATCCAGCTTCCCTGGGTTTCTTTTACATTTTTGCAAATGGCTGTTTGGTCTACGTGTCCTTGCACAATGTGACCATCAAGCCTGTCGCCAAGTTTCATGCAACGTTCAAGATTTACACGATCGCCAATTTTTAGTAAACCTAAATTAGTTTTTTGGAGTGTTTCGGCAATGGCAGTAACCGTGTATTCATCGTTTTTTATATCTACCACAGTAAGGCAAACGCCATTGTGTGCAATGCTTTGATCAATTTTAAGTTCGGTTGTAAAGCCTGACTTTATAGTAATGTGAAGATTGCTTTGTTCCTTGCGCAATGCAATTGCTTCACCCAAGCCTTCTATAATTCCTGAAAACATAATGGTTACAAATAACTAATTGTTACGAATTTACGAAATTGTGTTTGCTAAATTGCCTAAGCAAAATTAATTATTTAATTAATTGCTGGGTGCGTTCTTGTCTTTGATGAGTTGGAGAAAACCGTTCAAGGTACGGGTTTTAATTCCATCAAATCGTATTTCGTTAACGAGACATACGTAAAAGTAAGTTCCGTTGGCACAAGGCCTTTTGGTGCTTTTGTTTTTGCCGTCCCATAAAATAGCAGGATCTTTAGTTTCAAACATCAATAAACCCCAGCGGTCGTAAATTTTAATGTCAATATCCTTTACATATCGATAAGGTAATGGGATAAAAAGGTCATTTTGCCCGTCCCCATTAGGTGTAAATACATTTGGTAATTCATAAACGGGGCAATTATCAACGCATAAATTAGTAACCACAGGACTTTCATTACCGGTAGAATCTACTGCTGTAACTGAATAGCAGCCGGCAACAGATGGGACACCCTCAAACAAATAGGTATGTGTAAAGGAGGTTGTATTCAGATCTGTTGAGCTGTATATCAATTCCGGTGTGCCATCTTGAGTTGCTGAAAAATATATATGGTATTGTGCTGCATCAGTACTGCAATAAGTGTTTGGGTTGGTCCATGAAATAACATTTTGAAAAAGATCGCAATCATTGGCTATACTGAAATTAGGCTGGCAAGGAGGAACAAGATCAATTGGTTGATCACATTTTATTTGTGAGCTGTTGTATAAAGGGCGTGGCAATGTACTATCAGAATATTGCCCTACACTTACTATTTTATAACAATAGTTAAGACCATTTACCAATCCGGTATCAATATATGATGGAGTAAGTGACGTGTCAATTTTTACAAAGGTGGATGATCCTACCGGAATTGCACGGTAAATATCGTAGCGGTAATTAGTCCATGGTACAAACTCCTGCCATGATAAATTAATTTTTTTATCGGCCGGGGCAGTTGTTAAAAATACGGATGAGGCCGTGCTGGTGGAGCCTAAAAACAAGTTGTTTGAATAAAAATCAACACGGTAGGTGAAAGCTGAATCTTGTGTATTTAAGCCGGTGCTAATAAAACTGGAATCGGTTAATTGATAAAACGTAGGCTGAACATAACTGGCTACCTGCGCAAATGCAGTGTTTGCGGGGTTAAATCCCTGTGCCTGCATTAAGCGGTATTCATATGGTGGAGGATTGCCAATGGTATCAAGATTTGTGGAGGTACCTAATGGTTTTACCCAACGTATTAAAATGCTATCATTTGTTCCGGTACTGATTACACTTACATTGGTGATAATTGGTACATCACGAACTAATTGCGCACAACTATTTTGAGAGGCTAAACTTTGCGATCCATCAGAATAATATGCTATAACAACGTACGAATAATCAACACCATTTATTAACCCCTGGCCACTGTTATTATTATCGGTAAATGTAGTAAGGGAAGGGGGCGTAGCGCCAATTAATGTATAGCCGGTATAGGCCGGCACCCCTGTTTCGCAAGCATCCGGCACCCATGGTGAACAATCATTTTTTCGGTAAATTTTATAACCAAGCAATGGATTACTTCCTAATGTATCGTTACACATAGCGGTGTTCCAATTAAGGATCATACTGGATCCGCTTGGTGCTGCAATTAGGTTGGTAGGGGCGGGAGCAATAACCCTTATGAAAATAGATTCGAAATCAACCAGTGGAGTGGTAGGATTGCTGTCGGTAGCTTTAAAAGTAACTAAATAAGGTAATAGCTGAACCTGCGCACAGTTTGGATTCCAATTGAATTGGCCAGTTACAGGGCTTATAGAAGGTGTTGAAGTAAAGGTAGCTGCAGGATTGAGCTGGAATGGGCCTCCTGAAGCATTTAAGGTAACTATATTTAATTCAGCATCAGTAGCAGTAACCAGGAAATGTAAATTAGTGCCGGCAACAATACAGGTATCATTGATGTTTTCAATTTTCGGACCTGTGTTAGTACAAGCTGCTACATCAATTTGCATATCCCGTAATATGGATCCAATGTAATAGTATTGGTTATTGTATGGAGATCTCCGGTATTCTTTAATTAGAATAGCGATGTTATACTGGCAAACCATAGTGGGCGTACACCATACCAAATCACCTTTAATGGGATCAATAGAAGTTTCGGACATATTTGGTGGAAGAGAATAGCCAAAGATAGCCTGTCCATTGGCATAACAAGCGGTTAAGCTATAATACAAACTATCGCCATCCGCATCAAAAGCTCCGGGATTGTGCTCAAAACATTCACCGGTACATGCTTCATCAATTGGCGGGTTAAGCAGTGTTGGAGAGCTGTTTAAACCAAGCCAAGGATTAATCACTAATTCTGTACGCAGAAAAAATGATGCGTCAACTGAATTGGGAATATTACAAATTCCTGCATTACGATTGGGATCCTCCATGGAGATGATATAATTTCCATCTCCGGGATAGGTGTGTATTATTTCGTAAATATTTTTTTTTGTGTAGGTAACAATGGATTGGCCGTCAGCCGTATTGCATAAAAGGGAAGGCCCATTAACACGAGGGGCGGTGGCACTGTCGCCATCACCAAAATGAACTAACAGATCGCAGCGGTCGGCTTGAGTTGTAAGGGGGTCGGTATTGGTATAGGTGGTTACAATGATCTTAAATGTTCTGCCGGATATATGCTGATAGGTTATTTCTCCCGCCCGATTGTGCGTTGCAAATGAATTGCTTAAACTAACAAGCACTATAAAAATTAACAGGAGATTTTTTTTCATTGAAAAAGCACTATTGATCATAAATCAAAACTCTAAATTACTAATTTTATTTTAAAAAACCTAAATAATCTGTTTTCATAAATCCAAAGAGAAAACGAGTATAAAAATACCGGTAAATCAGATGTTTCCCTCCCTTAATCATTAGTTGCTGCAAGTTCATTATTCTGGACTGATAATGGGGCAAATTTTACTCCTCCTTTATAACACATTTTGACGATTGAAAATTCTATGCCATCGAAAATCCAAGAATATCGGTTTTTGACGATGGTATATTTGTTATAGTAAATACTTGTAATAAAAAGAATAGTTAATCAGTAAAAAAACAGAAAAAATGAAAATGACATCAAATAAAACTGTCGGAAAAACTCAGGGTAGTACCGAGGAATACGGCACAGAAGATTCGAAATTAATGAAATTGTTCGAGGAGCAATTAAAAGATATGTATTGGGCTGAAAAAGCGTTGACAAAAGCAATGCCCAAAATAATAAAAAATGTAAGTTCTCAAGAATTAGCGGAAGCAATTCAAGACCATTTGGATGAAACCGAATCTCAAGTTGGGAAAGTAGAAAGAGTTTTTCAAACTTTTGATAAAAAAGCTGTTGCAAAAAAATGTGAAGCAATGGATGGATTGATAAAAGAGGTCGAAGAAATTATGAGATCGTCAGATAAAGGTTCAATGCGAGATGCCGGAATTATAGCTGCTGTGCAAAAGATAGAGCATTATGAAATTGCTACTTACGGCACATTACGCACATTTGCAAAGACCCTTGGTTTAACAGAAGCAGCAAGCGTATTAGAGGCTGTTTTACAAGAGGAAAAAGATGCGGATGAAAAACTGACGGAAATTGCGGTATCAAGTATCAATGAAAATGCAATGAGTGAAATGGAATAGTTGAGTTGTGATAAATTCCAATGTTTATGCAAATGCATTGTAATTAAATTGTTTTAGAGTTCTCGGAAATTAATTAAAACTGTCACGTAAATTTTAAACTAAAAATAAAAAATCATGAAAACTAAAAAGGTAAATGTTCTAATAACTGTATGTATGTTTTCTGCAGCGGTATTTACAACAGCTTTTGCTCAAAAAGATAGCAAAAAGATAGCAATTAAAGAAAACGAAGAAAAATTTGAAGACACAAAACTGGAGAAAGATGCAGAATTTGTTGTGAAGGCATGTGACGCAAGTTTGTTTCAAGTGATGGCAGGTGAGTTAGCCAAAAGGAAGTCGTCATCGCAAATGGTAAAAGATCTGGCAGAAAAATTGATCAAAGATCATAGTCAATTTAATGCTGAATTAAAAACTGTGGCAATGCAGAAAAACATCACAATTCCTGCCAAGCTAAGTGGAATGTACCAACGGAAATTCGACAATCTAAATGGAGAGACTGAAGATTTCGATAAGGTATATACCAGGGTAATGGTAAATGATCACAGCGACATCATCGATTTGTATGAAAAGGAAGCTAACAAAGGTGAAGTTGCAGAAATAAAATCATGGGCTTCAAAAAAGATCCCGACATTAAAACAGCACATGGAAATGGCTGAGAATGTTAGAGATAGTGTTAGAGAAGTTTCTAGTAAATAACAAATTAAAAACGTCCAGTATCAATTATTAAATTAATAATTGAAAAGAAGGTAGCCGTTAAGGCTACCTTCTTTTGTTTTTAAAATAGGTTGGATTCGAATATGTCAGGAGGTTGTAAGTTGATATTTATGAGCTTTTTTCGATTAATCAATCATCCTTGAGATGGTAAACTTTAGCGCTTTTTTTGATGTGTATCATTGTCCACCTTGATGGATATTATTTCATTTTTATTGTTACCATTTTACATTTGTCCAAAAATAATTTATAAATCTAAAAACTCATACAAATGATATTAGTAGCATCTTCTCTTTCATTACTTGCCATCGGCACCGGAATGTTTTTATACGCAAAAACGATTAAGGAAGGGCTTAATCGTTTTTTTAAATTCGGTTCTCTTTTTATAATTATAGTTGGCTTTTTAAATCTATTTGCCGGGAGTGCTTTTTTTATGGTGAAGGGGATCTATAAGATGAGTACCTATCATCACAATATGGAAAATGGTGGTTATGGACATCACGGTAATAAAATGAAAAAGTATAAACACATGAAGTGTGAGGGAATGAATAAGGGAAATCATGAACAGAGAATGAAGTCAAGGTGTTGTTGTGTAGGAATGAATGAGATGGAAGCTGATGAATGCTGTGCATCCGGGATGGGGATGATGAAAGACAAATCACATTGTATGCCGGGGAAAATGATGGTTAGGAAAGATTCGATCATCATGAAAAAATAGTTGGAATTGAAATGAGGTTTGTTCTCGATTATAAAAATAAATAAATTAAAATTTCTGGTAAAAAAATGAAAAACTATAAAGTTTTATTCCTATGTCTGCCCCTACTGGTATTGTTTTCATGTGTAACAAAAAAGAAATATTATTCACTTGATACAGAATATAAAAAAATCCAGGCCAATAATAGTAATTGTAATGATCAGCTAAGAAATGCTCAAGCATTAAACACTGATCTAACAAATCAAAAAATACGGCTTTCGGCAGAAATAGACTATTTGAAAAAGAATAGTACTGAGGTATTAAGTGCACTGCAGGATATGTCGGTATTGTCATCAAAGCAAGCGGAAAGTGTAAAACAATCGTTGGAAAATATTTCTCAAAAGGATTCCTATATACGTGATCTGCAATCGGCTATTTCACGAAAAGACTCTCTCAATATGAGATTGGTGATGAATTTAAAGAGCAATTTAAGTGATGTAAATGATAAAGATATTAATATCAAAGTGGAGAAAGGTGTTGTATACATTGATATTTCGGACAAAATGTTATTTAATACCGGCAAATTTGCAGTAACAGAAAAGGCAAAAGTAATATTAGGAAAAGTGGCCACGGTGCTGAATTCCTATCCTGAAATTGAGTTTTTGGTGGAAGGGCATACCGATTCAGTTTCGATTCAAAATGCTTGTATGATGGACAATTGGGATCTGAGTGTAAAGCGCGCTACCTCTGTGGTTAGGATCCTTCAGAAAGAATATAAAATGAATCCTTCAAGGATGACAGCTTCTGGCCATAGCGAATATGTGCCTGTTGCTTCCAATGATACAGAAGAGGGCAGAGCACTTAATCGCAGAACTCGAATTGTTATTTTACCACAGTTGGATCAGTTTTTTAAATTGTTATCCACTAAATAAAAGGATCAGAAGTAATTAGAATCAGTTTTTATATTGTTGAAAATCATTTGATTTTCCTCGATCCCTTAGTAATTTTGTTATATCTTAATTGAGATTGTGTCCGATCAAAATAGGTAATAGATATAAGCATTTTAAAAGATGTAAAACTAAAATCCGAACAGCAGTATAAAAACTGGTTTTTGATCAAGGAGTTTTTCGATCAAGAAAAAAGATTGGATAGAATAAAAGTTTTAAAAGACTCTAACCTATCCTAAAACTTGACAGAGGTGATGAATAATCATCTCTGTTTTTTTTATTCAGATTTTGGTCACTTCTAATTATATTCTTTCGTGTTGTTTGCCTTCAATTATTCTGAAAACGTGAAGTATAAAAGGGAATAAAGCATCCATCGATTCTTTAGCTCCTTTGGTTGAACCGGGCAATGTAAGAATAAGTGTATTGCCTTTCATACCGGCTATGCCTCTCGAAAGCATCGAAAAAGGTGTGCGGTCTTGTCCATAATTTCTTGCAGCTTCCATAATGCCGGGGATTTCTTTATCAAGCAATGGCCGTATTGCTTCAGGCGTAATGTCCCGAGGAGAAAGGCCTGTGCCACCTGTTAAAATAATTATGTCATTTTTTAATTCGTAAAGTTTTTTAATCCTATTCTGGATATCTATTGTTTCATCAGGGACAATAGAATAATCTGAAACAGAAATTTTGCAAGTTTCTAATTTTTTTATAATTGCTTTACCTGCTTTGTCTTCTTTCCTTCCTGCCGAAATGCTGTCGGAACAGACAATAACCGCGGCTTTTAGATCTTTTCTAAATGTATCAGTAAAATCAGATTTACCACCTTTTTTTTCTTTTAGTTTGATAGAATTGATCTCAATCCCCTTGTCAATTGGTTTCAGCATATCATAAATAGTAAGCGCCACAACAGACGCCCCATGCATTGCTTCCACTTCTACGCCTGTTTTATAAATTGTACGCACTTCTATTTCTATGTGAATTTCCAACCCTTTAATTTCATAACGGACAGCGGTGAATTCAACCGGTAAAGGGTGACAGTCAGGAATCATGTCGCTGGTGCGTTTCACTGCAAACAAGCCCGCTGTTTTAGCCATCTCAAATACATCACCCTTAGGAACGGTTTTGTTTTTGATGGCATCAATGGTTTCTTGTCGGCTCACTTTAACAATTGCCTGTGCGATAGCTTCTCTTAGGGTACTTGGTTTGAATGTAATATCTACCATACAACAATTTGATATTAAATAATTAAAACAATATGACAATTACATTAACACTTTTTCAAATTTGCAGCTCAACGAATTATTTTGTGTTTTCTTTCCAAACAAATGTTTCATCTTCAAAAATTTCTTTACCCCATATCGGAACATGGGATTTTATTTCTTCAACAATATATCTGCATGCATCAAGCGCCTGTGCACGGTGTTTGGAAGAAACAAAAACAAAAAGGCAGATCTCTCCAGCTTTTATTTTACCCAGACTATGGTAAATGTGCATACATGTTAGTTCAAATTGTTGAAAGGCGGCTTCGCGTATCTCATGAAATTTTTCTTCTGCCATTTCTTCATACGTTGTGTATTCGATGGCCTGAACTACTTTGTTTTCGATAATATCACTTCTTACTTGTCCCAAAAAAATATCGTGAGCTCCAATAGTTGTTTTGGTACTGTGTTTGGCAATTGAATCAGCTATAAATTGAGAACCTATGGGGCCATTAACAAAAACTTTATGTCTTTTATGTTCTTTCATTTTTAACTGTACTACGAATTACGAATTGTGACGAATGACGAAGAAGTGTTTGCTAAATTAGCTTGTTGTTAAATTGTCAAATTGTTTAATTGCTAAATTGTTTTTTGCCATTCCATAATTCCTCCTTCTAAATTGTAAAGATTGGTAAATCCAAAATCTTTTTCAAGTATTTCAATTGCTCGTAGGCTTCTTGACCCGCTTTTACAAAAAACAATTACCTTTTTTTCTTTTGAAATTAAATGTGCTTGATCGTGAATATCACCTAAAGGGATCTGTAAATCTACCAACTCCGATATCTGCGGTTCCTCAAAAGGTAGGCGAACATCCAAGAGCTGTACCTCTAAATTATTTTTAATGATCAATTTAAGTTCTCCCACGGAAATTGATTTTGTTGATGATCCACTGTTTTTGTTTCCACAAAAATATTCGTAATCTGTTTTAAGAAATTCTTCAATATTTTTTGGGGCAGAACTAATCCATTCATTGTTTCTGGCAATTTCTATAACCTGAAAATTCATGGCAAGTGCATCAAATAGCAATAGCTTTCCTGAAAGAGGTTCACCAATTCCTGAAATAATTTTTATTGCTTCCGTTGCCTGAAAAGTGCCGATAATTCCTGGCAAAACTCCAAGTACACCTATTTCGGAACAGTTGGGTATACTCCCCGATACTGGTGGAGTGGGGAAAAGACAACGGTATGTTGGACCAGCCAATCCTGAGCTATTGATATAATTTAAAACGGAAACCTGGCCTTCGAATTTATGAATAGAACCATATACCAATGGCTTGTTCAACAATACACATACATCATTTACAAGATACCTTGTAGCGAAATTGTCAGTTCCATCAATAATTAGATCGTATCCGGAAAAAAGTTCAATTGCATTTTGATTATCAAGCCGAATAGAATAAGAATTAAATTTTACGAAAGGGTTTTGTTTTGACAGTTTTGAAATTGCTGCCTCTGTTTTTAATTTTCCAATATCGTCAACAGAATAAAGAATCTGACGTTGTAAATTTGATTCTTCCACCTTGTCAAAATCAATAATGCCGATTTCACCGATACCCATCGCTGTAAGGTATTGTAATGCCGGGCATCCTAAACCGCCAGCACCTATTACTAATACCCTGGCGCTTTTTATTTTTTTCTGACCAGTCATTCCAATTTCAGGAAGTAACAGATGACGGGAATAACGAGCTATTTCTTCTTTATTTAACATTTATCAATTTGATAATTTAACAAGTACCGATAAGACAATTAAAAAAAATCACCTTCCTTTCCATTGTAAGGAGGATAAAAAGGAAGGTTTTATCCTCCGGCAAAAGGTGGTAAAAAAGCCACTTCATTCCCTTGTTCAAGCAGATGATTGTTTTTTACAAGTCTTTTATTTACTGAAATCAAAAATACACAATTATTTAGCTGTGGATATTCGGTTATCATTTTAACTTTTAGCGAGTCCGTGTCGTTACAATCGTTGATAATTAATTTAGATTTTCCAACTACATCAGCTACCGAACCAAATAAGAGGACTTGAATATTCATGGCGTGATTTTCTATGTCAATGTAACTTTACGTTTTATTTATTTCCTTCTGATAAAAGTTTTACACTCGCAATCAGTAAAACAAAAGCAAGAATTGACTTTAAAACTTTGTTACTAAATTGTTTTCTCCCCAAATAAGCTCCGGTTATTCCACCGGTTGCGGCTATCAGTACCCAAATGAATATATGGTTATCAATTGTGGCGCCTTTTAAAATCAAACCTGCCAATCCGGAAATAGAATTTACAAAAATAAATAATGCTGAAATTGCAGCTGTTTGCTTCATATTTCCCCAATGTAATAATAATATTATTGGGCTTAAGAGGATGCCTCCTCCTATTCCTATCATTCCGGAAAGTAAGCCAATGATAGCGCCAATGATCAATGCCCAAAATAAGTTGAGTCCTTTGATAGTATCACTTTCTTTGCCAATAATTCCGAGCAGGCGCAGAATTGGCAAAATAAGAAGAATGGCAAGAATTTTTTTATACGCAAATGCGTCTAAGGTAATAAAAGCTCCAAGAAATGCAGCAGGAATGGAGGTGATCATGAAAGGCCAAAAGAGTTTCCATTTAAAATAACCGCCTTTGTAATATTGATAAAAGGAAATAAAGGAAACAAAAATGTTCAAAATAAGAGAGGAGGATCTCATTATAGTTGGACTGAAACTAAATAAGGCCATAAGGGCTAAATAACCGCTGGCACCACCATGTCCAACTGAGGCATATAAAAATGCGACAATAAATAATAAGGGAATAAATAACCAAATCAGATTTTGTTCAGGCATATTTGTTATATTTTTTTGGAAAATTATTCTGTTAAAGAACAAAATTTATTTTCTCTGCAATTTACTTTATTGAATTCGTAAGATCCTTTAATTTCTTATTATATTTTAATTTACAATTCCGGGTAATTTATGAACTTCTACTATTTGTCCCTTCTTAATGTTTTCAGAATTTTCCGGCAAAAAGATTAAACAATCGGCTGTTGCGAAAGAACTTAAAACATAGGATTCCTGCCCTTCAAGAGGGATAACCTGATCATTTGATATTTTACCTTTCAGAAAAAAGGAGAGTCCTTTCTTTTTTGAATAATTTGTGGAGATAGGCTGCTGAATTTTTGGCAAAAAAATGTTTTTAAATCCTTGCATTAATTTTATTGCAGGATAAACATATTCATAAAAACAGCTTAATACTGCCGCAGGATTTCCCGGTAATGCGAAAATAAGTGTTTCTTTATTTTTCCCAAAATATAAAGGTTTCCCCGGTTTCTGTTTTACTTTATAAAAAATGGTTTCTACGCCAAGGTCGTGCAATGATTTTTCAGTAAAATCGTAATCGCCAACGGAAATGCCTCCGGTTATAAGGATGATATCCGAATTTTTTAAGGCTGTTTTTATTGTTTTAAATACTTCTTTTTCGATGTCTTTTACTGAAAAAATATTTTTAGCCTTTAATCCTATTGAATTCAAAGCAGCCTCAATAGCAAACGAATTGGATTCATATACCTGCCCATTATTTAATTGTTTCCCCGGTTTTTTTAATTCACTTCCCGTAACAATTATTGTAATTACTGGTTTTGAAATTACCTTTACAGTAGTAATTCCCATTGCAGCAATATAACCGATTCCCCCTGGTGTAATGATTGTTTTTTTTTGTAAGGCGATTGCGCCTTTTTTTATCTGAGCACCAGCCTTTCGGATGTTTGCCCCTTGTTTAAGAAGAGGGTCATTAATTATCAGGTAACCATTCTCTATACGTATCTTTTCCTGAATAACCACTGTATCGGCTCCAATAGGAACGGGAGCGCCAGTAAATATTCTTACTGCTTGTCCCGCTTTTAGTTTTTTCTTAAAACTTTTTCCTGCAGGAATTTCTCCTTCAATTTTTATTTTGCCTTTCTGAAAATGATCTGCATAACGTATCGCATAACCATCCATAGAGGATTGATCGAATGGGGGCAGATTTAGCGGTGAAACAATATCCTGCTGAAGGATACTTCCCAATGAATCAATTATATTGACATCTGAGCTATGAAGTGTATTCACATTTCTTAGTAGTAGTTTCTTCGCTTGTTCAACAGAAATCATAAATGCTGTATTGGTAATCAAAATTGCATAAAAAAAGAACATTTGTATGGCCTACTGTCAATTTTTTGTAAAATTCTTTTCAATATTCTCTTGCATAATAAAATATCACAAATACTGAAATAGTATTTTTAAACGGCTTTTTATGTTGATGGTTCTCGTACGATTTTAATTTTTTTCTGAAAAATAATTTGACACGTTTTTATTTTACCGAAAGAATAAAAACGTAATAAGGTTATGATGTTCAATGTCATTGCTTTTGCTTTCTCCGTTTAGTAATTTTGTTATATCTTAATTGAGATTGTGTCCGATTAAAATAGGTAATAGATATAAGCAATTTAAAAGGTGCAAAACTAAGATCCGAACATCAGTATAAAAACTGTTTTTTAATCAAGGAGTTTTTTAATCAAGAAAAAGAATGGATAGAATAAAAGTTTTAAAAGACTCTAACCTATCCTAACGCTTGACAGAAGTGATGAAAATCGCTTCTGTTTTTTTATTTCCAATTTTTACTGTTTTGTTAGAAAAGTCGGCCCGTCTGATAGGATCGATCACTTATTAAGGTGGGTATTAATTATGGTCCACGCTGTTAATTTTTCTTTAAACGACATGGTATGTGCAGGACTTGTTGAAGGTAATTTAATAAATGGAATAGCAGATGTCTGATTCTTTAAAAAGTAATTGGAGGATTGTTGACCATTAAAAAATATATGATTGATATTGGGGTGCTTTTCAAAAAAAAATTTAAAATTATTTGTTTCCTCTTTTGTAATATTCACATCTAAGCTTCCTCTTCTTTCACAAACTTTAAGAACATCCCATACCGCAATTTGATTGCTTAATAGTAATGTTTTTTTGATAGCATAGTCAACTGAAAAAGGTTGATCGAAAATGGCGAACATTATTTTCCAAAAAGCATTTCTTGGGTGAGCGTAATATTGGTTCATTTTTAAAGAATCGTTTCCGGGCATTGTTCCTAAAATTAGAATTTTGCTATCCGCATTTGAAATTGGTGGGAAAGAATAGATTTGCATTCTTTAATAACTTAATGATCTTAAAAATATTGTCTTCGGTTTTTGATTTGTAAGATCACAATAAAATGTCAAAAAAAGAAGAAAAATTGAGCCTATCTTTAGATTCCGCACGTAAAAAACAGTACTGATTTTTTATGTACATCTGTGCACTTTAGATAATATTTTCATAATGTAATGCTTCTCTCTTTAAAAAACAGGCAAATTCAAAGTTTGTATAACGCTTTCATATTACTAAAAATAGGTGATTCAGCATAATAAGCTTATATTTGTGAAATATTTTTAAACACAATGTCAGAAATTAAAGAACCTACCCTCTCTAAACTTACTTCATATCAAATTCTTGTAATCGTTATACTAGCCTTGACGCAGTTTACTGTTGTTCTCGACTTTATGGTAATGTCACCCTTGGGCGATATGCTAATGAAATCAATGGATCTGACAACAACTCAATTCGCGTTTGCGGTATCGAGTTATGCATTTAGCGCGGGTGTTTCAGGTATTGCAACTGCTGGATTTGCAGATCGTTTCGATCGTAAAAAACTGCTTTTGTTTTTTTATATTGGATTTATTTTAGGAACCCTGTTTTGCGGGTTAATTACTTCGTACCCTTTGCTGATAGCAGCACGTATTTTTACAGGGGTGTTTGGCGGTGTGATCGGGTCCATATCAATGGCCATCGTGGCGGATCTTTTTGCTTTGGAAAAACGCGGACGGGTGATGGGATTTATGCAAATGGGATTTGGAGCAAGCCAGGTATTGGGAATTCCAATCAGTTTGTATATCGCAAATGTCTATGGATGGCAATCACCATTTTTTATGATCGTTGGCCTGGCAACAATTGTGTGGTTAGGTATTGTATTTAAAATGAAACCGATAACAAAACACCTTGAAGTGAAAAGTGATCGCAATCCTTTAACTCACCTTTGGCATACGATTGCAAACAGGAACTACCGTATTGGTTTTTTTGCAACAGCTTTACTTTCTGTTGGTGGCTTTATGATGATGCCCTGGGGCAGCGCTTTTGCAATAAATAATTTACATGTTACGGCAGCACAATTACCACTTTTATTTATGGTTGGTGGTGTTAGCGCATTATTAATAATGCCGGTGATAGGCAGGTTTAGCGACAAGATAGATAAATTAAAATTATTTGCTATCGCTTCCGTTTGGATGATTATTGTGGTAATAATATATACCAACCTAAGTCCTGTTCCATTATGGGTAGTAATGGCAATGAATGTATTAATGATGATCGGGATAATGAGCCGCATGGTGCCTTCCATGGCATTGGCAACAGCCTTGCCACAAATGCAGGACCGTGGAGCGTTCATGAGTATTAATGCTTCCTTACAACAATTTGCAGGAGGTATTGCAGCAAGTGTTGGTGGTTTTATTGTGGTACAAAAAACTAAATACAGTCCACTGGAGCATTACGATACGTTAGGATATGTAATAGTTGGAATAAGCATAATAGGGATATATGCGGTTTACAGGGTAAGTAAGATCGTAAAGAAACAATTGCATTTAAAAAAGGTGTGAGATTTAAATAGCGAAAAAAAAGAAGCCTTTCTGATACTCTCAGAAAGGCTTCTTTTTTATAGGCAAAAACAATATTAAAACGCTAACCTTTTTTCACAAACTTGGTAAGTATTACAATCACCTGATCGTTGATCTTGCCTTCAATGTGTTCGTGGTTATCACTCACAAGTTTAATTTTCTTAACAACGGTACCTTTAGAAGCGGTGAAATTTGTTCCCTTTACATTAAGTGCTTGTGTAAGCACCACATTATCGCCAGTTTCGAGCACATTTCCAAATGCATCTTTATGAACATCTTTTACTTCAAAAGCACTTAATGCCCACTGCACAGTGTTTTCGTCCAGATCTACTGAGCTGATCAGATCGCTCGCCCATGCCTCTGTCTTATATTGATTCAGTATCCTGTAACTCAATGCCTGAACACTCGTATAAGGGCTCCAGATACTTCCTTCAACACAACGCCAGTGAAACCCCGAATTAGCTTCATCCATTGCCTTCATACAGATTTCACATAGTGCTACCTGATTTTCAATTGAATCATCATTTTTTGGACTTACCGTATATTCAATGGTTGCGGTTTCTGTATTACACAATTCGCATAGATCCTGATTTCTGTTTTTTAGTTCCTGGTTGATTGACATATTATAATTTAAAAAGTAGATGGATTGAATTTTTAATTTTATCCGAAAGGAGCAATCCTTTCATCGAAGCAAATTTAGGAAGATTTGGTGATTTTCCTCAAGAGAATTTCCTCATTAGGTTAATGCAAAAAAACTATTTATCTTGGTCTTCATTTTGTTTTCGAATGCTAAAAAAAACGATCTGAATATTTTAATCGATATATCATATCCGATTGAAATAAAAAGAACAATTAAACGCCCCGAAAGATAAATTATTCTCATGATAAACTTTCTGAAACCGCCTGCACATAAGGAACCTCTGCCAAATGAAGAAATTGACCCCGCCTATAGGAGATTGCGCTGGCAGGTTTTTCTTGGGATTTTTATTGGATATGCCGGATACTATTTAGTAAGAAAAAATTTTTCCCTTATAATGCCCGACCTGATTGCGCAAGGCTATACAAAAGGGCAACTGGGGATAATAGCCTCTGCGGTTTCCATTTCTTATGGTATAAGTAAATTTGTAATGGGAGGCATATCCGATCGAAGTAATGCAAGGGTTTTCTTAAGTCTTGGATTGATGCTTTCAGCTATAACAATTTTTTGCTTCGGGACAATTCCTATTTTAACCTCCACTGTAACCATCATGTTCATTGTCATGTTTATCAATGGGTGGTTTCAGGGAATGGGATGGCCCCCATCCGGACGTATTATGGTTCACTGGTTTTCCACAAAGGAACGGGGAACAAAGATGTCCATCTGGAACGTGGCGCATAATGTTGGAGGTGGGCTTATTGGCCCTTTGGCGGTTTTGGGTGTTGCAATATTCGGAGACTGGGAAAGTAAATTGTATTTCCCGGCAGTGATCGCTATTGTGTTTGCATTTATTGCTTACTTTCTGATCAGGGATACTCCTCAATGCTGTGGATTACCCAATATTGAAGCATTTAAAAATGATTACCCAAAAGATTATGAGCAAAGCCACGAGAAAGAATTTTCGACCCGGGAAATATTTTTTACTCATGTTTTAAAAAATAAATTACTCTGGTTGATCGCTATTTCAAATGCAATGATCTATTTGGTGCGCTATGGCGTATTGGATTGGGCTCCAACCTATCTTGAAGAAGCCAAAGGTTTTTCTATTAAAGAATCGGGTTGGGCATATTTTGCTTATGAATGGGCGGGTATCCCCGGAACCTTACTCTGTGGCTGGCTTTCGGATAGAGTGTTTAAAGGACGCAGAGCTCCGGCAATCGTTATTTATATGCTTTTAGTGATGGTGGCCGTTTTTGTTTATTGGCAAAATCCTGCCGGTAACATCTTAATTGATAATATTGCTTTGATCGCCATCGGGTTCCTGATCTATGGTCCGGTAATGCTGATAGGCGTGCAGGCTTTGGATCTGGTGCCAAAGAAAGCTGCTGGAACTGCGGCTGGGCTTACGGGCTTGTTCGGATACCTGGGTGGTGCATTATTTGCTAATATTGCTATCGGCTTTCTTGTTGATATCTGGGGCTGGGACGCTGCATTCATTCTAATGTTATCGGCATGCGTGATCTCAATAGTAGTTACTTTATTCACCTGGAAAAAAGAAAAACTAAGATTATTATAAAACCGGTAGATTTGTTTGGGATTATTGAATAAAAAAAGGGTTACAGAAATGTAACCCTTTTTTTTGGAAGACGCCCTAATTTTGTGGTGTGTTATTGTAAATAACTGATTATTAAAATGTTGGATATGTTGAGTAAGGGAGGAATAAATTTTAATTGTTACAATATTTGTATTTTTGTATAAATTATATTAATTTTGTAACAACAAACAAACACAACAGAGCTATGGAAATAGGAAATGTTTTAAAAGCCTTCAGGGAAAAGAATAATCTTTCTCAAGAGACGGTAGCTTCATTTTTAGGAATAAAAAGGGAGTTATTAAGCTATTATGAAAATGACAGCAGAGAACCTTCCGTTGAAGTCTTAGAAAAGCTGGCTGACTTGTATGGAGCAGAACTGGCTGATTTTTTTGAAAGAGACCAAAGTCGTATTAATACCAATGTTGCATTTGCTTTTAGAGCAACTGATATAAATGCGGAAGATTTAAAGCAATTGGCTCAATTCCGAAAGATTGTAAAAAATTATTTGAAAATTGTTGAATTAGAAAAGGAAAATGCTGAATAATTACTATTTACAAAAAGAAGCATCAGATTTTCGATTGCGAAATGGTATTGGGGCATGTGAACCTATACGAATGAAGAGTTGGCTGCCCAAACTCGGTGTAATGGCATTATTTAAACCAATGTCAGACCATTTTTCTGGCATGGCTATTAAACACCAAGGCCCTATTAATGAAGGTGACTATAAATTCATAATAATAAATTCAAATCACAGAATAAGCAAGCAGCATTTCACAATTGCTCATGAATTATACCATTTATTTATTCAAAAGGATTTTATTTCCGAAGTTTCTAATGCAGGTAGATTTGATAAAAAAGATAAAACTGAATATGAAGCTGATTGGTTTGCAGCTTATCTGTTAATGCCTGAAGAGTGTTTACTTTCTCTTATACCAAAGGAGGAATTAGCTAAAAATAAAATTACACTTACTACCATCATTCAAATGGAGCAGTATTTTGCAACCAGCAGAACGGCTTTATTGATACGGCTTGAGGCAATGGGTTTAATTGAGTATAAAAAATACATCGATTATACAAAAGGTGTTATGCATAGCGCTGAATTGCTGGGTTATGATACAAGTCTTTATTTAAAGGGGAATGCGAATTTAGTTATTGGTAATTATGGAGCACGGGCAAAAAAATTATTTGATGAAGGAAAGATTTCGGAATCTCACTTTGTTAGTTTGATGAACGATATAGGAAAAGATATTGAAAATTTAGCAAACGATAATGAGCAAGAATAGTGACCCGAACATACTTTTAGATTCTGATGTTGTTCGACACTTTCTTAATGGAAATCGCATACATCAACTTTCGGCAATTTTTCCGAACAGGTTTGTCATACTTGATAAAGTAAAAGACGAATTATGCAAGAGCAAAGGCTTAGTAACTCCAGTAACGAATTTTTTATCGATGTTTAAAATTCCAATAATTTCTTTTCCGTTAAATGGAGAAATAATAAAAGAATACGCCTTATTAATTAAGAGGTTTGGAGTTGGCGAAAGTGCTTGTATGGCTGTGGCTAGATTTCAAAATCAATACATTGCAAGCAGCAACTTAAAAGATATTAAACACTATTGTTTATCAAATGGAATAACCTACTTAACAACAATGGATATACTAGTTGAAGCATTGAACAAAAAAATATTAACAGAAATGGAATGTGATGAATTTATTACTGAAGTAAAAGCCAAAGGCAGTAAATTACCTTGTGAAACGATTAAAAAATATTTAAATATGAAATAAAAAATATAAAAAAACCGAAGCTTATGGAATAAAGCTTCGGGGTTGAAATGAAATTTAAGCTTGAGACCCTAATTTTTTATTTCGACCGCAAAGGTAGAAAAAATCCTTTTTCTACCTAATTATTCCTTAGGCCGGTTTTTAGGTGCCTTAGTATCAAATTACCTAAAGCATAAAACTATATTTATTATGGCCACAAATCCCCCAATAGGTGATGGACACCGCAATGGAGCCGTGCGTAACCGCACACAGGTTTTAAACCCTAAAACTAACGTATGGACTAAAAGAGGTCCTGATGGAAAGTTTATGGATGGTAAAGCTGATGGAGATCCATTTAAAGGTGTTACTAAGGAAAAATAAAATTCTTTAGTGAAAATCTGCGCCCTCCGGATTAAAGGTGAGGAATTTTATGAATTAATAACTCATGTCTATGAATAGAATTTCTACTCAGAACAAAGTTAGTTTTTGTAAAAAAGATGTATGCTTAAATGTCTATGGCGATTTAGCCAAAGCACTGGCAGCTGCATTAAGTATTGCAATATTAGCGTATGCGTTTGCTCAGATTGCAAGGGCAATTAAGTAAATAAATAAAACTGTTCCGCAAAGTGCGGGACAGTTTTTAAATAAATGTGCGCGTATAAGCACGAATAAACAATTTTTAAAACAATTTTAAATGAAAAATAACGAAGAAAAAGACCATGAAAATAATGGACATGGCAATGAAAAAGAAGTAACTACCGTTGTAAACGGTAGAGAAAAACAATGGAGCGAAAAAGAAATTTCTTTTGAGCAGGTTGTAAAATTAGCTTTTGATAATTATGTAGACAATGGTACTACTATGTACACTGTTACCTATAAAAGAGGTCAAGGGGAAAAACCTGAAGGGTCTATGGTTAAAGGAGATGTTGTTAAAGTTAAAAACAAAATGATTTTCAATGTCACAGCAACTGATAAATCGTAGTCCTGATTTGAAGCAACTCAGAGATGAAGGTTACAACATGGCGGTAAAAGGTGGATACTTAGTTGTCCACCGAATACCCTATGTAAACCGTAAGAAAGAAATAAAGTATGGTATGTTGGTTAGCAAACTTACATTAAGCAATGGAACACAAACATCTAAGCCCGAAACACATGTTATTTATTTTGAAGGCGAACACCCTTGCGATAAAGAAGGTGTGGAAATTATTCAAATAAAACATGCCTCTAGTCCTCAACAGTTAAATGAAGGAGTGCATGTAAACCATTCGTTTTCAAATAAACCACCTAATGGTTATGACAATTATTATTTACAAGTAAAAAGGTATGCAGAAATAATTTCTGCACCTGCAAAATCTATAGATGATACTGTTACCGAAACTCCATTTGATGTTGTATTTGATGAGGATACAGAAAGTGTTTTTCAATATTTAGATACCAATTCTAGTAGAGCGAATATTAACATGATAAATGCAAAATTTAAAGGTCAGAAAATTGCGATTATTGGTTTAGGTGGAACTGGCGCTTATATCTTAGATTTGGTTGCTAAAACATGTGTAAATGAAATCCACTTGTTTGATGGTGATGAGTTTTTATTGCATAATGCTTTTCGTTCTCCGGGTGCTGCATCAAATGAAGTGCTTAAAACTAAACCCAAGAAGGCCGAATACTATGCAGGCATTTATTCAAGCATGCACAAGCATATTATACCTCATGGTTATTATGTAAACGAGTACAATTTTGATGAGTTAAACCAAATGAGTTATGTGTTTATTTGTATTGATAAAAATGCTACCAGAAAACAAGTTATAGAACATTTGTTGAAGGCTAAAATACCACTTATTGATGTTGGACTTGGTGTAAATACCGTTGATGATTTTTTAATTGGAACTGTTAGAGTTACTACCGGCACAGAGTTTAAAAATGAGCATTTAGATAACAGAGTCCCTTTTGGAGAAAATGATAATAACGAATATGGAACCAATATTCAAGTTGCTGATTTAAACTGTTTAAATGCTGTTATGGCAGTTCTTAAATGGAAAAAAATGAGTGGCTTTTATCAAGACTTAGAAAATGAGCACCATAGTACCTATTCTATTAACGTAGCACAATTATTAAATGAAGAAACATCTGCAACATAAATTTGTTGAGTTTATTCCACAAACTATTGAGGAAGGTATGCTTTATATTTCATTGGAATATTGCACAGCCATACATAAATGTGTGTGTGGCTGTGCCAATGAAGTCGTAACGCCTATCTCACCAACCGACTGGCAAGTAACATTTGATGGAGAATCTGTATCCCTCTATCCATCCATCGGAAATTGGAATTTTGAATGCCAATCACATTATTTCATTATAAATAGTGAAATAAAATTTTCGAGAAAATGGAGCAAAGATAAAATTGAAAAGGGTAGAGATTTTGATGAAAAAAAGAAAAAAACGTATTACAAGAGAAACAGCAAGTAATAATTCCCAATACATATTAATTAAACTATTTTTAAAATTGAATAGTTTAATTTAGGAGATTATTATAATTATTTCCTATTTACATCAGTTGTTCTATAATTATCATGTGTACCATTAAATTCATTGATAATTGCTTTCTTTACTCGTAAAGCGAATAGAGCTAAATGTGCAGGAAAAATGATTTGTTATCATCTCTTATTTTTGTGGGCAATACTGGGCTCGAACCAGCGACCCCTACCTTGTCGAGGTAGTGCTCTGAACCAACTGAGCTAATTGCCCTTAAATATTAATTTGAGGCAATCTTACCGAATAAGAACACAAATTTACCTCGGGATAAAGAAACAAATAATTAAGCAGAAAGCAAACAAACGGAAAAACAAAAAATTGCAATCGACAACGCAAAAAAAACATTTGGCATAGGAAAGAAGATTGCTTAAAACTATCTTTGTAAAAGCTTGGTTTATATACAAACCCTTTTTTAAGGATAATTCAGCGATCACAAATGAAATTTGAAAACTTCGCGACATATTTAAAAGAAAAAGCAGGAATAACTGA
This sequence comes from Bacteroidota bacterium, assembly GCA_040389865.1. GTDB lineage: Bacteria > Bacteroidota > Bacteroidia > 2-12-FULL-35-15 > 2-12-FULL-35-15 > 2-12-FULL-35-15. The sequence continues at coordinate 285,384 of JAZJZM010000009.1, read as the reverse complement.
AGAGCAATATCACCAATTGACGGAGGTATTAAGATCTAAAACTGTTGACAAGGGACAATTCCTTTTAAAAAAGGGGGAAGTTTGTCAGCATTCCTTTTTTGTGGAGAAAGGTTTGCTTCGTTCTTATTCTATTTCTGATATAGGTAAAGAACATATTATTCAATTTGCATCAGAAAATTGGTTTATGAGTGATAGAAGCAGTGCCTACTTTAATGAGCCCTCTGACTTTTTCATTGATGCTATTGAAGAAACTACTGTTGTTTTAATAGATCAAAATTTTATCAAGCTGGCTTCTGAAATCAGTTCTTCTTTCAGAGAATACAATGAAAAGTTACTGCAGAACCACATCCGTCATTTGCAAAAAAGAGTTAATCTTTTATTGGGTGCATCAGCAGAAATTCGCTATCTGAATTTCATCAAACTCTATCCTGACCTCACATTCCGTGTGCCGCAATGGATGATAGCTTCTTACCTGGGAATTACTCCCGAAAGTTTGAGCCGTGTAAGAAAAGAATTGGCGAAGCGGCATTTCAAACCTCAATAATTTCATTTCTTACCATACATCAATGTACCAATAAATATATTGTTGCAATTTTGTGTCATAATTAAAAAAAAAAAATTATGACACAAAAAAAAATTGAAGTAGTAGTTGCACCAAGAGAACCTCACTATGTTGGCGATGGTTTTAGAGTGCATAATTTTATTCCAAGCGGATACCATTTAGATATGCAAAGAATGACTCCATTTATTATGTTGGACTATAATTCTAAATTCTATTTTCCTCCATCCGACAAACCAAGAGGCGTAAGTGTTCACCCTCACAGAGGATTTGAAACCGTTACAATTGCATACAAAGGTAAAGTTGCCCATCATGACAGCACAGGAAACAGTGGTGTGATTGGAGAAGGTGATGTGCAATGGATGACAGCAGCTTCGGGGATTTTACACAAAGAATTTCACGAAGAAAACTTTAGTAAAGCGGGTGGCGATTTTCAAATGGTGCAATTATGGGTAAATCTTCCTGCAAAAGACAAAATGTCTAAACCAAAGTACCAGGGAATTACCCATGATCAAATCAATAAATTTGAATTGCCCGACAATGGCGGAGTGATTGAAGTAATTGCAGGTGAGTATAAAAATATAAAAGGAGCAGCATCAACCTTTACACCTGTTCATCTGCACAATGTAAGATTAAACAAAGATGGGAAAGCTGATTTTTCGTTCCCTGCAAATTACAATACCGCATTATTGGTTATAGAAGGAAGTATTAAAGTAAACGAGACTGAAACAGTACCTGCCAATAATTTTGCACTATTTAAAAATGAGGGGGAAACATTTAGCATTGAAGCTCTTGAAAATTCAATTGTATTGGTATTAAGCGGTGAGCCTATAAATGAGCCCATTGCAGCACAAGGCCCTTTTGTTATGAATACAAGAGCTGAATTAGTTCAGGCTGTTGAAGATTATAATATGGGCAAGTTCGGATATCTTGAAGAATAATCAGCGATCATTTTAAATAATATAAATCCTGAAAACATAAAAAAATATGCCTGTAGAATATAAAGTGAATAACAATGAAAAGCTGATGCATTTTGAAATTCATGACGGTGACACCATTGCGTTTTTGGAATATCGCTTTTACAAAAATGATATTGCGTTTATGCGCACAGTCGTCCCCAAAAGCATGGAAGGGAAAGGAATTGCATCAGCATTGGCTTCCTATGCATTTAATTATGCAAAGGAACATAGAAAACCCGTAATGGTTTATTGTCCATTTGTTTTAACTTATTTAAAAAGACATCCCGAAGTGCATGAGCAATTGGATAAAGAATTTCATAAAACAAATTAGTTCAAATCAACATTCAAAAGAAAACGAATTAAGTAGGAAGTTGCTGCGGAGTCTATTGCTTGGAAGCAAAAAACTGAATGCCAAACGAATAACATTAAAAATTTATTATATTTAAAACAAATTATGGAACGTAAAGATTTCATCAAAAAAGGAATTTTTGGAAGCATTATTGCTTTCGTATCATCTTCCTTCAGCAATACTGTGAGTGCTGCTAATAAATTTGCTGAAAGTAAATATCGGGGAGTTGAAGGCGTCTTTTCTCCTACAAATACACACATGGTTGGCAATGGGTTTAAGGTAATGAATTATTTTCCTGGCGGAAAAGGATTTGAAGAGCGCATGAGCCCATTTTTTCTTCTTGATTTTAATGCGGAGGTAAACTTTCCGCCTTCTGAAATTTCAAGAGGTGTAGGTGTGCACCCTCACCGTGGAATTGAAACAATCACCTTTGCCTACAAAGGAGGTATTGAACATCACGACAGTAAAGGCAATCACGGCATCATCAATAAAGGAGATATTCAATGGATGACAGCTGGCGGGGGTGTTTTACATAAAGAATATCACGAAAAGAATTTTGACAAAAATGGAGGCGCTTTTGAAATGGTGCAGCTTTGGATCAACCTGCCGAAAAAACACAAAATGACCCCTGCTAAGTATCAAAGTATTTTACATAGTTCTAAACCTACTCATAACCTTCCCAATAACATGGGAGTAGTACATGTTGTGTCAGGAGAGTATAATGGGGTAAAAGGAATTGCAACAACCTTTTCTCCTGTCCACATGTATGATATTCACTTGAATCCAGGTGCAGATTTTTCATTCACCTTACCTTCAAATTACAATTCAGGCATTTTAGTCGTTGACGGGGCAATAACCTTGAACGAAAGTAAAGTCCCCGAAAATAACTATGTGCAATTAAAAAATGAGGGTGGCGAAATAAATATTAAAGCAAGTAAAAAAACTGTTCTGCTAGTGTTAAGCGGTGAACCATTAAACGAACCTTTTGTTGGCTATGGACCATTTGTAATGAACACCGAAGAAGAAATACATCAAGCAATAGAAGATTACAATCAAGGCAAGTTTGGCTTTTTGAAAGATTAACCTCCTCTTGGGATAATAACATTTATATGAAAACAACCCGTTTAGAAGCTTTTAGTGATGGAGTATTGGCAATCATCATCACCATTATGATTTTAGAAATGAAAATTCCTGAGGGTAATACGTTTGAAGACCTCAAACCAATTTTGCCCAAATTTATAACCTACCTGCTTAGTTTTATTTATGTAGGGATTTATTGGAACAACCATCATCATTTATGGCAGGTCGTAGAGCGTGTTAACGGCAAAATTTTGTGGGCAAATTTGCACTTGCTTTTTTGGCTTTCATTATTCCCGTTTACCACGGGCTGGATGGGCGAAAACCACTTTTCAACCTTCCCCGTGGCACTGTATGGCTTCATTTTATTGATGGCGAGTATAGCATGGTTTATACTCATAAGGCAAATAGTTATAGAAGAAGGGAATCAATCAAAAGTGGGTAAAGCTTATAAAAAAGATACTAAAACAAAAGTCACCATGCTTATCTATGCAATAGCTGTTGTTTTGTCCTTCGTTCAGCCCATAATAGGCATTAGTATTTATGCAATTGTGGCTGCATTATGGTTCATCCCCGATAAACGAATTGAAAATTTGCTAAAAAAATAATAAGGTTAAAAAAATAACACTTATCGAACTTCCAAAATAAACTCAGCTATCCTTGAAATGCGGCAACTGTATAGGGATTTGGTGGGATATAAAAAAGAAAAAACCGCCTTTTCGGGCGGTTTATCCTCTTTGGTGGGAGCTACTGGGTTCGAACCAGTGACCCTCGCCTTGTAAGGGCGATGCTCTGAACCAGCTGAGCTAAGCTCCCAAAAATTCCGTTTATTGCTAATCGGGCTGCAAATATATATATAATTTTATAATCTGTTGCTGATTTTTTTATTTTTTTAATCAAACAAATCAGCAACAGTAAAGGTGCTGCCTCCAACAAACACTAAATCAGCAATTTGAGCATTTTTTTTTGCAGAAATAAGTGCATTTGCAACCGAACCACAAATTTCACCATTTAATCCTGCCATTTTTGCCTGTTTAGCCAAGTCATTGGCTTCTAATGCTCTGGGGATATTGGCCTGACAAAAATAATATTTTGCATTTTTAGGTAATAGCGCAAGAATTGTAGAAATATCTTTATCATTCACCATCCCAAGTACAAAATGCAATTGTTCATGTGATGTTTTATCAATTTGGCTTAATACTTCTTTTATTCCGGCCTCATTATGTCCTGTATCGGCAATTACCAAAGGTTGTTGTGATAGAATTTGCCAGCGACCCAACAATCCGGTTTGTTTGGTAACATTTTTTATTCCATCACGGATAGCTGTTTCAGTTATCTCGAAACCTTTTTTATTTAGAACTTCTATGGCACATAAAACAGCAGGAATATTTTTTTGCTGATACAATCCTAATAATTCGGTTTCCAAATGATGGTAGGATTTTACATTCCCGAGAGGCGTTTCTGAAAAAGGAGCTGAACTGTGTTTCGTTTGCTTTTCAATATCCATAGACAATAACAACCTTTCATTATTGACATGATGAACATTTACAGCTTTATAAATTTCATCCGCAAAAAATAGTGGTGCATTATTTTGTTTTGCTTTTTCAAGAAAAACGTTTTTTATTTCAACTTGTGTTTCACCAATAATAACAGGTGTTCCCGGTTTAATGATCCCGGCTTTTTCTGCTGCAATTTTTTCTAATGTATTACCAAGTAAAGCGGTATGATCAAAACTAATATTAGTTATAATGGATACCTCGGGTTGTATTACATTAGTAGAATCAAGTCTTCCACCCAAACCAACTTCAATTATTGCAATGTCAATTTGCTGAGAAACAAAATAGTCAAATGCCAGGCCAACCGTCATTTCAAAGAAGGAAGGTTGTATTTTTTCAAAATCAGTTTTATAGGTTTCAACAAAATCCACAACATTTTGTTGAGGGATCATTTCACCATTGATTTTTATGCGTTCTCTGAAATCTTTTAAATGCGGTGAGGTATATAATCCAACTTTATAACCAGCGCTTTGCAGAATGGATGCTAAGAGGTGAGAAGTGGAGCCTTTCGCATTGGTCCCTGCAACATGTACTGATTTGAATTTGTTTTCAGGATTACCAAGGAGTTTACAAATGGCAATTGTATTATCCAGGTTGTTTTTATAAGCAGCCGCACCAATGCGCTGAAACATGGGTAATTGTGTGTAAAGATAATCGAGTGTTTGTTGGTAGTCCATTAAATGCCCATAAGCCTTTTGAAAAAAAAGGAATTGATACTTCACAAAAGTAAAAGAATTTTTATTTGGAAATGGATTTTAGTAAAACACAGTTGATGGATAAACAGATAGAACGCTGATAACGCAGATAAATAGGATAAAAATAAGATAAAAAAAAATTTATTTAATCATAAATTGGCGATGGCCCCAGCGGAAAAAAATCATCTTTGATCATAAACGATCCGCGTCATCTGCGTTCAAATTTAAAGGTAGTCGAGAGCTAATTTTTTTATTCAAGAAGAAACACAAAAGTGTACGTACCCCTTTGTTCTTGTTTACCTTCAGCGCTGGAATTGAATTTGGCTGAAAATGCAGCCTGACGGGCTTTGGCGTATAAATTTGAGCTGGTAGTGGTGGATCCTCTCTGACCTGGTGATGCTTTAATTACCTTACCTGTTTCATCCACAAGTATTTCAACCACTACAATTCCTTCTTCCTGAGAATCTGTCATAGGAGTGGGTTTCTTTATCAACATTCGTCCTTTCAGATCATAGCCGCCTTTGCCATTATAACCGGGTTCCTTGTCGCCATGGCCGGTATCGTTCCCGTCACCAACACCTTGTTTTGAGCCTGTTCCGGAACCGCCAGTATTGTCAGTGCCTTCACCTTTCCCATCATGTTTCTTTTTGTTTTTTAGTGCAGCCAATGCTTTCGATAATTCTGAACTTGGCTTTGGTTCTTCCACTTTTACAGGGACAGTTTCAGGTTCCTCTTTTATTTTTGGAGTGCTCTTAACATTCACCACTTTCTCCGTTTCATCCGTAACAATGGATGGTGCATCATTACTTACAGCGGAGGCTTTAGCAGCCTCTGAGCTCGTTGCAATATCATTGTCGTTTTGTCCGGAACCACCGGCATCAGCCCTTCCAAGTCCTTCCATGCCCAGATCCAATGTTACTTCCGGTATTTCTTTAATTTCAAATGGTGGGATGGGAGTGATGAACACAATGAATAGAAATAATAAAAACAATAAAACATGAAAGCCTATTGTAAAAGCCAATGCCGCATATTTATTTTTATTTTCTGCTGAAGTATCCATTATTTTTTATTGGTGGCTTTGGTTGCTAAAACCATTTTTACTCCCAAACCATAACCTATCTGCATTACATCTGCTAAATCCTGTATCGACAAGGTATTATCCAGTTTTAATATTACAGTTGGTGATTGTGTGCGCGCTAATTCTATTCTCAAAGCATTTTCAAGATCAGCAAATGCAATAGGTGTTTTATTTACAAAATACTGATGGTCGGCACCTACGGTAACGGTAACCTGTTGTTTTTGCAACTGCTCAGCTGATTTTGAGCTTGGCAGTGTAAGCTTTATTACACTTGGGTTTGCTAAAGTGGATATGATAAGAAAAAACAAGAGTAGGAAAAACATAATGTCGTTTAATGACTCTGTGCTTACTTCTGCTGCTTCTTTATGCCTGCGTTTTAATTTCATTTTTTTAGTAAATAGTATTTGTAAAATATAATTCTTTTGGGCGTTTCCTTTTCCTCAAATGGAAAAGGACCGGGCTTTTTACTTCAATCTTTTCTAAACAGAAAAGGATTTACGCGGAATTTATCCTGAGCTCTTGTCGAAGGAATCCCTAACGCAAAAAAAAAAAATAGTTCAACCAGTATCTCCTCCTGTGCGTTTGAAAATTTGCCTTATAACGCCTGTTCCTGCAACATATCAACAAATTCAGAAGAAACAGTTTCCATTTTATTAATCGTTCTATCAAGCATTGCATTCAAAATGTAGTAACCGATAAAGGCCAACAATCCAATGGTTAAGCCGGAAGCACTGGTGATCATTTTTTGATACAAGCCCGTGGATATAACACCAATACTGATATTATCGGTTAATGAAATGTCGTAGAAAATTTTAATAACCCCAGCAATAGTCCCAACAAAGCCTAAGATAGGGCCAATACGTCCGATCAAACTTAGCACACTTAAATTTTTCTCTAATCGGTTTATTTCTAATTTCCCAACACTTTCCATTGCTTCTTCCACTTCTTTTAGAGGTTTGCCGATACGTGCAACTCCTTTTTCGATCATACGTGCAGCAGGACTTGTTGAATTACGGCACAATGCTTTTGCAGCATCTCTGTTTCCATTATGAATGTAATCCTTAATATTATTCATAAAGTTGGCATCTAATTTTGACGCTTTACTGAGTGTCATAAAACGTTCGAAAAAGAAATAAATAGTAAGAATAGAAAGTATTCCCAGCGGGATCATTATAAAGCCACCTTTCAGGATCAGATCAAGTAAAGAAAGTGAATCCTGCTTTGGAAGTTCAGTTCCTAAGGGCATTTGTGCAGCAGCATTCATTGCAGTATCAACTACCTGAGTTGCAGCGGCAGCCCCGTTACTTACAATTTGTAATAGAACAGAATTAAACATATTTTTTTGAATTTAGATTATTATAAAACGTTACTAATGTGATTTTATTTTTAAATACTACCTGATCTTAATAATTCAGGTCTTAGGCAAAACTTTTTTTTCGATCGCTAAATTACATGTATGTAAAGGCTTATTTTTTTTCGGACCAGGCAAGTTATAAACAGCGCATTGTTTATTTAATGGTAAATCTTACCGGCAAATTAAACAGTACTCTTACCGGTTCGCCATGGTTCTTACCAGGCATCCATTTGGGCATCGACTTTACAACACGTATTGCTTCTTCGGTGCAACCGTCCGATACAGGATTTAGAATTTTTATATTATCAATCGAACCATCCTTTTCCACTACAAATTGCAATACCACTGTGCCTGAAGTATAATTTTCTACTGCTACCCTTGGGTATTTTAAATTGTCTCTTAAATATTTAAAAAGGTTTCCACTAAACTCCGGCATCTGATCCGCAAATGCTGTAGGTGCTACTGGTAGAGCAGGAGCGGGGGGCTCGATCTTTACACCAATCTCTGTAGGAATGCTATCCAAGCCATCTGATTTACCACCTTTAACGATAACTACTTCTTCATTCCCTTTTTCTAAAACATCTTTTTTATCATTAGAGGCAACTAAATTTAAATTATCCGATTTTGGAACAAATTTTTCGGGTACAGTTTTTTTAGTTTTTACCTCCGGTTTTTCCATCGGTGTCATATCCACAAATATGGAAATAGAATCCAGTAAAGGAAGCTGTCCTTTCATGTCAGGCCCACTATCATTGTTTTTTGTAAATAAAAAAGCAGCGAAAACAATTATCCCGAATAGGGATGCTGATGAAAAAAGTGCCTTCGATAAATTATCATTATACGATCTGCGGATCGCATAGGCACCGTACTCTTTGTTTCTATTCTCAAAAATCAGGTCGTTAAAGCTTTCGGATGATGTGTGATTTGTGTCCATGGCGTTTGATTTTTTTAAAGTTTAAAGTATTTGAATAGGGGATGCTTTTAAATAAGAAATTCCATAATCGAAATGAAATAAATTTAAACGGCTCTTAAAAAAGATCAAAAAAATTGATTAGGTGTTTTTAAATTAAACATACAATAGGGGATGTTGATTTGTATGTGTTGGGTTATAAACTAAAGATTGTTTTATTTATTGTGGATACATTAAACTTTAATTAGAATAGAACGTAAATGACATAGATTGTTGAGTATTGCCCTAAAGGGGCAAAATCTTTGTAGAATATTAAAAATCAAAAAAATAAGCCCCAGCGGGCAATGTCATTAAGTTAAGAACTTTTCTAACAGGAACGTCTGCCCAAGGTCTTCGACAAGCTCAGACTGACCGCGCGCTGGTCATATTGAGCCTGTCGAAATATGAGCGATGGCTTCTTAACTTAATGACATTGCCCAGCGGGGCGAAATATTCCGCTCCGGAGTTTATCCCGATGAAAGAGGGAGAGCTTAATAGATTTGAGGGGATTGTTGCTTTCTACAAAGATCTCGCCCCTCTGGGGCTAATAAGTGCGTAATGTCAATTATAAGTATTTTAAAATCGGTGCAACTTTACATGCAGTTTAAAAAAAATAATCCATAATTTTTAATTGAAATTGTAAAAACCAATATTAAACAATACATTGTAGTTCGTTTTTTTACGAAAAAACTTTTACGTAACGTTCCAATGAAAAAAAGTAAAAATTATTTGTTCCTGCTTTTTGTTTTTCTCTTTTCCTTTTCCTATGCACAGCGCGGGAAAGATGGCAACAGAAGCATTAATACAGCCAATGCAATTGTAAATGAATATACTTCTTTAACTGCCGATGCATCGGCAGGGAATATTTCGATAAGTGTTTCGGGAAGCGGCTTAAATGTAAATAATCGTTTTTCCGGAAACCTTGCTCCTGGTGATATGATCATGATCATTCAAATGCAGGGAGCAACAATACTTGGCCAGGCCAACAATGCACATCCGCTTTATAGCGATCCGGATGATACTACATGGGGTACTATAACAAATTATAATAATTGCGGAAAATATGAATTATGCCAGGTGGCTGCTGTTCCCAATGGAAATACGATTACGATCGATTGCGGATTAATAAATAATTATACAGCCTTAGGAAAGGTGCAGATAGTGCGTGTTCCAAGGCTTAATACCTTAACTATTACGATCCCGGGGGTATTAACCTGTCAGTCCTGGAATGGAACAACAGGGGGTATTTTAGCAGTGGAAGTTTATGGTAATACAACAATAAACGCGGGAGGGAAAATAAGCGCAACTGGCAAAGGTTTTAGAGGAGCTGCATTGTATAACCCGGCTACTCCACGCTCTCAAACGCTTTATTACTCTTCCAGTACGCTTACTGTTTCAGCCAACAAGGGTGAAGGCATTGCGGGGTACGATAATGATTATACTGCTTTTGGAGGCAAATATTGCAGAGGCGCTGCCGCCAATGCCGGTGGCGGAGGTAATGTATGGAATAGCGGTGGAGGAGGAGGAGCCAATGCTGGTTTGGTAACATCATGGACCGGCCAGGGGAAGCCCGATACAAGCGTTGCTGGATGGAGTTCGGCCTGGAACCTGGAGTCGCCCGGATTTGCTACTTCCACATCATCAGGTGGAGGAAGAGGAGGGTACTCGTTTTCAGGTTCCGACCAGGATGCAACCATTGACCCGCCTGATAATCTTATTTGGGGAGGTTATGCACGTGTAAATATTGGAGGTTTAGGAGGCAGACCGCTCGACTACTCAACAGGCCGGATTTTTATGGGTGGTGGAGGCGGTGGTGGTGAACAGGATAATAACCAGGGTGGTGCCGGAGGTGCCGGAGGAGGCATTATTTACTTTACTTCGTATGGCGCAATTACCGGCACCGGCAACGATTCTATTATGTCTAATGGTAGTAATGGAGGGAATTCTTTTGTTTCACCTCCCGCCACAAGCTATAGTGGTAAAGATGGATCGGGAGGCGGTGGTGGAGGAGGAGCAATACTATTGTATACACCAGCTGCTAACGGGGTAATATTGACCGCCAAAGGTGGTAATGGAGGAAACCAGGTGCTGACAAGAGGGGCGTTTTATTTTGGAGCCATGAATGAAGGAGAAGGTCCCGGTGGCGGGGGAGGAGGAGGATATGTGGCCCTTACTTCGGGTTCAGCGACACAAATAGCGGATGGCGGTAGTAACGGAACAACTAATTCTGACGGTTTAACTGAATTTCCTCCAAATGGCGCTACTAAAGGAGATACCGGATCGATCAATCAAATTATTGTTGCAATGGATACGATTTCCGCTGCCAATGTTACCATTTGTTCGGGCGATTCTGCACTGCTCGTTGCTACAATAAATGGCGGAGCTCCTACCTGGTATACTTCAGCAACAGGAGGTTTCGGTATTGATACAGATTCATTGCCCACACCTGTTTTGTTTAGTGACACCATCTATTATGTTGGTTCATGCCCCGGAACATATAGAATTCCGGTACATGTAACGGTTTTGCCAAGTGCTGTAGCGGTAAGCATTACTCATACCCCAACAGGGATAATATGTCCCGGGACATCTGTTATATTTAATGCTCAGCCTTCTAACGGTGGAACAGCTCCTTTTTACGAATGGTTTGTAAATGGACTGAGCGCAGGAACTAATGCCGCAACATTTACCAGTACCACATTATTAAATAATGATTCTGTGGTTTGTATCATGACATCCAATTCGGTTTGTGCGGCTGGAAATGGAGCAATATCTAATTCAATTGGCATAACAATTACCCCCAATTTAAATTCATCAGTAAGCATTACATCCCAGCCCTCTGGGCCTATATGTGCAGGAACACTGGTAACCTATACTGCCACTGCTATAAATGGTGGGTTAACTCCTGTTTATCAATGGCAGCTGAATGGGATAAATGTTGGCAGTAATTCATCTGTATATACAAGTTCGGCATTAGTGGATGGTGATTCGGTAAACTGTATTTTAATTTCTAATGCAGCTTGTGTAACTTCCACAGCGGTAATATCTAATCCCATTGTAGTTACAGTAAATTCATTGCCGGTTCCAATTTTCAGTTCCGATGTAAATACAGGTTGTTCACCTTTTTGTGTTCAGTTTACTGAAACAAGCGGAATAAGCTTTGATTCGGTGATCTATAATTTTGACGATGGCAGTTTTGCTAATACACTATCTCCATTGCATTGTTATACACAAACAGGAACATACTCGGTAACTGTTTCCGTTACGGATACAAACAATTGTATGGGTACTGCTCTTATCAGTAATATGATCACCGTTGTAGATAAACCTGTAGCTGATTTCTCTGTTTCACCAACGGATGGTATTAGTGCAAATACAGTTGTTTCTTTTACAGATGCATCTGTGAATAGTAATTCTACTAATTGGAATTTTGGAGATCCAACATCGGGAATAAATGATACTTCTTCAATCTCACTGCCTTCACATATTTACACAGCTGCCGGAACCTATTGTATTGATCTGATCGTTCAAAATTCAGTTGGTTGTGCTGATTCTACTAATGAATGTATTACCGTTACAAATGATGCCTCAATTTCTATTCCTAATATTTTTACGCCCAATGGCGATGGTAAAAACGATATGTTTTACATTACTGCAATTGCTGTAAAAGAGTTGGAATGTACTATTTACGACAGATGGGGGCTGAAAATAAAGGAATGGAAAACAGTGGATGGCAGTTGGGACGGACGAACAAAAAACGGCAAAATGGCAAACAGTGGCGTTTATTATTATGTAGTAAAAGCGACTGCAAATGATGGGAAGATACTGAATGAAAAAGGATTCCTCCAGTTGTCGAAAGAAAATTAATTTTTTGAATTAGGCAATAGCTTATAATAGTTTTAATAGAACTCAGCCCAAATCGTGCGAACGTCATACTGAGCCTGTCGAAGTATCTGGGCTGCCCCGGGCACACCCTTCGACAGGCTCTGGGTGACAGCACACATTGTAATATCAAGCACTAGTGTTTACATTATTTATTATTGTCTAATTCAATTGATTTTTTAACAAAATTCCCAACTCCATCCGAACTGACATAATGTATTGTCGTTTAGAGCAGAGTTGGGAATGGGAACATTTTCTATTTAAAATCTCAGGATCTTACCAAGTACTTTTTTACTTAATTTCTACCTATCTCCCACCACTTCCTTTGTTGCTGGGTCTTGATCCGGAGCGTGGGGCAGCATGTGGAGCAGAATTATTTCTAGGACTTTGAGAACGGGGTTGTTTTACAGATGGCGTTGGCCTCCTATTTTCCTGTGGTTTATTTACTCTATTATCGTTTCTCGATGGAGCCCTGTTTTCATTTCTATTACTTCTGTTAGGTGCATCTTTTCTTTGTCTGTTGTTATCAATATTGGGATTAGATTTTCTATCATCCCCCACCGAACGTCTTTCAGTGCCTTGTTTTGGAGCCAGATCAGGCCTGCTGTATGTTTTTCTGTAATCTCCACTTTCTCTTCTTTGGTTTACAGATGCAGCTGTGGACCTTCTTTGTCCGTAAAAATCATGGGCAGTGTTATTGCGATAGATATTCGATCTGTGATAATAACCATAATGATTATGGTAATGATTGTAATGATAACCATAGTAATACGAATGCCAGTATAGTGGTGCCCATGGATTCCAGTATCCGGGATAATAACCCCATCTCCAGGGAGAAACATACACAGAATAGGATGGGTAATACATATATCGGATAATACTCCAGCTGCCTATAGGATACCAATAGTCATTCGCATTATTATAATTATTATTATTTGAATTATAATAATTATTGGTAGTGTTGGTAACAGTAGATTTTTTTTCTCCACCAGTTCCTGAATTGCCGGATTTACCATCAGAGTAACCAGGGTTTGGTGTTCCGCCTGTTGTGGTTTTTGAAGCATCTTCTTTGGGTTCAATTATATAATTTTTCCCATACAGTTGTTCATCACCCACAACCTGGATCTGAACTTTATCATCCTTGTCTTTTTCTACTTCAATAACGGCAACATCCTGAGTCTCTTTTTCATTTACCGCAACCTGAAGTACTATCGCATGAGCGCTTCCTTTCACATTATCCACCACACTGATATAGTCGATCTTATCGTTGCCATTCAAATCAAGATTATTTACCTTAGAATCTTCGGCATTTAATTTTTTCTCAAATTCTTCTAATGTTTCAGATTTTTGAAAAAGGTCTAAAACACCATAAAGGTTAAGATTGTCGCCCGGTAAACCTAAGGAATCCGGAGCAGCTTTTTCCTGAGAAAAAATAGGAGAATATAAAAGACTACCTCCTATGATTGTTGTGATGAACAGCGCTTTTTTCATTTTGTTTAATTTTATATTAAAACACTAAAAATTGGATACTACATTTACACATAATCACAAACCGTTCCAAAATTATTTATAAATTTACAAAAAAAATGATTTCATCCCAAGCCCTCTTCCCTAAAGCATAGGCAATTATCAAAGAGGGATAAAAAACCAACAAATGCTAACCAACAACGACATACTAAAAAAAATACGTGTAGCCTTAGAACTTAAAGATGAGGATGTAGTCAAAATTCTTAAGTTGGCAGACTTTGAGATCAGTAAAAGTGAACTAAATGCGCTATACCGTAAACCGGATCATGCAAACTATAAAGAATGTGGCGATCAATTATTACGGAATTTTTTGAATGGATTGATTATTTTTAAACGAGGCCCAATGCCGGTAAAGAAGCCAGAAAGTTCAATTTAACAATTTTACAGTAGGCAATTAGGTAATTGGTCTTTAGTCAATTAGGAAGTAGGCAATTGGGTAATAAACAATTAGGCAATAACCAATTACCCCAAAACCAATAACCAATATCCAATAACCAATGCCCAATGACTAATGCCCAATAACCAATGACCAATGAACCAACCACAATTGATCAGGCTTTATTTGCTTCCAGATTTATTAATAATACCAACAAAAATGTATTTCTTACAGGTAAAGCAGGAACCGGTAAAACCACGTTCTTACATCAGATCGTAAAAAATACTTACAAAAAATGTTTAATTGTGGCACCCACCGGGATCGCTGCTTTGAATGCCGGTGGTGTTACTATTCACTCCTTGTTTCAGCTGCCTTTTGGTACTTTTATTCCTGTTAAACAATCGCCCGAGCATTTTCAGGGAAATGTAAAAATAAACGACCCGGTTTCTTTGATCAAACATGTTCAAATGTATGATTCCAAGCGTAAACTTATTCGTGAACTGGAGTTGTTGATTATTGATGAGGTGAGTATGTTACGTGCCGATATACTGGATGCCATGGATTTTATGCTCCGATATATAAGAAGAAGGAATAACCAACCATTTGGAGGGGTACAGGTATTATTTATTGGCGACTTATTACAACTTCCACCGGTTGTAAAAAACGAAGAATGGCAATTGTTAAAACCATTTTACAAAAGCATTTATTTTTTTGATGCACAAGTTCTTCAGGAGAATAAGCCTGTTTACATTGAGTTAGACAAAATTTACCGACAAACGGATCAGCGTTTTGTGGATCTATTGAATAATCTTAGAAATAATAAGGTAACAGCAGATGACAATACCTTATTAAATACCTATTATAAACCCAATTTTAAACCTGCCCCAACTGATAATTATATTACCCTTACTACACACAATTATAAAGCGAGCGAATTAAATAAAAATTTCCTCAGTCTTTTGGTCGGAAAATCATTTTTTTTTGAGGCAAAAACCGAAGATGATTTCAATGAAAATGCTTACCCTATTGAAAAAACACTCGAATTGAAGATAGGTGCGCAAATTATGTTTGTGAAAAATGATCCTACAGGGGCGCAGCGTTTTTTTAATGGTAAGATAGGGATCGTTTCTTCTATTGATGGTTCTGATATTGAAGTGAAATTTAGCGATACATCAGATCCTATTAAGGTAGAGCCTTATGTATGGAAAAATTTAAAATATAAGCTTAACGAATCCAGCAATGAAATAGAGGAATTAGTGGCCGGTACTTTTACACATTATCCTATAAAATTAGCCTGGGCCATTACTGTTCATAAAAGCCAGGGACTTACTTTTGATAAAGCCATTATTGATGCCAGTGATGCTTTTGCGCCAGGGCAGGTATACGTTGCCTTATCGCGTTTAAGATCTTTGGATGGGTTGGTGCTGACATCTGTCATAAATTTCAATAATATTAATCAGGATAGTAAAATTACAACGTATTCTAAGACCCAAACAGAGCAACAAAACCTAAACGAGCTTTTAACAAGTGAAACCTATCAATTTTTAAAAGACTATGTATTAAAAAGCTTTGATTTTAATGGCCTTATTAAAAACTGCGAAGAGCATAGCGACAGTTATGTAAAAGACGAAAAAAAATCCATAAAACAAAGGCATCACAAATGGGCGCAGGAACTTGAAAAGGAAGTAAAAGCGATAAAGCCACATGCTGATAATTTCAGACATCAGATAGTTTCGATCATTGATAAAAAAGAGGCTGGGCATATTGAATTTCTTTATAAAAGGGTGGTTGCTGCTTCCGCTTATTTTTCTCCGGTTTTTAAGGATCTGTCAAACAAAATATTCAGGCATATTCTGATCCTGAAATCCGAAAAAAAAACAAAAACGTATTTGAACGAATTGTTATCATTGGAAGTTGTGGTTAATGAGCAATATAAACTTATAAGTAAAGCTGCACTTTTAATTAATGCGACTATTGCCAATAAAGAGGTTACAAAGGAGGAAGTTGCAAAAGCTTGTTTTGATTCAAGCCGGATGGAACAACTGAACTCCATATTCACAATTGCGGTGAAAAGCGATACAACTGCTGAAAAGGCCAAAACCGTGAAGGAGAAAAAGAAAAAAAAGGACGTCACGGATCCTGAGAAAGTCGAAAAAAAGGATAGCAAAGAAGAATCATTTAAGTTGCACAAGCAGGGGAACGATATAGAAACCATTGCCAGGTTACGATCCATGGCAACAGGAACTATAGAAGGGCATTTGGCTTATTTTATTACCAAAGGAAAGTTGGAGATCAAGGATTTTTTACCTGCCGAAAAAATAGAGAATATTATAAGTGTATCAAAAAAATTAGATACTTTTTTATTCGGACCCATTAAACAAGCCTTGGGAGATGAATATAGCTATGGGGATATTAAACTGGCTTTAGCTTCTTACCTTTCTGTTTCTCAGGAAAAAAAAGAGGAAGAAGAGGAAAAGTAATAGACATCTATCCTATTCAATTTTTAACACCCTTCGAGAAAATACTCTGGATAAAATCCGTTCAGGGAGTTTATAGGGTTTCACTATAGGGAGAGTGAGTGAAACCATTGAAATTAGGCACAAAAAAAAGGAGTACCAATTTGGTACTCCTTTTTTTTGTGCAAAAAGAATATTAGTGCTTTTTACCACCTTTTTTAGCAGCTTCTTCAGCAGCAGCAGCTTCAGCAGCAGCTGCATCAGCAGCAACTTTAGCAGCAGCTTCAGCAGCAGCAGCTTCAACAGCAGCAGCTTCAGCAGCAGCAGTTTCAGCAGCAGCAGCTTCAACAGCAGCAATTGAATCTTGAGTCAATTTTTCTTTAGCAGCTTTTTCTTCAGCGCTTGGTCCGCAAGCAACGAATGTAAACATACCTGCTACGGCAACTAATGTAAATAATTTTTTCATTTTGTTTTGTTTGTGATTTTAATTAAAATTTGCGCAAAGCTACATTTATTTTTGTATTTCATACAAAAATTTAAAAAAAAAATTTGGGGCATAAAAAAAGGAGTACAGCAAGCCTGTACTCCT
The DNA here is from genome assembly GCA_040389865.1 of Bacteroidota bacterium. GTDB lineage: Bacteria > Bacteroidota > Bacteroidia > 2-12-FULL-35-15 > 2-12-FULL-35-15 > 2-12-FULL-35-15. The sequence goes on along the minus strand of JAZJZM010000009.1, from coordinate 267,981 downwards.
TTTTTTTTAACTTAGAATCAGGTATTAACCTCTTCCTTGTCCAGCTTTAACTGGAGCTGGCTCTGCTGGTTTAGCAGGCTTAGCTGGAGCTTTTCCACCTTTTTTTGCAGCTTTAGCAGCTTCTTCAGCAGCTAATGCAGCAGCGTCAGCAGCAGCTTTTTCAGCTTCAGCAGCAGCAACTTTTGCAGCTTCTTCAGCAGCAGCAGTAGCAGCAGCAGCTTCAGCAGCAGCAGCTTCTACAACAGCAATTGAATCTAATCTCATTTTTTCTTTAGCAGCTATTTCTTCAGCGCTTGGTCCGCAAGCAACGAATGTGAACATTCCAGCTACGGCAACTAATGTAAGTACTTTTTTCATTTGTTTAATTTGTTTTATTTGGTTAACCGGTGCAAAACTAATATTTTTTTTTCAAAAACAAATTTTTTTCAAAAATATTTTTTTTTCAAAAACAATTATGTTTGAAAAAACTATCGTACATTTGCAGCCGTAAAAATTAATAATTATTAACAAAACCAAAATAACCAAAATGAAAAAAAACATTTTTAATTTATCTGCAGTTGCATTAATTGCAATGGCATCAGTATTTACAGGTTGTAACAAAGATGATATTGCTGCTCCTGTTGTTACCTTAAATGGTGCTGCAAGCCAAACTATTTTCTTACAAGGGACTTACACAGAATTGAATGCTACTGCAACTGACGAAAATGATGGTGCTATCACTCCTACACTTTCTGGAACTGTTAACGTAAACTTAACAGGTACTTATACTATTACTTATACTGCAACTGATGCTGCTGGTAATGTTGGTACTGCAACTAGAACTGTTATTGTTGAAAATGAAGTAGGTGCAATGACTGGAACTTACAACTGTTCTATCGCTGGTTCTCCTCCATATACTTACACTCAAACAATTACTGCTTCTACAACTCTTAACAAAAGAATTGGTTTCGGTAAATTTGGTGATTATACAGGAAACACTGGTATCTATGCTGATATTGTAGGTACAACTGTTACTTTAACAAGCCAAACAGCTATCCAAGTTGGAAGCCCTGCAGCTGACAGAACTTTTGCTGGTTCAGGTGCTATAGCATCTTCTACTACTTTTAACATTACTTATACTGAAGTAACTGGTGGTACTACTATCAATACTGTTGAAACTTTCGTTCAACAATAATTTGTTAATAGAATAACAAAAAGCGCTCTTCCACTATACGGAAGGGCGCTTTTTTTGTTATTACGTTTCCTTTGAGCAATTTTATTAACTTTGTATAATTGTCCAGAATTGAATAAATGTTAAACGCTGAATGCTAAATTACCTCGACAACCTTTCCCGATTAGTAAAACATCTGGCTTTTTTACTCCTGGTTTATGCCATTTACCGCCTACTTTTCTACTTCTTTAACTATTCTTATTTTTCTGACCTAAACATTGGTTCGCTTTTTTCTATTCTGATCTTTGGCCTCAGGTTCGATCTCTCTGTTATTATACTGTCTAATTGTCTTTTTATTTTATTATACCTTTTCCCTTTTGCTTTCAGGGAGAAGAAATGGTACCGGGGGCTTTTAAAAGGCCTGTTTTTGACGGTTAACAGCATTGCTATGTTAGCCAATTGTGTTGATCTGGCTTACTTTCAATTTACATTAAAACGCACCAATGCTACGGTATTCAATTTTTTTGGAGGAGGAATTGGTAATGACCTTGGCCGGTTGCTCCCCTTGTTTTTAAAGGAGTATTGGTACGTATTCGCTATTTGGATAATTTTATCCTGGGCCTTATATTATCTGTATAAAAAAGTTGAAAAAAATACCCCGTTAATATGGACAAAAAGGCAATATGTTGTACAAATGTTGAGCTTTATCGGGTTTAGTGCATTTTCAATTGTTGCTTATCGCGGAGGGTTTCAACTAAAACCGATCAGTATTGTAAGTGCTGGAGAATATGCCCCTGTGCAATATGTACCCTTGGTAGTGAACACTCCTTTTAGCATACTAAAAACATTGGATGTGTCGGCTATTGAACCCTCAATGAATTGGAAAATCACCGACTTAGAAGCACTTAAAGAATTATACAATCCTGTTCATATTCCCCGAAGAGGTGAATTTAAAAAGTTAAATGTAGTTGTAATTACTCTCGAAAGTTTTTCAAAAGAGTACGTTGGAGCGCTTAACGGTAAGGCTATCGGTTATACTCCTTTTTTGGATTCTCTTATATCAGAAAGTCTTACGTTTAGCAATGCTTTTTCGAATGGAAAAACTTCTATTGAAGGGATACCTGCTATTGTTTCAAGCATTCCAACGTGGATGAATGAGCCTTTCATTACATCACCCTATGGAAGCAATCAAATGAACAGTTTGGCCAATATGCTCAAGCAACAGGGCTATTACACTGCATTTTTTCATGGTGGTACAAATGGCACTATGGGTTTTGATGCCTTTGCAAACCTTGCAGGATATGATGATTATTTTGGACGAACGGAATACAATAACGAAAAGGATTATGATGGTAATTGGGGCATTTGGGATGAAGAATTTTTGCAATATAGCGCCAATACAATTAATAAAAAGCCGCAGCCATTTTTTGCAACAGTGTTTACTTTAACATCACATCACCCTTATCCTGTGCCGGACAGGTATAAAAACCAATTTAAAGAAGGGGCGCTTCCTATCGAAAAAAGTATTGGTTACAGCGATTTCGCGTTAAAAAAGTTTTTTGAATCCGCTAAAAAAATGCCTTGGTTCAAGAATACACTTTTTGTTTTAGCTGCCGACCATACCGGTGTTTCTGAGGATGCTTTTTATACCAATAAAATAGGTAATTATTCCATACCAATTATTTACTATATGCCTGATGGTCAGTTGAAAGGGTTGGATTCCACCATCACTCAACAAATAGATATTATGCCATCGGTACTTGATTATTTAAACTATCCTTCACCGTATTTTGCATTTGGGACCAGTGTTTTTGATACAACAGCATCGCATTTTGCCCTTATTTTCAGAACGGAACTATATCAATTGATTGAGAATAGCTATATACTTCAGTTTGATGGCGATAAAGCAAATGATCTGTATCATTTTACCACGGATAGCTTAATGCGAAATGACCTGTTCAGCAAGGAACCAGCAATTAGTACAAGAATGGAAAATAAAGCTAAAGCTATTATCCAAACTTATCAGCAAAGTTTAATAAATAATAAAATGCATTGATAATTAGTTGGAAAGTTAATTAGTTGGAAAGTTTAAAGTTAGAAAGTTGAAAGTTTTGCGGTTTATTTTAACTGAAAGATAGTCTTTAACAGGCTGTTCAGTTAAAATTATATTAGGTCAGAAAATCATATAAAACAGCGTCATTGCGAAGGCGTTTTTTTACGACTGAAGCAATCTCACATTAGATGTATGAGATTGATTCGAGCAAAAAACTCTCGCAATGACGCTTCGGAAGGCATTAATTTGTTTAACTGAACAGCCCGTTAGTCTTTACAAATCTGCAACTTTCCAAATTAAATTTTTTAACTTGAACCTTTCCAAATTAACCTTTAAATTTTGAAAAAAAAGATCTGTTTTATCGTTAATCCCATTTCCGGTGTCGGAAGGCAGAAGGTCATTGAAAAGCTAATTGACCAGCATCTGAACCGAACACTGTTTGATTATGAAATTGTGTATACCAAAGCTGCCAAACATGCTACAGAACTCGCCAAACTGGCTGTTGCTGATAATTTTAATATAGTAGTTGCTGTTGGTGGAGATGGATCTGTTAATGAAGTAGCCAGGGGCTTGATAGGCTCAAGTACGGCAATGGCGATTATGCCGGCCGGTTCAGGTAATGGGTTCGCCAGGCACATGGAAATCCCATTGGACCTGAAAAAAGCGATGAATATTATAAATATTGCTAAAGAGGCTTCAGTAGATACAATTCAACTTAATAATGAAACATTTATTAATGTTGCCGGGGTTGGTTTTGATGCCCATATTGGCTGGGAGTTTGCAAAGTTCGGAAAACGTGGTTTTTCCTCTTACCTCAAAGTAATTATTCGTGAATTTCCAAAATTCAAAGTTCAGGATTATGAATTGATCATTAATGGAATTCCACATCATAAAAAAGCGTTTTTGATTAGTTTCGCAAACGGCTCTCAGTGGGGAAATAATGCACATATAGCGCCATTAGCAGATGTTGCGGATGGTTTAATGGATATTGCCATTCTGAAAAATTTTTCTTTTTGGAATGTAATTTCAATCGCTTATAAATTGTTTGGTAAAACAATACATTTATCACCTCATTTAGAAACAATAAAAACCAAAGAAGTACTTATAAAACAAACCAATACCATTGCACATATTGATGGAGAGCCTATTGAAGTTGGTAATTCGATCTCAGTAAAAGTAAATCCATTATCTTTGAGGGTGATCATTCCCTAAGGATAGAAGAAGCATCATATTCCTATAGAGCAGTTGATATCAGCGTGGTACGGTATTCATGAATAAAAGTCAGAGTAAATCGGTTAGATCTGTGTCATCTGTATTCCATTTTTATTTTAACCCTTAATTTGTGTCATTAATACATTAAAAAAATGTCGAAAAAAGATAAAAAAAATGGTGTTGTTTATTCAACCAATAAGGATTTTAGTTTTGAATTTGAAAAGGAAGAAACTCAGGAAACGTTACCAACTCAGCAACAAAATTTAAAACTATTTCTTGATCGCATTGGTGGCGGGAAATTAATTACCCGGGTGAATGGTTTTATAGGAAGTACGGAGGATTTGGAGGCTTTGGGTAAAACATTAAAACAAAAATGTGGTGTTGGAGGGAGTGTTAAAAATGAAGAGATACTCATACAAGGTGACCATAGAGATAAGGTGTTGAAGCTGCTTACTGAGGCTAATTATAAGGTGAAGAAGGCAGGTGGGTAAATAAAACGGGCATCTTTTTTTAGACGACAAAGTTAATTATGTAAATTATAAATAAGTTTAGATTTTAGCGAAAAATATAGGGCTGTTTCATTGATAATGCTGCGTTAGGAATTCCTTCGATAAGTTCAGGATAAACTCCAAGCCCGCCCCTTTTTTTTCAAGAAGGGGGACGTCCAAAATAAATTTGAAATGCATAAAAATAGTGCAGGCATACTATTGTATCGCTTAAAAAATAATTTTTTGGAAGTACTTCTGGTTCATCCTGGCGGACCGTTTTTTACTAAAAAAGACAGTGGCGCATGGTCCATTCCCAAAGGAGAATTTTTGGAGGATGAAAACCCTTTAGATGCGGCAAAACGCGAATTTAAAGAAGAGATTGGTGTTGATGTTCCAGACTCTGATTTTGTTGAATTATCTTCCATCGAACAAAAGAACAATAAAACCGTTTATGCCTGGGCTTTTCAGGGTGATATTGATACTTCAACAATTAAAAGCAATACATTTGAATTAGAGTGGCCTCCTAAATCGGGCAAGATGAGATCATTCCCGGAAATAGATAAAGGAGAATGGTTTACTATTACCATTGCAAAAGAAAAGATCAATATAAGGCAAGTACCCTTATTGGACGAACTTCAAAAAAAATTGAGTTTTTAAAAATGATATCTGTTTAAGAGTTTGTTTAAATTTTATATAAAAAATAATAAAATTGCTTATAAAAGCCACCGCACCTTTCTCGACAGGCTCGAAATGACTATGTGCGCTGTCATTTCGAGTGAAGTCGAGAAATCGTGAGTAGGTTAGAAGCTGCTTTGAATCAAATTTAAACAGGCTCTATAATTCGAAAAAAATAATTAAGGAGAAAAATGTAAATATCTATTAATTCACACTCACTTTGTAAGTAATGGTAGCTCCGGCTATTTCTAATGTTTTAGAAACAGAGCAATATTTATCCATCGAAAGCTGAACTGCACGTTCGGCTTTTTCTTTATCAATTTCACCTTTCAATTTAAAGTGTATTTGTATCGTTTTCCATAAGGAAGGTTCCTTGTCTGCTTCACGTTCCCCATCTATTGTAATTTGAAAGTCGCTGATAACCTGCCTTTGTTTTTTTAGGATCATTACAATGTCAATAGCACTACAACCTCCCAAACCCATCAAAAGCATTTGCATTGGGCGCACTCCTTTATTACTTCCGCCAATGTTTTCTCCTGCATCCATTAAAGCAATGTTCCCTGTTTCACTGATCGCTTCGAAGTGAAATGCATCATCCAATTGTTTTAATTCTATTCGCATTTATACATTTTTTTAGATTAAGGTCGAACCGATTAATAGGTAGTAGGGGCGAAATAAATTTTCGTATTGTACACCAGACTTTATATAAGTTAAAATGCATCATAATGTTTATAACAAACATTGGAGTTACGAAATGCTTACACACTTTCTCGACAAGCTCGAAATGACTACGCGCTTGGTCATTTCGAGCTTGTCGAGAAAGTGTGATTGATCATGCTAATGAATCAATTTATATAAAGTCTTTTACTTAATTGATCCTTTCATAAATAATAAAATCGTGGGCATACTTATTCTTTTCGTCAACAATACCTTTTTTACGATCTGTTTCTTTCCATATTAAAGGATCTATTGCAGGAAAGAACACATCACCCTCAAATGCGTGATAAATTTTAGTAACATATAATTTATCCACCGAATACATACATTGATTGAAAATTTCAGCACCACCAATTATAAAAATCTCTTCGTCACCTGTTTGTTTCGCTATTTTCATCGCCTCATCGATCGAGCCAACGACAGTTGCTCCAGGCGCATGATAATCTTTTTGCCGAGTAATAATAATATTGGTTCGGTTCGGTAATGGACGGAATTTTTCAGGAATAGACTCGTAATTTTTCCGACCGGTTATCACACAATGCCCGGTAGTTTTTTCTTTGAAAAATTTCATGTCAGCAGGTAAATGCCAGATAAGCGCATTGTCTTTTCCGATCACATTGTTTTCATCAATAGCTACTATAATGGAAATTGTCATTTGTTAATTGTCATTTGTCATTAGTTATTATGGAACCAAACTCTATTTGCCAATAGATTTAATATAGGCATTTAGCTTGATATGAATTGTTTCAAGTTTTGTTATAAATAATGAATGCTGATCTTCTGTTATAAGCTTTCTGCTATTTGCTTTTCGCAGCCAGGTTTTAGTTTCTAAAACTGAACCTCTGCTGTAGTAACAAAATTGTTTGTTTTCTTTGTAATGAAATCTTCCATACCCCTCAGCAATATTTGCTGCAATTGAATCAGAAGAACGGATCATTTGTTTACCAATAGTATCTTGTGCTAAAAAACTCCAATTTATTGCAATATCCCAAATGTTTTCGCCAAATTCCATAGATAATTGATAAACGTCTAATTCTTCAAGTCTATATTGTTTCATTTTGTTAATATTTTTTTTAACATAACGCCTAACAACTAATACCTAATCCCCAATGACTAATGACTAATGCCAATTGACTAAACAGCAACAGCTGCCTTTATATGTGGGTGAGGATCATAACCTTCTAAAGTAAAATCTTCAAATTTAAATTCGAAAATGCTTTTTACTTCAGGATTGATTTTCAATGTTGGTAGTTTACGCAGGTCTCTGGTTAATTGGAGTTTAGCCTGTTCAATATGATTGGAATACAAATGTGCATCGCCCAATGTGTGAATAAATTCTCCAGGTTTTAAATTACAAACTTGTGCAATCATCAACGTTAAAATAGCATAAGAAGCAATGTTAAAAGGTACTCCTAAAAATATATCAGCACTACGCTGGTATAGTTGGCAGCTTAATTTCCCATCCGCCACATAAAATTGAAAAAAAGCATGACAAGGAGGCAATTTCATTTTATCAATTTCACCAACATTCCAGGCGCTCACGATCATTCTGCGGCTGTCAGGATTGTTTTTAATTTGTTCGATCACTTGCGTGATCTGATCAATGTGCCGACCATCGGCAGTAGGCCAACTGCGCCATTGAGAACCATATACAGGTCCAAGGTTTCCATTTTCATCGGCCCATTCATCCCAAATGTGGACACCGTTATCTAATAAATATTTGATGTTAGTATCACCTTTTAAAAACCAAAGTAATTCATGTAAAATGGATTTTAAGTGTAATTTTTTTGTTGTAAGCATCGGAAAGCCTTCCTGCAGATCGAACCGCATCTGATATCCGAAAACACTTATGGTTCCGGTTCCTGTTCTATCTGTTTTGGTTGCTCCTTTATCCAAAACATGTTGCATTAAATCGTGGTATTGTTTCATGGTTTTATCCGATTGGCTACTTCTTTTTATAAATTTTATCCTTTAATTTAATTGGATTTTGACGGGTATCAAAAATCCGTTCTATGAATATTTTTGAATTTTCACTCCTGTAAATTATTTTGCTATGACCTTCTATCAAATATCTATATTCATATTTCATATTTTTAAGCAAAGGTTCAATTTGCCCACTTTTGGGAAGTTTTGAAAGTTGATTTGTACGAAATAAAATTCTGAAAGCAATTTGTTCCGCAATTGAAACTGAAAATGGAGAGATAAAATCTATAATTGTATTTAAATCATTCAGAGCACTTTCTGTCCAGATAATTTCTACTGACTTCATTTCTTGAATTTGTTTTTCATAAATTGCTCTACTTCTACTTGCGAATGAATTCTACCCGCTTTAATATCTTCTTCGGCAATTTTTATTTTGTCAATGAATTCCTTTTCAGTCATAGGCTTCAAAGAATTGTCGTACTCTTCTATGATTGTTTTTTTTAATAAATTTTCAATTTCTGTAATCAATTTTTTATTTTCAATTACAGAAAGTTGATTGATAAGTCTTAATTTTCGCTCTTGTATAGTCATGTTCTAGATATTTACATACTTCCAAATTTACTGAATTATTATTTAATTTTATAGCTTTCTTTTTTCAATGTTATTCATAACATGCATCACTAAATCGTGGTATTGTTTCATTTATAAGTTGAGTGTTTTATTTTTATTTTAACACAGAGAGCACGGAGATAAAAGAGTTTCACGGAGTTTTTACTTTATCTGTGAAACTCAAAAGCCTTTGTGAACTCTGTGTTTAACAATTATTTTTTCGCATTCCCGTTATCATCCTTTTTAGTAGTATCGATCATCTCCATTAATTTTAATCCCAACAATCCATTCATTGGATTTGCTTCACCACCACTACCATTGATAAGCACTTCAGGAATAATTTTAATTTTTCCTTTACCAATTTCTTCGGTGATCTTGTACTTGGTAAAATTATCGCCCCCCATTGCACCTACAGCTAATTGGTAAGCTTCGGCCGTTGACTTTCCAATCGCTAATATCTTTCCAGCTTCCGCATTACCGGTAACTACAATTTTTTCAGCGTCAGCATTTGCATTTAATTTTGTTGCTTCCGAATCGGCCTGTGCTTTATATCGCGTAGCCTCTGCTGATGCATTTGCACGCATTTTTATTGTCTCCGCTTCAGCCTGTACAGCAAGCTTTATGCTTGTTGCATCACCTTCTGCTTTCTTAACAGTTGCATTGGCGGTACGTTCGGCAATTTCCACACTTTGCTGCGCTTTTACAATTTCCTTTTGCATATCAGCAATTGCAGTTTCTTTTTCTACACCCTGGCGCTTTTCCTGCGCTTTTTTCTGAGTCTCAAATGTCAATTCTTCCTCCTGTGCAATTTTACGATCGGTTAATGTTTTCATTAATGATGCAGGTGGAACGATATCTCCAATCAGTGTATCCACCGCATTTACATTATATTGCTCCAATACTTTTGAAATGTGGTCTTTTGCAGATTGCTGACGTTCCTTTCGTGTACCAAGGAAAGAGATCACATCACTATCCTGTGCCGAGTTACGGAAATAGTTTCCGATAGTAGGTTCCAGAACTTGTGATACCAGGTTGTTCATATTACCGAAACGCGCAATTACTTTTGGTGCGTCTGCCGAAGGAATGTGAATGATCTGCGCTACATCCAAATTAAAAGGGAAACCATCCTTTGAGCGAACAGTAATGGTGGATAAATTTTTATCCAGGTCATGTGATTCGGAACGTGCACTTGCCCAATTAAGCACCAAATTAGTAGTTGGTACCAATTCCACTTTCATAATGTAAGTATTTATCGGATACTTACCGGGCCCATAAGGTATATTCCATACCCCTTTGAAGCCTTTCTCCATAATATTACCATGTTTGAAAGAATCACCGCTCAAATCTTTTCCCTCTTGCCCTATATAGGAGATCACAACCCCGACATTACCAATTGGAATTTCGGTCATAGGGATCTCTTCAATATTTAGAGCCCATGGATTAATATTGTATGAACCTGCCAAAACAATTTGTGGCTGCAAACCTCTGTTTCCGCCATTTTTAAGAAAGGCATCAATGTCTTGAAAATTATTATGGCCCTCCACCATTTTACCTGCAATCTGACCATCTTCAATAGGCTCTCCATCAAGCGTAGTTACCACCCCTACCATGCTTTCACGGATACTGATCATATCAGCTTCAATACCTGAAAACAAATGTGTATTTATACGATATGATCCTGCAGTTATATAAGCAGCCTGGCGCCCCTTTTGTCCACCGGAATTTAAAAATTTTTCGGCATCCTGAAAATTATCGCAATCAACTTTTCTGCCTAAGATAGCACCTGTGGGAATTTCAGCACCATCTTTTGCTAATATCAAAACGATTTTCCCTTGTGGAACAATGACAAACGGTTGCAATATAATTTCATATTGCCAAACCCATTTTCCAAAATAGAGTCCGGGAGCTAATGTTTTTGCTTGAAATCCAGCTTCGCCATTGGTAGCGATAATGCGGTTGTCTGGCATTTCTTTGAATTCACCAAACAAAACGAATTTTTTTGTTACTAATCCAATTCTATCTTCAGGAATAATAACCATCCCAAATAAAATGCGGAGAATAATTTTATAAAGCAAAATCATTAAGATGGGCACAGCAATCCACCAATAGTTAATAAGGAAATTCATGAAAGATATATTTAGAGATGTGAAATACAATTACAGCCTGTAAATGCAATGTAAAAGTACTTTGATTTTTACTCGGGTTATAGGTAAAACGGGTTAATAATATTAACAAACTATTAACCGATCCTTTATATTAAAATATAGTCAATAGCACCTGAAAGGTAAGTGGCAAGGGGATGGCACATATGGCTCGCATTCCTGGTTGGCAAGGGTTCTTTAGTCTGTGGGAACTAAAAATTGATGTATACTATTTAATAGAAGAATTTTAAAAAAAGTTACCAAAAGGGAGATCGAATATTCTAAACTTTGGTAAGTCAACAATACTAATGACTTACTGTTTTCAATTCCTCAGGATTGTGCTTGTGTTTGAAGAAAATTGCAAATGCAATGGAAATTATCAATGCATACATTGCAAAGGAAAGCCAGATCGACTGCCAATCTTTAACAGTACCTGTAGTGAAAAATGTATCAATTGCAAAGCCACTTATGGAACTTCCAAGAACAGCCCCAATACCATTGGTCATCATCATAAATAAGCCTTGAGCGCTGGAACAAATTGTTGAATCCGTTGAAGTTTCTATAAACAATGATCCCGAAATATTAAAGAAATCGAATGCCATTCCGTAAACAATACAAGACATAATGATCATCCATAAGCCTGCTGAAGGATCACCATAAGCAAACAATCCAAAGCGTAGCACCCATGCGATCATTGAAAATAGCATCACTTGTTTGATCCCAAATCGTTTTAAGAAAAACGGGATTGCCAATATAAATAAGGTTTCAGAAATTTGAGATATCGACATTATTATCGTTGAATATTTCACAACAAATGAATTTTCATATTCAGGGACATTTGCAAAGTCTGAAAGGAAAGTGTCTCCATACATGTTAGTTAGTTGCAGGGCAGCACCCAAAAACATGGAGAACACGAAAAATAAAGCAATTTTATAAGTACCAAAAAGTTTAAAAGCATTTAAACCTAATTTGTGTATAAAAGTTGAATTTTCGGAAATTAGTTTTTGTGGTGGACATTTAGGTAAGAAAAAAGAATAGATCCCTAAAGCGATTGCTGCAACCGCAGAAATGTAAAACATATTTGCAGATGCTTTATTACCGGAAAGATTGGTTATCCACATTGCTGCAATGAATCCGATGGTTCCCCAAACACGAATGGGTGGAAATACTTTTATTACATCAAATTTATTGTTTTTTAATATTGTGTATGCAATAGAATTAGATAGGGAAATGGTTGGCATATAACAAAGCATGGCCATAAATATTACCCAGAAAAATGAAGTTGGATTATCCACCTGAGGAATGTAACAGAGTATTAAGCCGCCCAAAATATGAAGAGCCCCATATAATTTCTCAGCATTGATCCATTTGTCGGCAATTATTCCTGTTAAAGCAGGCATTATAATTGACGAAAGTCCCAATGTTGAGAATATGGCACCAAATTCAGCACCACTCCATTGTTTTGTTGCAAACCAATAATTTCCAACGGTAATTAACCAGGCTCCCCAAATAAAAAACTGAAGGAAACTCATTAAAGTGAGACGAAACTTAATACTCATGGCGTTCTAATTTTAAGATATTTATTTCCAGAAAGGATGGTATCAATTCCACAAAGTAGTATTCAAAGAAAATTAAAATATAGATTTTAAATTCGTGTAATTAGTGGTATTTAACCCCGATTATGATTTTTTGCGATTATTTAATTCATCACGTATTTTTGATGCCCCCTCGTAATCTTCATCGTGCAAAGCAGTCTCAAGCATTTGTTTTAATTCTTCAGTTGATTTTTTAAGGAAATCCGTTTCTTCAACTTCTACCATTTCGCCTGGTGCTACATTATCATTTGCAGCGGCAAGTGCATCTTCATCTAAAATAATTCCGGCCTGTGATAGTATAAACTCATAGGTATTAATAGGACAATTGAAACGTACAGCCAGTGCAATGGCATCGGATGTGCGCGCATCGATCTCCACTTCTTTGCCTTTATTACTACAAATTAATTTGGCGAAAAAGATTCCTTCTACCAAATTATAGATGATTACTTCGCTTACGTTGATATCAAATCCTTTGGCAAAACTTCTGAACAGATCATGAGTAAGCGGCCGGCTTGGCGTCATTTTTTCCAATTCAATTGCGATTGCCTGTGCCTCAAAACCACCGATAATAATAGGTAACCTGCGTTTACCTTTTGCTTCGCCCAAAACAAGTGCATAAGCGCCAGTTTGTGTTTGGCTGTATGATAGTCCTACAATTTCTAATTTAACTTTTTTCACAATAAAAATATTTTTTAATCCCCCTGACCCCCTTTTCAAGGGGGAATTGATCACGTATTCAAGTTAACTACAATAAAAAAATCCTAAATCCTAAATTATTATTCCTAATTCTGGTTCGCTTTGAAATCTTTTATTGCCTGAATTAATTTAGGTACAACTTCAAATGCATCACCAACAATACCATAATCGGCAGATTTGAAAAATGGTGCATCTTTATCAGAATTAATTACAACAATAGTTTTGCTTCCATTAACGCCTGCTAAATGTTGAATAGCGCCAGAAATGCCGATAGCAAAATATAAGTTAGGACGGATAGCAACCCCTGTTTGTCCAACATGCTCATGGTGCGGACGCCAGTGCATATCTGCAACCGGGCGGGAACAAGCTGTTGCTGCACCAAGTGTTTTTGCTAATTCTTCAATCATTCCCCAATTTTCGGGTCCTTTCATTCCACGCCCTGCAGAAACAACTACTTCTGCATCCGGTAAATTTAATTCGGAAGTATCTTTTTTAACTTCTTTCACTTTTACCGAAGTGGTAATGTTATCTAAATTAACAGCAAAGTCAGCTATTTCAGCAGTATCATCCGTTAATACTACCGGGAAAGAATTTGGTAATAATGAAATGATCTTTTTTGCTGAATTGATGCTATACATCGCTGTTGCTTTTCCTGAAAATACATTTTTCATTACTGAAAATGAATCACCTGAAATAACAGGATTATCAACCGCACCTGCAACAATTCCGGCTTTAAATTTAGCAGCTATACGTGGTGCTACTTCTTTTCCTGTAAAATCATGAGAGAAAATAATAATGGTTGAGTTTTCAGCAGTAGCGGCTTGTTCAATAGCTTCAGCTAAATATTTCCCATCAAAATTCGCCAGTTTATCATTCTTTAATTTTAATACTTTTTTAGCACCTGCTTTTCCAAGATCGGATAGATCAGCATCACCGCCAACGATAATAGCAGTTACTGAAGTGTTCAGTTGAGCTGCAATACGTTTACCATAATTTACTGCTTCTAAGGAAGCTTTTTTGATCTTTCCTTTTCCTATTTCTGTATATACTAATACTGACATATTTTTATAATTTTAGATTTTTGAATTTTTCAGTTAGAGGTTGGATGTTTGATATTGGATACTAGATGTTGGAATATCTAATATCTAAATATCCAATATCCTAAAGGGCTTTCGCTTCTGTATGCAATAACTCAATCAGTTTTTCAGGAGAACTTGCATCGATATATTTACAATCGGTGCGTCCTGCAGTTAATTTGTAGGAAACAATGTTTGTTAATTTATCCGAAGCTATTGGAGACACTACTGTAAGTGGTTTTGAGCGGGCAGCCATAATACCACGCATATTTGGGATACGTGCTTCTGACATTCCTTTGCTTGCCGACAAGATCAATGGCAATGGACATTCTACTACTTCAGTTCCACCATCAATATCGTGCTCAATAGTTGCCACAGAACCTGCAACATCTAATTTTGTTGCCAAAGAAATATAAGGTAAATTCAATAATTCGGCAAGCATACCGCCAACCATGGAGCTATTATAGCTGATGGTTTCTTTACCTGCCATGATCAGATCAAAACCTTTGTCTTTTGCATAAGCAGCAATTTGTTCTGCCACAGCAAAAGCATCATTTGGCTCAGCATCAATACGTACTGCATCATCAGCACCTATTGCAAGGCCTTTACGTATTGTTGGCTCGCTGTCAGCACCACCTACGTGAATGATGGTAACATTGCCACCCAGTGTTTCTTTCAATTCCAATGCACGAACAAGGGCATACCATTCATCATAAGGATTGATCACAAACTGAACTCCAGCCGTATTAAAGGTTGTATCGTTGTTTGTAAAACTTATTTTAGTAGTTGTGTCGGGTACATTACTTATGCAAACTAGTATTTTCATGATCAATATTTTTTATCGTTTTTTTTAGAAGATGCAAATTTAACAATATATGGCAAATAAAAAAATGATTTTAATTTGGCATTTACCCCGTGGTTGTACCTCCGTTTTTATCCCCGCACCCCCAATGTCATTAAGTTAAGCAGCCATCCCATATATTTCGATGCTTCGACAAGAGCTCAGCACAGGCTCAGCTCAATATGACCAGCGCAAGGTCAGTCTGAGTCCCGCAATACTGCGGGAACCTTGGGCAGGCGTTCCTGTTAGAAATTCCTTAAATAAAGACATTGCCCGCTACCCCTACGCCACTAATGACATTATTTTAAAGAACCTTACGATGTTTAAACCTTCCTGAGCTGATTTACGGAAGGTTTTCGCCTTTATCATGTTCAGGTTAACGTTCGTTGCTGAAGTTTGAGCCTTTTCCGGCTTTAAAACCTTAACTATTAGGTATAAAAAGGCGCTTGAAGCTGCAATAAGCCTTCACATACAATCTTTTATCCAAGATCAGTTATAATAGTATCAAATGGAAATACTAAATTTGTACCCAAATTTGTTTTTTAATCAAATATCCATTTTATGAAAAAGATAATAATTGCAATTCTCGTTTCAGTTCTAACTGTAGGAACAACCAGTGCTGATGAAGGCATGTGGCTGCCGATGCTTCTGAAAAACAATTACGCCCAAATGCAAAAAATGGGATTAAAACTTACTCCGGAGCAATTGTATGATCTTAATCACTCCAGCCTGAAAGATGCCATTGTTTGGTTTAATGGAGGATGTACTTCCGAAATTATTTCGGAACAAGGTTTACTTCTCACCAATCATCATTGCGGGTATGATGCTATTGCAAAACATAGTACAACCGCTGATAACATCCTGGATAATGGTTTTTGGGCCAAGTCATTTGCCGAAGAGAAAGAAAATGCCGGAATGTGGGCTTCCGTTTTAGTGCGTATGGAAGATGTTTCTGATAAGGTAAATCAGGCTCTTGCCGGTGTTGATGCTAAAAATAGTGAGTCTAAAAAAGCTGAAATATTTAAATCAATAGAGAAAGAAGCGAAAAAAGACACACATTATGAGGCATCTGTAAAATCGTTTTTTAAAGACAATGCCTACTATCTATTTGTATTTGAAAAATTTACTGACATTCGGCTGGTAGCAGCTCCTCCACAAAACATTGGTAAATTCGGTGGTGATACTGATAATTGGATGTGGCCACGCCATACTGCTGATTTTTCGATGTTTCGCATCTATGCCAATAAAGATAATGCTCCTGCCGCTTATTCAAAAGATAACGTGCCTTATAAACCAAAACGATTTTTAAATATCTCTATTAAAGGTATCAAGGAGGGCGATTTTACTATGGTTTATGGTTTTCCGGGACGAACCAACCGTTACGAAAATTCATTCGGGATAAAATTGGCTACAGATAAAACAAGCCCTGCTATAGTTGCATTGCGTGATGTACGATTAACCGAATGGAAAAATGAAATGGATAAAAGTGATAGTGTACGTTTATTACTTTCATCAAATTATGCCCGTGTTGCAAATTATTGGAAATATTATATCGGACAGACTGAACAACTTAAACGTTTAAAAGTATTTGAAGAGAAACAGGATCTTGAGAAACAATTTAAGGAATGGGCAAAAAACAAACCGGAATACGCTTCGATACTTCCTAATTTCGAAAATGCGTACGCTAATTATGATAAATATGCCCTGCATTCAACATATATTCGTGAAGGACTTATGGGTTCAGCACTAATTACAAAGGCGATGAAATTTATGTCGCTCGAAAAGGCGTTAAGTGCAGAAAAGCCTGATTCGGAACAGATAAAAAAAGCGGTTGAGGCTCTTAAAATTGAAGGCGAAGAATTTTATAAGTCGTTTAACCCGATATCGGAAGAAAAAATTTTAGCAAGAATCACCCAAATGTATTTCGAAAACATTGCTGTTGATCAGCAGCCCGGGTATATGGCTGTATTGACGAAAAAATATAAAGGGAAAACAAATAAAGAAACATTTGAAAAATTCGCTAAAGCCGCCTTTGAAAATAGTGTGATGGTTTCTAAAAATGAATCAGTTAAATTTCTTGAAAAACCAAATTTGAAAAAACTAAGAAATGACCCGGCTTTTGCTTATGCTAAAGCATGTTATACTAATTACATTGAGCGTATTTTGCCGCATGTAGAGGAGTTTGATAAGATCAATAATACTGAAGGAAGTAAATACATAAAAGCATTAATGGAAATGCAACCGAATAAAAATTTCTATCCGGATGCAAACAGTACCATCCGTTTAACATATGGAAGTGTAAAAGCGTATGCTCCCAAAGATGGCGTTGATTTTAAATATTACACCACCCTGGAAGGAGTAATGGAAAAGGAAAATCCAAAAGAATTTGAATTTCAGGTTCCATCAAAATTAAAAGAGCTGTATGCTAAAAAAGATTTCGGCAAATACGCTGACGCCAATGGTGAAATGCGCGTAGGATTCATCAGTAATAACGATATTACAGGAGGTAATTCAGGCAGTCCTGTTATCAATGGTAATGGAGAATTAGTAGGGCTTGCTTTTGATGGTAACTGGGAAGCGATGAGTGGCGATATTTATTTCGATAGCAAATATAAACGTACTATTTCCTGTGATATTCGTTATGTATTATTCCTGATCGATAAATTTGGAGGTGCATCAAATTTGATCAAAGAGATGAATATTATTAATTAGTTATCAACGAATAACGAATCCAACCGAATAACGAATCTTAACGCTTATTCGCTATTCGTTAAAAATTCGTTATTCGTTGTTTTTTATTTTATCTGTCCTAATATTTTTTTGATATTATTCTTTATTTCAGCGTTAATGATTTGTTTCCCTTGAGCAGGGGTATCTATAGAGGTTTTTAAAATTTCAATTTCATCATAGTAATCGAATTTTTTATCATTATTTGAATCAACCCTTACTTTCATCAATATATTATTTGTCGACATATCAATATACCAATCTTCCAGCTGAGTATTATCTGGAGTAATTTGTGTCATATTTTTTCCCGACAAGTCAGCAATGTAAACTTTCTCTGCATCTTCATTATTAATATATCCATCAGCGTTTGTATCATCTTCGCCTATTCCTAATAATATGAACCAATACTTTTTGCCGGTATATTCTTTTTCATAATGCGGGAAATAAAATTTGGAAATAACAGTAGGTTTTTGCAAAAGCAAATGGGTCTCGTCTGACTTTTTATTGTAAAAAATAATGTTGTTGCAATTACCAAAGTCCAGGGAGTAGAAATTATATTTATAACTACGATAGCTGCCGCTATTACTTTCAGCAGAATAGTCTTCGGATGATTTGTTCTTTAAAAGACGGTCTTCGTGATCTTCAATCGTTTTCATACCTAAGGGGATCAATAAATAATCCGTGTTATCCAAGTCCATATAATCGCCATACACCAGTACCTGAGGCTTTTTAGACTCATTTATCTTTGACGAATCGTTTACCGCAAGTCGTAAACCATCTTGTACATGACTTTTTTTGCCCTCAAATAGCACAATAACAACAAGTATTAAAACCGCCCCAACGATTCCCCCTATAACAATTCCCAGAATTAACCTTTTCATTTTTGTCTTTAATAAAATAATTTTATTGTCTTTCTAAATAACAGCATACCGGAAAATGATCTGATAATTCTTCACGAATGGTACGGAAATCATATGCTTTATAAATGTTACTGTGCAATATATAATCGATCCGGAAAGATGGAAATTTACCCGCATACGTTCTTCCAAAACCATTTCCACTTTCAACAAACGCATCTTCAAGATCATTAGATATGGTATGATACGTATAGGATGCCGGAGGATCATTAAAATCTCCACACACAATAACAGGATAAGGTGATTTCGCAATATGTTCAGCAACAAGCTCCGTTTGGATCGAACGTTTAATAAACGCACGTTTAATACGTTTTAATATATTTTTCGATTTTTCCAACTCCTCTGTTTCTTTGTTGTTCATTATATCATCCATGAACTTATAATCATCATATCCTAAATGTATTGATTGCAGGTGCACATTATAAACCCGAACAGTATCCTTATTGATCTTAATATCGGAATAGATACAAACGTTATTACTATTGACATCAAAAATTATTTTTCCATTCCCAATAACAGGAAAGACACTAAATATGGCCATTCCATAATGATTTTTTTTTCGCAGTGTACTCGTGTATTCAATATAGGAGTTTTTTGCTTTTTGAATTTTTTTTAAAGTATCCAGATTATTAAATTGCGTACTGGTGCTATCACCCGTGGAAAACTCCTGCAAACACATAATATCAGGACTTTCATCACTGATCAATTCAAGCATTTTATTTCGGGTTCCTGCTTTATTGCTCCAGTTATATAAGTCGAATAGCCTGACGTTATATGACATTATTTTTATTGTTTTTTTTGATTTGTCAGGCGTATTATTAAAGTTTATTTGTCCATACTCCCATATATGAGACCATCCGCCAAGCAGGATGATAAGTGAATAAAACATTCGCCTTTTTAATTGTCCGGCCCAATAAATTACGAATAGTAAATTAAGAATAACAAAAACCGGGTATGCTAAACCAAAGAAGGCAAGAAACCAAAAATTTTCGGGGCTGACATAAGGAGCAAAATAGGAGATCAGTAAGCCAATTGCAGCAATGTGATTAAAAAACATAGCAATACCATTGAAGAAATTGCGCCCGGCTTTTTTTTTCTTCGATTCGGATTGTATATTTTTTTCTTCTGTTGTCAAAAAAATAGTTGAAAGTTTAAAGTTTGAAAGTTATAATTTGTAAATGTATCGTATTGGAACAAAACAAAAATGCAAAAAAGCAGCAAAAAAATTGTTAGAAAAAACTTTGAACTTTCAAACTTTAAACTTTCTAACTATTTATTGCTCGCTTTAAACAAAATTTCCTTTTCCGCTTTACTCAGACTTTCATACCCCGATTTTGAAATTTTATCTAAAATAATATCAATTTGTTCCTGAGTAATTTTTTTATTGTAATTGTATGCTTCATCCGAAACACCTCGTTTGTAAGCTACTTTCATTTTACTTTTGGGTGAAGTTTTAAATAAATTTTTGATCCAATCTAAAAAACGATTGATCCATAAAGTCCAGTCTCTTCCCTTTTTGTACTGAATTATAAACACGTAACCCATCAATGCCCCTCCCAGATGAGCGATATTTCCACCAATATTATTATAAGAAGCAACACTTAAAATGTCGATAAACAATACAAATAGTGCCACATAAATTAATTTTATGGGACCAAGGAACATCAAATTTATTCTGTAATTCGGAACTAAAGTTGCAGCAGCAATAATAATAGCAGTTATTCCTGCAGAGGCTCCCACCATGGGTGAATCAAGATATGGTTGAAAAACCGGAACAACAGAGAATAATAAAATGGTAACCAGAGCACCAGCAACCCCGCCCATTAGGTAAAGAGGAATGATTTTTTTAGGGGAGGTATAATCCGATAATATCTGTCCGAACCAATACAAAGTAATTAAATTCCATAAAATATGAAATATTTCAATATGTGTAAACATATAGGTGATGAGCGTCCAGGGCTTATGAATAATACCTTGTAAGCTTAATGGAAGAGAAATATTGTCAATAACAAAATTAACAAATGTTGAAATTGACCCTCCGGTCAAAAAAAGTAAAATACGAAGTATACTAATGATCAAAAATACAGCTACGTTTATGATAATTAAACGCGTAATGGGATTGCCACTTTTAATTTTTAATTTTATATCTTCTATAATTGGATTAGCCATAAATTAATTTTTTTTTAATGCTAAATTTTAAATGCAATCTTCTTAAACAATTCAACATTTATAATTTAAAATTCAACATTTTCTTAATAGGTATTATTTCTTCTTTTTTGCCAGAATTTAATTAAGATAAAGCCAAAGAGCATACCTCCTAAATGGGCAAAATGGGCAACATTATCACCGGAACTATTTGCTATTCCGGAATACAATTCAACTGCACCATACAAAACTACAAACCATTTTGCTTTTATTGGTATTGCAAAATAAATATAAAGTAGTGTATTAGGGAACAACATTCCAAAGGCCAATAAAATTCCAAAGACAGCTCCTGAAGCACCAATGGTTACGCTATTCATCAACAGATTAATATTTTCTAAAATAGGGTCCTTAAAATGTTCGTTTCTTTGAACAATTTCAGCTCCTTGGTTTATTACAAAATTCAAATCATCCGCTGAAATTTGCGAATAAAGAGACATCAATCTAAAATGAGTGACAATGAGTTGAATTATTCCAGCCCCTATCCCGGTTGCCATATAATAAATTAAAAATCGTTTTGGCCCCCAGTAGTTTTCAAGGGTATTACCAAACATCCACAAAGCAAACATATTAAAAAACAAATGCATAAAATTTCCATGCATAAACATATAGGAAACCAATTGCCATGGACGAAAACTTTCTGCCAAAGGATAATGTAATCCCAAATAATCGGCCAGATCAAAATTAAACTGAGTCTCGGAAACAAGAGTAGTAAGGAAAAACAAACCGTTTATGATCAGTAAATTTTTCACTACTAAGGGTAGCATGCTAAAGCTATTCGGGCGATATTGTTGCATAGGTTACAAATAACGAATTATTATAAATACGAATTTTATTTTTTACTGCCTCGCTCACTCTTCGATAAGCTCAAAGGCTGCGCGCTGGTCATATTAAGACTGTCGAAATTTTGCGTTGACTTTAACAGACAAATTGCTTATTTACTTTTTAAATCTTTTATCCAACTCATCAATAGAAAAAGTAGAGATAGTTGGTTTACCACTTGGTGTGCTGTATGGCATTTTGCATGCAAAAAGCTCATCAATTAAGTTATTCATTTCTTCCTGCGTTAGTGCTTTACCTGATTTTATTGACATATTTCGTGCCATAGACCGAGCAAGATTTTCGCGTTTATTTGATTTTAATTCTTGTAAATTTTGTTTGTAATTCTCAATTAAGCCTTCCAATAATGCAGAAGAATCATAGTTAACAGTATCGGCAGGTACACCATGAATTACATAGGTGTTTTTACCAAACTCCCGAATATCGAATCCTATTTCCTTTATTTCAGTTTGTAATTCTTTCACCAAAGCAAAATCGGTAGCATTCAATTCTATTGTTTTAGGGAATAGTTCCTGTTGTGTTGATGATTTATGCTTTTCAAATGTTTCTAAAACACGCTCATACAAAATACGTTCATGTGCACCTTGCTGATCAATAACCATAAAACCCGTTTTTATATGAGACAAAACGTATTTATTATGTAACTGATAGGTTAATTTTTTATTGCTTTCATGAAATTGATTATCCCAATCAGCGTTAACCGTTTGTTGAATTTCATCGTCTTTTTTTATTTCGAATCCCGGTTGATCATCAACATGCCGGCTGTACATTTTCTCCCAGTTTGAACGTTTGGAAAGTTCACGATCCGAATCCGTAAAATTTGATTGTGCACCCGTTTTAAAAGGATTAAACGTGGGATCCACTTTAATTGTGGGTTGTCTAATAATACCATCAATAGGTTTTAATGGCATATTATAAAGATGCGTTTCCTGATTAAAATCAATGCTGGGAGCAATGTTGAACTGCCCTAATGATTTTTTTATTGCGGAACGTAAAAACGCATAAACAGTTTTTTCATCCTCAAATTTAACTTCGGTTTTTGTAGGATGTATATTGATATCAATTGTTTTGGGATCAACATCTAAAAGCAAAAAATAAGAAGCAAAACTATCTTTTGGCAGCAATTCTTCAAATGCAGATTGCACTGCATGATGCAGGTAGGTGTTTTTAATAAAGCGTTTGTTCAAAAAGAAAAATTGCTCACCACGGGTCTTTTTGGCAAATTCAGGTTTTATTACAAAGCCCTTTATTTTTACAATACTGGTATCTTCTTCAACAGGTACCAAACGGGTATTATAAGAGCTTCCAAAAATGGCCATTAACCGTTGTTTTAACGAACCCGGCTCTAAATGGAAAACTTCGGTGGCATTGTGATGAAGACTAAAAGCTATATGTGGATTGGGAATGGAGACACGTTGAAATTCATCAATAATATGACGTAATTCAACAGAATCGTTCTTCAAAAAAATTCTGCGTGCTGGTATATTATAAAATAAATTTTTGATCGAAAGAGAGCTTCCTTCAGGGCAAAGGCAAGCTTCCTGGCTTTTCACCTCACTGCCTTCAATATTGATCTGAACACCCAATTCATCACCGATCCGTTTTGTTTTCAATTCAACCTGCGCGATAGCGGCAATAGACGCTAAGGCTTCGCCTCTGAATCCCATTGTTCGGATGGCAAACAGATCATCTGCTTTTTTGATCTTTGAAGTAGCATGGCGCTCAAAACTCATACGGGCATCCGTTTCGCTCATTCCACAGCCATTATCAATTACCTGGATAAGCGTTTTTCCGGCATCCTTCACTATTAGTGTAATACTGGTAGCACCTGCATCCAATGCATTTTCCATCAATTCCTTAACAGCTGAAGCAGGTCGTTGAACCACTTCACCGGCAGCAATCTGATTGGCAACAGAATCGGGTAAAAGATGAATAATATCTGACATAATGTTTTTCTTCCTCACAAAAATAATACTAATAATGGATTCAGGACGATTTGGCAGGATTGTTTTGCCCTGTTTGGGTCGAAATTGCAGAAGCCAGCGCTAATTGCAGGAGAAAAGAGGTTAAAAAAGCATTTTTTTTATCTCTACGATCAAATTAATATGAAACCATTGATGCAAATAGATGGCGAACAGAATACCGAAGATAATTGCAAATGAGATTAATAATCCAATGGTTTTACCAAAAGAATTGCTGCCTTTAATTAAAACACGGGCAACTAAAATTTCTATTCGGGAACCCATAAAACTATAGGCCGGCACCAATATAAACACCAAAGTGAGCATTGCGATAGCCGTAAATTTAAAAGGATTTAAATCTAATTTGTAATGCACAATGTAATTGGTAATATAACCTGTAAGTATATCAATAAGCAATACGCTTATCATCAATACCATAATATTAAAGAGTTTTCTATACATATAATTTCGAATGTCGAATTTTTTAATGATTTTACCGTTACAGGTAAACAAATCGATGCGAATTTACGAATCTGTGTGGTTAGTAATAATGAATTTTAAAAAATTTACGAATCGGTGTTATTGAGTGATCAGGCTGAACTTGTTTCAGCATTTGATTTTGAGGAGATGAAACAAGTTCAGGTTGACGTTGTCAGTTGCAAATTATCAAATTGCTGAATTAGTAATTTTTTGCAATAAACTCATCAACATTGTTTCGTTAATAATTAAACCATACAAATATTAATCAAAGCCATTTTGGGCTTAATTTTAACCTGAAATTCGTTTGTTTAAATTTTGTTTAATTATTGCTATTGATGAAAAAAAATATATTCCTTGTACTATTTGTTTCTGTTGCTATTTCTTTAAGCTTTATTCAATTCGTACCTAATATTTCGGCTATGGTACTTAAAGCAGCCACGGTCACAAATACCAATGCACCAACATTAGCTTTAAAAAACAAAATAACTAATAGTCCGGCTGTATGGTGGGACGTTCCAAAAACAAAAAAACAAGATCCACCGTTTTATGTTACTGACACACGTTGGGCTGATTCTGTTTTTAAATCATTAACAGCAGAAGAGCGCATTGCTCAGCTTTTTATGGTTGCGGCCTATTCCAATAAAGATAAAATACATGTAAAAGAAATAAAAAAATTAATAGATCAGTATAAAATTGGGGGATTGATATTTTTTCAAGGCGGACCATTACGTCAGGCAAGATTAACAAATGCGTATCAGCTTAGTTCCAAAGTGCCTTTGTTTGTGGCTATTGATGCGGAGTGGGGGCTGGCAATGCGTTTGGACAGTACCACTAAATTTCCCCGTCAAATGACATTAGGTGCGATCCAAAACGATACACTTATTTATGAGATGGGAGCCGAAATTGCCCGTCAGTGCACACGTTTAGGAATGCAAATAAATTTCGCTCCGGTGGTGGATGTAAACAACAATCCCTTAAATCCTGTTATCAGCAATCGATCGTTTGGTGAAAACAAATACAACGTTACACGCAAAGCCGCTATGTATATGAAAGGAATGCAGGATAACAAAGTGCTGGCCAACGCCAAACATTTCCCTGGACATGGTGATACAGACAGTGATTCTCATAAAACATTACCAACCGTAAATTCATCCCGTGAGCGCTTGGATACTCTGGAATTGTATCCTTTCAAAGAATTGATCGCGCAAGGTTTAGGAAGTATGATGGTGGCACATTTATTTATCCCTTCATTGGATACTACATTAAATCAGGCTTCAACACTTTCAAAAAAAGTAGTGACAGGATTATTAAAAGATACGCTGGGCTTTAAAGGCCTTATTTTTACTGATGCTTTGAATATGAGGGGCGTTAGTAAATTTTATAAACCAGGCGAAGTGGATGTTAAAGCACTTATTGCCGGGAATGATGTATTGTTGTTCCCCGAAGATGTGCCTACTGCTATAAAACAAATAAAATCTGCTATTGACAGCGGGGATATTTCTCAGGAAGAAATTGATAAACGTTGTATGAAAATATTGTTGGCAAAACAATGGGCCGGCTTAAATCATTATAAACCGATCAAAACAAAAAACCTCTATAACGATTTGAATACCCCTAATGCGGAGCTGATCAATCGTAAATTAACGGAAGCGTCCTTAACATTATTAAAAAACAAAAACAATATTATTCCTATTCAAAATTTGGATACCATGCGTATTGCATCACTATCACTGGGTTACAAGGAAATAAATATATTTCAACAAACACTCGCGAATTATGCTCCAATAAAACATTATGGAATTGATAAGGAGGCCAAAGCCGAAGTGTTTGATACAGTATTGAGCGCTTTGAAAAAATATAATCTTGTTTTGGTCCACATCAATAATACAAACAATAAACCCAACAAAGATTTTGGTTTAACTCCGCAGGTGATAAAAATGTTAATAGCGCTGATGAAACAATCAAAGGTAATTGTAAATGTGGCCGCCAATCCTTATATACTTGCAAAAATGGATAGCCTGCATCTTGCTGATGGTGTAATAATGAGTTACGAGGATAATGATTACAGCCAAAGTTATTCGGCACAATTAATATTTGGCGGTATTGCAGCAACTGGAAAATTGCCTATCACTCCAAGTCCAAATTTTATAGCAGGTACAGGAATCGAAACAAAAGCAATTCGTTTTAAATACACGATTCCTGAAGAACTCGAAGCGGATTCAAAAGCATTATCAAGAATTGATAGCATAGCACTTAATGGCGTGAAAGATAAAGTTTATCCGGGCTGTCAGATCCTTGTTGCTAAAAATGGAAAAGTGATCTATCAAAAATCTTTTGGATATCATACGTATGAAAATAAAATAAAAGTAAAGAACGATGACCTCTACGACTTAGCGTCCATTACAAAGGTAGCCGCTACTACAGCATCTATTATGAAGTTGATAGATGAGAAAAAAATAAACCTCGATGAACGTTTGGTTACTTATTTACCGGAATTAGCCGGGACAAACAAACAAAATATCATATTGCGTGAAATGCTTACACATCAGGCAGGTTTGAAGGATTGGATCCCATTTTGGATGAAAACAGTGGAGAATGATGGATACAAAGCTGGAATTTATAATAAAACAAGAAATGATGAATTTCCAAAACGTGTTGCAGATAATTTATACATTAATAAAAATTATGAAGACACCATTTATAAACGAATTATAGAGTCTCCGTTAAAAGAAACCGGTAAATATCTTTATAGCGACCTTGGATATTATTTCCTAAAAAAAATTATAGAAAAACAAACATTTGTCCCTGAAGAACGATATGTATTAAAATATTTTTACATGCCACTTGGCTTATCTACAATGGGCTATAAACCCCGCGACCGATTTGATCTTGACAGGATCATCCCAACCGAATTTGATAAGAAATTTCGTAAACAATTAGTGCATGGAGACGTTCACGATCAGGGAGCGGCCATGCTAGGCGGAGTTGGCGGACATGCCGGTTTATTTTCCAATGCAAATGATCTGGCAATAATGATGCAGCTATTTATGAATAAAGGGGAATATGGCGGCAGGCGCTACATTGATTCCACTACGTTAATCGAATGTACCAAGTGTCAATACTGCGTTGATAATCGCAGAGCGATCGGTTTTGATAAACCGGAAACAAATCATGATAAAGTGAGTCCAGTATGTAGCTGCGTTTCCTATTTAAGCTTTGGTCACTCCGGTTTTACAGGTACTCTGGCTTGGGCGGATCCTTCTAATCAGTTGGTTTATATTTTTCTGTCAAACAGAGTATATCCGGATGCCGGTGAAAATAAACTTTCAAAATTGGGCATTCGAAATAAAATTCAAGAGATTATTTATGAAGTTGTTAAATAGTGTTTTGACCTAAACGCTAAAACACCAAAAAAACACTCAAACACAAGAAATAATGAAAATAGGAATAGTATGTTATCCGACATTTGGAGGTAGTGGTGTAGTTGCTACGGAACTTGGTAAAGCGCTTGCTGAAAAAGGACATCAGGTACATTTTATTACCTACAGCCCACCTGTTCGTTTGAATTTTTTATCCGGAAATTTATTTTATCATGAAGTATCTGTTTCAGATTATCCTTTGTTTGAATACCCTCCTTATGAATTGGTATTAGCAAGCAAATTGGTAGATGTTGTAAAGTATGAAAAACTGGATCTGCTCCATGTTCATTACGCTATTCCACATGCATCGGCTGCCTATATGGCAAAGCAAATATTGGCCTCACAGGGCATCCATATTCCATTCATCACCACGCTGCATGGAACTGATATTACATTGGTAGGTAAGGATCCATCCTTTGAACCCGTAATTACATTCGCGATAAATCAGAGTGATGCTGTAACTGCTGTTTCAGAGAGTTTGAAAGAAGATACGTATAAAAATTTTCCAAGCGTTAAAAAAGAAATACAAGTAATACCTAATTTTATTTGTCTTGATGATTATAAATTTGAAAGCAGTATATGTCAGAAAAAAATGTATGCCCCCAATGGTGAGCGTTTGCTGATCCATGTTTCTAATTTCAGAAAAGTAAAACGGGTGGAAGATGTACTGCGTATTTTTGATAAAGTAAGAAAAGTGATCCCTTCAAAATTAATTTTAATTGGTGACGGCCCGGAAAGAGGAAATATTGAAAAATTGTGCAGAGAACTTGATACCTGCAGCGACATCAGGTCATTAGGGAAAATTGTGAATCCCGAACAGATATTACCAATTGCTGATCTTTTCCTATTACCATCTGAAACAGAGAGTTTCGGTTTGGCTGCATTGGAAGCAATGGCAAGCAAAGTCCCTGTAATATCAACTAACTCGGGAGGCTTACCGGAAGTAAATGTAAATGGTTTTTCGGGTTACATGAGCAATGTGGGTGATATTGATGAAATGGCAAATAATGCGATCAGCATTTTACAAGATGGAACAGTTTTAGATACATTTAGAGCAAATGCCTATCGCCAGGCTCAGAAATTTGACATTACCAAAATATTACCCATGTATGAGGAATTGTATAAAAAGGTTTTGAAGAAATAAATTTTTTTTGAAAATTTAAACAAATGCTTCCTCATAATATTTCAATCCAAATCTCATAAAAAACTGCTATTAGTGCAAAAACGATCTGTTATTGCAGCAATGAATCCCAGCCCTGTGCGGTGAGTGGGTGAGATGTTCCTCCTTTGGTAATTAGATTTATACCTTCTTTTTTACTTGTCATGTGACCAATAACAGTAATATCCGGATTGGCCTTTATTTTTGGAAAATCAGATTGGTCAATAGTAAAAAGTAACTCATAATCTTCGCCACCGCTTAATGCACAAACAGTAGGATCCAGATTAAATTCACGTGCTAATGTATAGGTAGATGGATCGATAGGGATCTTATCTTCAAATAAGTTGCACCCTGTTTCTGATTGTGTGCACAGGTGTAATATTTCAGATGCAAGACCATCGGAAATATCTATCATAGATGTAGGCTTTACTTTTAGCATTTTTAACAAAGGTGGAATGTCTTTTCGTGCTTCCGGTTTTAGCTGGCGCTCTAAAACATAATCATAACCTCCCAAATCGGGCTGAACTTCGGGGCTTTCCATGAAGATCTTTTTTTCACGTTCCAATAATTGCAAACCAACGTAAGCAGCACCCAGATCACCAGTAACACAAAGTAGGTCACCCTCTTTTGCTCCATCACGGTAAATCAGTTCATCTGCATTGGCCTCACCAATAGCTGTTATACTTATCACTAATCCTGATTTTGCGGTGGTGGTATCACCTCCAACAACATCTACTTTATATTTATGGCAAGCTGTCATTATACCAGAATAAAGCTCTTCCAGAGCTTCCACCGAAAAGCGATTTGAAACTGCGAATGAAACAGTAATTTGTTTTGGTATCGCATTCATTGCATATATATCTGAAACGTTAACCGAAACGCATTTAAAGCCCAAATGTTTAAGAGGAACATACGCCAGATCAAAGTGCACGCCTTCTACAAGCATATCGGTTGAAACAACAATTTGTTTGCCTTTATAATCAATAATAGCGGCATCATCTCCAATACCTTTGATAGAACTTTCATTTTTTATTTCGATGAATTGTGTAAGGTGTTTTATTAACCCAAATTCACCTAAACTACTTAACTCGGTACGTCCTGTGTTTTCTAACATTTGATAAGCCCTTTCTTGATCTCTCCTGTTTTAGGAGAGGTTGGTTGTTTTTATACTATTGTTCTTGTTTTTTCTTTCTACTTCTAACCTTTTCGTCCTTGCGCCTTTGCGAGAAAACTAATTAAATAAACTTGATCTTTCGTGCCGCAAAGAAACACATTCGCAATAAAACTACTCCATGTCTGAAGCGCGAAATATTGGTGCTACCATAAGTCCGTTCTTTATACCGAATTGGTATTTCTACTATTTTGTGATTCAGTTTGTGAGCTCCAAAAATCAGGTCATAATCACCAAAAGGATCAAAATCTCCAAAGTAACTTTGATTTTTTACTAAACGATAATAATCTTCCCTGAAAATCACTTTTGTCCCACAAAGTGTGTCTTTAAATTTCTGTTCCAACAACCATGTAAACGCAATACTAAAAAATTTGTTCCCCAATAGGTTTAAAAAACGCATCGCATCTTTTTCCATAGGATAAACTAATCGGGAACCATTTATGAAATCCCCTTTACCTGATGCTATGGCATTATAAAATTTCGGCAGATCTTCAGGAGGAACGGTTAGATCGGCATCTAATATCATTAAAATATCACCTGTAGCTATTCCAAATCCTTTACGCACCGCATCAGCCTTTCCTTTACCATTTTGCTGACCAATTTTTATATCGTAAGAATTAGAATATTTTTGAGCAATTTCCTGTATTTTAAGCCAGGTATCATCAGTAGAATTTCCTTCTATAAAAATTATTTCGGTGTGCTTGCCGAGTTTAGGCATGCGAAGAATTGCATTTTCAATATTGCCACTTTCGTTACGTGCGGGGATAACTACTGAAACAGAATATTTGTCTTTGTACTCTTCTTTCGATAGTGTAGAAAGAGGTTTGGCAAACGTGTATATGTTTAATGAGAAAAAACGGAATAAAGGAAGTTTAGCTAAAAAACTGTTAAGGAAACTTTTGAGCAAAGGAATATTAAATGGAAATATCATCCGCTTTGTATTTCTATAAACATCAAATCCTGCAATGTAAAGCAGATTATTAATATCCGTTAATGATAACCAGTTTTGTAATGGAGTAGGGGTTTTTAATCCGATTTTTTCAGCAAATTTCAAAAATGGTTCCCACAAATAATTGTAATAAGTAACAATTATTTTTGTTTGCGGATGGCATACTTTATGAAGTTGTTTAAACACTTCCTGCACATCACCAACAAAACCAATTAAGTTGGAAAGTATAATGAGATCAAACTTTTCATCCAGCTGAAGGTTCTCAGCTTCCATGACATGAAAATCAATATTTTGAAATTTTTCTTTGGCAATAGTGATCATAGCCGGACTGAAATCAATCCCCACTTTGCGTTTCGCCCGCATGCCATTTAGTAGTTCGCCTGTGCCGCATCCTACTTCAAGTATGGAGATATCTTCGTGAGAAAAATAATCGCAATAGTTGGTGATTTCGTTCCAGTAATACGCACTAAAACCTCTTGGTTTTTTACGACTTTGAGCTAATTTTTCGAAATATGCTTTTTTGTCTTCTATTTGATAAGTCATTGTTAAATTAAATTTTAACTATTTCAACCGTTTGAAACATACCTAATTGCCGAGACATTGGGTTTAACATCTTTTCGATAAAATTCCAAAAGGAAAATGTTCCAATGGGTACAAATGCTTTTCGGGATACACCGCCACTTAATAGATACATAAATGGTGTATGGTATTTGATGGATCGTATTTTTAAATTCGGAAATTCTTTTTCGAATCTTTTTTTATCGCGTTCAAAATAAATATAAGGCAAAGCCTGATTAGACCCTGAAAGCGGACCACTTGATTGTATTTCCCAATCGCCTTTAATATCAAAAGGTTCGTGATGAAAAGTTTTGTAGATCCATTTTCCAAACCAACTATTAGCAGGTTCGATCATTACAATTTTCCCTCCCGGTTTTAAAGTGCGTTCTGCTTCTTTTAAAAATAAATGCGGTTTAGGAATGTGGTGAAAAACATTAAGCATAAAAATACCACTCAATTCATCTTTTGAAAAAGGCATTTCTTCTGCTGAAAATACCATGTCGCAATGCTCAAGAGGCATAATATCAGAAGTAATAAGTTCAGGCATCAGCTCTTTTAAAAAACCTCCTCCGGAGCCTATTTCTAATAGTTTGCCTGATGGTAATTGTTTAGCAATATCAATAAAATCAGCATACCACTTTTCATATATTTTTTTTAAAAACGCTTTCGACAGGATTATCTCACGGTGTTTAAGCGTGGTTTCCGGGTCGTCCAAATGAGTTGCTATGTCGTATTTTATTGCCAATTATTTAATTTGTATTTATTTGATTAGTATTCGAAACTTTCTTTGCTTAAAACAACATTGTAATAATTTTTTTCATCTTCCTTTAATTTTAAAACCATGTCTTTGGTAAGAAGTTCCAATTGGTTAGGAGTTACCAAATAAATATTAAATTTTTCGGAATTAGCAAAATCAACTATTTCAAGTGCCGAACTACCCGCCTTTTTTAATCCGTAGGGCCATAGTTCAGTAATTATTTTTACATGAGGGTTGTTTTTTAAGGTTTTTTCCATGCCTTTTAAAGCAGCCATTTCAAAACCTTGAATATCCATTTTTATAAAATCTACCTGCGTAGTATTATTCGACAAAAGATAATCATCAATTGTTGTCGCATTGATCTCAATAACTTCTGCGTAATCATCAACCGGATAAGTACGATGATCCACATTTAACATTTTAGAAAGATAAATTTTTATAGGCCCTGTTTTATCAGAAACAGCTTTGTTAATTAGTTTTACATTTTTATTTGTTCCCAAATTTTGTTGTAAATAGTTGAAGTTGGTTGCTTCCGGCTCAAAAGCATGAACAGTGCCATTTGGACCAACTAAATTGGAGAAAATTTGTGTGTAAAAACCGATGTTGGCACCGATATCCAATATATTAAAACCGGGCTTTACAATAGAGCTGATAAGTTTTATTTCCCTGGCATCTTGTTTTCTCTTGAATACGGGGTATATCAGGTTATATAACGGAAAGGCATTTTTATAAAGAAACTTTCCAACCTGAATGGAGAATGATTGTGACATTTTACTATAATTTGATTACACAGATTTTCAAAAGATCACACCGACACAGTAAATAGCAAATATATGATTTTTGTTGATGCTTTCGGGGCTATGATATCAACTTCTTAATATCGCTTATCCAGGCTTGCAACAGGTTCATTTCTTCTTTACCAATAACATTAATATCAATTAATTTTTGATAACAGATAATTAAATTTTCGTAAATATTGGTTTGTCCTGCCTTTAATTGAAGGCTTTGCAACTCTTTACAAATATTAAAATTGTTGGTATAGCCCGGGATCTCATCCTCAAAATCCTTCATCAGATTATGCTCATTTCGTTGTTGCCAAACTGTTGGTTCATGGTATAAAATGCTCCATCCGCATTCCCATGAAATACGTTGTGCAACATAGCTGCGCCAAATATCGGTCATCCTGAAACTGCAATAAGATGGTAAATACATTAATGCAAATGCTTCTTTGAACCAATGTGTGTTTTGGCTGTTGAAAGGGCTCCAGGCGTTTTTTCCCAAAGCTAATCTTGCCTTTATTTCAAAGTCGATGGGAAGGGGATAGGTTAAGCGGTAAACCGCATCCACATCCGGATTTTCATCTGCTAAGCCTTGTTGAATAGGGCAATTGATAGAATCGTATTTTAAAGAGCTAAGTTCAATTTGTTTGTTTTGTAATTCTTCTAATGGAAAACCTCGTGGCCAGATCTTGTGTTTTGTAAAATAATGATACACATTCACCCAGCCTACATTTTCAAAGGCATGGCTTTTTACTTCACGTTGTTTATCCGTCCAGAATTCTTCGCGTGGTATATTATCATCATCTGTTTCAACTAATTCGGTTGCTCCATTTTGAATAGCTAAAAGATAACCCAGATTTTTTCGTGAATAATGTTTTGTTGGTGTAATTTTTGCCAGGTCAAATGGTAAGGTTGATTGGCGATCAATACCCCAAAAATCGCAGCCTTCCAATTGGAAATCGTTTGGAGATTTTGTATCACCGATCACAATAAATTCAAGATTGCGCTTTTTACATTCTACCGCAAATGAATTTAAAATGGGATGTTTATCATTGGCAATGGAAGTGATGATGAGTGATTTGGACATGTTCTATGAATTAAAGAAACAATTTAACAATGTTGCCGTAGGCAATTTTGTTAATTGTTATATTATTTTATTGTTTAATTGCCTACTGATAAATTGCCAAATTGTGCGTAACCTATTACCTATTACCTACTGACTAATAACTAATTACTGGTTATAGTGTTGGCTTCTTTCCTGCTAATCTCAAACAGAAATAATAAAATAAAGTTTGATAGGCATTTTTTATTGCATTTTTTGAAACACGTGGTGATGGCGCCTGGTAATGTATTGGCACCTCAAAGATCCTTCGTTTACGCAAGAGATACCTCAATTCTGTCTGATAAAAGTGAGCTTTTGATTTAAAATCATGATTGATGATCTTTTCAACTACATCACGATGAAAACCTTGGTACCCCGAGGTCATATCACGTAATTTAGTCCCTAATAATACGTTTGCTAAAATAGTTCCAACCTTTGAGAGCATTCTTCTTTTAAAAGGAGAATCGCCCATAGAGCCACCATTGATAAAGCGGCTTCCAAAAGCACACTCATTTCCTTCATTCAATACACGAAGGAACATTGGTATAGCACGCGGATCATGAGAAAGTCCGGCATCCATTTCAACAACAATATCATGCCCTGCTTCATAGGCTGCGCGTAATCCTCTTACATAAGCATCAACAACATTTTTGTTTTCAGGTGCCCAGATAGTCACATATCGGCTATCTGTTGCCGAAAGAGCCTGACATAATTCTAATGTCCTGTCCGTTGACGCTTTATCAATTACAAAATAAACATTCCCCGGATTCAACTCATTGATCACAAAATTGAGCATCTCAATAAATGGCCTGAAATCGTCCTCCTCATTTGCCATCGGCACAACTATCGCCCAATTTTTGTAGTAAAACATTTGTTAAATTTTCAAATTAATTTTTTTTCTTCGAAGCTTTTGGAATCATGTTTGCTGCTATTTTTGTTTTCAACAACAAGAATTTTTTTTCAAAATAATTGTAACTTACTATAGAAATTAAAATCGTTAAACCGAAGGCTGTAATAGCTTCAATAAGTATTATTTTTTTATCGGGTACGGTCACGCTATACCCCATTTTCATCATCACATAAACCACAATAAATAAGGCGATCATGTGAAAACAATATAATCCATAGCTAATTTTTCCCAGGTATGTAAACAACTTAATTTTTCCAATTTTAAAAATGGATCGTTCTGCAAAAATCTGTTCCATCATTACAAAAGCAAAAAACAATGAATACACTACAGGCATAAAGGAACGCCAATATTGATGAGGACGAGGTTTAATGCCATTACTATGGAAATTAATTTGTTTTAAATACTCGTTTTGAGTAAGTTCTAAATGGAAAAAGTCCATCCGCAAAGCGATCAAGATAAAACCTGTGAGGTAAACAAGGACTATTACAATCGGGTTTAACCTACGGAAAAAGTCAATAAACTTTTCTGAACCACATAGTTTTGCAAACAAAGCACCCATTGCCAGATCGGATAAACAAGAAAAAGTGTGGTAATGTTGCATCAGATTCTGCGTTTTTCCTGCCATTCCAAACAAGCGGTAATAAATTGAAAAAGCAATAAGCGCAATAAATAATTTTGTTAAATGTTTACGAGGAATTATTAATAAAAGTAATGGCCAGAATAAGTAGAATTGCTCTTCAATAGAAACAGACCAAAGAACTCCAACTATAGCATTACTAATTCCATTTTTTACATAATCGAAATTTCCGAGAAAGAACATATATAAGTTCTTATTCATAATAGTAGTAGAGTTCGAAATTGGAAACCCTGCAGGCAAAGCAGTTGTAAAGAGAGGAATTATTGCTAATCCAATAAAGAGAACCAAAAAATACAAGGGCCAGATGCGTAAAACACGTCTCAGATAAAAAGAGCGGACATTAATGGTGGCATGCTTTTCCTTTTCTTTTAATAATAAATAGGTAATCAAAAATCCACTTAAAACAAAAAAGAAATTTACACCCAGATCACCATTCAATAAATAATCAGTTTTAATTTTATTTACAAGCGGATTAACCGTTTTATGTCCTAAACAGGCAACAACGTGATTAACGAAAACGAGTAGAAAAGCAATAAATCTCAGACCATCTAAATTAGGAAAGTAGATGGCGTTTTGTTTATTAAGATCGGTCATGAAGTCAATTCTGGTTTTGAAAAATTATTAGGCAAAAGTATAGTAATTATTAAAATAGCACCAAATCTTTTGTAATTCCGCCAGCAAATCATCTCTAATCGATAAAAAACCTGTTGGGAATCGTCAAAAATATTTGCTAAAATACCATTTTTTAGGTATTTTTGTACTCACTTTAGATTTAATCTAAATAAGGATAAAACTACAATAAGCATATTAATAAGGATAAAAAATGATAACAGTTTCAGAAAACGCAAAACAACATGCCTTAGGTCTAATAAAAAATGAAAATCACCCTGATGGGACTTTTATTCGTGTTGGAGTTGATGGTGGTGGATGTTCAGGACTTTCATACAAATTAGAATTTGATAGTATCGTTAAAGATGGCGATCAGATTTTTGAGGATAAAGGAATAAAGATTGCCGTAGACAAAAAAAGCTTTTTGTACTTAATAGGTACAGAGTTAGATTATGTTGGAGGTTTGAACGGAAAAGGTTTTGTATTTAATAATCCAAATGCAAGCAGAACTTGTGGTTGCGGGGAATCATTTGGGGTATAGGTTTTAGTTCAAAGTTAGAAAGTTTAAAGTTTGAAAGTTCAACGTTAAAGTTTGACAGTTTAGAGTTATGAGTAGTATTCAAAAATTTGAAGATTTAAAGGTTTGGCAAAAGGCGCGTGAGGTGAATCTTGAAATTTATAAATTATCGAACAAGGGCTCATTTTCTAAGGATTTTGGATTAAGAGATCAAGTAAGAAGAGCAAGCGTTTCGGTTTTGTCAAATATTGCTGAAGGATTTGAAAGAAATGGCAATAAGGAATTCAATCAGTTTTTATCCATTGCAAAAGCATCTGCGGCCGAAGTTCGCGCTCAGCTATATGTTGCAAAAGATTTAGAATACATTTCAAACGATGAGTTCACAGAAGTAGTGAATGGTTTAATTGAAGTAAGTAAAATGTTAAGTGGATTAATGAGTTATTTAAAAACAACGGAAATAAAAGGAAGTAAGTTTATGGAAGATGGTTTCGTTTACGGGACCACTCAACTTTAAAACTTTAAACTTTCCAACTAAAGAAATGCTAAGTGGCTTAATGTTTATTTAAAAACAACGGAAATAAAAGGAAGTAAGTTTATGGAGGATGGTTTCGTTTAACGGGACCACTCAACTTTCAAACTTTAAACTTTCCAACTAAAAAAGAAATGGCAAACGAAATTTTAGAAGAAAAAATCAACGAGGAATATAAGTACGGTTTTGTTACCGATATTGAAGCTGATAATGCTCCGAAAGGTTTAAATGAGGATATCATTCGTTTTATATCGAAAAAGAAAAACGAACCTGAATGGATGCTTGAGTATCGTTTAAAAGCTTTCCGTTATTGGTTAACATTGGAAGAACCTCATTGGGCGCATGTTTCCTATATAAAGCCAAACTTTCAGGATATTATCTATTATTCCGCACCTAAGCCCAAAAAAGTATTGAATAGTTTGGATGAAGTAGATCCGGAATTATTAAAAACATTTGAAAAGCTTGGTATTTCTATTGAAGAGCAAAAACGACTTTCGGGTGTTGAAAGTAGAATAGCTGTAGATATTATTATGGACAGCGTTTCGGTGAAAACTACATTCAAGGAAGTATTATCTGAAAAAGGAATTATATTTTGTTCTTTCGGTGAAGCAGTTCAGGAACATCCCGAATTGGTAAAGAAGTATATGAGTACGGTTGTACCCTATACCGATAATTTTTATGCGGCATTAAATTCAGCGGTTTTTACAGATGGTTCGTTCTGTTATATTCCAAAAGGTGTTCGTTGTCCGATGGAGCTTTCCACTTATTTTCGGATCAATTCGGCTGGTACAGGTCAGTTTGAGCGTACATTAATTATTGCTGACGAAGATTCCTATGTGAGTTACCTCGAAGGTTGTACAGCCCCTATGCGTGACGAAAACCAATTGCATGCAGCAGTTGTAGAGCTCGTCGCTCATAAAAATGCGGAAATAAAATACAGTACCGTCCAAAATTGGTATCCCGGTGATAAAAATGGTAAGGGCGGAATTTTTAATTTTGTAACCAAGCGTGGTGTTTGTTTAGAAGATAATTCTAAGATCTCCTGGACGCAAGTAGAAACAGGCTCTGCAGTTACCTGGAAATATCCTTCTGTAATTTTAAAAGGTGATAATTCTGTGGGTGAATTTTATTCAGTTGCTGTTACAAATAATTATCAGCAGGCAGATACGGGAACTAAAATGATGCATCTTGGAAAAAATACAAGAAGCACTATTATTTCAAAAGGTATTTCAGCGGGCTTTAGTAATAATAGTTACAGAGGTTTGGTGCGTATTGCAAAAGGGGCCACTAATGCACGTAATTTTTCGCAATGTGATAGTTTATTGATGGGCGATAAATGTGGTGCACACACATTTCCATACATCGAAATTAAAGATAAAACAGCTGTGGTAGAGCATGAAGCAACCACTTCAAAAATTGGTGAAGATCAATTGTTTTATTGCAAACAACGTGGCATCGATAATGAAAAAGCGATCGGATTGATCGTGAACGGATATTGTAAAGAAGTATTAAATAAATTGCCAATGGAATTTGCTGTGGAAGCACAAAAGCTATTGGCGGTGAGTTTGGAAGGAAGTGTTGGTTAATTTTGAATTTATCCGGAATGATACTTTGTTTAAAAATAATTATGGAAACCAAATTTAAAATAATAATTATTGAACCTGTAAATTTTGAAAGTTTTCTTTATCAATCCTATAATTAATAACCATGATGAAACATACTTTTTTCTTCTTTT
Organism: Bacteroidota bacterium; assembly: GCA_040389865.1. Classification (GTDB taxonomy): domain Bacteria; phylum Bacteroidota; class Bacteroidia; order 2-12-FULL-35-15; family 2-12-FULL-35-15; genus 2-12-FULL-35-15. Next base: position 228,847 of record JAZJZM010000009.1, on the reverse strand, counting down.
TTCTCTTGGTTATTTTAACACCTACCTATGCAATCCCTGGAAAATTGAATAGTTATAAACTAATTCACTCGTATTCCATACCTGAGTTAGATTCCATTTGGAAAAACAAAAAGATCAACAAATTCATGGCAAAGATCAATTATCCTATTGATGTATTTGAGGTGATCTATGAAACCACTTGGCATGATGGAACATCTGTTGAAGCTTCAGGAATATTTTTTCTGCCCAGAAAAAAAGAAAAAGAATTTCCTATGATCTGCTACCATCACGGAACTCAGGTAGTAAAAGAACGGAATATTGCTTTTACTGGCGAACAGGCAATTTGTATCGCATTTTCCACAAGCGGGTATATGGTGGCATTTCCCGATTATATAGGACTTGGAAACAGCAAAAAAACGCACCTTTATCTTCATGTTGAAACGGAAGCAGCTGCATCCATAGATCTATTACGGGCTGTGAAAGAACTGATCGTTAAGGAGGATGCTAAGCAGAGTAAGTATTTATTTTTGACCGGCTATTCCCAAGGTGGGCATTCAACTTTAGCTACCCTTAAAGTGATGCAGGAGAAATATCCGACCGAATTCAATGTAACTGCATCAGCGCCTATGAGTGGGGCTTATGATCTGGGAGGTGTGCAAAGTGAAGTGATGTTTAAACCCTATTCACACCCCGGATATTTACCTTATCTTATGTATTCTTACCAGGAGGTATATAAGTGTTTTAAAGATGAGAATTGTTCTTTCAAAGCGCCTTATGCAGCCATGTTGCCACCACTTTATGATGGTAAGCATAGCATGAGTGACATTAATAAAGTAATGCCCGAAGTACCTAAGGATATATTAACAGATGAATTTTTGCTTGGGCTTTCCAGTAATGAAAAGTTTCCATTCAAATTAGCAATTGCTGAAAACAGTGTGCACAATTGGAAGCCTGAAACACCGGTACTGTTTTGTTACTGTAAAGCTGATGAACAGGTAAATTACAAAAATGCCATCATTGCATCTGATGTGATGAAATCAAAAGGCGCAAAAAATATTAAGCTCCGTCATACCAGTCGTAAAATGGGGCATAGGACTTGCGCAGTGTTTTCTTCTGTATACGCAAAAATGTATTTCGACAGTTTTGTTAAAGGGAGCAAGAAGGGCCGGAAAGGTCCTTTAATAAATAGAATGGCCATATCATTGGCTAAAATTAAAGTAAAAAAATAAGAGAAACGATTTCAATTTTACGCAATAAGACATCAATAAAAAATAAAAAACTATGTTATCGATAAAAAATTTACATGCTTCAATTGACGGAAAAGAAATTCTGAAAGGAATTAATTTAGAAGTAAAAGCAGGAGAAGTGCATGCCATTATGGGACCCAATGGTTCAGGTAAAAGTACATTGTCGGCAGTACTTGCAGGAAGATCAGATTATGAAGTTACTGAAGGTGAAGTGATTTTTAACGGTAAAAATTTGCTTGAATTATCTCCTGAAGATAGGGCGAGAGAAGGCGTATTTCTTGCGTTCCAGTATCCAATAGAAATTCCGGGAGTAAGTAATGTTAATTTTTTAAAAACCGCAATAAATGAGATCCGTGCTTACAAAGGCTTGGATCCAATGGAAGCTAAAGATTTTTTAGCGATGCTGAAAGAAAAACAAAAATTAGTAGAGCTGGATGTGAAACTTGCAAACCGTTCTGTTAATGAAGGTTTTAGTGGTGGAGAGAAAAAACGCAACGAAATATTTCAAATGGCAATGCTTGAACCAAAACTTGCAATACTTGATGAAACCGACAGTGGGCTTGATATTGATGCCTTACGTGTTGTTGCAAATGGAGTGAATAAATTAAAATCAAAAGATAACGCAACCATTGTAATTACGCATTATCAGCGTTTATTGGATTATATTATTCCAGATGTGGTTCACATACTTTACAATGGCAAAATTGTAAAATCAGGACCTAAAGAATTAGCCTTAGAACTGGAAGAACGAGGATACGATTTTATTAAAGCTGAGGCTGAATTATTATAATTTTTTTTACCGCGCACAGTCTTCAACTAGCTCTGACTGACCATCGCGAATCATCACATTGAGCCTGTCGAAGCATGTACGAAAGTATCTGATGCAAAATTAAATATGGAAACCATTACACAAAAAAATACATTAAAAGATAAATTAGTTTCTGAATTCGAATCCTCAAAAAATTTGTTGTTTGGAAATGCTGATCTTCGCGAACAGGCCATGGAAAGCTTTTACAAGCAAGGGATCCCAAGTCGTAAGCATGAAGAATATAAATATCTGAACATTGATCTGTTGCTAAAAGGAGAATTCTCTTTAGCATTAAATAAAACACTTGATCGCAAACAAATTGAGCCCCTGGAGATTTTAAAAGATGCGTATGTCATCATTATTGAAAATGGCATTTTTATTGAAGGATTATCAAAATTAAAGGATCTGCCAAAAGGCTTAACCATTTGTAGTTTAGCTAAAGCCTCAAAAGATCATTCTACTGTTTTTGAAAAACAGTATGCCCAAAATGCGGATATAAATGCAGATGCTTTTATTGCATTGAACACAGCAATGGCCAAAGATGGCGTGTTTGTTCATGTTCAAAAAAATACAATAATTGAAAAGCCTGTTCATATCATTCATGTTTCAACCGCAACTCAAAATTCAATTATTAATCCGCGTAATTTAATTATTGTTGAACCAAATGCGCAAGTGAAAATTATTGAATCGTACGAAACAATTGATTCCACAGCTAAAGTGTTTAATAATGCGTTAACGGAAATAGTGGTTGAGGAAAGTGCAATTGTGGATCATTATAAAATTCAGGATGAAAATAATTTCGGTTATTTACTTAATACCGCACAAATAATTCAAAAAAAGAAAAGTGTATTTTCTACTCACACTTTTACTTTAAGCGGTTCATTGGTAAGAAACAATTTAAACATTGTTTTGGATGATGAAGGCATAGAATCAAACCTGAATGGATTGTATTTAACCAATGAAAATCAAATAGTTGATAATCATACCTTGGTAGATCATCGTAAGCCAAAATGCAATAGTAATGAGCTATATAAAGGTATCATTGACGGAAAGTCAACGGCTACTTTCAACGGTAAAATATTTGTTCGAAAAGACGCTCAAAAAACAAATGCTTTTCAATCAAACAAAAATATTTTGTTGAGCGATGATGGCACCATCAATACAAAACCGCAATTGGAAATTTATGCGGATGATGTAAAGTGTTCGCATGGTACATCAACCGGTAAATTGGATGAGGACAAAATATTTTACCTTCGCGCACGTGGTTTGAGTGAAACAAGTGCTAAGAAATTATTGATGCACGCATTTGCTTCTGAAGTAGTTGATACTATTAAGATTGATGCGCTGCGAGATTACGTTGAAGAAAAAATATCGAAACGATTTGAGTAAGAAATTACTTTTTTTGCCACGAATTACGAAACTCTATCGAGAGTTACGAATAAAAAAACGAATTTACGAATTTGTGTCTGTTACTTTTTAACATACAGATTCGTAATTCGTATAAATTCGTAATTCGTAGAACAGTAATTCGTGGCTTATTTATTTTTAGTTTAAGTTTATGTTTTTCAAAAATAAAAATCTCCTTTTACTTCATTTCATTGTTTTTATTTGGGGCTGGTCACCCATACTCGGCAAACTGATATCCGTTCAGGCTTTTCAATTGGTTTGGTTTCGGATGCTATTGACTGTTATAGCAGTTTCTATTTATTTGTTTATCATAAAACAAAATATAAAAATTGCTCGTAACGATATTTTTAAACTTGTTGGAATAGGTACTGTTATTGCTTTTCATTGGTTTTGTTTTTATCATGCAATAAAAATTTCCAATGTATCGGTAACCTTGGTGGCCTTTGCAACCGGTACTTTATTTACCTCCATCATCGAACCCTATTTTTATAAGCGAAAAATAATCCGGTATGAATTAGTTTTTGGAATGCTTATTATTGGTGCCATTGCCATTATATTTAAAGTAGAAACCCGATTTGCTGCCGGAATCATTTTTGGTATTTTAGCAGCATTAACCTCTTCCTTTTTTACCGTCATCAATAGTTTGCTTGTAAAACGTATCCCCGTGCCGGTGATCACAATATATGAATTGGGTGGAGGTTTTTTATCTCTTTCCGTTTATTTATTGTTAACGGGGCAGTTGGGGCACAATTTTTTTGAACTAAGTACTGCCGATTGGCTTTGGTTGCTCTTGTTTTCGGTTGTAGGGACTGCATTCCCATTTATTGCAAGTATTCATGTAATGAAAAAAATAAGTCCCTATACGATGACGCTGACTATAAATCTGGAAACTATTTACGGTATCATTATCGCTTATTTCATCTGGGAAAAAGAAGAGGCAATGACGCCCGCTTTTTACCTCGGGACCTTAATTATACTCGCTACTATTTTTGGAAATGGTATATTAAAGAACTATTTAAAGAAGCAATAAAAATCCCTCTTCATTTGCCTTAGAGCATTTCCCATAATCTTAAAAATAAGAATTGGTGCTTAATTCACAATTTAACATTCAACATTCAACATTTCCTAAGCATTTATCTTAACTTTACAATTCAATTTTATACGATGACAACTCAATTATACTGTAATAGCCTTACCAGATTTTCAAGATATAAAACACGTGTTGTAACCATTGGTGATGTCCCTTTGGGGGGGGGTAATCCTATTCGGATTCAATCCATGACCACTACCGATACAATGGATACAATTGCTACTGTGGAGCAAAGTATCCGGATGATCGATGCGGGTTGTGAATATGTGCGGATCACTGCACCCAGCATTAAAGAGGCGAAAAATTTAGAGAACATAAAAAAAGAATTACGTGCAAGAGGTTATACTACCCCATTAATTGCCGATATCCATTTTACCCCAAATGCTGCTGAACTGGCCGCCCGTATTGTAGAAAAAGTAAGGGTTAACCCGGGCAACTATGCGGATAAGAAAAAATTTGAATCCATTGATTATACCGATAACGCCTATGAAATAGAATTAGAGCGGATCCGCGAACGATTTACACCACTTGTAAAAATTTGTAAGGAATACGGAACTGCAATGCGTATTGGAACCAATCATGGCTCCCTGAGCGACCGTATTTTGAGCAGGTATGGCGATACCCCACTCGGTATGGTAGAAAGCGCCCTGGAGTTTTTACGTATCTGTGAGGACAATAATTATTACAACATTGTGCTTTCAATGAAAGCGAGCAATACCCAGGTGATGGTTCAGGCCTATCGCTTGTTGATTCAAAAAATGCAACAGTATGAAATGAATTATCCTTTGCACCTTGGTGTTACCGAAGCTGGGGAAGGGGAAGATGGACGTATTAAATCAGCCGTTGGTATTGGTACATTATTGGAAGATGGCATTGGCGATACGGTTCGTGTATCCTTAACCGAAGATCCTGAATTTGAGATCCCGGTTGCAAAAGCATTGGTTGAACGTTATTCGAACAGGGCTTCGCACAAAGCCATCCCTGAAGTTCAAAGTTCAAAGTTTAAAGTTCAGGATAACACTGCTCAACTTTCAACTTTCCAACTTTCAACTTTCGAACTGCCCTATTCCCCATACGATTACAAACGCAGAGAAACTCAGGAAGTTGTAAATATGGGTGGACACAATGTACCTCGGGTAATAGCAGATTTTAGTGGAAAGCAAGCCATCACTCCTGCCTCTTTTTTTGCGGTTGGATATAATTATTCTGTACCATTGGATAAATGGAATTTAACCGATCAGGCTTGTGATTATATTTTTGTTGGTGATAATAAAATAGATTTTCAGATACCCGGAACATTAGGATTGATATACAATTCAGCGTTTTGGCAAAATTTGGAAAATACAACAAGGTGTTATCCATTGTTTTCTGATAATGAATTTTTTACAACTGTTAAAAAGTCGGATGAATTGAATTTTGTAAGTGTTGACATTGATTTTTTGATCCAATATTTCAACAGTTCAACATTTCAACCATTCGACAATACTGTTGTATTTGTTTTTGAAACGTCCAATGAACACGGGATGGCAGAGCAACGCAGAATGTTCATTGAATTGATGAATAACAATTGTAAAGTTCCGGTTATTGTAAAACGTAATTATTCTAACCTTTCGGAAGAAAAATTTCAATTACATTCTTCAACTGATATAGGAGCATTATTTTTAGACGGATTTGGCGATGGAATATGGATAAACACTTGTCAGTTCGAGCGAAGTCGAGAACAAAATAAAGGAATATCCCCCAAAAATGTTAATGCAACGTCATTTGGTATATTGCAAGCCACACGTACCCGCATCTCAAAAACAGAATACATTTCATGTCCATCATGCGGAAGAACACTTTTTGATCTACAGGAAACAACCGCAAAGATTCGTAACCGTACCGACCATTTAAAAGGAGTTAAAATAGGTATTATGGGTTGTATTGTAAATGGCCCGGGCGAAATGGCTGATGCTGATTATGGTTATGTTGGTACAGGTGTTGGGAAAATTACCTTATACAAAGGCAGGGAAGTGGTAGAGCGTAATATTGGTTCTGAAAAGGCTGTGGATGCTTTGGTTGATTTAATTAAAAAGTATGGTGATTGGGTGGAGAAGGAGTAATAATTTGTATGTGTGATGAGATTTTTATCAGACATTATATTTATTAAACGAACGGGCATAATAAATCAAATTAAGGTACACTGCTTCCAAAATCAATTATTTGTAATTATGAAAACGGCAATAATCTTGTTACTTCTAATTTGTTCGATTGTTAAAGGGCAAAATGAATTACCTTCTGAATATATTTTAAAGGGGGACACTATAACATTAGAAATTAGTAAAATCGGATGTAATAATAGCTACTCGTCCATTTATCGGTTTTCGAAAACGAAGAATTCACTTATTGAAGTACACTTTCTAGCATACCATCCTATAGAATATTACTATACTAAAAATGAAGTCGCAAAATATTATAGAGATTCTACTAAGTTGTTTTTGAAAAAAAACAATATAAAATTGAATCAGTATTATAATATTTCTCAAAAACCACTGGAAACAATTATTGGTTCGTCAGGAGGCTTATATTGTAATATTATATCCGATATTTCAATCGATTCAATAAACTACTACCCGTTATCAATTTTGAGCGAAATAGAAACACTTTATGAAAAAGTTATAAATGATAAACTATTCACGGATGGGCTTATTATAGCAGGTGATTGGACAGAGTTTAATTTTTACTCTATAACAAAAGACAAAAAAAGGATTAAAGGTTGGTATGATTTTCATATATTAACTAAAAAGACAAAATAACAACCGCTTTTACCTCGATAACTCAACACTCCTATCTCTCGCTTTAACAATACCTTTCTGAATATTTTCTCCAACTTGCGCCTCATTAAAAATAGTAAGTGCAGCTTCCGTAGTTCCTCCTTTTGAAGCAACGGCTTTTATTAATTCATCTAATGATTTGTTGGCGTTATTTATCAAATGAAAAGAACCCAGCATGGTTTGTTTTACAAACATTGCAGAAGTAGCTTCATCAAATCCCATTTCTTTTCCGGCTTCTATCATGTGTTTAACAACATAAAAGAAATAAGCAGGTCCGCTTCCACTCAATGCGGTAACAGCATCTAAGAGATCTTCATTTTCAAGGAATACACATCTGCCTGTTGTTCCTAATAGATTCTCTGCTTTTCTTATTTGTTCAATAGGTACTGCTTTGTTTGCAGTAAATGCGGTCATTCCCATTCCAAGTTCGGCCGGGGAATTTGGCATTGCACGTATAATATTTGAATTATTCAAAGCTTGTTCTATTCTTGTCAATTTCATTCCGGCCATAATGGAAATAATACATTTTGCGGAATGTAAAATAGGTTTTAACTCCGTTGCAAGATCTTCAAAATCCTGCGGTTTCACAGCAATAATGATAATGTCGCTTTCAGCTATTTTAGGGTCATTCACAACAGTTACTTCACCAACATTGAGTTTAAGTAATTCCTGTTTTCTAGTCTCATTTTTTTCGGCAAGTAATAAATTTTCTTTCGAAACAATATTATATTTAAGGAATGCACGGGCATAGATCAATCCCATATTACCACAGCCTACAATTGTAATTTTCATTTTTTTATATTTTTTATAAGGTGTTAAAATTCTATTTTAAAATTTGTAATTCGGCAATAAAAGCTGTCACACGATTTCTCGACTCCGCTCGAAATGACCCAACGGCTGTCAGTTCGAGCGGAGTCGAGAACAAACCCGTAGAGCATTAAACTATTTTGCAATATTTTAAAGTCCTGCCCTCGGAAAACAAAATTAGAATAAAAATGAACGATTTGTTTTTATTTTATAACCTTTGCTTCTGAAATTATACACATAATGTAACAATCCTTAATAAACATCTTCACAAATCGGTGTGATCTTTTTACAAACCTCTTTAATCATTTTCAATATGAAACAATACAGCCACATACTTTTTGATCTGGACGGTACACTCACCGATCCACAGGAAGGAATAATTAATTCCATACAATTTGCTTTAAATCGTTATGGAATAAAAAGAGAAAACCACGAACTGCTTCATTTTATTGGTCCTCCATTGCATAAGTCATTTCAGGAGATTTTTGTAACCGAAGAAAAAGCTTTTGAAGCAGTTGCCGTGTATCGCGAATATTATTCCGTAAAAGGTAAATTCGAAAATCTACTATACAAGGGTATTACAGAACTATTGGAACATCTGAACAAAAACAATAAAACACTTTTTGTTGCTACTTCAAAGCCTACCATTTTTGCCGAAGAAATTTTGCAGCACTTCAATATTCATCATCATTTTAAAACTATTATTGGTAGTAACTTAGATGGAACACGAACAGAAAAAAAGGATATTATCCAGGAAATTGTAGATCAAAACTTACACGTAAACTTAGAAAATCTGGTAATGGTAGGTGATAGAAAGTTTGATACCATAGGAGCTAAACATTTTGGTATTGATACTATTTCTGTTACTTATGGATATGGCTCTTTGGAGGAATTGCAATTTGAAAAGCCTACATATATTGTGAATGAAGTGAGTGCTTTAAAAAAAATGTTAATATGATTTTATTTTTACCGCGAAAGACGCAAAGGCGGAAAGTTTTGCAACCTTTTTTCTTAGCGTCTTAGCGCCTTTGCGGTAATTTTTAAGAAACATTTTCTAAAAAACGCTTGCCCAAGGTCTTCGACAAGCTCAGACTGACCACGCGCGCTGTCATGTTGAGCCTGTCGAAATATGCGCGTTGGCTTTTTAGCTATTTATACACGCGACTTTTTCTCTCTAACCTCGACTTGCCGCTTAATACTTTCTTCCAACGAAATAAATGTTTCCGTTCGCTGAACCCCTTTAATAGGCTGAATGTGTTCATTTAATACCTCCCTTAAATGCTGAGTATCTCTGCAAATTATTTTTGCAAACATGCTGTAAACACCTGTTGTATAATGCAATTCAACTATTTCCGGAATTTTTTTCATACGTGAAACGCAGTCATGATATTCAGAGCCTTTTTCCAGAAAAATCCCAAGGAAAGCACAAATATCATAACCAGCTTTGAGCGGGTTGATCTCCAAGTGAGAGCCAACCACAACACCAAGCTCCGTGAGTTTTTTCATCCGCACATGCACAGTGCCTGCTGATATCAGAAGGTCTTTGGCAATCTCGGTATAAGGAATAGTAGAATCTTTAATAAGTATGGAAAGGATCTGCCTGTCTAATTTATCAATTTGGAAATTTTGAGCCATTTATTGCCGTTTAATTTGATACAAATGTAATAAATCAATCACTATTTTATCGAATTATCAAAAATACTTTAGTTTTATTACTTTTTTGATACTATTTGAGTTTATTATTTAACTTTGCATCCGATAAATCGAACCATAAATTAAAAAGCAATACTATGTGTGGAATTGTAGGAGTATTTGATCTGAAAGTAGATTCTAAAGAGTTGAGAACACAGGTTCTTGAAATGTCAAAAAAAATCCGTCATCGCGGGCCGGATTGGTCAGGGATCTATTGCGGAGATAAAGCAATATTAGCGCATGAACGGCTTGCTATCGTTGACCCTCAATCAGGAGGACAACCATTGTTCAGTAAAGATAAAAAATTAGTGTTGGCCGTTAACGGTGAAATATACAATCACCAGGAATTAAGGAAGCAATTGGAGGGTGAATATGAATTTCAAACTAAATCGGATTGTGAAGTTATTTTGGCATTGTATCGCAAAAAAGGATCAAAATTTATTGAAGAATTGAATGGGATTTTTGGTTTTGCATTGTATGATGTAGAAAACGATTCGTATCTGATTGCACGCGATCATATTGGTGTTATACCATTGTATATTGGCTGGGATAAATTTGGTAATTTTTATGTTGCATCAGAATTAAAAGCATTGGAAGGTTATTGTAATAAAATTGAACTCTTCCTTCCCGGTCATTACTGGGATAGCAAAGAAGGGGTAATGACAAAATGGTATGAACGCGACTGGGTTGAATTTGATGCAGTAAAAGATAATCAAACAAATATTGATCTGATACGTACTGAGCTGGAAGCATCTGTTCACAGGCAATTAATGTCTGATGTGCCGTATGGTGTTCTTCTTTCAGGTGGTTTAGATTCTTCCATCGTTTCTGCAATTGCAAAAAAATATGCGAACAAACGAATTGAATCCGGTGATACACAGGATGCATGGTGGCCGCAACTGCACTCATTTGCTGTAGGTTTGGTCGGCTCTCCTGATCTGATCGCTGCTAAAAAAGTGGCGGAGCATATTGGAACTATTCATCACGAAGTTCATTTTACAGTTCAGGAAGGATTAGATGCGATCGCTGATGTTATTTATCATTTGGAAACGTATGATGTAACCACTATTCGTGCTTCTACACCTATGTACCTTTTGGCGAGAGTTATAAAATCAATGGGAATTAAAATGGTGCTTTCAGGTGAAGGTGCTGATGAGCTTTTCGGGGGGTATTTGTATTTCCACAAAGCACCGAATGCAAAGGCTTTTCATGAAGAAACAGTGAGGAAATTAAGCAAATTACATTTATATGATTGTTTAAGAGCCAATAAAGCGCTTGCTGCATGGGGTGTTGAAGGCAGAGTTCCTTTTCTTGATAAAGAGTTTATGGATATTGCCATGCGTTTAAATCCTGAAGATAAAATGGCGAAAGATGGTAAAATGGAAAAATGGGTTTTACGTAAAGCCTTTGAAAGCTATTTACCTGCAAGTGTTGCATGGAGACAAAAAGAACAGTTTTCGGATGGTGTTGGATACAATTGGATCGACTCCTTAAAAGCGCTGGTAGCAACAAAGGTAACGGATGAGCAACAATTAAATGCTAAATTCAGATTCCCGATCAATCCTCCAATGTCGAAAGAAGAATATTATTATCGTTCAATTTTCTCTGAACATTTCCCATCGGATTCAGCAGCATCATGCGTGCCATCGGTTCCTTCAGTGGCATGTAGCACTCCAGAAGCGCTTGCATGGGATGCATCTTTTAAAAATATGTTAGATCCTTCAGGTCGTTCGGTTAAGAGCGTTCATGTGGAAGGATATAAATAATGCTAAATAGTTGAAATCTATTTACACTACCCTGACAGGGCTTTAAGCTCTGTTAGGGTTATTCCCGTTTAATTTTTTTTATCTCTAATAGCCGAACAAAATTAAAAAAGCTAAATATTTTTTAAAGTTTTCTCCGTTTTCGCCAACATCTCATCTGTAAAATCCAAATGTGTAACAAATCGAATTGCTTGTTTACCAAAGCTGGTAGCCTTTACATTGTTTGAAGCTAACTGTTGCAAAAATAGATCCGGCTTTACATTTTCTTTCAAATTAAAAATAATGATATTGGTATCTACCGGTAATACATTATCAACATAGTTCAATCCATTAATTACTGTACTTAAGTGTTTTGCCCGTTTATGATCTTCTTTTAAACGGCTTACATTATTATCCAATGCATAAATACCGGCAGCAGCAAGGTAACCTGCTTGTCGCATACCTCCACCAAAAACTTTACGTACTCTTCGTGCTTTGCGGATAAATTCTTTATCGCCCAATAAAAGAGAGCCAACAGGTGCACCTAAGCCTTTGGATAAACAAACAGAGATCGAATCGAATAATTTTCCAATATCTGATGGGGTATAATCGTTTTCAATAATAGCATTGAAAATCCGCGCGCCATCCAAATGATAATTTAACTTATTTTCTTTGCACACATTTGCAAGTTCTTGCATTTGTTTCAATGAATAATAACTGCCGCCCGCTTTATTGGCAGTGTTTTCAATACATACAAGGCTGGTTCTGGTTAACCAGTCATAATTGGGATTTATATTTTCTACAACCTGTTGTGCAGAAATTTGCCCCCGTTCTCCTTGTAATAATTTTGCCTGTGCACCGGAATTAAAAGAAATGCCTCCTCCTTCATAATTATAAATATGAGCTGTAGCATCGCACAATACTTCATCACCTGGCTGCGTATGTATTTTAATAGCAATTTGATTGGTCATGGTTCCCGATGGGCAAAACAAAGCTGATTCTTTACCAAATAATTTCGCAGCTTTTTCTTCCAGCGCATTAACAGTTGGCTCTTCACCAAAAACATCATCGCCAACTTCTGCGTTGAACATAGCGTCTAACATTCCTTTTGATGGTTTGGTTACCGTGTCGCTTCTTAAATCTATGATCATATTTTTTAGAATCTTTGAGTGTTTAAAAAAAGGTTAAAATAAATGCAAACGGTTTTCGGCTTTGCAACTAAATCCATGAAATAAAATTAACCACATAGAAAGATAGAAAACAAACTATAAAGGAGGTAGCAATAGCTATGCATAGTTTTTTTCGCTTTTATCGAAAAAAAATCTATTTTTTTTGCCACTTTCTAAAAAGCTATGTTTCTATGCGGTTAAATTAGAGTACCATAATTAAATATTCAATTGAAGATTTATTTTTTTCTGACTATCATCAAACCATCCCTTACAGGCAATAACATATGCTCGACACGATCATCATTATGGATTTTTTTATTGAACGCATCAATGTTTTTAGTATCGGCATCCATTTTTTCGGGAGCATCCAATACCTTACCGCTCCATAACACATTGTCAGCAATAATATAACCTCCGCTTCTTACTTTCTCAAAAACCAGATCATAGTATGCGGAATAATTTTTTTTGTCAGCATCGATAAAAACCAGATCAAATGTTTCCTTGATAGTTGGGATAATATCCAACGCATTACCAATGTAATAATTGATTTTATTCGATAATCCGGCCTCATTCAAAAACTTGCGTACCAGCAATTCTAATTCCTCATTAATGTCGATAGTATGTAATTTGCCATTCTCTTGTAGTCCCTGTGCAAGGCAAATACCGGAATAACCGGTATATGTACCGATCTCCAGAATTTGTTTGGGTTGGATCATCTTGCTCATCATGTTCAACAGGTTACCTTGCATGTGCCCGGAAAGCATCCGCGGCATCATCACATTGGCATGAGTTTCCCGATTGAGTTTTTTTAAGATATCAGATTCTGGCTGTGAATGCGCTAATGCATAGGCTTCAATTTTTTCGTCTATAAATTCCATTTTTTTGTCGTTTGTCTTAAGCACGAATGTACATAATGTATTCTTTCAATAAAATCAAATTGCTTTAAATACTCCTTTATTTTTTCCAATAAATTTCCGATATTTACACTTTATAAAAGTAGAGATTTAATGAAATGGAGAATTAGAGAATTTGTTAGTATCAATACTCTTTAATTTTTAGTTCAAAATTCTCTATTTCACCAGATCTATAATTCATTAATTTATTTTAACAATGTCAGAAGGCAGACAAATTATTTTTTCGATGGTAAACGTGAGTCGCACGTTACCCGCAGGTAAAACGATCTTGAAAGATATTTACCTGTCATTTTATTACGGAGCTAAAATTGGTATTTTAGGTTTAAATGGTTCCGGTAAATCAACATTGCTAAAGATCATCGCTGGAGTTGAAAAAAACTACCAGGGAGAAATTCATTTTTCTCCGGGTTATAAAATTGGAATGCTTGAGCAGGAACCACAGCTGGATAATTCCAAAACTGTTATAGAGATCGTTCGTGAAGGGGCTCAGGAGCATATGGATATCCTGAACGAATACGAAGCAGTAAATAACAAATTTGCTGAGGAAATGACGGCTGACGAGATGGATAAACTCATTAACCGTCAGGCAAAATTACAGGATCAAATTGATCAGTTCGATCTGTGGAATTTAGATAATAGATTAGAGCAAGCTATGGAAGCATTGCGTTGTCCGGAAAGCGATACTCCTGTATTGAATTTATCGGGTGGAGAGCGCAGACGTGTTGCCTTGTGTCGTTTATTGATCCAGGAGCCTGAAATTTTATTGTTGGATGAGCCTACCAACCATTTGGATGCAGAATCTGTTGATTGGTTGGAACAACATTTGAAAAATTATAAAGGAACTGTTATTGCTGTAACTCACGATCGTTATTTCTTGGATAATGTGGCAGGTTGGATCCTTGAACTTGACCGTGGTGAAGGTATTCCATGGAAAGGGAATTATTCTGATTGGTTGGAACAAAAACAAAAACGTTTAGCACAAGAGGAAAAAACAGAAAGTAAGAGACAAAAAACCTTATTACGAGAATTGGATTGGGTGCGCCAGGGCGCGAAGGGAAGACAATCTAAATCAAAAGCACGTTTAGAGAATTATGAAAAAATGCTTGGTGCTGATTCAAAAGCAACAGAAGAAAGATTAGAATTATTTATTCCGAATGGTCCTCGTTTGGGTAATGAAGTGATTGAAGCCATTGATGTATCAAAAGCATTTGGTGATAAACTATTATACGAACATTTGAATTTTAAATTACCTCCTGCGGGAATCGTTGGTATCATTGGACCAAATGGTGCCGGTAAAACTACCTTGTTCCGTATGATCATGAAGGAAGAAACTCCTGACACCGGTGAATTTAAAATTGGTTCAACCGTTAAGATCGGTTATGTTGATCAATCGCATGCTGATATTGACCCTAACAAAACTGTTTACGAAGTATTGACAGGTGGAAGTGAAAATATTGTAATTGGTGGACAAACATTAAATTCCAGAGCTTATGTTTCTAAATTCAATTTCAATGGTTCCGATCAGGGAAAAAAATGCGGAATACTTTCGGGTGGTGAACGTAACCGTTTGCATTTAGCCATGACGTTGAAAAAAGAAGCAAACGTTTTATTATTGGATGAGCCAACAAATGATTTGGATGTTAATACACTGCGTGCATTAGAAGAAGGTTTAGAGAACTATGCCGGTTGTGCTGTTATCATTTCCCACGATCGTTGGTTCCTGGATCGTGTATGTACCCATATCCTTGCATTTGAAGGTAATTCTCAAGTGTATTATTTCGAAGGAGGATATTCTGAGTACGAAGAAAATAAGAAAAAACGTTTAGGAAATGTAGAACCAAAACGTGTGAGGTATAAAAAATTAGCGGTGTGATAAATTTGTAACTGATGTATTGAGCAGGTCAGTCTGAGCTTGTCGAAGAGTGTTGGAAGCTAACGCATATATTTCGACAAGCTCAATATGACACCCCACAATTGTTGTCAGTTCGAGCGGAGTCGAGAACCTAAAATACTCAAAAATAATCTCCGTGAGCCTCCAAGTTCTCCGTGTCTTCGTGGTAACGCTTATTCCACCATTAATTTTTTAAGATAATCGTTCATAAACAACCCGTTTGGATCAAGTTGGTTTCTTATCTCCTGAAACTTATTCCACATAGGATACAATTGAGAAAGTTCTTTCGCTGTTCTTGTGTGCATCTTCCCCCAATGCGGTCTGCCATTGTGCTTTTTGAAAATAGTTTCCATTGCATCAAAATATGTTTTGTATTCCATACCTTTATACATATGAACCGCAATATATACTGAATCCCTTTGGTAGGCAGGACTTAAATACATATCATCTGCTTTAACAAAACGAACTTCAATAGGGAAATGAACACGGAAATTAGCTGCGTTGATGCAATCTCTCATTTCTTTTAATACTTCCACCGCTTTTTCTGCAGGTAAATTATATTCCATTTCCTGGAATTTTACCAAGCGGGGTGTAGCATATATCTTAGTGCTGTAATTTATATCAACACCCGTAGAAACAGCTGCTGCTGAAATCTTACTTACTCTTTTACAAAGAGAAGGGAACAATCTGCACAATTCACTCAATACTTTAAATGCCCCATTTTCAAGAACCATATCATTAAAATATTTCATGAAAGAACTCTTCGTGGGTTCTTCATCAGTAATATTCAATGTTTTCATTTGCACACCATTGGTGTGTGGAAACCAGTAAAATTCAAAATTTCTATTTTCACTTTTATACTTTTCAATGTTGTCCAAACAGTCATCGAGACTGGTTTTTGCTCTTACATATTTTAATTTATAAGCCGGTACCAGCTGAAGTTTTATTTTGGTGATAATTCCCAGGGTCCCAAGAGAAACCTGGGCTGCTTTAAAAATATCTTTATTCGAATTTTCAGAACAAACAATAATTTCTCCTTTAGCAGTAAGTAAAGTTATTTCTAAGATCTGAGTTGAAACACTGCCAAGTGTAACTCCTGTGCCATGAGTTCCGGTACTGGCAGCTCCCGCAATAGACTGTACATCAATATCTCCAAGGTTTGCTTGAGCCAGGTTATTACTCAATAATAATTCCCCAAGTGATTTTAATTTCGTTCCCGCAAGTACAGTAGCCGCTTTTTTTTCTGTATCAATATTTTCTATACCTTGTAAAAGGTCTAAAGAAATAATTGTGCCTTGCGTGCCTACTAATCCTGTAAAAGAGTGTCCCGAGCCAACTACACGTATGGTGGATTTTTGTTCGGCACAATTGTTAATGATGGATAGTATTTCTTCCTGAGAAGAAGGGGTTTTAATTTCTTTTGGGTTGCATTGGACCGAGCCAGACCAGTTGCTCCAGTTGTTTTGTTGTGAATTTGACATGGAGTAAAACTAATAAATTATAATTAAATGAATTAAAACATTTTGAACTCTTTTACAAAAAACATTTCCCTTCCCCGCGATAGGTTTTAACCTCTTCAATAATTTTTCCATCAGCTACTAATAGTAGTGTATTAAATCGTTCACACAATTCACCGGCTTTTGCATGGCGCATAAAAACGGGATCGCCTAATTTTAATTTTTCTGTTCCTTTATATACTATTGGTGTTTGCACTTCGCCTGCACCCTCCGTTTCAATTAGTGTTGCTCCAACAGGCAGGTATGGCTTTGGAATTTTATTTTTCTCCATAGAGCCAGATGCTGTATACCCTCCTCCATAACAGGTATAAACAGATGGTTTTGGATTACGGGTGATTTCAATGGCGTATGCTGCAGCTGGTAAATGTTGGAAATTGCTATAATTATCAAACAAGGCAGGAGAATAAAATCCGGAGCCAACAGTAATTTCAGTAATGCAGGATTCTGCTATCGTTGTCTCCATGCTGCCCGTACCTCCGCCATTTACAAATTTTAATTGATGTCCTTGTGATTGAATCTCGTTCACAATTTCTGATCGTAGTTTGCAAATATTTTTTACCGATCTTTTTTTCAATTGAGGTATTACAAGATTTTTAATCGCGCTGTCTGTCAAATCACCAACTCCGGCTATTTGTGCTTCATAGCCCATTATTCCATCTAAACGTAAGTTCTTTAATTTTTTTATCTGATGAAATAATTCCATTGCTTGCTCTACACTTGATATTTTTGAACGCCTTACTCCAAAATGCAAAAAGCCGAAATCGCTCGACATATCAATATCCATACAAACAGGAAGGATGCAATTTTCCTGAGCAGCAATACGGTTCAATTGCTCTGCTTGTTCCAGCAGATCAACCATTGCAATTATTGTTTTTCCTTTTTTGATCTCTTTACAAATTGCAGAAATATGTTGTTTGTTAAAAATCGGATAAGCAATTAACAGATCATCTAAGCCATTTTCGCTAAGGTAAATTGCTTCCAGTGGATGATAACACATTACTCCCTGAAATATTGAATTGGAAGAAAGGATCTTTTTTATCAGATCCAAGCTGCGTATTGATTTTGAAGCAATCCTGATTTTTTTATCACCTGCTCTTTTTATGATATCTTCAGTGTTTTTATTGAATAGTTCCATATCAACAAAAGCATAAGGCATGGGAGTATCTTTAAAAATCTCTTTGTAATAATTATAATCTCTTGAAAAATTTTCCATGTAATTAAACTCTGTTTATAACTGTATTATAAGCTGATTCATTGATAATCCCTAACCCTTTTTTTTTCAGAAAGGGAAACGTCAAAATAAATTTTATAAAAATTAAATTCTTAAACTTCAGAATAACTCCTTTTACTAAGCTCTTCTTGTGTAAATTCAATGGGAACAACACTTTTATCGATCGAACGTTCTTCAGTGGGTTTAAGCATTTGTAAAGCCAACTCTTTAAACTTAGTTTGAAAAGCGGCCAAGGTCCATTCCCCAAAAACCGTGTGCCCACCTTCATAGAGCTGACATTGGTATTCTTCAAAAGTGGTAACATAACCGCAGTATGCATTTGCGTATGAAGAAAGTATGACTTTTTTAATTCCTCTTTGTTTCAAAATGGAAAGTATGGTTTCCTTCAAACGATAGCCGGCAACTGTGGTTATTTCTCCAGGAAAAGAAGCTATAGCTAATTCACCAATTAAAAAGATCTGCAGAGGTAAAATTTCGGGTGTCCAAGGTTTATTTAGCGAACCATTGCTGTATTGCTTTTTGAAAGTTTCTATGCCTTTATCTGCCCAGGATGGAATGATCATATTTTTTATATCCGATGTCCCCAAAACTTTTCGTTCTGTTGTTTCAAAAAGAATATCTTTTTTTCCATGGATTTTATATTTGTCACGAATTTTATTTCGTTTTTCATCAGAAAGAAAAATCGCTTTAACAAATTCATAATTTTTTACAACACGTGATAAAAAGCGAGAAATAGCACCAAGGGTATCATTCATGCCACGAGCTTCAGCAGTCCCCTCAAAGAAGCTAACACCAAGGCAAGCAGCACCGGTTTGAACCTCTTGTCCATTTGTAAATTCTGGATCGGGTTTAATATTTGAAAAGTCAACAAACATCAATGCATGATCGATCTCATTTTTTAAAGGCTGGTTTTTTGTAGCTGATTCGTATATTTCTTTTGCTTTTGTGTATTGCAATTTCCCATTAAAACGTGCACTTTCAAAGTCATCTTCAAATTTCCCACGCATCCATTTCTTTTTTTTGTCCCAGATAAAATTCGGACTGATATCACCGGTAACACCCTGAGCAAATATTCCTATGAAATTTTTCTGGTTGTTTGATGCAAGTATGTCTTCTTCAAAAAAGGCAGAAGCATAGCCTTTGTTATCAGAACAGATCTTAGTATTATCGTTTGAAATATTGGTTGTATGAACTCCAAACCAATTGACCATTCCAATTTTTTCTCCGTTCAAGCCATCCATTCTCAATAATGTCATTTCCCTGTCAACAGCAAGATGCGTCTTGCTTTCATTAATTTTACTTATTTCAGGGTTAGCGTTATATGCTTTTATTGAGCGATTGAAAGCAACTTCCAGATCGGGTTCAAAAACACCGGTATTCAAATAAATATTTGCAGGCTGAATAGATGATTCGGCCTGCACAATAGCCTCCACTATTCCATTTACTATTGTTTGATATACTTCGGGAACAAATCCGGGAATGCTTAGATTAAAAAAACCGTAATGTGAATATCCACCCGGAGCACTATGTGTATGCTGGGCTGTTAGCATAACATTTTCCGAGGTGTAGCCAAATTGAGGATACTTTTCTTGTAACTCTTTTATAACACCGCTTTTTACAGCAATTGTAATAAAACACATTTCAGCGTTTACAAAAACTATTTTTTTTGATGATGAAGGATCTTTGATCACAAAAGCCCTTGCGGAGAGATAAGTTTCGATTTCTTCAACAGTGTTGAAATGCATACCATATCCCATCATACCAATGCCTTTTTTAAAAGCAGTGATATCGTATTTTCCTATACCTAATTCAAACATGAACGTATTTTATTATATTAAAAATTATTGTTTTTTATTCCTTATTGTTTTGCGGATGTTTTTTAAACACTTATTCCTACTGCGCTACTGTCGGTTTTTTTATACTGATCTTCCTGTTTTTTTAATTCTAAAAAGAGATTTTTTAGAATTTTAATTGTATCAAAAAAATAGTTGGTGTCGTTTTTTTTAACAAACCTAAATATAAGCAAAATATATCCAAAAGAAATTTTAAAATTATCGAATATTGGTATTGAACCTCTAAAATATTTTCATTAGATTTGGTTTTTAATTTATTTAATTCAACTAATGTTAATTAAAAAAAACATTTATGTCATTACTAATTAAAAACGGAAGGATCATAACTGCTGCTGATGATTACATTGCAGATATTTATATCGAAAACGAAAAAATAGTTACGATCGGTAAAAACCTTTCTGTTGCTGCCGACCAGGTTATAGACGCAAAAAATAAATTAGTTATTCCCGGTGGTATTGATCCACACGTTCACCTGGACATGCCCTTCATGGGTACCTATTCCAGCGATAATTACGAAACAGGAACACGTGCAGCTCTTTTTGGAGGTACCACAATGGTGATTGATTTCATTCTTCAAACACAAGGAAAATCACTGTATTCGGCTTTGAACGAATGGAAAGGCCGTTCGGATGGAAATGCAGTTGGTGATTATTCTTTTCACATGGCAGTTACCGATTTCAACGAAAACACCAAAGCTGAAATAAAAGACATGATTGAAAAAGAAGGGATCACTTCTTTCAAAACATTCATGGCTTATAAAGGTGCTTTAATGATTGACGACCGGCAAATGGTTGGTTTGATGAATGAAGTGAAAAAGCAGGGTGGAATGGTTACCACACATGCAACCAATGGCGACATGATCGATTACCTGGTTGCAAAACATAGATCAGAAGGAAAACTTTCTCCATTATATCATTATATTTCTCAACCGGAAATAACTGAGTCCGAAGCTACAGGTAGATTTGCCGACATGGCTCAATATACAGGAGTGCCTGCCTATGTAGTTCATATGACTTGCGAAGGTGCGCTTAACCATATCAGGGATGCTTCAAAAAGAAATCAAAAAGTTTTTGTTGAGACCTGTATTCAATATTTAGTACTCGATGCATCTCTTTACGACAAAGGATTTGAATCTGCCAAATGGGTGATGAGTCCGCCATTAAGAGAGAAAAAAGACCAGGCTACTTTATGGGCAGGGATCAACCAGGGAATCGTTCAGGTAGTTGCCACTGATCATTGTCCGTTTATGTGGGAGCAAAAAAGGATGGGTGAAAACGATTTTTCAAAGATTCCGAATGGTCATCCTGCTATAGAACATCGGATGGAGTTATTGTTTTCGGAAGGTGTTGTAAAAGAAAAAATAAGTCTGAATAAATTTGTAGAAGTAACATCCACCAATGTTGCCAAAATTTTTGGAATGTATCCTCAAAAAGGTACCATTGCTGTTGGTTCTGATGCCGATATCGTTATTTTTGATCCGAATGAAAAACATACAATTTCTGTAAATAACCATCACATGAATTGTGATTATTCCGGTTATGAAGGATGGGAAATAACAGGTAAATGTAAAACCGTGATATTAAGAGGAAAGGTTGCAGTGGATGATAATAAATTGTTGGTTGATAAAGGATATGGGAAGTTTATAAAACGGAATAAAGTTTCATCTGTAATTTAAATGGAACGCAGATTGCGCTGCCGAATCAATTTGTGAAGAACATGAATTTCAATTGATAAACTATTTAAAAGCAACAGATAAGTAGGGTTATTATTAAATTTTGGAAAAACTCCTGAAATAAAACGAAAGGTGTTTTCAAACAAAAAAATATTTTTAAATCATAAAAAATAAAAAATCATTTTTAATCTTAAAAGATCAGCGTCATCAGCGTTCAAATTTTCACTAATCTAAACAAAAAAACTATGGCAAGAATTATTAAATCTGGACTTATTCAAATGAGCCTTCCAATGACAGAAGGAGAAGGAACCATCAAAGAAATTTGTGATGCGATGGTGCAAAAGCACATTCCATATATTGAAGAAGCAGGTAGAAAAGGAGTTCAGATTTTATGTCTTCAGGAAATATTTAATACCCCTTATTTTTGTCCGGGCCAAGATAAAAAATGGTACGCTTCTGCGGAGTCAGTACCGGGACCTACTACTGATTTAATGTCTGTTTATGCTAAAAAATACAACATGGTAATTATTGTTCCTATTTATGAAAAGGAGCAGGAAGGTGTATTGTATAACACAGCAGCAGTGATTGATGCAGATGGAACTTACCTTGGTAAATACAGAAAAAATCACATTCCTCAAACATCTGGTTTCTGGGAAAAGTTTTTCTTCAAGCCTGGAAACCTTGGTTATCCTGTGTTTCAGACGAAGTATGCAAAAGTTGGTGTATACATTTGTTATGACAGACATTTCCCCGATGGTGCAAGATGCCTTGGCTTAAATGGTGCTGAAATAGTTTACAATCCTTCTGCAACTGTTCAAGGTTTATCTCAGTATTTATGGAAGCTGGAGCAACCTGCGCATGCAGCTGCTAATGGTTATTTTATGGGTTGTATCAACAGAGTTGGTGTTGAAAAACCTTGGAACCTTGGTAAGTTTTATGGAAACTCTTATTTTGTGGATCCTCGTGGACAAATATTCGCATGTGCATCAGAAGATAAAGATGAATTATTAATTGCCGATTTTGATCTTGATGTGATTGAAGAAGTGAGAGGTACATGGCAATTTTTCAGAGACAGAAGACCTGAAACTTATGGAAGATTGACGGAACTTTAGTTATGTAAATAGTAGAAACCTGTAAAACTATATCCTATGGCTGACATTAAGACTTTGAAAATTGGCGATAAAGCTCAATTTACCAAATCAATTACTGAAGAAGAAGTTACCTTGTTCGCGAAAATTTCCGGAGATGATAACCCGATCCACCTTGATGCGGAGTATGCAAAAAATAGCATTTTTAAACAAAAAATTGCACATGGATTTTTAGTTGGAAGTCTTATATCAGCCGCAATAGCTAAGGATCTACCAGGTAACGGAACAATTTATTTGAGTCAGAATTTGAAGTTCCTTGCTCCGGTTTTTATGAATGATGTAATTACAGCTCATATTGAGGTAATTGATTTTCCTAAAGGAAGCCAAGTATTATTGAGCACAATTTGTAAAAACCAGGACCAGAAAGCAGTTATAGAGGGTACCGCATTAGTTATGGCACCAAGAGAAACTGTTTTAATTAAAAAAGAAGTGACAGAATCATCAACTCAACTTTAAAAATTATTTAAAATTCTGAATTTTAATTGTAATCATTCAACACACAACATTTAACATTAAACATAAATAATAAATGTCGATCCAAAACAATCGTTTATCCAAAGAAGTTTTAGCAGAAAAATTCTCTGACGTTCATCCTCCCTTTGAACATGCTGAAGGCGCTGCTATTGAAGCAGACAGGTGTATTAATTGTTACGATGCGCCCTGTACTAAATCATGTCCTACCAGCATTGATGTTCCTTTATTTATTAAACAAATTTCATCAGGAAATATTAAAGGTTCGGCAAAAACAATTTTCAGTTCCAATATTATGGGAGGCGGATGTTCTAAAGTTTGTCCTGTAGAAAAGCTTTGCGAAGGAGCATGTGTGTATAATCTACTTGAAGAAGAACCTATTTCTATTGCTAAGCTTCAGCGGTATTCCACCGAAAAAGCAATACAAGGAAAATGGAAACTGTTTGAACGTAAACCTTCCAATGGAAAAAAAGTTGCTGTTGTAGGTGCAGGTCCTGCCGGGTTGGCTTGTGCACATGCACTTTCTCTTCAAGGTGTTGATGTTACCATTTTTGAAAAAGAAGAAAAAGGCGGTGGATTAATGACGTACGGAGTTGCTGCTTATAAGGTTACTCCGGAATTTTGTAAAGATGAAGTCGATTATATCCTTTCCATTGGTGGTATTGATGTTCAATATAAAAAAGAGCTTGGCAAAGATATTACACTGGCCGATCTTCAAAAAAAATATGATGCAGTGTTTTTGGGAATAGGTGTGGGGATTGCACGTTCATTGGATATTCCGGGTGAAGATCTGGATGGTGTTGTTGATGCGATTTCATTTATTTATGACCTTCGTACCAATGATTATTCAAAAATTGCAGTTGGTGATAATGTTGCCGTGATCGGTATGGGGATGACCGCGATCGATGCTGCTACACAATCAAAGAGATTAGGTGCAAAAGAAGTAACCATGATCTATCGTAGAACTGAAAATGAAAAACCATGTACAGATGTAGAACTTGATTTAGCTAAGCTTGACGGTTGTTCTTTTATATGGTTAGCTAGCCCAAAAGAAATCACAGGTGAAAATGGTAAAGTAAAAAAACTGGTTTGCAATAAAATGAAGCTTGGTGAGCCCGATGCTTCGGGCAGAAGAGCGCCTGTTGATACCGGTGAAACTTTTACTATTGATGTTGACATGGTGATCAAAGCTGCAGGACAAATTCCTTTTGAAGAGCTGGTAAACAAATCATCCGTAGAAAATAAAAGTGGAAAAATTTCAATCAATAAAAAATCTGAAACTAATTTGAAAGGTGTTTTTGCCGGTGGAGATTCCGTAAATGGCGGTAAAGAAGTGGTAGATGCTGTACAAGCCGGGAAAAATGGTGCGAAGGGGATTTTAGAATACTTAGAATTATGTTAAATTTTGTGTTTTGAATGTTAAATTATTTCTGAAATTTAATTATTCAAATTGATTTTTATTTTTAAATTATTTTACAAATATCACTTAGTTTATCAATGTTATAAGTAACATTCAACATTTAACATTTAAAATAACCTTAAGTAACATTTAACATTTTCGAAGTGGTGAAAGAAAATAAAATTCAGGATTTAACATTTAATTTTTCATTGCAGATTATTAGTTTGTACAAAATTTTAATTCAACATAACGAATATGTCATTTCAAAACAATTATTGAGAAGCGCTACTAGTATTGGAGCAAATGTTGAAGAAGCAAATGCAGCACAAACTAAGAAAGACTTTACGATGAAAATGTCTATTTCTTCAAAGGAATCAAGAGAAACAAGATATTGGTTGAGATTATTGGATGGAAGTAAATTGGTTGATTACGACTATTCTACCTATCTATCATCTATTGAACATATCATTAACATACTTACAAAAATTGTAAAGACATCACAAGAAAGCCTTAAATAATTATTTTAAATTTAAATTAATTTCTAGCGATTAAGGTACAAGATTTAACATAAAACAAAAAGCATTCAACATACAACATACAACATTCAACATTTCTGAATTATGGCAAATTTACAATCAAACTTTCTCGGCATAAAATCGCCAAATCCATTTTGGTTAGCATCAGCTCCACCAACTGATAAAAAAATAAATGTGATACGTGCCTTCGAAGCCGGGTGGGGTGGGGTAGTGTGGAAAACATTGGGTTCTCAGGTTAAAAATGTTTCTTCCAGATATTCTGCATTAAATTATAACGGTAGAAAAGCAGTAGGTTTTAATAACATAGAGCTTATTTCTGACAGACCTTTAGAGATAAATCTGCAAGAGATCAGAGAAGTATTAAAATTGTTTCCTGATCGTGCAATGATCATTTCATTGATGGCGGATAATGACAGAAAAAGCTGGCATGAGATGGTTAAAAAAGCTCAGGATACAGGTGCTCACGGATTAGAATTAAACTTCGGCTGTCCTCACGGAATGGTTGAAAGAGGGATGGGTGCTGCCGTTGGACAAGATCCTGAAATTGCAAAAATGGTGGTTGAATGGGTAATGGAAGTGGCAACAATTCCGGTTATTACCAAACTTACTCCTAACGTGCATTCCGCTGTTCCAGGCGGATTAGCTGCTATTGAAGGTGGTACAAATGCACTTTCTCTTATCAATACGATACAATCCGTTACAGGAATTGATTTAGATACACTGGTTCCTAATCCAAATGTAGGTGGACAGTCCGTTTTTGGTGGATATTGCGGTCCCGCGGTAAAGCCAATTGCTTTGAAAATGCTCACAACACTGGCTCAGGAAGAAAGAATACGGAACATACCTATCTCCGGTATTGGAGGAATCACAACCTGGAAAGATGCAGTAGAATTTATGTTGCTTGGTGCAAGTAACGTGCAGGTATGCACTGCTGCCATGATCAGCGGCTTCAAGATCATTACCGATCTTTGTGATGGAATGAGTAACTGGATGGATGAAAAAGGATACAAAAGCATTGATGATTTTGTAGGCTTATCGGTTCCAAAAATTACAAAATGGGAAGAGTTGGATATCAATTTTCATATTGTAGCTAATATCGATCAGGATAAATGTATTCATTGTGGTTTGTGTTACATTTCTTGTGAAGACACCTCTCATCAGTCCATTGCAGTGGAGAAAGGTAATCCATACAATACCTATACAATTAAAGAAGAAGAGTGTGTAGGTTGTAATCTTTGCAAAATTGTTTGTCCGGTTAACGATTGCATCACCATGGTAGAACAAAGAAAAGGTGATGAATATCTGAATTGGATTGAATATCAAAAAAGAGGCTTGCCATTAAATGATCATTAAGCAAATCAATAAATAATATCCATTATTTCAATCAATAAAAAACCTGTCAACTTTTCAAAAGCTGACAGGTTTTTGCATTTAAAATAAATTTGGAAGTTTAGAATTAAGACTGACCAAATACAACACTTTTTACCCAACCTTTCCCCCATTCATTGGTCTCGTTTTCATTCCACAGCTCAGGAAAAAAGATACGCTTTTGAAAACGAGGAGGTAAATATTTTTGCCAATTGGTTCCTCCAGTAGCAGCAATGTCTTCAGGGTCGGCTTGTAAATAACGTACCGCAGATTTATAATGTGATAAAGGCCAATTAATATTGATATTAACATCTAATTGGCGAAGGGCGAGCATTACCGGTTCACTTTTTTGATCTGAAGCAGGCAGTGATTTATATAATCCTAACAAATTTGTGTGTTTCAGTTTTTTTGCAAGCTGAACAAATTGTTCCGAATATTTTTCTTCAAACTGAACAAGTGTTAATGTTTTTTTGCCCGATGCAAGTTCGGTTGCACCTTCTCTCCAGTAAATGTGCTGATACATTTTTTCAATCTGCTCATCCGTTATATCATCCGAAAAAGTAGATCGGACATCTTTCGCAACCAGATTTTTAAATGTTGTGGAACAAATTTCTATTTTCCTGTATTGGCCGGATTGAAAGCCGCTTGCGGGTAATAAACTCATTCTGAATTTCAAGAACTGCTTCGGATCCATTCCGTCAACCATCACATCAAACGAAGTAATAAGAGCTTCAAAATAGCGATTGATGCGGTTTACACGTTCAATAAAAAAAGCAGCATCTATATTTTCTTTTTCCGCCAGTTGATTGTATTCATGCAAACAAAGTTTAAAATAGAGTTCTGTTATCTGATGATACATGATGAAAATATTTTCATCAGGAATGTTAGTTTTAGGCGTTTGTAGAGTTAATAAAGTATCAAGGTGAATATAGTCCCAGTATGTCAGGTAATCGGCATACAGTAAACCATCAAGATAAGAAGTAAGATTTTGGCCCATTGCCTGGTACTTTTTATCCAATAATTCAATACGTTCAATTATTTCGGGTTTCAGTTCCATAATAAAAGTTTAAAAATGAGATGCAAAGTTATTATAAAAATGGATAAAGGGCAATTGATAACAGATAATTGATAGTTTACAATTGATAATGGAAAATGAGAAAAGGCAATCAAACAGTAAACAACCAATTCAATACAGTTTCATGGATTTGTTTTCAATTATTCATTATCAATTATCCATTATCAATTAGTAACACATATCTTTGCAAGCTATAAGGCAATCCGATGGGTGAATTTGCGTTAGGGATTGTAACGTAAATCCTTTTTGTTTTTACAAAAAGATTGAAGTGCAAAGCCCGCCCTTTCTTTTTCAGAAAGGGAACGCCCCAATGAATATGCCCTAGACAGATTGCTTTAATTTATTAATCGAAAACAGGCGTATACTCACTCATGAACACTAAATTTATCAATTGGTTTATTCTGATTTTACTTGCCCTTATCTGGGGTAGTTCATTTATTTTAATGAAACGCGGCATGGAAGTGTTTTCAAGCAATCAGGTGGCTGCATTGAGGATATTTATTGCATTTCTGTTTTTGTCACCATTAATTTTTAAACACGTAAAAAAAGAGTTTTTAAAACATTGGAAAGGGTTTTTAGGGATGGGAGTGATAGGTAACCTTATACCCGCATTTTTATTTACCAATGCCGAAACAGGCATCAGCAGCTCACTTACAGGTGCGCTTAATTCTTTAACACCCTTGTTTACCTTGCTGATTGGTGTGCTCTTATTTAAAGCAAAAACCGGCTGGATAAATGCACTCGGTATTACCATTGGTTTTGTTGGTGCAATGGGCTTGCTGATGGTTGGTAAAACAGAGGCGTTTGATAGTGACCTTTTGTTTATTTTTTATGTGGTATTGGCCACCATTTGTTATGCCTTGAGTGTAAATATCATTAAAAAGTATCTCGGTGAGGTAAATTCAACAACTGCCACCGTTTGGGCAATGATGTTTATAGGTCCTTTTGCAGGAGCATATTTGTTTACAACCGATTTTACGCATAGATTGGTAACTCACCCGGTAGCCCTGCAAAGTTTAGGTTTTATATCTATTCTGGCAATATTTGGAACAGCCATCTCAGTAATTATTTTCAATGTGTTGATCAAAAATACCAGTCCCATTTTTGCTTCCTCTGTAACCTACTTAATTCCAATAGTGGCAATGGGTTGGGGCCTTTTTGATAACGAATCGGTATTGCCGGTACATTTTGCATGGATCGGCTTGATTTTAGCAGGGGTTTATCTGGTAAATAAGAAAAAAAGCCCGAAATCTTTGCCGGAATAAAATAAATTCGTAATTTCGTGCCCCCAAGAAAGTTTTTGCTTGGATAGTATTAACAAATAAACCCATAATTATGTACGCAATCGTAGAAATAGCCGGGCAACAATTTAAGGTATCACGTGGAACTAAAGTTTACGTAAACCGCCTAGATGCTAGCGAAGGGTCCAAAGTAGAGTTCGACAAAGTTTTGTTGATCGATACGGATGGAAAAGTTCAAATTGGAACTCCTTCAGTGGATGGTGCAAAAGTAGCTGCAACAGTTATTGCCCATCTAAAAGGTGACAAAGTCATCGTATTTAAGAAAAAACGCAGAAAAGGTTACCAAAAATCAAATGGTCACCGTCAGCAATTATCTCAAATTCTTATTCAAGGTGTTTTAGCAAAAGGCGAAACATTGAAAGATGAGGTTGCTTATGAGAAAAAAGCTCCAAAAGCTAAAGTTGTTGAGGTAGTTGAAGAAGTGAAAGCTAAAAAAGCGCCTGCAAAAAAAGCAGCAGCAGCAGAAGGAGCTCCAGCTAAAAAAGCACCGGCAAAAAAAGCAGCTCCTAAAAAAGCAGCAAAATAATTTGAATTGTTTGTTTCAATTCTTAGTTCTTAATTTTTTAATCTAATAAAAAAATGGCACATAAAAAAGGAGCCGGTAGTACTAACAACGGCCGCGAATCACATAGTAAACGTTTAGGCGTTAAAATTTATGGTGGTCAATTAGCTATCTCAGGTAATATTGTTGTACGTCAGAGAGGTACTAAACACAGACCAGGAGCAAACATGGGTATTGGTAAAGACCATACTTTATTTGCTTTAGTTGACGGTACTGTGGAATTTAAAAAGAAACGTGATGATAAATCATATGTTTCTATTATTCCATTTGCTCAAGCATAAGGTTATTTAATAGTTTTAATAAAGATCTCCTCAGCTTCAATTTGAAGTTAAGGAGATTTTTATTTTTTTGACTGTTGATTTTGTAAGTTTGCGTGAATAATGAGTGTAAAGGGGATAATCTTAAAGCGTGTGTTGTCACCCAGAGCCTGTCGAAGGGTGTGCGATGGCTTGCCCCGAAAACTTCCCTTCGTCAGGCTCTTTGCTGGTCATCCCCGTAAGACCTCCTCTGCACACAATACTTAGTTCTATCAAACACGTATGTGCAACCCTAAAAACGACCAACAGCTTAATTTTTAGACTTGACATGAAAAACATAGATAAAAAAAGTTTAGAAAACGCCTATCACTTGTTTGAAACTGGTGATATTGACAAAATTGAAATTGGCACAACCAAAGGTTTGCAGCAAATACATAGCTACCTGTTTGGCGGCTTATATGATTTTGCCGGACAAATACGCATAATGAACATTGCAAAAGGCGGTTTTAGATTTGCAAACGCTTTGTATTTGAAAGAGATTTTGGTGAAAATTGATGAAATGCCCGAAAATACCTTTGAAGAAATTATTACCAAATATATAGAAATGAATATTGCCCACCCTTTTATGGAAGGCAATGGCAGAACAATGCGAATATGGTTAGATATGCTCCTGAAATCGAAAATAAAAAAAGTAGTAAACTGGCAGTTTGCAAGCAAGGAGCTTTACCTGCAAGCCATGGAAAGAAGCCCCATTAACGATTTGGAATTAAGAACTTTGCTTACAACTAATTTAACCGATGAAATAAACAACCGGGAAATTATTTTTAAGGGCATAGAACAATCCTATTACTATGAAGGATATGAAAAAGGAAACGATGATGTGGAAACTTGACACAGCAGAATTACGAAAAGCCAGAAGGGGAGCCCATTACAGCAAAGATTTCTGGAAAGAATTGAATAATGCTCAAAAAACGGATATAGAAGTTGGTTTGACAGATATTGAAAATGGGGGAAAAAAAAGATTTCAATAAAGTAATTGCGAAATACAAATAAATTTGAAAAATATAATTTATTATAATTTTATTTCTGTCAAATAAGAACAAATAATTGTAATTGGTTTCCAATACTTGTAAACAAAAAATAGTCGTCTATAAACAAGTTGGTGATAATTTTTATGAAGACAATAACACTATTAATAATTTCAACATTTTTTCTAACTTCCTGCGGACCTGACAATATTGAACAGGACACTTATTCCTTAGACACAAAAGAATTAGCCGGCAAAATTGTGGATGATCTAGCTGAAAAAACCGCAAAGGACACTGGTTTTAATGGACGGCAAGAGAATAATAAATTTAAAAATGACTTGTCAAATTATTCCATTGACAAAAAAACTACTAAAATGCTTGAAGGGTCATGGGAATTAAACGGAGATACTCAAATGGAATTTCTTAAAACAAAATTTAAACCTAAAGCCAAAGTTGTTTTTACCGACTCATTGACCATTACTCCGACAGCTTGGGGGGAATTAAGTTATAATAGTTCAGCTAAATTTTATTCAACTGAATATTCTAGCGAAATATATGAGTACTGTATCGCAGCCGACAAGAAATTAATGCTAATACAATTCGATTATTACAATCAAGACCTGACCTTTAAATCGAAACCTGAATTAATTACAACGGCCTATTCCATCTCCTTTACCGACAAAAATAATATTGAATTATTCAACGACTTTCAGAATTTTAAATTCACAAGAATAAAAAAATACCACTAACAGCTTTTAGCTGCAAAAAGCTATACACAAGGCTAAAAGGGCAGCAACCATGCATTACCATTTTTAGTAAATTTGACTTAATGAAACAAACATATTTGGCCTTAATTGAAACGAAATAGGATAGCAGATAGAACCCTGCATTTTTGAAATTATAAAATCCCTTAACTTTTCAATTAAACTTTTAACTTTAAACTTTTAACTCATAACTCATTACATGCTACAACTTCATTACATCCGCGAAAAAAAAGACGAAGCCATAGAACGTTTGGCAATAAAAAATTTTGATGCTAAACCTATTCTTGAAAAAGTTCTTGAATTTGATAATGACCGGAGACGTACTCAAAACGAGCTGGATACATTATTAAACGAAGCAAACGTAATTGCCAAACAAGTTGGTGATCTGTATAAACAAGGCAAAAAAGCGGAGGCGGATGAGCTGAAAAATAAAAGTATCGTAGTAAAAGAAAGTTCCGGTAAACTTGCTGAACTGCTTAAGATTATTGAAGAGCAACAATATAATTTATTGGTGACCATACCCAATACACCAAGTTTAAAAGTACCGAAAGGGAAAACTCCTGCTGATAATGAAAATATACATCAGGAGGGAGAGATACCTAAACTACATGCTGGCGCAAAACCGCATTGGGAGCTTGCTGAACAGTACGACCTGATCGATTTTGAGTTGGGAGTAAAACTAACCGGTGCCGGATTCCCTGTGTATAAAGGGAAAGTAGCCCGTTTGCAACGTGCCTTAATAAATTTTTTCCTCGACAGAGCTACTGCTGCCGGATATTTAGAAATTCAACCACCAATAATGGTGAATGAAGCGTCCGGATACGCAACAGGCCAGCTGCCTGATAAAGAAGGGCAGATGTACCATTCAACAATTGATAATTTATATTTAATTCCTACCGCAGAAGTGCCTATCACTAATATTTACCGTGATGTGATCGTGAAAGCGGATCAATTGCCTATTAAAATGTGTGGCTACACACCTTGTTTCCGTAGGGAAGCAGGTAGTTATGGAAAAGATGTTCGAGGATTGAACCGTTTGCACCAGTTTGATAAAGTAGAAATTGTACAAATTGCACATCCCGATAAATCATATCAAACATTAGAAGACATGCGCGACTACGTTGCCGGTTTGTTACGCGATCTGGAATTACCGTTCCGCATTCTTAAGCTTTGTGGTGGGGATATGAGCTTTGCATCTGCCTTAACATATGATTTTGAAACGTTTTCAGCCGCTCAGGAGAAGTGGTTGGAAGTAAGTTCAGTTTCTAATTTTGAAACGTTTCAAAGCAATAGAATGAAATTACGTTTTAAAGAAGGTGATGCAAAAACACAATTAGCGCATACCCTCAATGGCAGCGCCTTGGCTTTGCCGCGGATAGTTGCATCTTTATTGGAAAACAATCAAACACCCGAAGGGATCAAAATTCCGAAAGCATTAATACCATATACTGGTTTTAGTTTGATCAATTAGTGGCTGTTGATAATGTCAACTTTCAAAAAAAAATAACCGCAAAGTTCTCAAAGAAATTCGCAAAGGCCGCTAAGAATAGAGTAAAATAAATACTTTGCGAACTTTGCGGATTTTTAACTTTGCGCTCTTTGCGGTTAACAGTATCTCTATAGAGACATTAATTAGTACCTTTTCGTAGAAATAGCGCTGGGGGAGATCGGATTTTTATAAAATTTAAAATAAATGTATATACATATAATGTATTTGTATTTATTTTAGTATCTTTGTACTGTAATTAAAAAACGATATGAAAATCGGTAACGAAATAAAACAAACAAAATTTAAAAATGAGTATCAAAAAATGCTTATAAATATCTTATTTACCAGTGGCTGGCTTACTTCAAAGCACGCATGTAATTTAAAACCGTATGGAATATCCAGCCAACAATATAATATATTACGGATACTTCGGGGGCAGCATCCAAAACCGGCAACTGTTAATTTATTAATTGACCGCATGCTCGACAAAAATTCTAATGCGTCCCGATTGGTAGAAAAATTAAGATTGAAAAAACTGGTGGAACGCGCTATTTGCGCGGATGACAGGAGAGCAGTAAACGTTGCGATCACTAAAAAAGGATTAGATTTGCTTATAGAATTGGATGTTATCGAAGAAAGTTTTATTAATAATGAATTAAAGAAATTATCTGAAGAAGAAGCAGAACAGATCAATTTGCTTTTAGATAAATTAAGGGGTTAAAAAAAATTTGATAAAATGTATGTATGTACATTATTTGTATGGGTTTATAATTAATAATTAAATTAAAAAAAAACGAAAAAATGGAAACAATTGTAAAAAATGAAGTAAAAGTATGGTCGCTGGACCCAACACATTCAAGTGTTCATTTTGCCGTGAAACACATGGTAATAAGCCAAACAAAAGGTAATTTCGAGAATTACAAATTAAAAGTAGAATCGAATGGGCATGATTTTTTAGATGCAAAAATTGAGCTCGAAATTGATGTGAACAGTATCAACACAAATATGAAAGATAGAGATAACCATCTCCGCTCTGCCGATTTTTTTGATGCAGCACAGTTTCCTGCAATCAAATTCGTTTCAAAATCAATGTCTAAGATCAATGATGAGGATTACAAACTTATCGGTGATATCACTATCAAAGGAATCACAAGATCTATCGAATTTAAAGTAAACTATGGCGGCCAGGTTACCGATCCTTGGGGCAATATCCGTGCAGGTTTCACACTTGAAAGCTCTATCGACCGTTTTGATTTTGGTTTGAACTGGAATACATTGCTTGAAGCCGGTAATGCAATGGTGGGTAAAGTAGTTAAACTTCAGGCAGAGATAGAAATAGTGACACCTAAATAGGGGCCACTCAAAAAATCGGGTTGCTTTAATTAACCACGTAGATGCATAGTATAGCGTTTAAAAGACCTAAACAAGAAATAGAAAAGGATAATTTTTTCTTTCGCCAAAGGCGAAGAAAGCTATGAAAAGCTATAATTTTTTCTCGATTTTTTTATTTCTATGAATCTATGTGGTTAATTTTGATGCACACATTTATTAAATTAAATTCAGAAAACATGAATACTTACATGGTTACAATACAGTTGCCAAAAGAATTATCAGTAGACTTTATAGCATTAATTCCTGCGCAACGTGCTAAAATAGACGAGTTGATGGATCAGGGTAAAATACTTCAATATGCATTGGCGATTGACCGCTCAACGCTATGGGTTACGGTTTCTGCAAATTCCGAAACAATTGCTAAAACGATAATTTCTTCGTTTCCATTGATAGACTATATGAAACCAAAGTTTTTCGCATTGGCTTTTCAAAATAGCATATCAACGGAGTTGCCAAAAATAATAATGAATTAACAACAATTAAAAAAGGATAAACAAATGAAAACCGTTTTTCATAGATCAACAGACAGGGGACATGCAGACCATGGTTGGTTAAACGCCCATCATTCATTCAGTTTTGCAAGTTATCACAACCCAAGCAAGACTCATTTTGGATTATTACGTGTATTAAATGACGACATTGTTGCCCCGGGAATGGGCTTTGGCACTCACCCTCACGACAATATGGAAATTGTTACCATTCCACTTAAAGGAGCATTGGAGCATCGTGATAGCATGGGCAACATTGGTGTAATTCATCCGCATGAAATACAAGCGATGAGTGCCGGATCAGGAATTTCACATTCGGAATACAATCATTCTAAAACGGAAGAAATTAATTTATTGCAAATTTGGGTGTTTCCAAAGGAGCGCAATATTACTCCTCGTTACGATCAGCGTGTGTTTACTGATGAAGAGAAAACCGGAAAATTTAAAACCATTGTAGCACCTGTAAAATCAGATGATGTGATGTGGATCAATCAGGATGCGTATTTTTCGTTAGGGAAGTTTAAAGCAGGAAGCTCCATAGATTACACTATCCAACACAAAGGAAATGGCGCCTATGTTTTTATAATTGAAGGTGAAGCAAAAATTGAAAGTTATAACCTTGAAAAAAGGGATGCTTTAGGAATATGGGAAACCGAAAATTTTAAAATTGATATTACTAAAGATTCAGAGATCCTGGTGATAGATGTACCGATGGACTAATACTGCGTTAAAAATGCTTACTCACAATTTTCTCGATAAGCTCGAAATGGCTGCGTACGTGGTCATTTCGAACTTGTCAGGAATTGCAATTGATTAAGCAAACGAATTTATATATAATCGCTTGCGGTTAAGTCGTTTTTCCAGGTCAACACGCATTATAAATTTAGAAAAAATCCCAGATAATTATGGGGGCTGGCAAAAAATAATCTGCTAATGATCAGACAAAAGGAACAGTTCCATAGGAACGGATAATTTTGTAACAACGGACTTTAGTCCGTTGAAAAAAATGGCAATAAAAAAATAAGTTCCGTAGGAACGAATCATATTGTATGAATATGAACCGAGCCTGAGGCTCTCTGTCCTTACTTGATGTACCTTTTGGATGGACTAAAGTCCCTCCTTACAAAATGAATCGAGCCTATGGCTCTTTATAGAAACGTACAGATTCGCAAATTCGTTTTTTTATTCGTTATCGCTAACCCAAAGCCAAAACGTCATCTAAAACCCACTCTTTCCGTCATTTCGTCTGATTAAAATCATTTTTTACCTTGATTAAACACATTTTTTACAAGGGAATAATTTTTGTTCTTTACAAAATGGAAATCTGAAACTGTATGATGCAACGCGATTTTATTAAACGCCAATTAGAAGAATTAGGGCAGGCTATAGCGAAAATTATTTCAGATATACTAAAATTAAAAGAACTCGGAAAAGTGGATGAAGGCATTGTAATGACTCAGGAAACTCTTGAAAGTGCATTTAACTTGAATATTGAAAATATACTATCCATTCCCTTAAATAATTTTGTTGAAACATTAATAAAAGAAAAAAAATATAGTTCTGTTCATTTAAATTATTTGGGAGATGTATTGTTTGCTGCCGCTGAATTATACGAACAGAAAGGCGAGATGAAGACATCAAAAGATTTGTATCAAAGGGTTTTAGTGGTTTTCAATTATGTAGATCAAACAGAAAAAACATTTTCATTAGAGAGAAATAATAAAATTGAAAAAATAAAAAAAATGTATTTGTAAAAAAATAAAAATATGAATCTAAATAACTTTACAATCAAATCGCAGGAAGCAGTTCAACAAGCTATGCAGATCGCAACCGTAAATGGGCAGCAAGCCATTGAAAACGGGCATATATTAAAAGGCATTTTGGAGGTAGATGAAAACGTAACTCCGTTTCTACTTAAGAAACTTAATGTCAATACACAAATGTTTTCTTTGGCATTGGATAAAATTGTAGAAGGTTATCCAAAAGTTTCAGGTGGACAACCATTCTTATCTAATCATGCAAACCAGGCTATTTCAAAGGCTTCTGCTTATCTGAAAGAATTTGGCGATGAATATGTTTCTATTGAACATTTACTACTTGCAATACTTTCTACAAAAGATACCATTTCTCAATTGCTAAAAGATAATGGTGTTAACGAAAAAGATTTAAAAACTGCTATTGCCGAACTTCGCAAAGGTGCTAAAGTAACCAGTCAAACAGCGGAAGATACATACAATACACTAAATAAATTTGCAATTAACTTAAATGAGCAGGCAAAAAAAGGAAAGCTTGATCCTGTTATCGGTAGAGACGAGGAGATACGAAGAGTGCTTCAAATCCTATCGCGCAGAACCAAGAACAATCCAATTTTAGTTGGAGAACCGGGTGTTGGTAAAACCGCTATTGCCGAAGGTTTAGCGCATCGTATCATTAATGGAGATGTGCCTGAGAATTTAAAATCGAAGCAAATATTTTCGTTGGATATGGGCTCGCTCATCGCTGGTGCAAAATACAAAGGCGAATTTGAAGAACGTTTGAAATCGGTTGTAAAAGAGGTTATTGCTGCTGAGGGGGAAATTATTTTATTTATTGATGAAATTCATACTCTTGTTGGTGCCGGAGGGGGTGAAGGGGCAATGGATGCGGCAAATATCCTAAAACCTGCTTTGGCGCGTGGTGAGTTACGTGCTATTGGTGCAACAACACTTAGCGAATTTCAAAAATATTTCGAGAAAGATAAAGCCCTTGAAAGGCGTTTCCAGAAGGTAATGGTTGATGAACCAAGTGCGGAGGATGCTATTTCGATTTTACGTGGTATCAAAGAAAAATACGAAACGCATCATAAAGTACGTATTAAGGATGAAGCCATTATTGCGGCTGTAGAACTGTCACAGCGTTATATAAATGATCGTTTCCTACCCGACAAAGCAATTGATCTGATGGATGAGGCCGCTTCAAAATTAAGAATGCAAATTAATTCAATGCCAATAGAACTGGATGTTTTGGAACGTAAAATTCGTCAGTTGGAAATTGAACGTGAAGCGATCAAACGAGAAAATGATAAGAAAAAGTTGGAGGACTTAAATAAGGAAATTGCTGAATTGGCTGATCAACGAGCCGATTTACGCGCAAAATGGCAAGGTGAAAAAGAGGTGGTTGATGGTATTCAAAAAGTAAAAGAACACATTGAAAATTTAAAATTTGAAGCCGAACAAGCCGAACGAAGTGGTGATTATGGTAAAGTAGCTGAGATACGTTATGGGAAAATTCAGGTGGCAGAAACAGAATTAAAATCGTTTGAAAGTAAATTGGCCGAAATGAAAAAAAGCGGCTCTCAAATGATAAAGGAGGAAGTAGATGCTGAAGATATTGCTGGTGTTATTGCCATCTGGACGGGTATCCCTGTTTCCCGGATGTTACAGAGTGAACGTGAAAAGTTGCTGCATTTAGAGGATGAATTACATCAACGTGTGGTTGGACAATATGAAGCCATTGAAGCGATCAGTGATGCTGTGCGTAGGAGCAGGGCTGGATTACAGGATTCAAAACGTCCTATCGGTTCCTTCATTTTTTTAGGAACCACTGGTGTTGGGAAAACTGAATTGGCCAAAGCTTTAGCCGAATTTTTATTCAATAATGAAAACAGTATGACCCGTATTGATATGAGTGAATATCAGGAAAGACACTCTGTAAGTCGCTTGGTTGGTGCTCCTCCGGGATATATTGGTTATGAGGAAGGTGGTCAGTTAACGGAGGCGGTTCGCAGAAGGCCTTATAGCGTGGTATTATTGGATGAGATCGAAAAGGCGCATCCCGATGTATTTAATGTATTGTTGCAGGTGCTGGATGATGGAAGGCTAACGGATAACAAAGGCCGTATCGTAAATTTCAAAAACACCATTATTATCATGACCTCCAATATGGGCTCACATCTTATTCAGGAGAATTTTGAAAAGATGAATGAGAAAAATAGGGATGAAATAATGGCTCGAACAAAAATTGAAGTGTTCGAACTATTGAAGAAAAACTTACGTCCCGAATTTTTAAATAGAATTGATGAAACAATTATGTTTACTCCGCTTGATCGTGAGGATGTGCATCGCATTGTGGAACTTCAATTCAATGGTGTTGCAAAAATGTTAGAAGAAAATGACATCCACATTACTGCAACTCCGGATGCGATTGATTGGCTTGCACAACTTGGTTTCGATCCGCAATTTGGCGCAAGACCTATCAAACGGGTTATTCAGAAACGAGTGTTGAATGAACTATCAAAACAAATATTAGCTGGTAAGGTTCAGAAAAGTGCCAATATCGTTTTAGATCTGTTCAACAATGAATTTGTTTTTAGAAATCCTATTGAAGAGGATAAAAGAACAAAAAAGGAAAAAGTAAAATAAAATGCAATCGATAGCTTGGTAATTGTTAATATATGTTAAGCTGCCGTAATTGGCTTGGATATTGTGTTGGTATAAGTAAATAAATAAAATAACATAACATGAAAGAGAAAAAAATAATTATCGATAATCGCCCAAAATTTAAATTGCAAATAGACGAGAAAACTACAGTTA
Organism: Bacteroidota bacterium; assembly: GCA_040389865.1. Classification (GTDB taxonomy): domain Bacteria; phylum Bacteroidota; class Bacteroidia; order 2-12-FULL-35-15; family 2-12-FULL-35-15; genus 2-12-FULL-35-15. The sequence continues at coordinate 189,166 of JAZJZM010000009.1, read as the reverse complement.
CTGTCCGAAGTGCTTTTGCTTTAAAATCCTGGCAGGAACGTTACCCTGATGCAAAAATTATTGATTAAAGGGGAGGAACCATTTCTCTTTAATTAATTTCAGAAACCAATACTTCACACGATTTCTCAACTCCGCTCGAAAGTGCCATGTACGCTGTCATTTCGAGCGGAGTCGAGAATTGGCTAAGCTTTAATAAGCAATATTGCTATTCTTCTATATAAAAATTAAACGGGTACTTATTTTTTTTATTTGTTGCTGATTGTTTTGGGAAACAGTTTTAAAACGGTTATATTTGTTATTCAACCTATTTTAAAACATGAAAAAAATACGTTTTTCAATTCTGTTTATATCAGTTAGTTTATTATCATTTAGCTCTTTTGCAAAAAATGAATCAGCATCATCCGAAAATAATGATAATATCGACAATTCTGTTATTATTGAACGTATAGATAATGATGATATTGAAGTATCCATTCCCTCGATAATTTTCCCATTCAATGATGTTGATGTAAAATTAAAATTTAAAAATCCGAATCATACCCGGCTCTTATTTAACAAAAACAAAATTACGTTTATCATTAACGGAGAAGAGAAACCCCTGAATTTCGTTAATGGAGAAGTTAGTTTTAAAAGTAAATTCGACAAGGATAGGGTCTTGGCTATTTTTGTGGAAGAATTTAGTTATAATCATGAAATTACGGTGATCTCGCTATGGACTATATTATCACCAATAATATTGGTACTTGCCTTGATTGTTTTCTTTATGTGGAAAAAAGCAAAATGATCGGGGCTTAAATGTGATCCAATTAATAATGAGTTAATTATTGTTTTAGTTCATTTTGCCTAATATCAATATCTAACATTAGGTTTGTTTGTCTTATTTCGATCAAGATTTCGATACGAATGGTAAAGTTTAATCCAATTGAATTAAAAGAATTTCTCGAAGAAAAGGTTGATAAATACAATCGATTTGATTTTATTGAATCCGATCCCATTTCTATTCCACATCAATTCACAAAAAAAGAAGATATTGAAATAGCGGGATTCCTCTCTGCTACAATTGCCTGGGGGCAACGGATCACCATTATAAATAATGCAAATAAATTGATGAAATTAATGGGCAACAGTCCATTCGATTTTGTTATGAATGCAAAAGAAAAGGATTTTATTCGCTTTTCAGATTTCAAGCACCGCACGTTTAATGGTATTGATGCGGTGTTTTTTTTAAGATCATTACAAAATATTTATCGACACCATGGAGGGCTGCAAAATGTTTTTGGTTTTGGTGCAAAGCGTACATCGAAAAATGAAATAAACTTGTTGAGTTCAATAACCGGATTTCGTGATGTTTTTTTTTCAATTTCTCATCCTGCCCGAACCGGGAAACATGTTTCCAACCCTTCCGAAAATTCATCTTCTAAACGCTTGTGCATGTATTTACGCTGGATGGTGCGGAATGATAAACGCAATATCGATTTTGGATTGTGGGCCAATACCTCTGCTCACACTGGAAAAAGAAAAGACCTGATCTTAAAGAACGATCTTCCGCTTTCCGCTTATTTAATGTGTCCTTTGGATATACACTCAGGTAATGTTGCCCGTAAATTGGGCTTATTAAGCCGTACGCAGAACGATTGGAAGGCCGTTGAGGAATTAACCAACAACTTAAAAAAGTTTGACCCTGTGGATCCTGTTAAATATGATTTTGCTTTGTTTGGATTGGGAGTGTTTGAGAAGTTTTAATGTTGAAGGAATGGTTGTACATCCCTTTTGAATAAGAACAACCATGAAGCAAAAAATAACCCCATAGAAAGCATTTTCTATGGGGTTAATGATTTATTGGATTTTTTTGAACCTAGTTACACTTCGAATTAGCATAATTTTCTTTTACAAAAGGATTATCAAATACCTGGAACGTTAAATTCGGTTCTCCAAATAATTTACAATAACGTTCCGGATCTGATTTTTTTGCCTTCTCCAAAGCAGTCACAAACAAGCGGGATTTGATCAATTCCGGCATTTTTGCACAATATGAAATGTAAGCAAATACTACTTGTTCATTAGGAGTGTCTTTTCTTATGAAATCGGCTAATAAATTGGCTGCAAATTTGTAATCTTTAAAGCGGGCAAATATGTAGGACAGCTTTAAATTGTTTTGCCAACTGGCTTCTTTTAAATTGTAAAATGATTTCACTTTTTCGGTGCACGCCTGAATGATAAGCTCTGAACCTTCTACAGTATCCATTGCGTCAATAATTTTAAATTGCCATTCGATATTCAACGCATCCAGGTATTTTCTCGGCACGTCCGTTTTGTAAAGCGCATCAATACGTTTTTGAATAATAGTTCTTGCTTTGGAATCACCAACAGAACTATCCAGTTTTACTGCACACAATAAAGAATTAAAATCAATGTAATTGTTTGAAGGATCAAGTACATAGAGTTTATTCATTTCTTTTTGATCTTCTTCTTCTAATTTATTATTGTTAGCCATATAGCGCAATACTACCTGATTGTTCAATAACCCCGAAAACTTTACCTGCTTAGGTATTTCCATTTTGCTGAATGCCTCGGGAGTATATTTCTTTTTACGGATCTGCTCTCCTATGTAATATTGAATTTTATAAGATTGATTGATGTCGGCTTTTTTCGAAGCCTGATTAAATTTACTTACCGAAAATTTTTGCTCCTTAGCTCCTGCGATATCATAAGTAACATCCATAACAATTTCCCCAAATCTCTGTTTTGCCAAAAATGGTTCTAATTCTAATGATAAACCCGGCTTTGAATTGATTTCATTTATGGCCTGTTCCTTGGTCATTTTAGATAAAGTATCATAAGCTCCTCCTTCCATGCTCATTTGAAAAAGAGACCAGGAATCATCCGTTTTTATAGTAGTTACAACACCTTCTTTTTGAAGTTTTGCTAATGCTTTAATAATGTTTTCAGAACGCTTTTTTTGAAGTTTAATATTTTCTGTAGCATTTCCTTCAATAGAAGAATAAGCCGTGATATAAAGGCCTTGAATAATAAAATCAGGCTCTTGCAACGCATTTAAAAAAGGCAACATATCTTCTTCCTTATAATCAAATTTGTTTTTTTCAAATTGTATCGAAAAATTCAAGGTCGCATTATCTGCTTTGGGCTGAAATGGTGGTTTTAAATAGGCCGCACTATCCGGCATCAACAGCATTTTAAGAGTTGTGGTAGAGTTTTGGTCACCTTGTTCTACGTAAGATTTCATTACTGTTTTGCACAATTGCCCATTCTGAATAACTAATAAATTCAATTCATAAGCATCACCTGCCGCAAGCCCTTTAGGAAGGATACCTAGCTGCACATCTAAGGATGCCGACTTCCCCCCTTTTTTTTCTGGTTTAACACGATTTTTACTTAACAGTTTGCTTTGGCTAACCGTTTTAGTTAATACACCTTTACTCAATAAATTTGTATTCAAAATATTATAATCGGGTTTTTCATATTGCGCACGTTGGATAATATCCACGGCCAATCCATCTTTCGGTTTGGAGATCAATTGTGAGAACGCTTTCATATTGTCATATTTCAGGAAAATTTTTCCGTTCTCTACGTACAATCCGTTTATAAGCCCTTCGTAATCCTTAAATTTATCACAGTTTTTACAAGCTTTTTCGTCAGGGGCTTTAATTTTTTTGTTTTTCTTAGTGAATCTTACTTTTAATTCTTTTCTCTTTTTTACTCCTGCATTGAATGTATTAAAACTTCCAAAAACTACCGAGATAAATACTTTTTTACCGCTTGCATCTATTTTTACACTGGGACTGGCGTAAATGTAATTGCCGTTTTTTATGGTAACCAGTTCTTTTTTTCCGGACTTCCATTTTAAAATTACAGCATCGGCAATTTCTTGTGGTGTTAATTGTTTTTTATCTTTTAGAGCCGATAAAGATAAAACGATCTCCTCTGCATTTTTTGTTCCACCCATTGCAATAACACGTTTGGCGGTGGTTTTGTATTTCCCCTTGCTGTTTTCTAATACAGCCTTGCCATTTTGAGACATATCGTCCGACTGAATAATGCTGGCCTTAGAAAGCATTTCATTAAATTCCAATGAATCAGTAGAATTTTCGGTCCTGATTTTATTTAAACCATCAAGTACCAATTGTGCAGTATAATCTACATCAGTATCACCTTCGGATTCGGATTTTTGAGAATCTGTTTTTTGGGCAAAGCTTAGTGAGGATAATAAAGTCAGAAATATAACAAGAGTGTTTTTTCTGAACCTTTTTTTATTATTTGATACGGATTCTTTTGAAGAACGATTTGGATGGTAGTTAATAGTCTCGGACATTAATGATAGTTTTTTTTTAAAGAATTCATTTTTAACAAATTCCTTGAGTTTAGATCAATTTAAGAAGATTTTAAACAAATATATTTTTTAGGTCGCAAAAATGAAAATATATTAATCATATTTTATGAACAATAACTTTGGATCAGCACCCTTTGATTATTGTAAAGTATTTATAATTAAATATAATAAAAAAATAAATACCTGTCATAAATAAAATGATAAAAATTTTATGATGTTAACAAATACTTGGTACTCTACGCTTTTAATTACTTTTGTTGGGATTCAGCTGTTTAAATTCCAGTAGTTTAATTTTAAACTGTAAATTTTTATTCGTTTTTAGCTGTTTTAATGTAATTTTTTAGTTTTGTATATGAAAATAAAAAACACACCGTTTGGTACTGATAGAAAGGAAAGTTGCAGGTCCATTGCAAATCGTATTGGGTTTAATTTTTTTCCGGCATACCGAAGAACCGGAGGGCGAATTTATTTTTTGTCCGCTGATTGGAAAGATATCCAGATCTCTCTTGACCTCACCTGGAAAACAAAAAATTACGTTGGCTCTGTTTTTGGGGGAAGTATTTACGGTGCTTTAGATCCTATTTATATGATCCAACTTATAAATATACTTGGAAAAGAGTATGTAGTTTGGGATCAAGCGGCAACAATTAAATTTTTGAAACCCATTAAGAAGAAGGTGTTCGCAAGGTTTTTGATAACTGAAGAGCTCTTATCAGAGATAAGATCAAAAGTAGAGAGGGATAAAAAATGTTCTATTGATCTGGTAACGGATTTTCAGGATGAGAGCGGAATAAAATATGCAGAAGTAACTAAAACACTATATATTGCTGACAAGGAGTATTATAAAAACCGGACCATTAAAGGATAGCGAATCAAAAATGAATTACCAATCTGGTTTGTTTTTTTAACACGTACAGGTTCGTACATTCATAAAGATTTGTTATCTGTAATTTTATTTTTCAGCAATAACAAATTCTGTTCTCCTGTTTTTTGCTCTGCCGGCTTCTGTAAGATTATCCGCAATTGGTTGAGAAGCCCCAAAACCTTTAAAGTTTTTTAATCTTTTTTCGGCTATTCCTTTTTCGAGTAATAGATCACGAACACTAAACGCCCTATCAGTGGAAAGAGCAAGATTGGATTTGTCGTCACCTTGAGCGTCCGTATGCCCATAAACCTCAATTGATATAGTTGGATTTGCTTTTAAGAATTCCACAAATTCATCGATCACGATCAAGGACCGGGGATCCAGGTCAGCAGAATTGGTTTTGTAATAAATATTATTAAGCGTATACGTCTGACCAACTTTTATAGTATCCACTACCATATTATTCACTTTCGCGGGTTTTGAATTTAAAAGTGAATCTTTTGATATTAATTGAGAGCTAAATGCATAGTTTTCTTTTTTTACGGTAATAATGAGATCGTTTTTAACCTTTGTATTTACCACTACCATGTATTCCCCTGTTGAAGTATCTACCATGGCCTCCGTTACTTTTTTATTGGAGGCGTCTTTAACATCTACACTAAACGCTTTATTTGTCCCATTGCCATTATCTTCAATTTTTCCTTTTAAAAAACTTACAGCGTCTGGTCTTGCTTCTTTATATAATTCAAAAGAGTATATATCATACCCTCCAATCGCTTTGCCTTTTGCACGGGATGGGAGATTAGATGCAAAGTACCCGAAACGGCCATCTGTGCTCACAAAAAAGCCCAAATCATCAGCAGTAGTATTGATAGGTACACCCATGTTTTTGGGTTCAGTCCATTTGTCGCTGGTATCTTTTCGGGCTATAAAAATATCATTGCCACCAACTCCCGGGTGACCGTCAGATGAAAAATAAAGGGTTTGAAAATCGGAGTGTACAAAGGGCGACATTTCATTACCACTTGTATTAATGATCGGACCAAGATTTTCGGGAGCGCTCCAAATGCCGGTTGCAACATTTTTAATAGTTTTATATAGGTCAACACCACCACGGCCACCTTTACGATCACTGCAAAAATAAAGTGTTTTTCCATCTGAGGCTAATGATGGCTGGGAATCCCAATACATCGGGTCATTGATCCCTTCTACTTTTTTTGCTTCCGTCCACTCACCATTTTTTTTATCGGAATAATAAATATCGCAATTGATCTGCGCTCCTCCTTCATTTTTACATACTGTAAAAAATAAATGTTTATTATCAATCGACATGGTGGCTCCGCCTTCGCTGCCATTTTTATTAAATGGATGAGGCATGCGTTTTCCTTTTTCAAATTCTCCCGTTTCAGGATTACGCATGCTATAGCTGAATAATTCTTGTTCCTTATCAGATTGAGTAAGTGCATTTTTATCCACAAATGGTTGTTTACGGGTAAAAAGCATCATTTCATTATCCGCAGAAATAATAGGCAGGTATTCATCTCTTTCTGTGCATATCCCTGCTACCGGGTGTGGATCGAAAGGGACAGGGTTTTTGAATATTTCGTTATACAATTTTGCGTATCGCATCATTTGTTTCGACTGATATAAAAAAGCATCGTAATTTTTATTATACTTTTTTTCATCATCGTCTTTGAAATTCAAAAACTCTTTCAGGTATTTTGCAGATTCTTCCCAGTTTTCTTCTTCGTAATAAATGAAACCAAGGTAATAATAAGGGTCGGAATGAAATTTTGGGCAAATTTCAATCACCTTTTTAAAGTAGGGCTCCGTTTGTTTGAACGAGGCGTTTTCATATATTAATGTTTTTATACGCTCTTGTGCATAAGCAAAATTTGCTTCTACATAATCAGGTTCCATATCCATGGCTTGTTTAAGAAATGCCAGACGCTCCTCTTTTTTAAATTTTTTATCCAGACCTTGCTTATAAAGTTTTTCTGCTTTTTTATTATCAAGTTCCTGACATTTTGTTTCGTCTTGCGACAGAGAAACAAACGAAACTAATAACAAACAAAGGGAAAGTATATTTTTTAATTTTTTCATAAAATTAGGAATCATTGTCAATTATTTCTTTTGCTTTTTATTCATGCAGGTCGTAGTATGCTCAGTACATTTTGCCTGCGAAATCCTTTACCATATCAAAGCTTTAAATCCTTTGTAAGCTTCGCTAACAGAGAGCTTCCGTATTCTGCACGTTCTTGTTCATGTTGTTCAAACTCAACAATGTGCCTGCCAATTTCCCAGTTGGCTTCAACCAATTCGGTATTCACAGCTTTAACAGCATTTAGTCTTGCCGTTTGAATTGTTTTTCTGATATTATCGAGTAGGTCGCTGTATTTTATTTTTGGCTGCTTGCATTATACTTTTGTTAATTACAAAATCCCAAAAAATGTTGTTTCCTGAAAACCAACCTATCTTTGAACTATCATGCCAATCCTTCCTCTCCCAACTTATATTAGTTAGGGAACTGTTTTTTGCCTGTGTACATTTTTGCAGATTTGTGATAAGCGGGGCATTTTAGAGCCCAACTTTCTGTAACAACAAAACTGTCTGCGAACCATGCCCCCCAGCCTATTGAAAATGTGCTGTTACCTGTAGTTTTTTCTCAACATTCATCAAATGAATCTCCTGTGTCATAATGAAATCCACATTTTTTGCAGATATAGTGTAGTGTCAGTCCACCGTATTGTGAACGGAGATATGCACCATCCAAGAAAGAATTTGTTTCGCCACATTTCTGACAAAGGCTTGGCTTGTTTTGCGAAAAACTATAGGAATTGATAAATGATGCAGTAGAACCTGTCAATCCAGTTAAGTCTTTAGATTCAGTTACTGAAATAATATCAAGTTCCTCCTTGCTTGGAATAGCAGCTATTTTTTCTTTACTGTCAAAATCTCTGAGTGCTTCTGATAAAATATTAAATGTCTTAACTTCCAATTTAGGATTAAGTTTAATTAAGTCATTGTATAATATAGGATTAAGATATAGAACCTTTTTATGTTCAGTAAAATAATCTCTGTCGGTAGAAACAACCCAAAGTGCAGTAGTCTCAGGAATAATGTTTAATAATTGTTCCCAAGAAAGTTGATCTCCTAATGGGTCTGCCCTTTTACCTGGAGGGTTCCCAATTTCCTTTCTAAATCTTGCACTTTCAATATCAGCCGCTTTCGGTTTGTTGGATTTTGAATACAATAAAGAAAGTCCTTTTGATACTTTGTCTTGCGAAACAGAAATATCATTTAGAACATCATTAAGAATTGGTGTCAACTCTTTGTTTGAAGTTGATATGTTTTTTTCAAGTTCTTTTCTTGCTTTATTCCATTCGGCTAACTTTGGCGAACTATCTTCGTCTAAATGCTCGGGCAAGGTTGTCGAAGTTAAAGAGACTTGTTTTATGTAATTGTCAATTGAAAGCCTAAATATGTTTAGTTTATTTCGGTCAATTTCATAACCAAGTTGCTCGGTAAAAAATATTTTGTCTGCTAACTCTATTACGGCACCAAGTAATTTTTTATATTCAGGTCTATTTGAGTTATAAAATCCAAGATAAATATTAGCGTCAATGAATAGTATGTTCATATTTGTTCATTCTTAAAATTACAGATAACACCTATATATACACAACTCGCCACATATTATTAGCTTATTTGTGGGCTGTTTATCTTTTTCACAATTCGTTCAACAATCAAATTATTGCAACTTTTTATCCGATTCTGCTTTAGCATTTGTTAAAATGCTGTTGGCTTTATTATTCGCCTCCTCTAAAATTTTCGCAACTTTTTTATCTACTTCCTTTTTAGCCGTTGGAGCGGCTACCTTAGCAGCACCTTTTGCAATCGGATTTTTTGCATCAGAAACAGTTTTATCGATTGCTGCATACCCTTCCGCTTTTGTTTTGTCAGCCAATATTTGTGCCTCTGCTTTTATCTTATCGGCTTGTGCTTGTGCATCTTTCAAGATCTTGTCTGCTTCGGCACGCGCTTTTTCTTTCGCCATATCAACACCTTTAGTTACCAGCTCTTTTACTTGCTCTTTTACTTGTTCTTTAATTTCACCTTTGTCGGCCATACCTAATAGATCAGTTTTTATAGTTGGTTTAGTAACGGTACCACCAAATATCGCTTTTACTTTTATTTTGTCGCTCAATTTTACACTGGTTCCGGCCTGTTTGTTTAGTTGATCAACTATACTGCCAACAGCGGCATTCGCTTGAGTACCAAATTCAGCTCTTGGTATTTCAATCACCCAGGTATAATCAATTGTTTGATCAAAACCGGTTGATCCTTTTACATTACCTGATATATTGCCCATTTTTATTGGCATCTCTTCTACTTCCACTCTTCCGTCTTTAAATTTATAGCTCGCATTAACATTTTCGAATGTTAGTTTTTTATATTTCTCCTGTTTCAAAGCATCAGCCAATTTATTGATCGGTTCGAAACCTTCAACCGAAACACTTGTTGCCATTAATTTTCCTCCTCCTGTTAGTGTTTTCATATCAGGTTCCATGTGTGAATCCAGAGTAGCAACGAATTTTAAAGTTGTACCGAATTTACCTTTTGCGTATTTACCAATAGGAGCAAGCTTTTGAACACTATTAAAAGCTTTAAATGTTTTGGGGATATCAAAATTTAAAATGTCAATATCAAAATCGACAGTAGGTCTTTTTACATTTTGGGTATTATACACACCACTTAATGCCATTGTTCCTTCCAGTTCTTTCAGATCCATTTTTATGTTTTCAAGGCTTAGTTTGCTATCTTTTATTTTTACACTACCCGAAATAGCACTAATCGCTAAATTGTCATACAGCATTTTTCCAATGGTTGCATTTAATCTCACATTTAAATTGGAAGGTACCTCTACAACAGTCATTGGAGCTGTGTCAACAGCAACTGCAGCGGGTTTTGCTGCAGTTTCGTCTTCAGCCATTAATTCATTTATATCAAGTAATGATGATCTTAAATTAAATGAACCTTCCAGCATAGAATCTTTTAAAGCATATTGCAAAAAGTTTTCGATCTTTCCATCCAGCTGAATATCACTCTTTCCAACTTTTGCATCAAATTGAGTAAGCTCGACAAATTTAGGTGTGAAATTTAAATTTAACTTGTTAATTTTTGTAGGGTAATTTAATGTTGCTGTTTTATAATTCATATCCGAAACAGCAATGGTTCCCTGCGCGTCAAATTTTTCGTATTGTTCTTTTTCAATGGACGACATACGGCCATTCATTTTTACATCAGCATTGATCAAACCGTTCAGGTCATCACCTTTTTCAAGAGGCATAACATCTTTTACAGAAGCTAAATTTATTTTTGCTAAAACTTCCGCTTTAATATTTGCATCAGAAATAGGTGTAGACAAGTGCATCTTCGCATCAACAGGATTACCTGCCATTTCTATATGAAATTTATTTAAGTCAATAACAGTAGCATCCGGTTCACCTGTTTTATTGTTAACAGCCAGGTCAACCTGAATATTTGTTACCGCTTTTGGTAAGGAAGGATACTGGAACATTGCATCTTTAATAGTTAATTTCAGTCCAAAGGCCGGCATTTTTTTATCATTATAAATACCTTTTGCAAAGCCATCCAATGCTAATAAACCTGAAGTTTTTACAGTAGCAAAATCCGCAGTATAAACACCTGGAATAAGAGATAAAATATTTTTAAATTCTGTTTGGTTGGCTTTGAATTTTAGATCCATATCCATATCCTCTTTTGGCATCGCGAAATATCCATCAAGGCCAAGAGTTAATTCATTAAATGCAAATTCATTGTCTTTAAATGTGAATTTGAAATTCGGCATGTCTGCATCCATGTCCATTTTGATGCGGGTCTTCACCTTGTTCATATAACTAACACCACCATAGCTCATTGAGAATTTTTCAATTTCAGTAAGCGTTTCAAGTAAAAAATTATCAGAAGTAAAATCCCCACTCAAGGTATGATTCATATTAACTAACTCTGTTTTAAAATCCATGGAAGCGTCATCGTATAAAATGTATGCATTTTTTATTTCAAACTTTTTTAAGGTCATTTTAAACGGGGCAGAAGCGGCATCGGCAGGTGCTGGAGTTGCCGTAGGGGCAGCAGTTGTATCAGCAGGTTTGGTAACATCCCAGTTTGCTTTGCCATCTTTCAATACAATAGCATGAATACGTGGCTGATCAATTGATATGGTATTTATTTTATACTGTTCTCCTTTTATAACACTCATTAAATTTAAACCAACCGTTAAATTTTTAGCATACAACAAAGTGTCACCTTCAAAGTCGCCAATATTAGCAATACTCAGATCGTTGACAGAAAGCGAAAAATCAGGAAAAGAACTGATCAATGTCAGATCAAATTCTCCGAAATTCACTTTGGCATTGATACTTTCATTGGTTTTATCCTTTACTAATTGTATAATTTGCTTTTTGAAAAGAAAGGGAGCAGAAATTATTAGAATCAATAGTATCAGGAAGGTAATACCAGTCCATTTAAGGATTCTACGAATCAAACTTTTTTTCTTTTTCGGTGTTTCTGTTGTCATAATTTATTTTAGTTTAAAGTATTTTAGTTTTTAAAGTTTGTAAGCTTAAAAATTTGTAAGTTTTAAAGTTTAAGGTTTGAAAGTTTAAACAAGCAACGCTTTAATTTTCAACTAATTTCGTTGTTTTAGCTCTTAATAAATGATCAACCAGCACTAATGCGGTCATTGCTTCCACAATGGGTACGGCACGTGGCAACACGCAAGGATCATGCCGACCTTTTCCTGTCATTTCAACGGCTTCTCCTTTTGAATTTACTGTGTTTTGTTTTTGCAAAATTGTTGCCACAGGTTTAAATGCAACCCTGAAATAAATATCCTCTCCATTACTGATGCCTCCTTGTATTCCGCCTGAGTAGTTTGAGCTTAGCCCTATCCCATTTCCATTGGAACGGGGAAAAAAAGCATCATTATGCTGGGAACCATTCATTTTTACCCCTTCAAACCCACTCCCATATTCAAAACCTTTTACAGCATTTATACTTAGCATCGCTTTCCCCAGATCAGCATGAAGTTTGTCAAACACAGGTTCACCAAGTCCTATTGGTGTTCCTTTTATTATACATGAAATTACCCCACCAATGGTATCACCTGCTTTACGTACCTGTTCTATCTTCTGAATCATAGTGTCAGCAAGCAATTCATCAGGGCATCTCACAACGTTGGATTCAATTTTTGTCAGATCAAGATCATGATAAGATTTCAATAATTTGATATCTCCAACTTGTGAAGTATAAGCATTGATAGTGATTCCGAAGCTTTTCAAAATTAGTTTCGCTATCGCACCTGCAACCACACGGCTCACTGTTTCACGGGCTGATGAACGTCCGCCACCTCTATGATCACGCATTCCATATTTAACATCATACGTATAATCCGCATGTGATGGTCGGTACACGTCTATATTGTGCTCGTAGTCCTTTGATCTTTGATCTTCGTTACGAACAATAAAACCTATTGGAGTTCCCATGGTTTTACCTTCAAATATTCCTGAAAGAAATTCTACCTTATCACTTTCTTTTCGCTGGGAAACAATGTGCGATTGGCCTGGTCGCCTTCTCTCAAGTTCTTTTTGAATAAAATCAGCGTCAATCAGCAATCCGGCAGGGCAGCCGTCAATTATTCCACCCATAGCTTCGCCATGCGATTCACCAAAGCTGGTGAGTGTAAATAATTTTCCAAAAGAGTTGCCTGCCATAGTGTTTTGTAAACAGACAAATTTAACAATTACGGGGTGGTTATGAAATAAAAATTCATAACAATTGTTAAAACAATTTATTTACAGCAAAACATAGACTTTATAGGAGTTGTAGCCGGCAAATGCTCCATAACCACCATTGATATTAGAATACATTTGAACAGGTTCAGAAAACGGACCTCCGGAAAATGCCGCCTCGGTTAGTTTTTTATGATAAAGATAATATTCCTTAGATGCATGAATAAGATGAAGCTCACCGTTTGAAAAGACTGTGCCTGAATAAACAGATATTTCAAATTGCTCTTTCATCGTAGTCCCATCTTTATCCTTATCAGAAAAATTGTTTGAAAAAGCCTGCCAATAAGTAGTATCAATATCATACACCGATCTGTCGTAATAAACTAACCTGTAATAGTCCTCTGTACCCGGAGTATCATTCCATTCCGTTCTGAAAGCGTAAGTGTCTCCGTTACTTTGGGTGTATACTGCTTCAGCTGTATAAGTAAGTGTTGAGTTTTGTGCCGGTATACTTGTACTTGCATTCGCATTTTTACCGTCAGGGGTTGAAACAGTCAGGTTATATGTAGTTCCCACGGTTATAGGAAATATGGCAGTACTTACAAAATAATAATTTTCATCAGAGTCGTAAGTGAGTGTTTGAACAGTTGTACCATTACTTATCTGAACAGTTGCATTGTTAACAGCAGAATATTGATTGGAGTTCGAGTTGTTATACAAGGGCTGACTTATTGTAACAACCACTTTTACAATCGTATCTTCAGGGGATATAAAAGAACTGATTACCAGTTTTGATTCTACAGCCGGAAGCTTGACGTCTGCATCTTTTTCACAGGCGCTAAAACCAAGAGTAAGGATTAACGAGATTAATTTTATATAACGGTTCATAATGATAGATGAATAGGGTTGATTATATATTGATTAAAATTTCCATGTCCATGATACAGAAGGTATGAGCGGAAATAAGGAAATTTGTTTTAGCTTGGTTTGTTGTGTATTAGGGTCATATACGGTAGTGTAGTAAAATGGATTTTTACGGTTGTAAGCATTGTAAACACCGAGTTCAAACGTACGTTCGTATTTTTTCTTTTGTTTGTGAAACTGAATGGCAATATCAAAACGGTGATAAGGAGCCATTCTGAAGCTGTTTTTTGAACCATAATCATTAATGGTATACGAATTATTGTACTCCTGTGGATGAGCGTTTTGCGCAACAGCCTGGTAACTTGATAAAGGCAGTGTTATAGCATTGCCCGTACCATACACCCATGTGGCAGATAAGGTAATATGGTCGCTCATTTTGTAAATACCAACAACTGAAAGATCGTGCCTGCGATCATAGCGGGCTGGGAATCTGTTTCCAAAGTTCAGTGCATCAAATTGTAACCATGTCCATGAAAGGGTATAGCCTATCCAACCACTGAACTTGCCATATTTTTTCTGGAACAAAAACTCCGCTCCATAACTTTCAGCGTTACCAGTTGTTACAACATCCTCGTATGAAAATTCAGAAGAGCCAGCTGTTGGATCAACACTGAAAAAAGATGCTCCGTCAATGTAACCAATTATATTTTTTGATGTTTTGTAATAGCCTTCTATTGATGCCATAAAATCCGCATTTTTTATGGTAAGATCTTTTGCTATTCCTAAAGCAACCTGTTGCGATTGTTGCGGCTTGATTCGGTCTGTTGCAGGAACCCATAAGTCAGTAGGGAGTCCAATACCTGAATTAGAAAGCAAATGCAAATACTGGTTCATTGTTGCAAAACTTGCTTTTAGTGATAAATCGCTTTTTAATAAATACCGAACAGCTATACGTGGTTCTGGATTGAAATAACTTTTGCCTCTTACATTAAAATTACTGAAACGAAAGCCTGCATTGGTACGCCATTTATCACTTATTTTAAAATCGTCTTCTACATATATTGCTGATTCATAAGTGTCTATTCGTGATCGTTTATTTAAGTTGTCGGTTGGGCTGGAGCTTTTAATAACAATGGCACCCGGGCTAAAGTAATGGTATGTTGCAAGTACCCCGCCTTTTAAATAGTGTTTCGTATTTAACGAGTAATCAACGTCCCATTTAACAGAATAATCTCTAATGCCCGAATAATAGTTCAGGTTGAAGAAGTCTCCGCTGTATTTTTCTTTTAACCCAATGTCGAACAGGAAATTTGTATAAATGAGTGAAACATTTGAAAATATTTTCTCATTAATTAAGTGGTTCCATCTTAATGTTCCTGTCGCATTTCCCCATGCCAGACTTGCTTCAGAGCTGTAATTGGCATCAACCTTATCTTTGAGATAAAATTTGTCTTTACCAAAATAGCCACTCAGGTAAATTTTATTTTTATAGTCGATTACATAGTTAAGTTTCGCATTAAAATCATAGAAATAATAACCGGTATTAACGCCAGTTTGTTTTTTTATAAGTGGCTGAGCAATAGCATCAATATAAGTTCTTCTGGCAGAAACCAAAAATGATAATTTGTCTTTAATAATTGGCCCTTCCAATGTTAACCTTGAAGAGATAAGGCCGATACCTGCTTCTCCACGGATCTTTTGTTTATCTCCGTCTTTCATTTGCATTTCAATAACGGATGATAAACGTCCGCCATAACGTGCCGGAAACCCGCCTTTGGTAAGTTCTACACTTTTTAATGCATCGCCATTGAATAATGAGAAAAAACCGAATAAATGTGTTGCATTGTATACAGTTGCGTCATCCAGGATAATCAGATTTTGATCCGGGCCACCGCCACGAACATAAATACCACTGCTGCCTTCACTTCCTTTTTGTACACCGGGCAATAGCTGGATTGCCTTTAATACGTCTTTTTCTCCTAATAATGCAGGCAGGTTTTTTATTTGTTCCACAGGAAGGTCAATTTTACTCATTTGTACTTCCTGGCTTATTTTTTCCGCTTTTTCGGCAGAAATTTCAACTGTTTGCAAATCAATACTGGTTTTTAAAGAAACATCAAGCTGAATATTCTTTTTTAGATCAAATTTGAATATCTGGGGCTGATAACCAACATAGGTTACTACCAGTTCCACCGAGTCGGCTGGCAGTGTTAGTGAGAAAAAGCCATAGTTGTTAGATGTAGCACCTACTTTAAGTTTAGGGGCATAAACATTTACTCCTGGCAGACTTTCTTTACTGCCATTTTCGTTTATAAAGCCTGATATGGTATATTTTTGGCTTGTTTGCGCTTTTATTGTGAAAGAAATAAAAATAAAAAGGTAAATGAAACAAAATTGAGTTGTGTATTTTTTCATTTTTGATACGTAGATCTAAGTTAAATCAGCCCCAAGGCAAGTTTTTTGTATTAAAAAATTCAATTAGTAGAACTGAAAGATATAAATTTTATTTTTTAGACGGTATTAATTTTTAAATTATGCAATAACTCCTACTTTTAGCAAATATTGTTCATTATGAAAATTCTTATTAAAAATATAAAACAGCTGGTTCAGGTTGAAGAAAGTCCGCAATTGAAAGTGGTTGGTAAGGATATGAACAACCTTTCTTGTATTAATGAAGCCTGGCTTGCCCTTGAAAATGATAAAATTGTAGGATTCGGTAAAATGGAGGATTGGGAAGGGATTTCCGATTGGACAAATCTAAGCATCATTGATGCAACCGATAAGCTGGTATTGCCTTGCTGGTGTGATAGTCATACGCACATCGTTTATGCAGGAAGCAGGGAAGGCGAATTTGTTGACCGTATCAATGGTTTGACCTATGAGGAAATTTTTCAAAGAGGTGGTGGAATTTTAAATTCTGCAAAAAAATTGAAAGAGGCAACAGAAGATGAATTGGTTGAAAGCGCCTTGTTACGACTGAATGAAATTATGTTGCAAGGGACAGGTGCTGTTGAAATAAAAAGCGGTTATGGTTTAAGTGTAGACTCGGAATTGAAAATGCTGCGTGTGATCAAAAAATTAAAAACACTTTCTCCACTCACTATTAAAGCTACATTCCTTGGTGCGCATGCGGTTCCTCTTGAATACAAAGAACGAAAAGGAGATTATATCAGGTTGCTTATCAATGAAATAATGCCGGTAATTGCAGAAGAGCAGCTGGCTGATTATTGCGATGTATTCTGTGAACAAAATTATTTTACAAAAGAGGAAACTATTGAAATACTTACAGCCGGAAAAAAGCACGGGATGACCCCAAAAGTACATGCAGAGCAATTGAGCAATTTCGGTGGAACGTTGGCAGGTATTGACGTTGGTGCCATCAGCGTTGATCATTTGGAATTTGTTGGAGATAAAGAGATAGAAGCATTGTTAAATTCGAAAACGATGCCAACAATTTTACCCGGTGCCGCTTTCTTTTTGAGTTTGCCATTTCCTCCTGCACGTAAAATGATTGATGCCGGTTTGCCTGTAGCCCTTGCCAGTGATTATAATCCGGGAAGCAGCCCAAGTGGAAATATGAATTTAATGATCTCCCTTTGTTGTATTCAATATAAAATGACTCCGGAAGAAGCCATCAATGCGGCTACAATAAATTCCGCTTATGCAATGGACTTGAGTAAAACACATGGGAGCATTGCTATTGGGAAACAAGCAAATGTTTTTATTACAAAAGAAATTCCGAATTATTCATTTATTCCTTATTCCTTTGGAAGTAATTTGATTGAAACGGTTATTATTAATGGGAAGTTAGTAATTGATAATGGACAATTGATAATTGATAATGAAAAAAGATAATGTTTTAAAAGGATAAAAGCTATAAATTTTCGATTCGGATCGTTAAATTCTATCAATTTATTTCTACTAAAAAAAAGGAATTTGTAATTTCAAAACAAGTATTAAGGAGTGGCACTTCAATTGGTGCAATGATTGAAGAGGCCAATCAGGCGGAAAGTAAGGCAGATTTTATACACAAGCTATCGATAGCAAATAAGGAAGCAAATGAGACCCATTATTGGTTGAGATTGATAAAAGATACTCAGATAGTTACAGAGGATATTTTACCTTTACTAAATGATTGCGAGGAATTAATAAAACTATTAACTGCAATAATTAAATCAACAAAACAGAATTTGTCAAAATAATTACTAACTATCAATTTTCAATTATGAATTATCCATTAATAGAGTGCGTTCCTAATTTCAGTGAAGGGAATGATATGAATATTATCAAACAAATTACCAATGAAATTGAATTGGTAGAAGGAGTGAAATTATTGAACGTAGATCCGGGAAAAGCAACCAATAGAACCGTTGTCACTTTCGTAGGGCCACCTGAAGCTGTTATTGAAGCGGCTTTTCAGGCCATTAAAAAGGCGAGTGAATTAATTGATATGAGCAAACATAAAGGCGAGCATCCTCGTATGGGTGCTACAGATGTTTGTCCGCTTATTCCCATTGCAGGGATTTCAATGGAAGAAACAGCTGAATACGCTAAAAAATTAGGCGCAAGAGTTGGAAAAGAATTAAACTTAGCGATATATTTATACGAAGCAGCGCAGGCAAAAAAAGACCGTAATAATCTTTCGGTAATTCGTGGTGGGGAATACGAAGGCTTTTTTAAAAAAATAAAATTACCGGAATGGGAACCGGATTTCGGACCAGCCGAACACTCTGTAAAATCAGGATCTACAGTAATTGGGGCCCGCGATTTTTTAGTCGCTTATAACATTAATCTAAACACAACATCTACCAGAAGAGCCAATTCCATTGCATTTGATGTACGCGAAGCCGGGCGTGTAAAACGTGAAGGAAATCCGGTTACAGGAAAAATTGTAACGGATGAAAAAGGAAATCCTGTTAATATTCCGGGTTCCTTAAAGTCAGTAAAAGCAATTGGTTGGTTCATTGAGGAATATGGCATTGCCCAAATTTCAATGAATTTAACCAATATCAATATTACCCCTGTTCATATTGCCTTTGATGAAGTTTGTAAAAAGGCAAATGAGCGTGGGATCAGGGTAACAGGTTCCGAACTGGTTGGTTTGATCCCGTTAAAAGCCATACTGGATGCCGGAAAATATTTTCTTGAAAAACAAAATCGTTCAACAGGAGTTTCCGAAAAAGAATTAATTAAAATTGCTGTAAAATCCTTAGGATTGGATGAATTATCGCCTTTCAAGCCGGAAGAACGGATCATAGAATATTTATTGAACAATGGATCTTCTGCACGTTTAATAAAAATGGATCTTACCGAATTTGCAGATGAGACCGCCAGTGAAAGTCCTGCACCGGGAGGCGGCTCTATTTCCGCATATATTGGTTCATTGGGGATTTCCCTTGGTACAATGGTTGCCAATTTATCTTCACACAAACCGGGTTGGGACGAGAGATGGAAAGAGTTTTCGGACTGGGCAGAAAAAGGACAATATTTTAAAAATGAATTATTAAAATTGGTGGATGAAGATACCAATTCGTTTAATAAAATTTTGACCGCATTTGGTTTGCCAAAATCAACTGTTGATGAAAAAAATGTACGTAATGAAGCTATACAGCATGCAACCAAATATGCTACGGAAGTGCCTTTTAAAGTAATGCAGTTATGTTACGATTCAATGATGGTAATAAAGGCAATGGCTGAAACAGGTAACCCCAATTCCATTACAGATGCCGGTGTTGGTGCTTTGTGTGCGCGTTCTGCTGTAATGGGTGCTTTTTTAAATGTAAAAATAAATGCGAGAGATCTTACAGATAAAGATTTTGCTGCGCAACTTATTTCAAAAGGCAACGTAATAGTAGATCAAACGCAACAACTCGAAACTGAAATTTTGAAACTGGTTAATAGTAAAATATAATTTATGAGCTTTATTAAAGTAGTAAGCATTGCCATTCGGAAGCATCCAACTTTTCGAAGGTTGTACTATTCGTTTTTTTTTAGACTCTTAATGCTTGATTTTAAAAAAAACTTGTTACTACTTGTTTTTTGGTCCTTGTTATTTGGGATGATCACCAATAATATTGCCCCTAATTATGGAATTGCTTATCTTTTTTTGGGCCCAGAATACTTTAATAAAATAAGTTTTCTTTCTTATTTTATTGTTGGTTTCTCTTGTGGTGGTTTTATAATGGCATATAATTGTGCGAGTTTTATACAAAATGCTTATCGTTTCCCTTTCTTAGCGTCCCTTCGGTTTCCCTTCATGAAGTACTGTTTGAATAATTTTGTTATTCCTCTTATTTTTATTACCCTTTATTGTTTTGAAGTATATTTTTTCCTTCATGCAGAAGGTATTATGTCAACCTCTAAAATACTTCTGATGATAGTCGCGTTTTTATCGGGGCTCGGCTTTTTTCTTTTTATAGCTTTCACTTATTTTTTTAAAGGTAACAGAGATATTTTTAAACTATACGGTATACAACACAAAATAGAGATCCCCTACAAGGCAGATAAAAGGCCAATTACAGGAGAACGTAATCCGAATTTGATTAAAGAATCAAGAGACTGGTATGTAGAAACATATTTTAGTACACCCACCTCTATACGTTTAGTGCGTTCAGTTCAGCATTATAAAAAGGAAATGTTGAAAGAAGTAATAAGGCGAAATCACCATGTTGCTTTTATTTTTCAAATGATCTCGATAATTACCTTGCTTGTATTAGGTTTTTTTGGTGAAATAAATACATTTGAAATTCCTGCCGGGGCAAGTATTTTTTTACTTTTCACGGCATTTAGTATGCTCATCAGTTCCTTTTACAGATGGTGGGGGGGCTGGTCGATCCCTGTTTTTATTTTGTTTTTGTTCCTTTTTAATTTTGTTCATAAAATTGATTTATTAACTGTTGACCATGCTTATGGCTTGAATTACAATACAAAAAAGGCAGATTACAGTTACGATAATTTTAAAAAAATTGACAAAGATTATGAGCTGTTCGATAAGGACATCGTAAACATGTTGGGCATATTAAATAAATGGAAACAAAAAAACACATCAGTAAATGAACCACTCAAAAAACCAAAACTGGTTTTTATCAATACCAGCGGGGGAGGCCTTCGGTCATCATTGTGGACGTTCTATACGTTGCAGTATGCCGATAGTATTTTAAATGGTCGACTTTTACAGCAAACACAATTAATTACCGGTTCTTCCGGTGGTATGATCGGAGCTGCTTACCTGCGAGAACTCTACCTTCAAAAACAACATAATAAAATTAAAAGTTATTACGGTAAAAAGTATTTAACCAATATCTCAAACGATGTTTTAAATCCCATCGCATTTAAAATAGCAACCAGCGAATGGTTATTTCCTATGCAAAGTTTTACGCTTGATGGGAATAGATATCCGAAAGACCGGGCTTATGCTTTTGAACATAGATTAGAAGAAAATACAGATAAAGCATTTAATAAGAGATTGGTTGATTATAAACTGGATGAGGCAAATTCATCCATTCCTATGATGATATTTTCTCCTTCAATAGTAAATGATGGAAGGAAACTAATGGTATCATCTCAACCCATTTCATTCCTTACTCAAAACACGCGTACCAATAAAACAAGCTATAACAAGCTTTTTGATGCAATTGAGTATTCCCGTTTTTTTGAAGAACAGGATGCATCCAAAATAGTGTTCAGCAGTATCTTACGAATGAGTGCAACATTCCCCTATATTTCTCCCGTTGTATCATTACCAAGCGAACCCCGTATTGAAATAATGGATGCAGGGTTACGTGATAATTTTGGCTTGGAAACCACGTTGCGTTTTGTGAAAATTTTTAATGATTGGATAGCAGAAAATACGAGTGGTATTGTAATAATTCAAATACGTGATAAACATAAAAACAGCCCTATTGAAGAAAACCCTTCTCAAACATTGATGCAGGCCTTAACCCGGCCAATGGGGAGCTTTTATGGTAATCTTTTCGATGTGCAGGATTATAACCAGAATGCCTTGATCCAAATGGCGGATATTTGGTGCAAAGCAAAAATTGAATTTATTGATCTGCAATTAAGGAACGAAAAAAATGATCATATTTCACTAAGTTGGCACCTTACTAACAAAGAGAAAAAGAAAGTATTCGCCTCTGTTTTTCTTCCCGAAAATCAAGATGCTATAAAACGCATTGTGGAACTCCTCAAATAAAAAAAACGTTCTGTGAGCTTCTCACAGAACGTTTTTTAATACTCTTGCATGCTTGCTTACCTTAATTTAGCACCAATTCAAAATACTCCATACTTTTAGATTTACGGATGCTTAAAGCTTTTGAATAATTTAGAATAGTATTGATAACATTATTCCCTGGTTCATAAGGAAATTCTTTACTGTTATCAAGTTCTTTATTCATTTTTTGGTTAAGTGATGCAATGTTTTTTTTAGTAGAGATTTTGGCCATTCAGGGTTTATTTGGTTAATAATGTATGTTTAACGGCAGTGTTTTTAGTTTATTGCATTGAAAAAAAAATATCCCAACAAAATTTATAAAACTCTTACGAATTACGAATTAAGGACGAATTACGAATGGGCTTCATTTTTTTATTCGTAATTCGTCCTTAATTCGTAATTCGCAGTGCTCTAATAAGAAACCACTATTTCCTTTTCTTCGATCATCTTACGAAGGTTTATCAGTGCGTATCTCATACGTCCCAAGGCTGTATTGATACTTACATTGGTTTGCTCAGAAATTTCTTTAAAACTCATGTCATAATAATGACGCATCATTAATACTTCCCGCTGTTCGGGAGGTAAACATTCTACAAGTTTCCTTATATCCTTCCTGATCTGACCTTGAATGATCTCCTGCTCAATAGTACGGTCATGTTCTCCCAAAACACTGAAAATGTCAAAATTTTCTCCATCACCATTGGTACCACCACTAATGGTTGGCATCCGTTTATCGTGCCTGAAAGTATCAATGATCAAATTATGAGCAATGCGTAGAACCCAAGGCAAAAACTTGCCTTCTTCATTATACTGCCCTTTTTTTAGGGTTTTGATCACTTTTATGAACGTATCCTGAAAAATATCTTCAGATAATGCTTTGTCTTTCAACGTATGCATTATATAACTGAATATTCTGCGTTTATGGCGTAGGATTAATGTGGAAAGTGCGGTTTCATCACCAGCGATATATCGATTAATTAATTCTTGGTCGTCAATAACCTGCTTAATAATCATAGGTACCTCCTTTTTTAATTGTGGATTAATTATAAAAAAGTAGAGTGTACGCTATATCGGGGTCTCCTTATATTAATGGTTTTGTTAAAAATATTTAATCAAAACCGGATGAATAATAAATTTGAAATATTTTAGCTTAACGATAAAAAAAATAAAATGTTGCGTTAAACAATAAATAAACTGAATCTTATGCTAAATTATAAAACTTTTCTAAAAAAACCTAATAATTTTCAGGTTAATTTTAATTAATTTAATCAAAAATCAAATAAAGGATGTTTTTTTGAGTTCAAAATCACTGAATACAAAGTGGTTCAAAAAAATAAACGAAGATCTTCAATTAAAAAGATCTTCGTTTATCCACAATTTCAATAAATTAGAATACTCGGCATTAATATCTTACCATCCAAGGATCCAGGCAAACATCAATGGCACAACAATAGTGGCATCCGATTCCACAATAAATTTAGGTGTATGAATATCTAATTTACCCCATGTAATTTTCTCATTTGGAACAGCTCCGGAATAAGAACCGTAACTGGTAGTTGAATCAGATATTTGGCAAAAATAGCTCCAGAAAGGAATGTTTGTCATTTCCATATCTTGATAAAGCATCGGAACAACACATATTGGAAAATCTCCTGCAATACCACCACCTATCTGAAAGAATCCAATGCCTTTACCGCTTGAATTTTTTGGGTACCAGTCAGCCAACCAAACCATGTATTCAATACCTGATTTCATTGTGGAAGCTTTTATTTCATTTTTGATCACATAGGATGAAAAAATATTTCCCATCGTGGAATCTTCCCAACCTGGTACTACCATTGGTAAATTCATTTCAGCTGCTGCCAGCATCCACGAATCTTTTGGATCTATTTCATAATATTGTTTCAACTCTCCGCTCAACAATATTTTGTACATGTATTCATGTGGAAAAAAGCGTTCGCCTTTATCATCCGCATCTTTCCATATTTTATGAATATGTTTTTGCAACCTGCGAAAAGCTTCTTCTTCAGGAATACAGGTATCAGTAACACGATTGTAATGGTTCTCTAACAGATCCCATTCATCCTGAGGAGAAAGATCACGATAATTTGGAACACGTTTATAATGTGAATGGGCTACCAGATTCATAATATCTTCTTCCAGATTTGCTCCTGTACAAGAGATAATATCAACTTTGCCCTGGCGGATCATTTCTGCTAATGATTTCCCTAATTCAGCAGTACTCATGGCACCTGCAAGAGTGATCATCATTTTACCACCTTCGGTAAGGTGGGCTTCATATCCTTTTGCAGCATCCACTAAAGCAGCAGAATTGAAGTGTTTGTAATGCTTTTCAATAAAATTAGAAATAGGTCCTTTGCTCATAATTGTTTATGTTTTTTATTTTAAAATGCAAAAGTACATTATCTAATTAATTATACGGATATATTTTTTTGTTCTGGTATGATTTTTTAGCCTTGAATTCTTCGGAGGTTACAACAGATATGCTTTCGGTATCATTAAATTCAAATTGTCAAAACTTTAATTTTTGAGAAGAGAGTTTAAATTTTTTACCTTTATCATCTTTAACGATTTTTTTATCCTTTAGTCAAAAACTATGACCATACTAAATTCAATAGCCAGTTGGTGGATGAAAAAGCGAATGCATCAGATCGAGCTTTTTATGAAGTATCCGAATGATGTGCAGAATGAGTGTTTGCGTAAATTGGTAACATCTGCAAAAGATACTGATTGGGGCAGATTTCATGATTATAAAAACATACAAAATCACGAACAATTTAAATCCACTGTTCCGATTCAAGATTACGATACGCTGAAACCTTTTATTGACAGAGTTCGCAGAGGCGAGCAAAATGTTTTGTGGAATACCGAGGTGAAATGGTTTGCAAAATCATCGGGGACCACCAATGATAAGAGCAAATTTATTCCAGTTAGCAAAGAATCATTAGATGAGTGTCATTATAATGGAGGGCGCGATATGTTATCAATATATTGCTCGCTTTATCCGGAAACCGAGTTATTTACAGGGAAAAATTTAGGGCTGGGAGGAAGTTTAGAAACCGATAACTTTGGAAGTTATGAATCTCAGAATGGCGATCTATCAGCTATTGTAATGAATAATTTACCCATGTGGGCTGAATTTTTTAGATCCCCTGATCTATCAATTGCGCTAATGGATAAGTGGGATGAAAAAGTAGAAAAATTGTCCAATGCAATTATTGATGAGAACATTATAAGTCTTGCCGGTGTGCCTTCCTGGATGTTGTTAATTATGAAACGTGTATTGGAAATTACCGGTAAAAAATCCATTGGTGAGGTTTGGCCGGATTTGGAGGTTTATTTTCATGGAGGAGTAAACTTTAACCCCTATAAAGAGCAATTTAAAACGATTTTCAATAAGCCGGATATGAATTATCTGGAGTTGTATAATGCTTCGGAAGGTTTTTTTGGAATTCAGGATCAACGGAATTCAAATGAAATGTTGCTAATGCTTGATTATGGCATTTATTATGAATTTATGCCTGTTAATGAATTGGGTGTTTCGGATTCAAAAACGTTGTCGTTGGATGAGGTCGAAATAGGCAAGACATACGCGCTGGTGATCTCTACCAATGCAGGTTTGTGGCGTTATATGCTGGGCGATACAATTCAATTTACATCGCTCGATCCTTTTCGTTTTAAAATTACCGGGCGCACAAAACATTTTATGAATGCTTTTGGGGAAGAAATAATTGTTGATAATGCTGATAAGGCTTTGAGCATTGCTTGCGAAAAATCAGGGGCGCAAATAAAAGAATATACTGCGGCCCCTGTGTATATGCAGGGCAATGAAAATGGTGCACACGAGTGGCTTATTGAATTTGAAACCCAACCAAGCACCATTGAATATTTTACAGAAATGCTTGATAATGCTTTGAAATCGATCAATTCGGACTATGAAGCGAAACGTTATCAGAATTTGATATTGAAGCAACCCATTGTTAGATCTCTTCCCAGGGATACCTTTTACAAATGGTTTGAATCAAAAAATAAATTGGGCGGCCAACATAAGGTACCTCGTTTATCCAATGAAAGAAAGCATGTGGAGGAGATTTTGCAATTAATAAGTAATAGGTAATATTTGAAAATCGGATTATGAAATTGAAATTTTGGGTTCCAACTGTGATCATTCATATTACATTATGCCTATTACATTTTACATCTTTTGCCCAAACAAATTTTAACATTGCTGCTACTATTGATGTTCAGGCTGATTTTTTTACCACTGATAATCAAGGTAATTTGTATGTAGTAAAGGCGAATGAACTAACCAAATATGATAAAAAAGGCAAATTACTTTATAAATACAGTAATAAAAATTTCGGAAATATAGATTTTGTTGATGCCTCAAACATGCTTCGACTATTGGTGTTTTATAAAAATTTTTCGCAAATTGTTTTTTTAGATAATACATTGAGTTTAAATGGCGAGTCGGTAAGCCTTGATAAAATGGAGTTTCAACAAACTCAATTGGTCTGCTCTTCTCACAATAGTGGTTTGTGGTTATATGATCAGCAGAACCTGGAATTGGTGCGCTTAGATCAAGCACTTGAAAAAACTCAACAAACCGGAAATCTGAATTTATTATTGAATGTAGATATGCAGCCCAATTATTTAATGGAGTATGATAATAAAGTTTATCTCAATAATCCTTCAACCGGAATTTTAATTTTTGATATTTATGGTACTTATTACAAGACCATACCAATAAAACAGGTAAAGAGTTTTCAGCCGATAGGCGATCTGGTATATTTTATTTCGGATAATAAAGTAAAAGCATACAATACAAAAACTACAGAAGAGCTGGAGTTTGAAACGCCTTCAGCCGAATTTCAAAATTTTAGATTGGAAATGGGTGTTTTATTCCTTCAGGCCCCTAAAGCAATTTCTGTATATACAGCTCAATAATCTTATTTAACAGATGTTACGCACTTATTAACCCCGGAGGGGCGAGATCTTTGTAGAAAACAGCCCCTCACATCTATTAAGCTCTCCCTCTTTCATCGGGATAAACTCCGGAGCGGAATATTTCGCCCCGCTGGGGCTTATTTTTTTGTTTTTAATATTCTACAAAGATTTGGCCCCGCTTGGGCAATACGTAACATAAGTTATTTAACCCAATAATCATGGGGAATTACTGTTTTTTTTATTTCCGACTCTCTTTCTGAGAAGAAGAAATCACTCTGTAAAAAAAGCTTAAACTCCTCAAAAAAACTTATCCACAATTTTCATTTTTTTGCCGGTTAACATACTAGTTTTTGTATTTTCGTTTACGTTTTTTCAGAGAGGTTGATTCTTTTACTCATGACCTCTTAAAAATCCATACAATTAAACTTCTTTAAAAAATATTCTTTTTAATTATGCATATAGCAATAGCAGGTAACATCGGATCGGGTAAAACTACACTTACTACTCTTTTATCAAAACATTATAAATGGCAGTCTCATTTTGAAGATGCGGATGATAATCCATATTTAAATGATTTTTATGAAGACATGCAACGGTGGTCATTTAATTTGCAAGTGTACTTTTTAAATAGTCGTTTCGGGCAAGTTCAACAAATTCGTAATAACGGGAAAACGGTTATTCAGGATAGAACCATTTATGAAGATGCTTATATTTTTGCTCCCAACCTGCATGCTATGGGCTTAATGACCACACGTGATTTTGAAAATTATTTTGCGTTGTTCAAATTGATGGAGTCATTTATTACTCCACCAGATCTGTTAATTTATTTGCGTGCTTCTGTTCCTACTTTGGTAAATCAAATTCAAAAACGTGGCCGCGATTATGAAAATGCTATTCGTTTAGATTATTTAAAACGTTTGAACGAACGTTACGAAGCGTTCATCAGTTCTTACGAGGTGGAGCATGCAGGTGCTAAGCTTTTGATAATTGATGTGGACAATAATAATTTCCTTGAAAAACAGGAAGATCTGGGGCTTATCATTAACAAAATTGATGCAGAGATAAACGGGTTGTTTTAAAATGGATTTTAGATATTGGATGTTGGGAATTGGACAACAAACACATACCAGCATCTAATATCAAACATCTAATATCAAACATCCAATATCCAATATCCAATATCTAGCATCCAACATCCAACAAATAACATTTAACATTATTTATTATGGCATTAGAAGAAAAAATAAACTCGGATATTAAAACAGCTATGTTAGCAAAGGATGCAGCAAGATTAGAGGCACTACGTGCTGTAAAATCAGCTATATTATTATTAAAAACTTCTCCCGAAGGATATACTGATGATACTGAGATAAAGGCATTGCAAAAGATGGTAAAGCAACGTAAGGAAACAGCCGAAATATATGTAACACAAAGTCGCAAAGATCTTGCCGATGTGGAATTGTTTCAAGCCGGGGTTATTGAGGCCTACTTACCAAAACAAATGAGCGAAGAAGAAATAAAAGCTGAAATTGCTAAAATTATTTCATCTGTGGGTGCATCATCACCTGCTGATATGGGTAAGGTTATGGGAGTTGCATCTAAACAATTAGCAGGTAAAGCTGATGGTAAAATTATTTCAATTGTTGTAAAAGAGTTGTTGAGTAAGTAGTTGCTGGTTATGGTTTTTAGCTTTGCGATGTGCGGGATTTTTACCACAAATATTTATGCGGTACACAAAACTTTCTGTAACCACAAAACTGTCTGCGGAGCACGAAACCCCGCCAATTGCAAATGTGCTGTTAGGCATAGGCTTTCTTATTCATTAGCTTTTTGTTCCCAATATTTTGCTTTGTCTATGTCTGTTTTACAACCTTTTCCCTCTCGGTAACATTCAGAAAGCATTTTCATAGAGTATTTATTTCCTTCCCCCGCACCAACTTTAAAATATCTAAGGTGGTCAGAAAAATTTTTATCTTGCAAATTCCTAAGAAAATCTTTACTCTCTTCTATCTTATAATATTCTATTACATCAATTAAATAGCCACGTACAGAAGTTAATGTTATAGAATTGTCTTCTGCCTTTTTTAGCAATATTTTTGTTTGATTATAGAATCTATTTGCTAAATCAGCACGTTTTAAGTCGTAGGACTTTTGGATTAGACCACCCTTTGGTTTTGTTCCATTGTTTCCAATTATTGTTGATAAAATATATTCTAATTGGTCATGGGGTAAATGCTCTTGAATTTTAAGTATCAATTCAAATAGTTTTTCAAGATAAAATTCTTTTCGTTCAATCATAGAATCCAAACTTCGCAAGAACCATCCATAGTCATTAGGCGAAATTGTATGAAAATTCTCAAGTTTATTTTCGAACTCTTCTCTAATCCACTCAGATTCTGTTGCGGAACTAATCCTCAACAATCTATATTCTTTAGCTCGTTGAAAGTCCTCACGATCTAAATGGAAATGACTACAGCCCATTGATATGAAATATCTCTTAGCTTGTTCTAAAGTTTTTATTTCTATGTCGGTTGTCATTTAATCCCGGTGTCGTTTTTTAAAGCTTGTGCCTAACTGTTCAATATACGCAGTCGTTTAAAAATATAGTTCGTATCTAATAATTTTAAAGTGGAATTTGTATCCCTAAAGTTAAGATGTTTTCAAATGTCCAGAAATGATGGTTAGCCTTACCTGAGCCCATTACCAATACATTTAAATAATTTGCATAGGTACCTTTGGCAGTGTACTCTATAAAAATATGTTTGAATGCATCAAAACGCAGACCTGTTTCAACACCTGTAATGAATCCGGCAATATGAAAGCGATTATCCAGCCGCTGACCAAAAAGGGTTACATCTGTTTTGGGGATCACAATACCTGCTCCCAGTTTAATGATTCCGCTTAACCAATATTTTTTGTTTGCCGAAACTAAAAAACGTTGACGTTTTATCCCATTGAACATCATGAAATTGGCACCATTGGTATGTTCAAATTTTAAAAAATCCGTAGGGCTTAAAATCGTATCGGTATCGATTTCCTGCCCGCGTATAGTACCTTTTACATGGAGATTTTGATAATCGATCATCACATATTTAGTATGATCAAAATTTATTTCAATTCCCAGATCGCGTTTGTTGTTAAAATAATATCCAAAGCGGTAAACATATTGTGGGATAGTTAAATCGGTTCTTAAAATGTCTTTAAATCCGGGACGGTCTTTTGCCTTGGCGCCATAAACTGTAAAATCGTAGGAATCATAATTTCCGGTAACCGGATTATATTCACCGGATGTGTTTTTAAAATGAAGATCACTTTTTGAGTACCAGCCTCTGTTGTAGCCCCATGAAAAATAAAAACTTCCTTTTCCTAAAGTACTTTGTCCGGGACAATCACAAATTTCCTGAGAAACGATACTATTTAAAATTCCTATAATTATTAATGTTATAAGAAAAAACTTTTTTTGCATTACGAGTTAAAATAAAGTTTAAAAAATGAATTAAATATCCCCTTGCTAAAGGGGACGAATCAAGAAATAATAAGGTAAAATCGCTTTTTTAGAAGTAGCGGGAATATTTATTAACCATTTATAGGTTGAGCTCTATAACCCTAATTCAACTCGCTAAGGAAGTATTATACCCTTTTTACTATTTTATATAAAGATATAAAATCTATCATTATAAATTAATCTATCATTGATAAAAAAAACATATCAATATATTGTGGCTCAATACCGAACAAATGAGTTCTTAATTTCCTAACATCCTCAAGCACTTCCAAACAATATTCAAATCGTTTTCAATTTTATAATCCTTGGAGTATGCCAAATGCAGGCGGTTTCGCCAGTCGGATGATATGTTTATTTTTTTAATAGCGTCAGTAGGAGAGAGCACCGATGGTTTTAATTTAGGTAAGTGTTCATGGTTATCCTTACCATATCCTACCCAAGATTTGAAATTGAGTAAAACGGAAAAAATATTTTTGATAAAACCGATTTTTGAATATTGAAATAAAATTAAAATTGGTGAAATAACTATAAACAAAAGACTTGCAAGTATATCAAATAAACGTTTGTTGCGTTTATTTTTTGGTTTACTGATGGAGTTCACATCAATAATGTATAGATCCCCCGCAGTGTCAATGGAGTTGCTCCCTATGATGGACAGGCTCTCAGGAGGTGCTATTTTAAAATCGACATCAGCTGAAACGAGTGTGTACATATAATCAATGATGCCTTGTGATGAAATATCACGAGAGCAAAATATTACTTCATTGATCTTATAGATCTCAATTACCTCTTCTATCTGGTTAATGTTTCCAACATAATCGGGATGATCATTTCCAGTATCATCAGCGCTTACAAAACCAAGAAAACTAGAGTTGATACTTGTTTGTTTAAGTAATCCGTTTACACGTTCAAACTCTTCTTGTTTGCCAATGATTATGATACGTTTACTTTTATCCGGATTTAGGTTGAATGCCTTGAGACCTATAAAATGCAGTGCTAAACGTGAAATTAAATAGGATAATACTACCCATCCCATACCAAATAGAATTAAAGCGCGGGAAAAACGGTATGCTTCAGGTAATAACGAATAACCAATCAAAATTATTCCCGTCCCTATTATCACTCCCCGTAAGATCTGGAATAACCTTACCGGTTTGTCGTACCCCCCACTGAGATAAACAGCGAACATCCAGATAAGAATATAAGCAGTAAAGGCAATATTAACAAGCGAATCGGAGTAAGAACCTCCTTCAATAAATTGGATATTTTTTCCATACTGATTTTTAATGAACAACAATCCAATCATTATTAATGCAAAATCAAAAGCAGGTAAAGCAATGGATTTTAAAAATCGAATTGTTATTGCTACTCCGGCACGCAGATATATTGCAAAGTTGATCAGTAGAGAAAATAATTTTGCATTGTTTTGTGAAAAATGTTTCTGTGCAAAAATTACCATTGCCCTATAAAAAACAAATACATAGTTCACACTGCTTTTTTTCGTGCTTTCCCCTTTATAATGGATAATTCGAGTTTCAGGAAAATAATAATTTTTATATCCGCCTAAAATAATCCGGTAGGAGAGATCAATATCTTCGCCATACATAAAAAATGTTTCGTCCAGCATACCCACTTTGTCTAATGTGGTTTTGCGCAATAACATAAAAGCTCCAGCAAGAATTTCTATTTCGTGGATCTTATCTTCATCTAAAAAACCAAGGTGATATTTTCCAAATGTTTTTGATTTAGGGAAAATTTTGGAGAGGCCGATCATTTTATAAAAGGCAACTGAGGGAGTTGGCAATCCACGTTTTGATTCAGGTAAAAAATTTGCCCGTCCATCAAGCATTTTTACACCCAATCCCCCTGCATCGGGGTGGGAATCCATAAATGCGATAACTTTTTCGAAAG
This sequence comes from Bacteroidota bacterium, assembly GCA_040389865.1. GTDB lineage: Bacteria > Bacteroidota > Bacteroidia > 2-12-FULL-35-15 > 2-12-FULL-35-15 > 2-12-FULL-35-15. The sequence goes on along the minus strand of JAZJZM010000009.1, from coordinate 156,679 downwards.
TATCTTCTTCTACTACAGTATCGGGATTCAAGAGCAATATGTATTCGCCTTTTGCAATTTTGATCGCTTGATTATTTGCGTATGAAAAGCCGGTGTTTTTTTTGTTTTCTATTAATTGTATTTCATTCCCACCAAAGCGGGATTTCAGCATTGAAATAGACCCATCCACTGAATTATTATCAACTACAAAAATTTCGGTACTAACATTCTTAGCAGCTTTTAAAACAGAATGCAAGCATTGCTCCAAAAAATGTTGAACGTTGTAATTGACAATGATTACTGATAGTTTGAAAGTTTGAGGATTTGCCAATTTGAAAATTAATTAGGGGTTATTAGTAAATTTTCAAATTATTTAGTTGACAATGAATTTTCATAAAGAATACGATTAATGATTGACCGGCCAAGAGTGACCTCATCAGCGTATTCTAATTCATCACCAATTGAAATACCGCGTGCAATAGTACTGATAGTAAGATTAAATTCTTTCAATCGTTTATAGATATAAAAATTTGTAGTATCACCTTCCATTGTAGTACTCAATGCCATTATCACTTCTTTGATCTCGCCATCAGCAGCTTTTTTTACAAGTGTTTCAATATTCAGATCGCTTGGGCCAATGCCATCCATAGGAGAGATGATCCCTCCTAAAATGTGGTACGCCCCCCTGTATTGTTGGGTGTTTTCAATCGCCATAAAATCGCGGATGTCTTCTACAATGCATACTGTAGTGTGATCGCGGTGAGGATTGGCACATACTTCACATAAAATTTTGTCGGAAACATTATGACATTTTTCGCAATAGCGTAGTTCGGTACGTAATTTAATAAAGGCGTTACCAAATTGTTCCACCTCATTTTTGTTCTGCTTCATCAAATGCAATACAAAGCGCAATGCGGTACGTTTGCCTACTCCTGGCAGCTTACTGAATTCGTTAACAGCTTCTTCAATTAATTTTGATGAAAAATTCATATTTCAAAAATACGATTTTTTATTGAAATTTAAATAAGGTTTATAAAACAAGTAATATGTATTTTTACATATTAAAATTTGTTTTTATGAAACTTCACCGAACACTTGTTCAAGCCATAGTAGGAACGTTACAGCAAATTTTTGTTGGGGGAGTATACGCAGATAAAGCGGTGGAGCAAGTTCTGAAACAAAATCCCCGATGGGGCTCGCGCGACAGACGCTTTATTGCTGAAACTACCTATGAAATGGTACGATGGTGGCGTTATATTTTCGAATCATTTTCTCCCTCCGAATCCGGAAAAGGTAAATTTATAGAGGCCAATGGGACTGCAGATTATTATAAACTGTTTGCCACCTGGCAAATTCTGAGAGGTCTTGATTTGCCTGAATGGGAGGAGTTTTCCGATATCGACAAAAATCAAATAGTAAAGAATGCAGAACAAGCAAAATTGATCCGAAAGTATCGTGAATCAATTCCTGATTGGTTGGATGAACTTGGTGGACAAGAGTTGGGAGAAACTGTTTGGGGGAATGAACTGCATGCATTGAATGCTGAGGCGCAGGTAGTATTACGTGTAAATACTCTTAAAACATCATCAGAAGAATTACAAAACAAATTAATTACACAAGGTATTGGTGTTGAAACATTGAATAAAACCTCTCCTTTATTTGAAACGATAAAAAGAGGGGCCTTTGTACTTTTAAAACGACAAAACCTTCATCAACTTAATGAGTATAAACAAGGGCTATTTGAAATACAAGATGCTTCATCTCAATTGATAGCTCCATTTTTACAATTGAAGGAAGGTATGAAAGTAATAGATGCATGTGCAGGTGCCGGAGGGAAATCTTTGCATATTGCTGCTATGATGAAGAATAAAGGTGAAATTATTTCGATGGATATCGAAGAACGTAAATTAATTGAGCTAAAAAGACGTGCTGATAGGGCAGGAGTGAGCATAATTAAAACGCAGTTGATCAATGCTGCTACCATTTCAAAATTTAAAAACACCGCTGATAGATTATTACTGGATGTGCCTTGCTCCGGATTAGGCGTTATCCGAAGAAATCCAGATGCTAAATGGAAGTTGAATTTAGATTTTATTGATCAAATAAAAAAAACACAACAGGATATTATCTGTGATTATTCCCAGATGCTCAAGCCTGGAGGTATTATGGTATATGCCACTTGCAGTATTTTGCCAAGTGAAAATCAAGATCAGGTGGAACAATTTTTAATATCAAAGAAAGGTGAATTTGAGTTGATAAATGATAGAAAAGTATTACCAAGTGATGGCTTTGATGGATTTTATATGGCTGCAATTAAGAAAAATTGAAAATTTAAACTTTTTTATTCCAATTAAATGGGTCTTCAGGATAATAACCAAACAGAATTAATTAAAAGCATAGACGAAACCAATAAACGGCTTTGGAATACACGTGGAGTTCCTCCAAAAGGTTTTGACCCATACCAGGTATGCGCAGAAACATTGGAGAAAGCCAGATCTATTAATTATCAATTTGGGAAAGCCCAATCTCTTTTAATTTTAGGGATGGGTTCTTTTATATTAAAGCATGACCTTGCTCTATCTCAGTCTCAAATAGATGAAGCTATAGAATTATTTAAGGACTTAAAAAATGAAAAATGGCTCGCAAATGCCCACCTGACACTTGGGATAATATTTACCAGTTCAGGTAGATCTGAATCTGCATTATCAAACGCATTAAGAGGTATTGTTTACTACGAAAAAAATGTAAATGATAAACAAGACAGAATGTTGGCTTTTTATACGTTAGGGACTGTTTACAAAGATTTAAAAAAATATACTGAAGCTGAAAATTATTATAAAATTGGTGTTTCTGATTATGACACCGGTGACAGTGTTTACGCAGGTCGGATATATTCTTCGTTATCCAATATTTATACTGGTCAGGAAAAATATAGTGAAGCTATAAATATGGCTTTTAAGGCCCTTGGTATTCTGAAAACGGAAAATAATACTGTTGGGGAAAGCCGTGCTTTAAATGATATTGGATCAATTTATAAAAAACAAAAAAACTACGATGAAGCGCTAAATTTTTTTTTTCAGGGTTTAAAAATACGGGAATCTCTTCCTTTAAAACAATTTGCCCTATCAAGCCATTCTGATATTGCAGAGCTGTTTTTTGAAATTGGTGAAAGTGAAAAAGCAATTACCCACCTAAAAAAGGCAGAACATATTGCGATTGAAACCAACTATTCTTCAAGGCTTCCTAAAATATATCATGATCTTGCTGATGTTTATAAATCAATTTCGAACTATCAGGAAGCACTCATTTATAATGAAAAGTATGTTCAGATAACTATTGATACACAAGAAAAAGAAATTGAAAACAAGATCAATGCTCTGCATTCAGAGATCGTACGTGAAAAAGAAGCAGAAATAGAAAGATTAAAAAATGTTGAGCTTAAATCAGCGTACGATTTGATTGAAATAAAGAACAAAGAAATCCTAGATTCAATTAATTATGCAAAGCGTATTCAATACGCGCTTTTGGCGCATGAGGGATTGCTGAATGAAAATCTGGAAAATTATTTTATTTTATTTAAACCTAAGGATATTGTTAGTGGGGATTTTTATTGGGCAACAAAAAAGGGTGACAACTTTTTTCTGGCTTGCTGCGATTCCACTGGGCATGGTGTACCTGGGGCTTTCATGAGTTTATTAAATATTTCTTTTTTAAATGAAGCAATTAATGAAAAAAATATACTAAGTCCCGATCAGGTATTAAATCATGTTCGTGATCGTTTGATTCAAAACCTTGATGGCGGACAGGATGGGATGGATGCAACTTTATTAAAGATCAACAAAAATAAAATAAGTTACGCATCTTCAAATAATTCACCATTGCTTATACGTGACAAACAACTGATCCTGCTTAATGCTGATAAAATGCCGGTTGGAAAAGGTTATAAATCTGAAAGTTTCAGCCTTTATGATATAGATTTAAAAGAGGGAGATACTTTATATTTTTTCACAGATGGGTTCGCAGATCAGTTTGGTGGTCCTGATGGAAAAAAATATAAATATAAACAGTTGGCCAATCTACTTCTTTCTAATATTGAAGAAGATATGAAAGTTCAAAAAGAAAGATTAAATGAGGCCTTCAATAGCTGGCAAGGAAATTTAGAGCAGGTTGATGATGTTTGTATCATCGGAATTAAATTTTAAAAAAGAATTTAGATCAGAGTTTCTATACAGCCAAACCTTGTTCAAATTGCTTCTTTGTATCATTTCTATTAACATTTCTTCATAGTTAAAATGTAATGAATTTATATAAAAAAAGTCCAACAGCAATGTTGGACTTTTTTTGTAAAAATGTAAAAATTTGTTATTTCCAACCTTACATATGTATCACCTCGCCATAAGCAGCAGCGGCAGCTTCCATAATGGCTTCACTCATTGTTGGATGAGGATGAACTGTTTTAATAAGTTCATGTCCGGTAATTTCTAATTTACGAGCAACAACTATTTCAGCGATCATTTCGGTAACGTTTGCACCAATCATGTGAGCACCTAATAATTCACCATATTTTGCATCAAAAATTAATTTTACAAAACCGTCTTTCGCACCAGCAGCGCTAGCTTTGCCACTTGCCGAGAATGGAAATTTACCCACTTTTATTTCGTAACCTGCTTCTTTTGCTTTTGCTTCGGTATATCCAACTGACGCAATTTCAGGTTGACAATATGTGCAGCCCGGAATGTTATTGTAATCCAATGCTTCAGGAGAATGTCCGGCAATTTTTTCAACACATATAATCCCTTCTGCTGATGCAACGTGCGCTAAGGCTTGTCCGCCAACACAATCGCCAATAGCATAATAACCAGGCATATTTGTTTGGTAGAAAGGATTTGTTAAAATTTTCCCCTTATCGGTTGCAATGCCAACATCTTCCAATCCTAAATTCTCTAAGTTCGCTTGAATGCCAACAGCAGAAAGAACGATATCACATTCAATAATCTCTTCTCCCTTTTTAGTTTTAATTTTCACTTTGCAATTATCCCCTTTTGTATCAACACTTTCAACACTTGCTTCCGTCATCACATTAATTCCTGCTTTTTTGAATGAACGTTCCAGTTGTTTTGATACTTCAGCATCTTCAACAGGGACAACGCTTGGAAGGAATTCAACCAATGTTACTTTTGTTCCCATGGTTGCATAGAAGTATGCAAACTCACTGCCAATCGCTCCAGAACCAACAACTACCATTGATTTTGGCATTTTAGGCAATGTCATTGCTTCACGGTAACCGATTATTTTTTTGCCATCTTGTTGTAAGTTTGGTAATGCGCGTGAACGAGCACCAACAGCAAGTATAATATGTTTTGCTTCGTAAATTGCAGTTTTACCATCCGCAGTAACTTCTACTTTTTTTCCTGCTTTTATTTTTCCTGTCCCGGTGATAACATCAATTTTATTTTTCTTCATTAAAAATGAAATGCCTTTGCTCATTCCATCTGCCACATCGCGACTACGCTTAACAACAGCACCAAAATCAGCTTCGCCACCGTTTACTTTAATGCCGTAATCCGCAGCATGATTCAAATATTCAAATACCTGTGCGCTTTTTAATAAAGCTTTGGTAGGAATACAACCCCAATTTAAACAGATGCCACCCAAATTCTCACGTTCAATAATGGCAGTTTTTAAACCTAATTGCGCGGCTCTGATTGCGGCAACATACCCACCTGGACCACTTCCTATAACTATTAAATCGTAATTCATGTTTTTGTTTTTTTATGTTGGGTTTTATCTTTTCAATATCTTAATTTTAATACTGAATCTGGTTTTATGATCAATTTTTATTGTGCTATGCGAAAGTAACAAAATATTTTGGCGCTAATCTAGTAAATTTGCGATTTTGTGAAACCGTACTTTCTAAGCGATGAATTCCGTAAATTCGCAGAAATTCCTTATCCGTAAATTATGAAATATATTATTTCCTATGCTAAACCTAACAATCATTACATTGATATTGAATTTATTGCGGATAAAATAAACCAGGATGAAATAGTGATTCAATTGCCGGCATGGCGTCCGGGGCGGTATGAGCTTGGGAATTTTGCGAAAAACATTCAGAAATGGGCCGCTTTTGATGAAGGAGGAAATGCTCTGAAATTCGAAAAAATCACAAAGGATAGCTGGAAAGTCCAAACTGCAAGTGTTTCATCAATTCACATCAGATATAATTATTACGCAGCCGAACTTAATGCCGGATCTACTTTTTTAGATAGTGCGCAACTATACATGAATCCTGTAAATTGTTGTGTTTACATTCCAAACAGGATGGATGAAACGTGTGAGTTAATTTTACAATTACCAATTGACTATAAGGTTGCTTGCGGGCAGACACAATCTCCTATTCTACCCACTGAAAAAGGGGAAAATGGATTAGGAGAAAATCTTTTTGTTTTTCAGGATTTTCATGAACTTGCCGATTCGCCTTTTATTGCAAGTAATTCCCTTCAGCATAATAAATTTATCTGTTTTGGTGTAGAATTTAATTTTTGGTTTCAGGGAGAATGCAAGCCCGACTGGGCAAAGCTTACAAGTGATTTTATGAAATTTATAAATGAGCAGCTGCTTATTATGAATGATTTTCCAAGCAAAAAATATCATTTTTTATTTCAAATCCTACCTTTCAGAACTTATCATGGCGTTGAACATACAACCTCTACTGTTATTGCTCTTGGGCCTGGTTGTAGTTTAATGAAGGGTAATTTATATGATGATTTATTGGGAGTAAGTTCACATGAATTATTTCATGCTTGGAATATTAAAACTATTCGTCCGGTTGAAATGCAACCTTATGATTACTCGAAAGAAAATTATTCGAAGCTGGGGTACATTTGTGAGGGTATAACTACCTATTATGGCGATTATATTTTATTGCGTTCGGGGGTGTTTAATGAACAGCAATACTTTCAAACCTTTGCTGAGCGCTTGCAAAAGCATTTTGATAATTTCGGTCGATTTAATCTTTCTGTTGCCGATGCCTCGTTTGATACATGGCTGGATGGCTATTCTCCCGGGGTACCTAATCGTAAAACATCTATTTATGACGAAGGCTGTTTATTAGCTTTTGTTACGGATATTTTCATCCGGAAAAATTCAAATAATGAACGTTCGTTAGATGATGTGATGCGTTATTTATATAATGAGTTTGCCTTAAAGGGCAAAGGTTACTCTGGTTCAGATTACAAAGGAATAGTGGAGCATTTTGCAAATAGTTCCTATGAAATAATTTACAATAATTATATTAATGCTGCATCAGATTATGAGCCTATATTGCGTGATGCAATGGGATTTATCGGTTGTGAGTTAATACTTGCTTCTTCAACAAAATTTCATGAACACAGCATTGGAATTAAAGTTGCGGAAGTAAATGGTGCTTGTAAAATAACTGCTGTTTATCCAAATTCGGTCGCGGACATTTCAGGTATTTCTGTAAGCGATGAGATCATTGCAATAAATACTATTCAAATAAAAACGGATTCATCCGGAACTAATTTTTCTGAATGGTGTAATTATTTTGGCAATAAACCTTTATCATTAACTATTGCCAGCAATGGGATCATTAATCAAATTGAAATAATTCCTCAGCCAAATAGCTATTACAAAATAGCGGGTATCAGGAAAATGTCTTTAGTAAACGAAAATCAATCAAATAATTTTAATAAATGGAGTAATAATAAATTACTTTCATAAAAATAGCTTACACAAATAAAAATGGAAACAGAAGAAATAATAAATGGAAATGACGCTCCAAAACGTCCCACTTTTTTAACGATATTATGTGTTTTAAGCTTTATTTCCGGAGGATTAGGGAGTTTGTCGGCATTGATCACACCAATGTTTTCGGATTTAATGATTGAGTTTTTGAAAAACTCTCCTAATTATGATGAAACTCTTATGGAGGAGACAATAATGCTGCTGCAAGCGGGCTGGGGTTATTACTTAATAACATTCGTATTTGCCATGTGTTCATTGGTTGGTGTTTTTTTTATGTGGAAATTGAAAAAAATAGGATTCCATTTTTATGCTTTATCTAATTTAGGATTATTGTTTGCCCCCATGTTAATGTTTGATATGGCAATCAGTTGGGCTGGAATATTTCTTACGGCTAGTTTTATTCTTTTATATGCTGTCAATTTAAAAATCATGAAATAAAATTCATGATTTTTTTAAATGATTCAGTATCAGTAAACTGTTGATAAAATATAAAAAAATAAATTTTGGAGACACAGATTTTTGTGTTTATTTGTCTTTACATTAAAATAATCAAACCTAACATCTAAAAAAAAATTAAAAACATGGAAGAAACAAACACACAAAATTCAAACACACCAACTAAGGCTGGAAAAGGTTTTGGAGTTGCCGGATTCGTAATATCTCTTGTAGCATTAGTTTTATGGATGCCAATTTCTGCTGCTGCAGTTTTTTCTGCTGCGTTTGGTGGTGGAATGGGATTGTCTGGTTTTTGGCTGATTGTAAGTTTACTTGGTTTAGTATTCAGTATCCTTGGGCTAATGAAGGCAAATAAAGGTGGTGGAAAAAAAGGCATGGCTATTGCCGGTTTGGTAATCGGTTTGATTGCTTCCAGTTTAGCTGTTAGTACAGTAATTGGTGTTAAAAAGGCTCAAACTGAATTTGAAAAATCAGGTTTAGGAGGTCAATTTATGGAAACATTCCAAAAGGAAATGGAACAAGGTTTAGATTCATTGTCTAACCAAATGAAAGATGCATTAGATTCTGTAAAAACTGCAGAATAAAATAAAAAAATCCCCGATTTTTCATCGGGGATTTTTTTTATCTCTTTTAATGATAGAATCTCTTTTACTTCCTTCTCCAATATCCCACAAAGAAAATAATCAAGCCTACAAGGCCCATTGCAAAAGTGAAAACTGTTTGTCCGGCATGAATAAGTGTCGCTAATGTTTTTCCAACTACCCCTGTAACCCCATAAAGAAGTACTACTTGTCCCACTAAAAAATGATACGCCCCCATTCCTCCTCCTTGAATAGGGACAGAGCGACCAATTGTTCCAATACTTAAAATAGTAAGGCAGGCTCCTAAGGTTAAAATTGATGTTTCTTCAAAAACAAAAAACCAGAAATAGGTCATGAGATAATAACAAACCCAAATTAAAAAAGTATAAAGAATAAAAAGTCTTTTTTGTTTAAGTTTGGAAACGCTTGTTACCCCTTCTTTTAAACCATGAATGAATTGTAAAATAAATCGAGGGGTTTTGTTGAGAATTGCTTTACGGAAGTAATAAAATAGAATTGATGAAATTAATAGTGCAGCTACAACTGCAATTAAAACTATAGTATTTCCAGCTATTATTTTGCTAATAATACCGTTGTATATCGGTTTAAAAACATTTACGTTAAAAAAATCAATGATTTGGTTGAACTGCAATAGCAGTGTGAGCAATAGCACAATTAGTAAGCAAATAATATCAATTACCCGTTCAATAATTACTGTCCCTAATAATTGCATAAAAGGAACCTTATCCTGTTTTTTTACTGATAAGCATCGGGTAATTTCGCCCAAACGGGGTACTGCAAAATTTACAAAATATCCAATGGATAAAGCTGCAAAGGCATTTCGAAATTTTGTTTCATAGCCTATCGATTTTATTAGCATTTGCCACCGTAATACCCTGAAAACATAAACCAATACCGATACAAGTAGAACCAGATAGCACCAATAAAAATTCCCGGTACTGATCACTTGTTTGAGATCATCAAAATTCAGACCTTTAAAAAAGAGCCAGGATAGGCCTAAACCAATGGTTAATAAAATAAAGTATTGAAGTATTTGGAAAAAAATTGATTTCACGTTCAATTGTATTTGAAGACGTAAAAATAGGAGAATACTTTTAAGGGTGGTTCTGAAAATTCAAAAAAGATGCCGCCAAAAGTCTTCGACTAAGCTCAGACTGACTGAGCGATGTCATATAGAGCTTGTCGAAATATGTGTGAGGCTTTAAAAGTGATATTTTTATTCTTTTATATAAAATTTGAAACTGGTTCTAATAATCCGTTTTTAATTAAAATAAATATCTAACAACCACCAAGGTCAAATTGTTTTTTATGAACAGATTCTCCATTAATAAAGATCTCAATTACATGTTTCCCGGAATAATGTTTGCGTGTTGAAAAATCCTGAAAACGATGCTTCTTAGAAATATGAACGATTTGTTTTGGTTTCAAATCAATCTCTTTTAATTTAAACACTTTAGGTGATAGCGCTCCTGATTTTTTAACATAATGAACTGCAAAATCAATGACTAATTTTTGCGATTTTGATTTTTCAGAAATAACATCAAAGTCAAACTGCAAGGTATCACCCATGTTTAGTTTTGTCGTGTTCAGTTTAAAATTAACAACATTTACTTTTATATTTTTTTCGAAATCAAAAAGTGAAAGAGATTGAATATTTCCTTTTTTTATAAGAGTTCTGCTTGCGTGTTTGATTATCCAATAGGTGTTCGCATTGGTTTTATCCCAGCCGTTTAAAATTTGAAGCACCCAATCAGTATTGTCTTTTGAAATATCATTCAAATGATTGGCCACTGATTTTTTTACATACAGTTCTTCATCCGCATTTAATTTTTCAAGGATAGAAAGTGTAACCTTTGGATTTTTAATTACTTCATCCAACTTGAATGACCAAGGTAAACGGGGTCTGCAGCCTTCCGAAGCTAAGCGCCTTACATGGTGGTTTTTATCTTCGGCCCAGGCATTCATCACTTTAATAGTTTTATTAAAATCTCGGTTTAAAAATTCACGAATAGCAAATTCTGAAGAACCAAATTGGGTAAAATATTTCAATGCTTCCATTGAAATATTAAAGTCATTATGTCCATATAAGCCCACAAAATCAGGAAACACAAGAGAAGTGTAATCTCTTTTTATATTCGGTATTACTTTAAATAACAATTCGAGAGATTTTTTGTAATCGTAGGGCAAATGGTTTTTTAGTACGATGGAAGTATTACGCATTCGCTCATTCAGAGAGTATTGTTCTATGTTTTTTGTAACATCTTTTACAAATTTTTCGGGATGGAAATTCTTATCGACCTTATTAAATTCTTGTGCAAATTGCTCATAGAATTTTTTATTAAACATTTCTTTTAGTGCATCAGCCATTTTTTGATTTGTTATTTTTAGAAAATTGCACTGAAAAATTATTTTAAAGAATGCCGGTCTTGTGTTTAGCGCTGTTATGCGTGAGGGATTGCAGCGGAAATCCTTTTCCGATTTTTATCGGAAAAGATTGAAGCGGAAAGCCCGACCCGAAGGGGGCACGCCCAAATTACCACACAGCCCCAAATACTTACTAAAACAAAATTCTAAAATGCAAAAATTAAGAATTATAAAGCTCCATAACAGTTATTTCGGGCGATATACCCACACGTCCCGGATACCCCAAAAAGCCTAAGCCGCGGTTGACGTATAAATGTTGATTCTCCTGAGTGTACAAACCTGCCCATTGTTTATAGGCGTATTGTGAAGGACTCCATCTGAACCCTGGTATTTCAATACCAAACTGACCACCATGCGTATGGCCGCTGAAGGTGATATCAATGTCTTTGTAATCTTCTTTAACTTGTATATCCCAATGGGAAGGATCATGTGAAAGCAGCAATTTAACAGGGTATTTCTCAGTTCCTGAATGGGCCTTTTTCAAATCGCCATATTTTGGAAAATGAAAACTTCCGCCCCAATTTTCAATGCCAATTATGGCTATTTCATCTTCACCTATTTTTATAGGAATATGTTCATTCATTAATAATTTCCAGCCTACTTTCGCATGCACATTTTTTAGATTATTTAAATTTTCGGCCTTTGCTTCTGCGCTGTCCCAGGTAACATAATCACCATAATCATGGTTGCCCAGGGTGCTGAAAACACCAAGGGGGGCTTTGATTTTACTCAACACTTCTATGTACAAATCAGTTTCAGATGCCCGGTCATTCACAAGATCTCCGGTAAAAAATATTATATCAGGTTTTTCTCTCTCAATAATTTTTACAGCTTCTTCTAAATGTGCAGTAGAAACAAAACTTCCGGAATGAATATCTGAAATTTGGATTATTTTCAATCCATTAAAGGAAGACGGAAGATTGGGCAAAGTCACTTTAATCGGGTGTACCTTATAATCGAAGGCGCCTCTCACCATTCCGTAAATGAAACCTGCAAGCGGTAAGGCAGTCATTCCAAGAGCAATTTGGCTTAAAAATTTCAAACGGGAAATACGGTGTGCATTTTCCACTACAATTTCTGTTTTTGTAGTAAAGTAGCTCCCGATCCAACGAAATAAACGAATTATATCGTCCGCTGCTAAAAACAAAGAACCAATTATTTTTGAAACAGCCACCATTATTACTAAGGCAAACAAATACACCCGAATGTATTTTGGCCAATCGGCAAGGGAAATGAACGATGGGGTTAAAAAAAGCAAAAACGTAAAGATCGTAAATCCCCAGTAAATATAGGCCGAAGCAGATTTTCTGAATACTGAACTTTCTTTTAATACAGTAACAATTGCTTGATAAAAATACCAATCAACAAGCAGTAATATCAAGCCTATAACGAAAACACGGATACTTAATGGCATTTATTTAGATTTTTAATTTGGTCACAAAACTAAGGAAACTATTTTTGAATTCAAAGTTTCCATCTCAAGGAAATTGTTTAAAAATGTTAAATAGTTAAAAGTCTTCTCACCTAAAATTGAGTGTTGGGTATATTGGCATCAAGTCAAAATAAAATTCTGCAATTTTTAGGATAATTTTCTAATACTCAATGTTTTTTTATTGTAGAATTTTCAAGGCTTATGTTTTCGTCTCCCTGCCGATAGGGCAAGTAGGTAATAATAAATTGAAACATTTCATCACTCGTACGCATACTACCTTCCCGTTCGGCAACCAGGCGTGGTGGGCTGAAAGGGTTGTTCGGATTGTGACGGGTATTATCATATACCCCTTCTATATGGATAGTTGCGCCACGTGGGATTTTTAGCATTTTTTTAAACGTGTAAAAATATTGCCATCGAAAATCCCATTTGTTAATTCGTATCAATGGAATCGTATCACCTTGTTGAGTTACCGCAAAGGCCATAAATTGTTTTCCCAACAAATGCATGTGCGGATTTATAGTCAAGATAGAAATATCAAAAGGTAACGTGTAATCCGAATGAAATGTCATTACCGTGTCCGGAGGAATTACTAATGCCGGCACTGTTGGCGAAACACCAAATGTCCCCATCTGAAACTCTTGTGTAGGGCGACTTGGAGCTTGTTTTGCGTAAAACACATTAAAGGTGGTTTGATCGCTCGTATCCACTCTTGAAGGACCGTAATGTATATCTTTCAAAAAAATCGCCCCTTTGCGAGTCATTTTAAAACCTCCAATTCCATTAGGATAAATTGGAGGAATAACACCTGGCAAGTAATTAGCCACCGATTGTGTAAGTGTTGGATAGGTTAAGCCATCATCGTTAGGTAAATCAAGTGCTACATATGCTTTTGATTTATCAGGAATGGTTTCCAGATCAACAACAGTATTGCCATTAAACACATCTTTTTTTTTATCAAACTCATAACTCAAGAGTTGTGCATTAACATGATGAACCAGTTTACGGTTATCAGGAACAATTTCTATAGCGCTTATAAACGTATCATTTGGTATTTGATAAGGCACCCGCATCAATAAAAATAGGTCTTTCCCATTCCCTTTTATTTTATAAGCATCACGCAGCTTAATTACTAGATCCGGTTTTCCTAATTGTGAACCGATTGGAAAATCGGGTAGTTTAGGCGCTTTTGTTGAATCTCCAACCGGACAACCATTGTCAACCCAGGTTTCGATCATTGCAATTTCATCATCATTTAATACCTTTTCATCAATAAAATGTGAATAAGCAGCATCAGCCGGCCAAGGAGGCATATAACGTGTTTGTGTAACAAATTTGATCAGATTTGCACGTGACACGGCATCTTCAAAAGTTAATAAATTAAACGGCCCCGCCTCACCAGGGCGATGGCAGGAAGTACAGTTTTTATAAATAATTGGAGCAATATGTTCTGAATAGGTTATTTCTTCCGAAGGTTTGCTGCTATTGCAGGAAACAATAAAGAGTGCAAATAATACGTTTACGTAAAGTGAAATTTGCCGGGTTAATAATGTAGGTGAGTTATTATTCAATGATGTCAATTTGTTTTTAATTTATTTTGGTGTTCCCTTTCTGAAAAAGAAAGGGCGGGCTTTTCGCTGCAATCTTTCCTCCCGACCAATTGGCGAAGGAAAGCATTTACGCGGAATTTATCCAGAGCTTGTCGAAGGAATCCCTAACGCATAATTAACCGTTAAAGACATGGCTAATTTTTCTAACAATTTCAGTCAAAATTTATCAAGTTCAACTTTTACGCAAATTGCTGTGTTGAAAAATGCGTTAACAAATTTACAAAACAAAAAGGAGCTAAATGTTGGTTGTATTTTATCTTTGTTTTATGTATAGATTTTTTAAAGTAGCATTTATTGCTTTTACGTTTGTTTTTTTAGTAGGTATTTTGGATTCCTGCAGAAGCAAGGGCCCTTACAATCCTTATTTGAAAATGAAAACAAAGCCAAACAAAATGCAAATGGATGCGGATAAAAAAGCTATTAAAAAAGGAAACAGAGCGTATAAACGGCAATTAGGCAATAATAGATATCATTTATTTGGAAGAAGGAAACCTCCGGGGGGATAAAATTAAAAACGACAAAGAATTTTATCACGTTTTTTTATTTTTAGTTCTGATTTTTATTTTTGATATTTTTTTTGCATCTTTACACTATAATATTGAAATTTGTTAAAATTGTTGGAATGAAATTTTTTTTGGATCTGTTTATTTTTTTGCTTTTTGTTTCAAATGCTCATAATTTTGTTGAGAAAAAGCATATATATTCCGAAAAGCAGTCTTCTATAGTTAGTACAATTGAAGGTCATTTAGATATAGTGTCTGAAGGTAATGTTCATTCTGTTAACCAGGATTCTTCAGATGGAATGCCACATAAGCAAAAGAAAAGAAATAGAAAGGGTGTAAAATCTGCGCTTTTTTGTATTGCCAATGAATCTTATTGCAGGATAAACAAATTTGATAATAAACGTATCCTCTTAACTCAACTATCTTATTTTTTTTACCCGTTTTCCGCAAATGGTAAGCGAGGCCCACCTTCCGGTTTTTATATTTCTTAAAAAACATTCAGTGTTTTTAGTTAAGAAATTCGATTCTTAATTCATATCAAACTTATAGTTTATAGTATCAATTCAGATTAATTTTCATCAAATTGAATCCCCCTAATAATAGTCAATTCCCTACAAATTGGTATGCGATTTATACCAAGCCCAGAGCTGAAAAAAAAGTCTTTGAACGACTTGCTTTGAGGGGCTTTAATGCTTATTTGCCATTAGTTACCAGTATCAGAGAATGGAGCGATCGTAAAAAGAAAATAGTTACTCCGTTGATTTCATCTTATGTGTTTGTGAATACCAATTATGATGAATTGTTTAATGCCCTGGCGATTCAAGGTACTTCAGGGATACTTAGATACTTGGGGAAACCCGCAATAATAAGAGATCATGAAATTGAAAATTTAAAAATTTTAATGAATGACTCAGAACAATTTACGTTGTTAGAAAATAATACATTTGAAAAAGGTGAGGAAGTAGAAGTGATAAAGGGGCCTTTTACGGGTTTAATTGGGCAATCTGTTAGTATTCAAGGGAAGCATAGGATCATAGTAGAAATTGAAGCGATGGGAAGTAAGATGGCCGTGAATGTGCCATTGACTTTTGTGAAAAAGAAGGTTGGAAATTTTGCTTCAAATAAAGTATTCTAGAAATTGTCTAATGGCTGATTTTTATAAAATTTTTTGAGTTTTTGTGTCATTCTTGGTGGGTGTTTAGGATAGACCTGTAGTGTAGTGTAGTGTAGTTAATTAACAGTTAATTTAAAGATATTTTGGTTGTGATACCATAGAAATCAGTGTTTTTATATAAAAAACGGGTAATTATAATAGACAAATTGTTTTATTCATAACCTAAGATTGAATTATAGTCATAGAAAGAAAGGTAAGTGGGAGCTTAGTTTGAGTTTTGTAAAAAATATACCTAACTTCCATTACAAAAAAATGTTAGTGGGTTAGTTTAGTATCCTAAGGAAAGGAATCAATTGTATTTGTATGATTAGCAAATATTGATGACAATATCAAGGTAAATGCAGGTTGCCTATCTTCTTAATTATTAAAACGTGAGTAAAATTATGTAACATAAATGATTTGTCTCTTCGATTTTATTTTTAATAATTTGTCCAATAATGTTAAATTAAAATTGTTACTTTCACGCGATTAAATAATGTTAATTCAACATTTTGTGACTAACGATAGCGAAGCTGTGCAATTTAAATTTTTTAATACTCTATCGGTATTTCTCAGAATAAATTAGAATTATTCTTTTATAGAATTTTTTCCTTTTCAATAATTTGAAATTCTTATTTTTAACAAATAAAAAATGCATATTACTCAAAATACATATACAATTCATAAGTTAAGAGAAATTGTCGTTCGAGCGTCTTCAAGATCAAAAGAAGGGCATATTCCAAGTGCATTATCAATTCTGGAAATTCTTTGGGTTATTTACGACCGCGTATTAAAATTCGATGCAAAAAATTCAAATAACCCTGCAAGAGATCGTTTTATTTTAAGTAAAGGGCATGGATCTCTTGGTTTATATGCTGTTTTAATTGCAAAAGGGCTTATTGAAGAGGCTGATATAAACCATTTTTGTTCCTTTAACTCGACTTTAGGAGGACACCCAGATAGAAATAAGATCCCATGGGTTGAAGCCTCAACAGGTTCTTTAGGCCATGGGTTGCCAATTGCAGTTGGTATTTCGCTGGGACTAAAGATACAAAATCTGACCTCACGTGTTTTTACCGTAATTGGTGATGGAGAGTGTAACGAAGGAACCATATGGGAATCGGCTCTTCTGGCATCTCATCATAAATTAGATAATTTATGTTGTATTGTTGACTACAACCATTCAACGGATCGGGCTCTTCATATGGGCAATTTAATTGACAAATTTCGATCATTTGGGTGGAATGCTTTGGGAGTAGATGGCCATGATCAGGATGAATTATTTCGACTTTTTAATAGATTCCCTGAAAAAAAAGGAGTACCAACTGTATTGATTGCTGAAACAGTTAAAGGACATGGCATAAGTTCAATGGAAAATCAACCTGCATGGCATCACAAAAGTCCATCTGAAGAAGAAATTAATGTATTAATAAAAGAGATTTATGAAAAAGCCTAATATGCGGCAACAATTTACCTCTACGCTTTCTGAGTTAATGATAGTAGATGAACGTCTTACAATTCTTTTGGGCGATATAGGGGTTTTTGGTTTTCGGCAAGTTTTTTCTGATTATCCTACCAGGATTTATAACATTGGTATACTTGAACAATCCTCTGTTGGTCTCGCTTCAGGACTTGCTATGACAGGGTTAATTCCTGTTGTTCACACCATAGCTCCTTTCTTAGTTGAAAGATGTTACGAGCAGCTTAAGTTAGATTTTGGTTACCAAAAGCTAGGTGGCAATTTTATTAGCGTTGGTGCTTCATATGATTATGCTGCGTTAGGTTGTTCTCATCATTGTCCTGGAGATGTTGGGATATTAAAAAATATTCCAGGTATGTCAATTATAGTACCAGGTACAGCCAAGGAATTTGATATTTTATTTAAAGAGTCTTATAATAACGGAAAGCCAAATTATTATAGATTAAGCGAAAACTCTAATAATTCAGACCAAGATGTAAATTTCGGGAAGGGAAGTGTAATTAAAGCTGGTAATAAAGCCACCTTAATTGTTGTTGGACCAATGCTTCAACCCGTATTAGAAGCTAGCGCTGATTTAGATGTAAATATTTTGTATTATACAACTATATACCCTTTTGATCACGATCTTTTGCAATCGATTATTTTAAATGACGAAAAAGTAGTAATTATTGAGCCATATTATAGTGGCTCGATTACTGTCGATATAATTAATTCGCTTGAAAACAAAAACGTAAAGATTTGTCACATTGGAGTGCCCCGAGAATTTTTGACAAACTATGGCACTAAATCGGAACATGATATAAGCTTGGGACTTGATTCATTATCTATCAGAAAAAAACTCTTAAACTTTATAAATAAATGAAATCAATAACAGCTGATCTTATTATACAAGATTCTGAAATTATTGTAAAAAAAATAGATTTTTCACAGTTGAATGGTAAATCGATTTTAATTACTGGTGCCTCAGGTTTAATAGGCCATTATCTTGTTGCATGTCTAAAACGTGCCTTTTTGCAAGGAATAAAAATATCTAAAATTATTCTTGTTGTTAAGTCTGACCCTACAAACTGTTTTCATTATTTAATGGAAAATATTCCTGCGCAATTAATTAAAGGTGATCTAACGGATATCGATTTTTTATCGAAACTTCCAAAGGCTGATTTCATTATTCACGCTGCAGGCTATGGACAGCCGGGGAAATTTATGGATAATCAAATAAAGACTATATCTTTAAACACGATAACAACATTAAAAATTTTTGAAAAATTAAATGATGGTGGTAAATATTTGTTTCTTAGCACTAGCGAATTGTATAGTGGGTTAACAACCCCGCCTTATAGAGAAGGTCAAATTGGTACTACTAATACAGATCACTTTAGATCATGTTACATTGAGGGAAAAAGGTGTGGCGAAGCAATTATTAATGCTTTTAGGGCAAAAGGTGTCGATGCCAAATCTGCTAGGCTTTCACTTGCATATGGACCAGGTACAAGAACTGACGATGCTCGAGTAATAAATGAATTTATTAAAAAAGCTTTAATTGAACAGCGAATTGAATTAAAAGATCCTGGTTTGTCAATGAGAACATATTTGTATATTACTGATGCTGTTGAAATTATTTTTAATATTCTTTTTCTAGGAAAAGAAGGGGTTTATAATGTGGGAGGAGAATCTAGGACGTCAATAATAAATCTAGCAAATAATATTGGAACTTTAATTGGAATACCAATTTTTTCACCTTCTTCTGAAAATAAAGGATTAGTCGGTGCTCCAGATGATGTATATCTTGATATGACAAGAGTTGAAAAAGAGTTCGGAAAGACGAAGTATATCTCTTTACAAGAAGGACTTGAAAAAACGATTGAATGGCAACGACATTTATATAAAGAAAATTCATAACAAATAAGGAATGAAAAAAGAAAAATTTTTTATAACCGGAGGCTTGGGGTACATCGGTTCTGCGTTTGCTCAAGAGGCCTTATTAAGAGGACATGAAGTATGTTTATACGACTCACTGATATATGAACAAGACAGGTCGAGAATGCTGGACCAAATATCCGGTGGGGATGCAAATCGATCTGATCTAAAAGTAATAATAGGAGATACAAGGAACTACGAATTACTCATTTCATCAATTCAGCAATTTGAGCCTTCCTATTTGATGCATTGGGGTGATTTCAGTAGCGTATATTCTTGTAATCACAATCCAACCCTTACAGAAGAAGTATGCTATGAATCGACAAGGCATATAATAGATCTTTGTTGTGATATGGATTTACCATTATTTTATAATTCTACATCAAGTGTGTATGGGGTTCAGTTGAAATCACAGAAAATGACTGAAAATGACGTTATTCCTGAGCCAACTGATTATTATTGTCGTATTAAATTAAGAATTGAGAAATATGTAAAAGAAAAAAAAGCAAATAATCCAACCTTCAAGGTTATACTTTTCAGGCCAGCCACAGTTTTTGGCTTGTCGCCCCGCCTTAGAATTGAACTTCTGCCGAACCACTTTTCATATATGGCAGTATCAAATAATGTAATTACAGTTGCAGATCTAAATGCTTATCGCGCAGCTATTGACTTAACTGAATTAATTGAAGGGTACTTTAAAGTGATTGATAAGGGAACTTGGTCACATCTGATTTATAACATAGGCCATCATAACATTTCCAAACTGGAATTTGCCCTCGGTATTCAGGTTGTCACGGGTTGTAAAATTGTGACGATACCTGATATTGGTGATTTAAGAAATCTGCAGATAAATTGCGATTTATTTAATAATGAGTTTGGCTTCGTGCCTGATATTTCTTATCAAACTAGTGTCGAGAAAATTACAAATTGGATCAAAGATAATCTTGTATCAATAGAGAGTACTAATTTTAAAGAGATGCTTAATATGCCATTAAGTAATTGGCTTAAAATTTGCAAATAAGGAGGATTGTCGGAATTATACATTCTCTTAACCAGAAAGAATATAAATAAGAAATGTGATGATATGTACAAAAAATGAATTTATCTTCGCTAAAAATAAAAATGGATTAAGATGAGCAAAAGCAAAATTATTACTGCCGATGAGATTGAAGAAGTTTTACAAACGAAGCTATCTGATGTCTTGAGACAAAGATGTGAAAAAGCCTCACTAATTTATGAGGAAATAAGTGACATTGATAGAGATAACTATATTCGGGAAGTAGTTGATACTTTGCTAAAGGTTTATGCTGATGCGGATACAAGGCCGGCTGGAGAGCATCGAATTGCTGAATGGGAAAAAGGGTGGGGCGAAAATTTAGACGCAATAAAAAAGGGTAAGAATGTTATTGATCTTATCCCAAAATATTACGGCAAGAGAAAATTAGTTCGTTGGAGACAAAGAATAATCAGACCACTTATATCCGATTTTGACTATAAAATTTTAAGTATAATAGTAGATTGGGTTGTTGAAAGTTTTTTTCAAAATGCAACTACGATTTTTGAATTCGGCTGCGGTCCGGCATACCATCTTCTTAGAGCAAGACAATATAATCCTGATGCTCAATTGGTTGGTTTGGATTGGACAAAGGCTTCGCAGGAAATTATTCAACAAGTTAAAGAGTCCGGAATTGAAACAAAAATTGAAGGAAAAAATTTCAACTTTTTTACACCAGACTATTCAATTAATGTGCCTCGTAAAAGTGGTTTTTTAACTGTTGCCGCACTTGAACAAATAGGAGATAATTTTAATCCATTCCTTGATTTTATAATGAATAAAAAACCATCTATTTGTGTCCATTTGGAGCCTATTGATGAGTTGTTGGACCAAAATAATTTAATAGATAGACTTTCTACTCAGTATTTTAGAAAAAGAAATTATCTAAATGGATTTCTACCAAGACTTCGGCAATTACAGGAAGAAGGAAAGATAAAAATCGTAACTGAACAACGAACTTATTCCGGAAGTTTTTTCATTGAAGGGCATTCTTTAATAGTATGGTACCCACTTTAATGAACTTTTAACTTAACTTACTAAAAAACAAAAATATGAAAAACAAGACAAATGATATTGTGACTTACGGTCAGATAAAAGAGCCAGAACAAGCAAACAAAATGCTTGAATATTTGAAAAATTGCCCAATTCCGGACGAAGAGCTGATGGCGAATATTGGTTTGTTTTTAACACCACAAACGCTTTCACGAGTTTTGTTGCAAAATTTTTTGTATTCAAAAATCCGAGAAATTCAGGGTGTAGTAATGGAGTTGGGGTGCCGATGGGGGCAAAATATGGCCCTCTATTCGGCTCTGAGAGGGATTTATGAACCTTATAACCGCCTAAGAAAAATTGTCGGTTTTGATACATTCGAAGGTTTCATAAATTTATCTGAGAAAGATGGTAAAAATGGTGCAATAGCCGAAAAAAATTATTCAGTAACTAAAAATTACGATGAATATTTACATGGAATTATGAATTCTTTAGAGGGTGAAAGTCCATTAGCTAATATTAAAAAGTATGAAATAGTAAAAGGAGATGCTGGCGTGGAACTTGAAAAATATTTAGAAAGAAATCCTGAAACAATTGTTGCTTTGGCTTATTTTGATATGGATTTATATGAACCAACTGCAAAATGTTTGAATTTGTTAAAGAGTCGTTTAACTCGTGGAAGTATTGTTGCATTCGATGAATTAAATGAACATGCTTTCCCTGGTGAAACTATCGCATTAGCCGAGGTTTTCGGTTTAAGTAAATATTCTATTCAGCGTTTCCCTTTTAATAGCCGCGCATCATATATTGTTATTGAATAATTATTTATTATATTATTTTTTGCGGTAAAAATGAGGTAGTCCTTAGAGCAGGAATAGCTAAATAAAAATTCTTACGAGATAAGCATGATTCAAATGCTTTTTTTGACTGGTAAACTTTCTCCTTATTTTGCTTTAAGGTCATTGGGGTATATAAATTAATCCTGCCGACTTATTTAAAAATGCGAAATCCTAAAATTTAAGTATGGAAGATAAACTAATAAAATTAATTAAGCATATTTGTAAATTTGGATTATTAAGAGGTTTGAATATATATATCAAAAATAAAGTTCTTACTAAACGTGAATCTGTAATTTCGCTTAATGGTTATCCATATCCTATGTTCCTTAGGTCATCTACAAGTGATATTCCAACCTTCAACCAAATTTTTGTAAATTTAGAGTACGGATATCCATTAAAGCTCGAACCTGATTTTATAATAGACTGTGGTGCTAATGTTGGGCTTGCATCTTTGTTTTTTAGAAATAAATACCCAAATGCAGCTATTTCAGCAATTGAGCCAGAGGAATCAAATTACCTCATGTTATTAAAAAACACGCAAAATTACCCTAAAATAAATTGTATTAAAGCGGGTATATGGAATAAAAGCGTTATTCTTGATGTTAAGGATGAAAATAATTTTGGTAATTATGGATTTATTTGTAAAGAAGTTGAGAGAGAGAGTCCAAGTACCATTAAAGCTGTTACAATTAGAGAAGTAATGGAAAGGAATAATCGTACGGAAATAGATATTTTAAAAATAGATATTGAAGGTGCTGAATTAGAACTCTTTTCTTCGGATTATGAATATTGGTTACCTAGAACCAAAGTTATTATGGTCGAACTTCACGATTGGTTTCGTAAGGGATGCTCAAAATCATTTTTCACAGCAATAATTAAGTATAATTTTTCTATTTTTCATAATGGAGAATTAGTTATTTGTGTTAGAAATGATCCATAATTTCAATAAAATTTCAGGGTTGTTCAAGAGTAGATCTAAATTTTTTATTGAATTCAAATATTTATAATTTTTATCTTAAAAAAATAACATAACATAACATAAGAATCATAAAACATTGCTGATAAATGACTTTCAAAAAATTGCTAAATGTCTATACAAATGATGGTGATAATCAAAATATTTGATGAAAAATTTTTATTGGTTGCTAATAACCTTGGATTTACAAAATTAAAGTGGTGCCCCCCCCCCCCAATAATTATTAGATTTTTTTCTAATATGAAAGGCTATTTAAGCAATGTTTAAAAAATCTTTTGTATATTTTATTGGACAAGGGCTAGCTGCTATAATTGCTATTGTTCTTATACCTCTCTACACTAAATATTTATCACCGAGCGAATTTGGTTATGCTACAATCATCCAGATAACCATTATGTATGGTTCCTCACTACTATCGTTTGGGTTAAATACTGGTTTTATGATACGTTACTGGAAAATTGATGAAAATCAAAGAAAAAAATTATTTACAATAATTTTACTCTTCTATTTTATCGTTCCTCTCCTATTCTTATTCGCCAGTCCATTCTATAATTTTTTAGGTTCCTTTATGGGTAAAGGTTTTAATTTATTTTATTTTTGGTTGCTTGGTTTAACTATTTTTTCGACTCTGTATTTTAATTTTTATTTGGCATTACTTCGAAATCAGTTAAAAGCAAAATTGTATGTTTTTTTTTTAGTTGGAAATGCTTTATTAATGGCATTACTAAATATTTATTTTATTGTTGAAATCCATTTAGGATATTGGAGTTTCTTTTATTCAACCTTTTTAGCTTATTTTTTTTTCGCCCTTGTTGGAACAATTTATTATAGATATTTTTTTGTAACATTAAATTTCAAAAAAGATAAAGCGTTACTTTTTTCATTACTAAAAATTAGCTGGCCTATATTACCAGCACAGGCTGCATCAGGCATTTTAGTATCTGCTGATAGGTATATTTTAAAATATATTGAATCAGAAAGCGCAGTAGGGATTTATTCTATTGGGAATAAATTTGGTTCATTAATACGCTCCTTTTTTACGGAACCATTCCATGGATCATATGCACCAATTGCTTGTGAGCTTTTTGTAAAAGATCAAATCCAATTTAAAGAACTACAGAAGAAGTATTTAATTCTTTCTACTTTGTTTTATATTATTATAGTGATAACAGCATCTGTCCCTTTTGATTTTGTTTTTAAACTATTAATAAATCAACGATATTGGGAAGGATATTCAGTCGTAGGTATAGTTCTTTTGGGGTATATATTTATCGCAATTCCATATATTATAGCAACCGTTCAAACCATGTTCGAAAAACTCAAATATTCAATGTGGATAGGTGTTTTTGCAGCATTAGTAAATATTATCTTAAATTTTATTTTTATTTCTTTTTGGGGATATATGGGTGCAGCAATAACCTTTACGATTTCCTACTTTTTAGTAATGCTTGCAACCATTTTCATAAATCAAAAATTACTTTACATTGATTATGATTGGCTACGTGTATTTAATATAATTTCTATTGGGGTTATTATTATATTGCTTGAGCATGTTGCAAATTTTGAAACATTTTGGGTAAATATTTTAGTTAAAATTTTACTGGCCAGTATTGGGCTAACCATATTATATAATTATAATAAAAAGCTCCTCAATCCGATAGTATTTATAGCATATAAAAAAATTATTGAGATATTACCGTCTCTTGATAAGAAATAATAGAACCCACCATAGATTGTATTATATTGATTGGGATGCTTAACATTGGGTCTTCTGTTTTGGTGAAGATAGTTAATATCTTACAGGAAATTGATTTAAATAAATATGGAGAATATTTTGGTAATATTTCTCCCGCGAACCTTAAACAAATTGTAAACTAAAAAGAGTAATTATTCTTATTTGAATAATAATTTGATTAAACTACAAATAAATTATTTTTGTTCGTTTATTTGAATACAATGAAAAAAGTCATGGAAAAGAAATTTGTTTTGTTAAATTATTTTGGCAATGTCAACGAAGACCTATTAAACCCAAACGCCCGTGATAATTCCACGGAACCGTTCATACAACTGAAAGATGAAATAATTAAGCTAGGTTATAAATTTGAACAAGCAAAAGAGCAATCTATTAATGATTGTTCTGTGATTTTGTTTTGGGGAGTTTTTCAAAATCTTTATTTGATTAATTTAAAAAGAAAATTAAGGAATTTTTTTACCTCCCAGAATAATCATATAAATAGAAATTGGTTAAAAGAGGCTCAAATTAATGGAAAAACTAATTGTCCAGTATTGGTTTTGTGGGAAGGTAAAGCTGTTTGTCCACAAAATTTTGAAAAAAAAAATTATAAATACTTTTCTAAAATATTAACTTGGGATGATAGTATTGTTGATGGAATTAAAATCCACAAATTTTGTTTGCCAATTCCTGTCAATATTCCCAAAGTTAAAGAGATTAATTATTCTGAAAAAAAATTATTGGTTAATATTTCCAGTAATAAATTTTCTAATTATACCCACGAATTATATTCAGAACGTGTGAAATCAATTCGATATTTCGAAAAAGAAAAAAAAAATGATTTTGACCTGTTTGGATACGGGTGGTCTGATTCTGAGAATAAATCTAAACCATACCCGTCATATCAAGGCACAGTAAAAAACAAGTGGGAGGTTTTCCCAAATTATAAATTTGCTTTATGCTACGAAAATAATTGCGACCAATTAGGAAATATTACTGAAAAGATATTTGATTGTTTGCGTGCTGATTGTGTGCCAATTTATTGGGGAGCCCCTAATATTAATGACTATGTAGATCCCAGGTGTTTTATTGATAGGCGTAACTTTAAATCTAATTATGAACTGGATAAATATATAAGTGGCATTTCAGAAGCTCAATATATTGAATATAGAAAAGCGGCTAAAGTTTATTTAGAAACTGAACAGTTCAAACAATTATTAACACCATCTTTTGTAAAAAGATTTGTTCACGTTCTCGAATTATAAGGATAATGTTCTTTTTAAGATGTAAATTCAATACCTTAACTATTTTCAATAAATTATGTTGGATTATATATTAAATTAACTGCTTCATTTTTTGACTTTAAGATTGTTTTTTTTACGCAAAAAATGCGCGGATGAAAATAAAATATAGTCATTTGTTTTGAATTTGATAGACACTCTGTTTTATTTGGTAATGGCAGCACATAGGTCATTGTCATATTGACTTTAATTTTCTTTTTTAAAA
This sequence comes from Bacteroidota bacterium, assembly GCA_040389865.1. Taxonomy (GTDB): domain Bacteria; phylum Bacteroidota; class Bacteroidia; order 2-12-FULL-35-15; family 2-12-FULL-35-15; genus 2-12-FULL-35-15. The sequence goes on along the minus strand of JAZJZM010000009.1, from coordinate 130,259 downwards.
ATTTTCAACTTATATTATATTAAATTTTATTACTAAAGCATTTATTACCTCCTTATAATTAAATCACTTTTATAAATATAAGGTATTTAGTTGGATTGAAAGTATCAAATCTGATCATTATGAAAAACCCCTTATTAAATACTTTTTTAACATATTATTAAATGGATAGTAAACAACGAGATGAAAGACCTCCTATTATAAGTGTGGTTATGTCCGTTTATAATGGTGAGGAATATCTCCGAGAGTCGATTGAAAGTATTCTAAATCAAACTTTTAAGGGTTTTGAGTTTGTCATTATAAATGATGGGTCAACAGATAAGAGTTTAGAAATAATTAAATCATATTCTGATGCAAGAATTATAGTAATTAACCAGAAAAATTCAGGATTAGCAATCGCTTTGAACAATGGGTTGAAAATTGCAAAGGGCAAGTACATTGCAAGAATGGATGCGGATGATATTTCTATCGATACCAGATTAGAGGTGCAATTGGATTTTATGGAAAATAATAATGAGTATGTAATAATTGGAAGCAATGCAATAGTTATAGACAAAAGTGGTAATTATATTTACACTACTAATTTGGCCACAACTGATAACCAATTACGAAAATTGCTTCCTTCTAGCCCATTTATGCATCCTTCTGTTTTAATGAAAAAAGAAGCTGTTGAAAAATGTGATTATTATTACGAAGCAATTAGTAAGTTGTATTCTTTTGAGGACGTAATTTTGTGGAATAAATTATGTAAACAAGGAGCAATTGCAAATATGAAAAAACCTCTTATTAAATATAGGATTCAACCATTTGCGGCAACGACTAAATCAGGTGCAAAAAAAGTTATTAATGAAATACTGAATAAGATAATCGAAAGAGGATTTATTTTGGAAAATGAAATTGATATATTAAAAAAAATTAAACTACAGGAAAGAAGAAACGATAAATTTATAAATTACCATTTACATCTTTCTAAAAAATACTTGTGGAATAACTGCCAACCTAAATTGGCCAGAGCAAATATATTTAAATCAATGCTTTATAATCCTTTTTCAATAGAACCTTTTTTTTTACTTTTTTTTTCGTTCATGCCAAAGGGGGCAATTAATTTTATTTACACTAAAATGAAGGGAAGTTGAAAAAAATAATTTATTTGTATTTACTTACCATAAATCTTCAAGACATCATTCTCAGAATAATTTATGGCGATATTACTGGTGGTTTTCATCCAGGAATTGTTATAAAGGGTTTTGTTCTATTTGCACTATTTGTGTACTGTTTTGGCGAACTATCTAAAGGCATCGCTAAAAATGTGTTTACTTATAGTATTTTATTTTTTTTTATTTTGTATTTTTTTCAAATCATATTTGTTGAAATTGCTCAATTTGATTTTGAATTTTTGGCTCAAAGTTTCTCGTTTACCATTAAAATATTTTTATATTTATTAATAGCTTATTACGTATTTAAAAATAGTGAATACTTTATTGAAAAGCTTGATAACATTTTATTGTTTAATGTTATTGTGGTCTTAATAAATATTATTGGCGGTTACTATTTTAAAGTTGGCGGGCAGTCCTACGAAGCTCTTGAAGATAGTTACAGAGGTTTTTTGGCAGGGAATGATACAAGTATATTCTCATTTGTTTCTTTTGGTTATGGACTATATATATATAAGAAAAACCGATTTTTGTCCCTTCTAATAGTATTGAGTTCAGTATTCGCAATGTACATAATTGCAACTAAAGCTTTTTTTGTAGCAGGCATTGTTTTGTTTCTTTATTTAGTATTTGATAGGAAAATGAAACTAAAATATATTTTTCCTTTTTTTTTAATACTTTTGATCGTTGCAACATTTGCGCAGACAAATGATTCTGTTGTATTTTTAGATAGACTATTTGTAAATTACAATTCATCATTAGAACAAGCGGATGTAATGCTAGCTACAGTCTCATATGGTGATTCATTTATATTAAAAACATTAAATAATATAGCGCCTGGGCGAATGGTGTATGGAGTATTTATGCTTATAACATTATTTACTGATAATATAATCAATATACTTTTGGGCTATGGAGTTGGAGGTATTTATAATGCTTTTGGCAGACCACCAATGATGGATATATTGATGATAATGGGGGTGTATGGAGTTTTTGGTTTTTTTACAATTTATATTCCACTATTTACAATGATTGGTAAATTAATAAGGCATAAAGACTTTGATCTAGTTGGGGGGTTGTTTTTTACCATTTTTCTATACGGTGCCTTAGGAGGTTTTTTATTAGGTTATGCAGGCACAAGTTCTATATTCGCATTACTATTCGGTATTATGATGAGTAGATATTATCGAAGTACGATTAAAAAAGCTATTTATGAAACCGGAACTGGGAGATATTAATTGCAGTTCATTCTATGGAAAAAGTGATAGTTTTGAACTAATGAACCTTAATTAATATAATATCTATATTATCACGCAATTTAAATTACAGGCTCAGAAAAAAAATAATTTTAAAAATTCAGAATTCGAATTTTTAAAAATTTTAAAAAATGATTGAAAATAAGAATATAAAAGTATTAATTATTACCGGTGGTAATGCAGGTTATATCAGTCCTTTTGTGCAAGAGCAAGCTGACTCTTTAAATCATTATGGGATTGTGACTAAAATTATCCAAATTACAGGAAAAGGTTTTTGGGGATATCTCAGCAACTATCCTAAACTTATTAAAGAAGTTAGAACATTTGGACCAAATATAATTCATGCGCATTATGGATTATGCGGAATGTTAGCTGTTTTACAACGAAAAGTTCCAGTGATTACAACCTTTCATGGAAGCGATATCAATGAATCTAAATTAAACTTTGTTATTTCAAAAATTGTTAATCGCCTTTCAGTTTTTTCAATTTTTGTCGGAAGTAAATTGGTGAATAAATTAGAACCTAATGGGGATTTTTTAGTTCTATCATGCGGCATTAATATTGAAACTACATTTAAAATGGATATGATTGATGCTAAAAATAAATTGGGATTTGATATCACAAAAAGGTATGTACTTTTCTGTTCAGCCTTTTCAAATAAAGTAAAAAATTCTTCATTGGCTTTTTCTGCTATTAAATTATTAGAAAATGTTGAATTAGTTGAATTGACTGGACATTATTCAAGAAACAAAACTAATTTACTAATGAATGCTTGTGATGCGCTTTTAGTAACTTCGTTTAATGAAAGTGGGCCCTTAACTGTAAAAGAAGCAATGGTCTGCGGCTGTCCAATAGTCTCGACCGATGTAGGGGATGTTATTGAAGTTATTGGCGAAACAAAGGGATGTTTTATCACCACTTTTGACTCTAATGATTGTGCGGAAAAAATTAAACTCGCTTTAGAGTTTAGAAATAAATTTGGCAAGGTGAAAGGAAGAGAACGTATAGTTGAATTGGGCTTGGATTCTGTAACAACAGCAAAAAAAATTATTGAAATATATGAAAAAATTTCTAAAGTTTCTTAATAATTTTCAACAAACCTACAATTTTTAATTTACCAAATTATGAAGCTTATTTTAACCATAATTTACGTCTTTGAAAGATGGAAAATTCTTACATCTGAGTTGATGAAATTTTTTTTAAGATTAAATGGAGCAACGATTGGAAAAAATACATATATTAGTATATCCTCTAAAATAGTTGGTGGGAAAATAATAATTGGTAAAGATTGTAGAATTTTAGAACAAGTTAGAATCAAAGCAAGTGAATTAATAGTTGGAGACAGTGTGATAATATCATCTGGTTGCATGTTTACAGGAAAGTCAAGATTATCAATCGGAGATAAAACTTATATTGGAAAAAAAGCCAGGATAGATTTAAGTCGAGAAGTGAAAATTGGTAATGATGTTGGTTTTGGAGAGAATAGTATTATATGGACACATGGCTATTTCCCGCCTGCTGATGAAGGGTATCCTGTCACTTATGCTCCTGTGAGTATTGAAGATAGGGCATGGGTATCCACAGGTATTATTGTTTTGCCAGGAGTTACGATTGGTAGAAAGGCAATAATAGGAGCTGGCTCAGTTATTACCAAAACCGTTCCAGAAGGAATGATAGTTGCAGGCAACCCAGGTAAGATAATTAAAGAAGTCAAACAAATATTAAATGAGAAAGAGTTTGTTATTATTCTTGAAGAAATAATTGATCAATTCAAACCTGATTACATTATAAATAAACGAAATAATGAAAAATATATTTGTTATGAATTTCAAACTTTTGAAATTCATGTTATTGATGGTATTGAGATAAGTGCTTCCAATTTTAACAGCCGAAAAAAACATATTGTCTTATTTAAAAATATCGATAAAGGTTATATTAAGATAATAAAGCAGTATTATTGGTTTAATTTTAATGAGAAAATTAGAATTAGATCTAATTATAGAGAAGTTATAGAAATGAGTGGTTTTCTGCAAGGATTTGGGATTAGATTTTTAATCAACGATTAATATCTATTTTAGTTTTTATTTTAAAAAATATAAAATGTTAAAAGTAGCGCTTACGCACGATATTGACCGAATAGACAAAACCTATCAATATTTTACTCATGCTGCAAAAGGTTTATTTATGTTTGATTTTAAATCTGCGGCCTATCATATGTCATCGGCTTTTAATAAGCATAATTCCTATTGGGGATTTGATGAGATGATTGCTATTGAGCAAAAATATGGTGTTAAATCTACCTGCTATTTTTTAAACGAAAGTATAAAAGTCAATCCTTTTGATATATACAATTGGAAGTTATCTTTAGGACGATACGACATACATGATCCACGAATAGTGCAAATTATTAAATGGCTGGACAATAACGGATGGGATATAGGTGTACATGGTTCGTATAATTCCTATTTGCATCCCGATCTATTAAAAAAAGAAAAAGCAATTATGGAGAAAATAGTTGGACATGAATTGATAGGTATTCGTCAACACTACTTGAACATTAGCTCACAAACCTGGGCATGGCAAAAACAGGCGGGATTCAAATATGATTCATCTTTTGGATTGACCGACAGTATTGGTTTTAAAGAAAATAAAATAAAGACATTCAGGCCGTTCAATGATTATTTTGCTGTTATTCCTATGGTAATTATGGATTATCCTTTTGTTGTATTAAAAGACCCTATGCCCAAATTGAATAATTTAATTGATATATGCATCCAAAACAATTCCCTACTTTGCATCAATTGGCATAATAATTATTTTACAGAAAAAGAATTTCCGCTCCACAAAAAAAGCTATATAATGATAATAGAAGAATGTTTAAAACGCAATGCACGTTTTTATACAATGCGCGACTATTATGCAGAAATTTTGTTATGAATCGGTTATTTTTTAATGGTTGGTTGTCAATAAACAAAAAGGACCCTATTTCTTATGACGTTAGAATAAAATTCCATAAAGAAATTTTTTTTTTAAGATATTTTTACTTGAGATAATTTACTATGTGTGGAATTTGCGGAATAATAAGATTTGACGGACAAATAGTGCAGGAAACACCGATTCGTAAAATGATGCAATTGGTGAAGCATCGTGGACCTGATGATGATGGTGTTTTTTTTGAAGAAAATGTTGGATTCGGTTTTGTACGTTTAAGCGTCATAGATCTTTCCTCTGCTGGTCATCAGCCTAAATTTTCGCAAGATGAACGATATGTTATTTTATTTAATGGAGAAATATATAACTATCTTGAATTACGTGAAGAACTAAAGCAGGAAGGTGTTGTTTTTTCTACTCAAACAGATACTGAAGTATTTCTTAATGCTTACATAGTATGGGGTGAAAATTGCATGCATCGTTTTAACGGCATGTGGGCTGTTGTCATTTACGATAGACAAGAAAAAAGTGTTTTTGCTGCAAGAGATCGTTTCGGTATTAAACCTTTTTATTATATTCATACTGATAATTTTTTCTCATTTTGTTCTGAAATACCTCCTCTTCTTAATTTAATAGATAAAAAGCCCAAACCGAATAATCAATCGATTTTCGATTTTTTAGTATTTAACCGCACTGACCAAATAGAAGATACTTTTTTTGAAGATGTTAAAAAGCTCCAACATGGTCATGTTTTAAAAGTTTTTGGTAATTTAGACCATGTTAAAAAAAATAATCATATTTCAGAAAGCCGAATTAGTATTAAAAAGTGGTACGATTTAAGAGCGAAAGTTTCACAAACTCAGGGGATAAAAAACCCAAAAGAGTTTAAAGAATTGTTGTCATCTGCAATTGATTTACATTTACGTAGTGATGTTCCTGTGGGGGTTTGCTTAAGTGGAGGTTTGGATTCTTCTAGTATTGTTAGCATCTTATTGGAAGACTTTAATAAAAAGGAAATTAATACTTTTTCAGCCGTTTACAAAAAAGGTCAAATAGGTGATGAAACAGAGTTTATTGACGAATACAAACCTTATGTGAAGAATATGTTTTTTGTTACCCCAACTGCTGATTCACTTGAAAAAGATCTTTTAACATTTATTAAAACTCACTCCGAACCCTTTCCTGGAACTTCTCCTTACGCTCAATATAAAGTAATGGAACTAGCTAAAGGTAAAGTTGTAGTTACACTTGATGGACAAGGCGCAGATGAATCACTAGGTGGATATCATTATTTTTTCGGGTTTTATTTTAAAGATTTATTGGGCAGTGGCAATATAATTAAGTTAAGTAATGAAATAGCTTGTTACCTTAAAGAACACCATAGTTTTTTTGGTGTTAAATCTTTTTTATATTTTTTGCTGCCAAAGCGGCTGCGAACAAAGGTAAGAGTAGGCGAGAAAAATTATTTGCATTCTAATTTTGTAAATCAACACCAAGATAGTAATTCAATTTCCGGGAATATTTATGGCTCTAAAACTTTAAAAGACGCTTTTTTAGATCATTTTGAGTATAAACTGGAACATTTATTAAAATGGGAAGACCGTAATTCGATGTCTTTTTCAATTGAAGCACGAGTACCATTTTTAGATTACCGGTTTGTAGAAAAGCTTTTAGCCACCCAAAGCGAGCAGAAAATTAAAAAAGGAGTAACCAAATTTATTCTTCGTGAAGCAATGAAAGGCATTTTACCTGAAAAAATACGCCTTCGTAAAGACAAAATTGGATTTGGTACACCTGAAGATGAATGGTTTAGGACCCCTTCTTGGCAAAAAATAATCATAGAAATTTTAAACAGTGAGTCGTTTAAAAATAGAAAATTAATTGACCATCAAAAAGCAATTAAACAATATCAAAAGCATCTATCTTGTGATATTAATATTGCAAGTGAAATTTGGAAATGGATTCACTTAGAATTATGGTTTAGAATGTTTATTGATGAGGTTAACTTAAATTGAGGATGATTTGATTTTTGCTTTAAATTAACATTAGTAATTGTATTTTGACAGCTAATAAAAAGTTAGCCGTAAAAGGCAATCAAATCAATGAAATTTAGAATTTTTTGAATGATCACTTTTTATTTCATAAATAAATGTTTCAAGAATAATCTCAGCCATTTAATTTTATTAGTAGCAAATGAAACTTGAAAACATGCAAGAAAATCAATACTTATGGGACGAAAAAAATCCCAAAGGATATTATAATCGATCAGGTATCTATAAAACAAAAATAGAATTAGATTTTATAAAATCATACATTTCAAATAATTCAAAAACAATTTTGGATTTGGGAGGGGGCAGTGGACGTTTTGCGTTGCCATTATTAAAATCCGGTTTTGATATAACTGTGGTGGATTTAGATCCAAGGGCTATTGAACTCTGTAAACGAAGAGGGATTGTCAAGTCTTATTGTTGTGATCTGAAAAATATTGATTTAAAAGGGTATAATGTTGTGTTAGCAATTGAACTGTTTTTGGTTACTCCTCCTCAAGAGGTTATTAAAATTTCATATCAAAAATTAACTGATGAAGGTTTATTTATTTTTGTTGGTACTAATAAAAATAGTTGGAGAAATAAATTACATAATTTAAGGAAAAATAAATCAACAAACTATGGTGAACTATCTATCAAAGAATATGAAAATTTAGTTGTGCAAAACGGTTTTGAAATTATTAAAATCAAAGGATTTAATTGGATGCCATTTAAAGTGAATTCTAATAATGTGTTAATTCCTTTGTTTTCTGCTTTCGAATCAATTTTAAGATTAGATAAATGGTTGAATCAAAGCCCATGGCTGCTTTTTGCTTGCAAAAAAGGAAAATCTGTTTTGTAATCAAAAATTTTAAAAATGGTATCATTGAAATATTTTAAAATAGCAAATCCATCTAAAAAGGAGTTTGAAGAAATTGAAAATTTTGTAAAGCTTCATCCTAATGCTTGCTATTTTCAATCTACCTTATTCTTTAAATCTTGTGTTTCTTCTAGTAAGTTATTTCCATTATATATTTTAGCATATGATGATAATAAATTAGCAGGAGTTCTATTAGTTTTCAAACAAATACAAATTAACAAACCTGTTTTTAGTTTTCTATCCTCAAGAAATATCATTTGGGGAGGGCCCTTGGTTTTAAATAACAACCATATAATTTACGAAGGGCTGTATGGAGCTTATGAAAAAATGAAATCACCTTCCATTTATACTCAGGTGCGCAATATTTATGATATGTCGGATTATAAGAAATCAATGAATTTAATTGGTTTCAAGTACGAGGAACATTTGAATATAATTGTAGATTTAAACAAAACAGCTGAGCAATTATGGAAAGAAGTTCATACTAAAAGAAGAAATGAAATACGAAAAGCCTTAAAAGAGTTGACAACTTTCTTTTATGTTAACAACAAAGAAGAATTAACCGAATGCTATACAATTTTAATGGAAGTTTATTCGCGCGCTAATCTACCTTTACCTAAAAAAGAACATTTTGAAGCTTTACTTGATAACACGAATACAGATGATGGTTTAAAAATATTTGTCGCAAAATTTGATAATAAAATTATTGGTTGTATGTTATGTTTAGTATACGGAGATACAGTTTTCGATTATTTTGCAGGAGCATTAAGCAAATATTATAATAAAAATCCAAATGATTTGATTCCATGGGAAGTTTTTAAATGGGGGAAACAAAATGGTTATAAAAAATTTGACTTTGGTGGAGCAGGAAAACCAAAGATTCCTTATGGTGTTAGGGAATATAAAAAAAAATTTGGGGGCGAAATGGTTAATTACGGTCGATTTGAAAAAGTACACTTCCCTTTTCTTTTTAAACTAGTATCATTAGGATTTAACATTGTTCAAAAGCTAAATTAATGAAAATTCTGATTGATATTGGTCATCCTGGGCATGTTCATCTATTCAAGCATTTTGCACATGAGATGATTCGCAAAGGCCATGCAATTTTTTTTACATGCAGAGAAAAAGAATTTGAAGTTCAACTATTAAAAGCAGAAGGTTTTAATTTTGTTTCTTTTGGTAAAAAATATAAAACCACGGCAGGAAAAATTTTCGGATTATTTAAATTCGATTTTCAGGAATTATTTCAAGGGATAAAATTTAAACCTGATTTGTTTCTCAGCCATGGTTCGCCCTATGCAGCTCATGCTGCAGCTGTTTTAATGACACCTCATGTTTCTTTTGAAGATACTGGTAATATGGAACAGGTTAAGTTGTATTTACCCTTTACAAAAAACGTTTTGACGTCAACTGCTTTTCATAAAGATTTGGGTATAAAGCAATTAAAATATAATGGTTATCATGAGTTAGCATATTTGCATTCAAATTATTTTACGGCTAATGAAAACATTTATGATCTATTAAAAATCAATAAAAACGAAAAGTTCGTTATTTTGCGATTTGTTTCTTGGAAAGCGAGTCATGATATAAATCAATCTGGGCTCTCTCTTGATGAAAAAAGAACAGTGATTTCCTTATTAGAAATTAAGTATAAAATATTTATATCCTCTGAAGGCGAATTACCTGATGAATTTAAAAAATATCAAATCAAAATCCCCCCAGAGGAAATACATCATGCATTAGCATTTGCCTCACTTTTTATTGGTGAAGGAGCAACTATGGCATCAGAATGTGCTATGCTTGGTACCCCCGCAATTTATATAAATACAATAACTGCAGGTACTATTGATGAACAAGTTAAATATGGATTAATTTTTCATTTTAAATCAACAGAAAATTTAACCGAAAAAATAAAAGAATTATTAATCAAGCCTGATTTGAAAGAAGAGTTTAAAAACAAACAAGTGAAAATGTTAAATGATAAAATCGATGTTACTGCATTCCTAATTTGGTTTGTTGAAAATTTCCCCAAAAGTTCAACCATCATGAGGGAAAATCCTAATTACCAAAATAATTTTAAATAATGGATTTTACCGTAAAAAAATACAAAGAACTTTTAATAGCATTAAAAAATCAGAATTTTGTATTTCAGACTTTTGAAGAATTTCTTCTATCCCCCTCCCCCAAAAGTATAATATTAAGGCACGATGTTGATTTATTGCCAAAAAATTCTTTGGTTTTTGCTAAAATACAAGCCGAAAATAAGATAAAAGGAACGTATTACTTCAGAGCTGTGCCAGAAAGTTGGGATGAGAATATTATTAAAAAAATTGCATCATTAGGTCATGAAATCGGTTATCATTATGAATGCTTAACAACTTGTAAAGGTAATTTGGAAAGAGGAATAAATGACTTCGAATCAAATTTGTTTGCTTTAAGAAAGCTTGCAAACGTAAAAACTATCTGTATGCATGGAAGTCCAATGAGTCGTTTTGATTCCAAAAATTTGTGGAAAAGCTATGATTATAATGATTTTGGTGTAATTGGTGAGCCATATTTTGATGTAGATTATACAAAAGTATTTTATCTTACAGATACGGGACGTAGATGGGATGGAGAGAAAGTTAGTGTTAGAGATAAAGTCGTTTCTGGTTATAATTTATCTTTTCATTCAACTGATGAAATTATTGTTGAAACTGATAATGGGCAATTGCCTGAACAAATTATGTTTACTTTTCATCCACAACGTTGGACAGACAAAAAAAATCTGTGGTGCAAGGAATTGATCATTCAAAATTTTAAAAATCAGGTTAAACGATTGTTTATTAAATGATTTTAAAGATTTTCAGTAAGAAAGCATTTTAAGGTCGGTTTGTTATTTTATCGTAATTTAACTAGTTATTGAAAAAAAAGGGAATGAAAAGCTTAATAATAGGAAAGGCTGGAAAAGATGCCTATGATTATTTTTCAAAATATGTAGATATTGAATCTAAAAAAACTTTTATAATTTCTACTACCAATATTTTTAATGTATTAAATAATAATTCAGTACCTAATGTACTGATCAATTTGAGCCGAACTAATGATATTCGTTTTGTCAATAAATTTTTTGAAGCCGTAAATTCTAAACTTAATAACGAGGGAGTATTTATTGGTTGTTTAGAAACGATTTCAAGTAGAATGGAAAGGATGGCCATAGGGAAAATACCTATTATAGGTTCTGTCTATTTTGGACTTGAGTTTTTATTTAACAGAATTTCCCCCAAAATAATTGGATTAAAAAAAATCTATTTTTTATTAACAAAAGGTCGAAACCGTTTGTTATCAAAAGCCGAAGTTCTTGGAAGACTCGTGTGTTGCGGTTTTGAAATTATGGATTACGAAGGTATTAATGGTTTAACCTATTTTGTAGCGAAAAAAATAAAAGATCCTGTATTTGATATGAATCCAAGTTATGGAGCTTTATATAAAATGCCCAGAATAGGTAAAAATGGAAAAATAATTGGTGTTTATAAAATGAGAACTATGCATGCCTATGCTGAATATTTACATGGTTATATCTTAAAAATTAATGGTTATGCTGAATCAGGAAAACCTGCCAATGATTTCAGGCTTACTCCATGGGGGAAATTTATGCGCAGGTACTGGATAGACGAATTACCCCAATTGATCAATGTTTTAAAAGGGGAATTGAAATTAGTGGGGGTAAGACCAATTAGTCAAAGGTATTTTCAGGATATTCCAAAAGATTTACAGGAATTACGATTAAAACATAAACCAGGATGCATTCCTCCTTATGTTGCATTAAATAGAAAAGGAAATGTAAAAGGAGTACTGCAAGCTGAACGTGAATATTTAGAGGAAAAAACAAAAAATCCATATACAACGGATACCAAATATTTTTTTAAGGCATTATTTAATATTATATTTAAAAGAAAAAGAAGTGCGTAATAGCATACAGTCTGTCATCCCGAATTTTTTCGAGGGATCTTGTTTATTATTAGTGATATTGCCTATGATTGACAAGATCTCTCTTGTCAAAAAGCCAATTTGAGATGACAAGTCTATAAACCTTCGAATTTTTCAACATAGTATTCAATTTAAAAACTTACTTTTGCAAAAATAAAATTTCATTATGAAGCATTCTTTTATTGTTTTTTTTATTGGGATATTATTCTCCTATGATACTTTTGCACAGGTAAGACAATTCCCTTCAATTATTGATACCAATACGGTCAAAGCTGAGGAAATTCCAAGCCCTGAAAAATTAAAAATGATGGGTGCTTCTGACGAAGAAGTTAAACACATCACCGATTTTAAGATGAGGAAGTTATCCGAGAAAATTTTGGCAGAACAAAAGCAAACTATATTACCAGAACAACAAAAAAAATCCGAAAAAATTACTTCCTCAGAAGGAAAAAGTATTGATACTCCCTTAGTAAATAATGTTAGTCCGGAAACTATTTTTGGCCATTCTTTTTTCAAAAATAATAACATCAAATTTTATGATAAAGCTAACCAGCTCAAAGCTCCCGATAATTATATACTTGGTATTGGAGATGAAATAAGTATTGCCATTTGGGGATATTCTGATTTTAATGGGGCTTTTACTTTAGATGAAGATGGTGCTATCAATCCCAAATTGGTAGGTAGAATATATTTGAAAGGGCTTACTTTCAAAGATGCCAAAGGATTAGTTGCCGGAAAATTTAAAAATGTATATGATTTGAATAATTCTCAAATTGATATAACGCTAACGTATTCAAGAGTTATCACAGTTAATATTGTTGGGGAAGTAAATAATCCTGGCGCCTTTACTATTCCTGCTATTAATACAGCATTTAATGCCTTAGTTACCGTTGGAGGGATACGTCCAATTGGTTCTGTGCGTAAAATATATATAAAAAGGGGAGGACAAACCATAAAAACACTTGATGTATATGAATATTTAATGAATCCGGATAGTAAGCAAGATTTTTTTCTGGAAAATAACGATTATATTTTTGTTCCTTCATCTGGTAGAGTGGTTATGATTAATGGTCAGGTAAAAAGACCTCATGGTTATGAATTGATTGAAAAAGAAAACCTGGAATCTGTAATCAACTATGCAGGTGGATTTGATGCCGGAGCTTATAGGAAAAGAATTCAAATTAAGCGGTTTTTAAATAATGAAGAAACTGTTATTGATATTAACTACGATAGCTTAACAATAGCTAAAAAAGATTTTGAATTGCAGGATGGAGATGAAGTGTTGGTAAGGAAAATACCTGAAGGATTTAGTAATTTTGTTGAACTTATTGGTCCAGTTAAATTGCCTGGTAATTATGAGATGAAACCAGGGGATCGAATTTCTGATATTATTAAAAGAGCAGAAGGTGTTTCATACGATGTTTTTGATAGTAGAGCGTATATAATTCGCCTTAATCCGGATTTGTCAAAAAAATACATTCCTTTTAATTTGAAGGAAATATTGGAAACCCCTAATTCTGTCAATAATATAAAACTTCAAAATTTAGATATCATTAAGATATTTTCTAAATCCTATTTCAAAGATGAATTTGTGTTTTCTGTAATTGGTGAAGTAAGAACCCCTGGTGATTATGCATTTGGAGATGGTATCACATTGAAAGATGCCTTGTATCTTGCGGGAGGTTTGAAAAAGGAAGCCGCAAAGAATCGTATTGAAATATCCAGAGCTGCTGATTTTATTGCAAGTTCAGGCGTACTAATTCCCAATAGAACGATAATAAAAACAATTCAGGTTGCCGATGATTTTAAAATTGATAAAGCATCAGAAGGCTTTATAATTCAACCTTTTGATCAAATATTAGTTAGAACCGAGCCTAATTTTGAACTACAACAAAATGTTGTTTTACAAGGTGAAGTAATGTATCCGGGAGTTTATCCACTATTAAATAAACATGAAAAAATAACAGATGTAATTCAAAGAGCCGGTGGCTTAACACAATATGCTTTTCCTGAAGGTGCAACATTATCAAGAAAGGAATTCGATACAGGCTTTTTGTTTTTTAAATTACAGGAAGTAATGAAGGATTCCGGTTCAAAATACAATTATATCTTAAGAGGAGGAGATGCGATAATAATTCCTAAAGTGGATCAGTTAATTCAAATTTCCGGCTTAATTAATTATCCTGATATTGCAACACTAAAGCAAATTAGTGCACCCTACACAAGGGGGAAATCAGTTCGCTATTATGTGAAAAATTATGGCTTAGGCTTTGATAAAAATGGGGATAGGAAAAAAACGTATGTTTTAGAGGCAGGTGGCTATGTAAAAAAAACAAAGACCTTTCTTTTTATTAAGTTTTACCCTAAAGTAGGTAAAGGGGCTGTAGTTGTTGTACCTCAGAAAATAATTAACGATAAAAGGAAGAAAAAAGATAGCGAACCTATAAACTGGAATAAACAAATAGAAGGCTTTACAGTTAAATTAACTGGTCTTGCAACATTGTGGCTTATATTTTCTCAATTGGTTAAGTAAAAAAAGCCTTTCCTCTTAGGCCCTCTCCTGAAGAGGGCGGGAGCGACCTGACAAATCCGTTTCCATTGATTCTTTCCCTCACTAAAAACTTGAATAAAAAAATATATGGAAACTATAAATGATAATATTAACAACTCACCTAATTCAGCCTCTCCGGGATCAAAGGGAGAGGCTGAAGAGGAAGGGATGAGTTTAATAGATATGATAAAAGGCTTAAAGGAATTTTTCGCTGAATTAAAAAGGAAATGGCTTATCGTAAGTATTATTGTTTGTATCACTTCAGTAGTTGGCTTACTTTATTCTCTTAATTCAAAACCTAAATATATTGCAAGCAGCACAATGATGCTCGAGAGTTCAAAAGGCGATGGGATGTCCGGAGCTATGGCGCTAGCAAGCCAATTTGGACTAATGGGAGGCAGCTCTTCCTCAGTTATCAATGAAGATAAATTAATTGAAATCGTCAAAGCAGAAACAATTATAAAAACGGCTTTGTTTAAAAATGCTACAATCGGTTCTACAACTGATTTACTTGCCAATCACTATATAGATCTATTTGGTTATGAAGAGATATGGGAGAAAGACGATTCTCTTAAAGGTTTCAGATTTGTAAATTCAAAAGAAAATCTTAACGTTCAGGAAAGTAGTGTTTTAAAAATGTTTTATGGTCAAATCAGGAAAGATTTTTTAACAACCGAAAAATCTAAAAGTGGAATTATTACTTTAACCATAAATTCGAAATCTGAACTGTTTTCAAAATATTTCAATCAATATTTAGTGGAGGCTGTAACGAGTTTTTATGTTAATCGCATAACGGAAAAAGGCAGAACAAATTTAGGCATTATTCAGAAAAGAGTTGATTCTATTGCCCTTGCCCTAAAGGATGCCGAATTTGCCCTGGCAAGGTGGAAAGACGCTAATTTCCAATTGGTAAAAGCACAGGGAATGATCGCGGAAATGCAGTTAAGAAGAAATGTAGAAGTATGTAATTCCATTTATTTAGAAGGGGTTAAACAGTTGGAGATATCCAAGTTTACTTCATTACAACAAACTCCTTTTCTTCAAATAATTGATCAGCCAACGCTACCTTTAAGTTCGGCAGGAATGATTCCCCCTTTGCGTGGTATTATTGGGGGATTTATTATTGGTTTTCTATTAGCAGGCTTGTATGTTTTTACCAGAAAAAAGTATGCTGAACTGATGATTGAAATAGCTGAAAAACAAAATTGATACGATAAGATTCAACAAATCAAAACAATTATTTTGCAATTCTTGAAAATTATTTTTAATATTGCGCTTTCTAAAATAGAATAATAATAAAAATTTAAATATCTATTCATATAATGAACAATCTGATGAAAAAAAAGTACATCACCATTACCTTATCCGCTTTTTTATTTTTTGCTGGATTTACTAATATTCATGCACAAGACACGCCCTTTTTACAATTTGGTGGAAAACCTGGACAAGATACTGTTGTTACAAAAAAAACAACAATTTGGTCAAAATTAACTCAAACCCCTTGGATTGTTCAATTTGGACCGGATATTGTTGATGATAATGATTCACGTCTTAAAGATTTTAAGGTTTTTGATACCAGAAATTACTACCCAATACATGCTAGTGCCGAAAAACGTATCGTAAAAGGACTTAGCCTTCAAGTTGCACTTTCCAGTGAAACTTTGAACCCTCATAATTTTTGGTCTACGGATCTAAATGCAAAATACAGTTTTTTAACAAAAAGTATTGAAGAAACCAGATGCTTCGATCCGTATGCTTTGCTTGGTGGTGGTCATACTTACAGAGATTTTCCTCATGGTCAGCACAAAGAAACTTGGAAAGACAATTCCGGCAACTTAAATGTAGGTGGTGGTGTTAATATTTGGGCTTTCAAAAATGCAGGAATTTATCTTCAAACTGTTGCGAAATTCAATTTATTTAAATCCAAGTTTGAAGGTTCGAATTACTTACAGTTTTCTGCAGGTGTAGTATTTAAAATAGGAGGAGATAAAGTTGCAAAAGTGGTTGAAGAAGTTAAGGTTGTACCGAATACTTATAAGAGAAGCAAAGAAGCTGAAGATGCGGCAAAATATTTACGTGACATTCTAAACAAATAGATCAGTTTGATATTTTGAAATATACTAATGTGTTAATTTGGAAATAAATCTCTGATTTTCAAATTAACACATTTAGCAAAGACCAAATAAAATTTTAAAATGAAAAAAATATTTTTTTTAATTGTGTATGCAATTCAATATTCATTGACTTGTTTTTCACAAGACTCTCTTCATCATTACACCGATCCTGAGGTTATTAAGTTGGCGAATCATATAAAGAATTTAGAAAAAAAAGCTGCTTTTTATATCGCAACACATCCTGACGACATTTTTGTTGTTAACAATGGTAAAAATGCGGAGGAAAAAGCGATTCTTTCCGATTTAATTAGAGATTCGTTGCATAGTTATAATGATAAGCAGGTAATTAGAATAGCTAATTATATTAAATATTTAGAAAAATTAGATGCATTAAACACTTTGGCTTTAGAAGCAAAAAAGAGGTATAATGATTCAATTGCAAAAACTCAGGTGCTAGTTATAGCAGGGCAAAAAGAAATAGATAAATATGAAAAATTGATATTTTTCAATTTTGATAGTTCTGTTCTAAAAGAAGAGTCTTATGCACCTTTAGATGAGGCTGTTAAAGTACTAAAGAAATTTGTTAATTCATCCTTTGTAATTGAGGGGCATACGGATAGCATTGGAGCTGTTGCTTACAATTTGAATTTATCTAAAGAAAGAGCCAAGAGCGTGATGGATTATTTTGTTTCAAAAGGTATCCCTTCATCAAGAATTTCTTCTGTTGGATATGGTGAGGGCAAACCAATTGATACAAATGAAACAGAAGCTGGTAAAGCAAAAAACAGAAGGGTTGAAATTAGATTAAAGAAATAATTTTTTTTTATTCTTCCTTAGGGAATAATAATAATAAAATGGTAAATCTTTTTTTGATTAAAAAGGATTTGGTTGTTAGAAAGTGTTCAAAATATTTACAAAAAGTACTGATAAATATAATATTTATATGAAAAAAATTATTTTTTTGGCTCTGTTTACATTACAATTTTCATTGTTTTGTTTTTCTCAATCCGATACTTTACATCATTATACTGACGAAGAAATAAATAAATTATCCAGTTATGTAAAAGAATTAGAGTCAAAGATCCCATCAGCAAATCTTTCAGTATCTGACAAAGAAAATAAAGAGCAAATTGCTGGTTTTTTTACTCGAATCCCTCATTCATACAATAATAATGAAGTAATTAAACTGGCCGCTTATATTAGGCATTTAGAGAACCCTACATCATTTGTTGGTAATACACCAACAGATACCTTAACATACTATACAAATCCTGAAATAGCTAAATTTGCTAAATATATTGGAGATTTAGAAAAAAGGATCGCTGGAAATAGTGAATTAAAATCTGATCCGGAGGAGAAACAAAAAATAACAGAACTTCTGAGCCGTCCTTCTTCTGACGAATACAATGATAGCGAAATAATTATGTTGGCTAATTATATAAAAAGTTTAGAAAAACTAGATTCACTAAATACCATTGCACTAGCTAAGGCTTATAATGATTCGGTAGCATTAGCTATGGTGGTACCCACTAAAACAGACGAAGAGAAAAAAATAGATGAAATTGCAAAATTAATATTTTTCAATTTCGACAGTTCTACAATTAAGGCAGAGTCATTTAAACCTTTAGAAGAGGTAGTGAAATTAATGAAAAGCCAACTTGAGTTTAAGTTTGTAGTGGAAGGATATTGTGATAGTGTTGGTTCCTCCGCCTATAACCTTAGCTTATCTAATAGAAGAGCAGGATCAGTAAAGAGGTACTTTATTTCTAAAGGTGTTCCTGCCTCTCGAATTTCAGCTATAGGTTACGGTGAAGCAAACCCTATTGCTACTAATACGACAGAGGAAGGTAGAGCTAAGAACAGAAGAGTTGAAATTAAGGCTAAAAAGTAGTAAGTGAATGTATTCGGACTATTCAAAAAAAGACGGGCTATTTTAGTCCGTCTTTTTTTTGAATAGTTGAATTATTATACTCAACTTTATCGTTTTTAAAAAGTAAACATAAGTTCGATTTAAAGAATTTACTGAAATTTTTGTTTTTCTTTTAGCTTTTAATTGTACTTATGTTATTTAGTTTCTTCAGCCAATCCGCTGATTTAGCGCTTTTTCTGAATGTGATGAAAATGTTATCGTTTTTTCTTAAATGGATATATTTTTTTTGTAAGAGCTTGTAAATGTGTGATAAATTCATACTATCTACTACTTTGGTAACTAAAAAATATTATTGGCCCATTTTTATAACTACATTTGAGCTTTTAATATTCTCATCAAACCTTATGGGACTAACAGTGGCGAAGCTATGGGGTTGTCAAAAAATCTATTTAAAATCACCTTTTCAAATAAGTTACTGGGACTACAAAGTATGTTTAATATTACTAAAGAATCTTTATTTTTCGCAGCTTTGATTTTAGTTGCAGTTACTCTGCCTGTATCCAATTTATTGGTAAATACGATTAGTATTTGGTTAATGATTGCGGTCTGGTTGATGAGTAGCCCAATAAAAGAGAAAATAAGGTTTTTAAGATCAAATAAATTAATATGGTTATTTAGCTCTCTTTTTTTAATGTATGCCATTGGGCTTATATATGGTAACTTTAAACTAGGCTTATTTGAAATTGAAAAAAGGCTCTCCTTGTTAATTTTCCCAATTGTATTGGGAACTGCCCCAAAAATAAGCTCCAAACAGTTTAAAATAGTACTATTGTCATTTGCTGTGTCTTGCATTATAATTAGTTTGCTCTGTTTAATTGATACCTTTTATAGAAATTATTCTCAAGGAATAGTTTTTTTTTCGGATCAATTTTATACCGATAAATCATACGGAATTATCTTTGCCCATAATAATAGTTGGCTTTTTTCTTATGAAAATCTTACTAAAAATTATGGATTTCATCCCAGCTATTTCTCCGTATATGCTGTTTTTTCCATTTTTATTTTGCTTTTTGTTGGGTTTCGAAATGAAAGTATTAGTAAATTCGAAAAATTATCTTGGGGTTTAGCCGTGATTTTTTTAATAATTTTCATTTTTTTACTTGCATCTAGGATAGGACTAATTTCCTTATTGATCCTTTCCGTTTTTTCATTGTTATTTTATTCTTATAAAAAGCGTAAATTACTTTATGGTTTTATTGTTACACTATTATTTATATTTTCAATATCTTATGCTCTACAATTTTTCATCCCTATAAAAGAAAAATTTGAAGGTCTTGTAACCAACGGTACTGAATACTCACCATATAGGAGTTCAGAAAGATTAGAATTATGGGGAAGTTCACTTAAGGTAATAAAGGATAATTTTTTAGTTGGAGTCGGAACCGGTAGTTTGCAACCAGTATTACAATGCATTTATAAAAATGATTCAAAGGCATATTGTTATCAGTATAATTCACATAATCAATTCTTGGATATTGCTGCAACGCTTGGAAGTATAGGTTTAATTTTTTTTATATTAAGTTTATTTTATCCAATTTATTTATGCTATAAAAAGAAAAATTATTTATATGCAATATTTATATTGCTATTCATGTTCATTAGTTTCGTTGAGTGCCCTTTGGCGGTGCAAAAAGGAGTAGTATGGTATGCTTTTTTTAATTCACTCTTTGCTTTTCATTCATTTAATTTTTTTAAGAATTAATTTATCTATGTTCGCCAGTGTTATTTGTTATCTTGCTTCACCAAGCCCCCTGAAGAAACACCTTGATATGGGGCATAATGTTATATAATACAATATTGTAAATTGACTCAAGGTTTAGGTGATTACATTTATGGATGAAGGTGAAATGTATTGAAGGTGTGCTAACCTTGAGAATTGTCCTATATTTTTTAAAGAAATTGGAATAGACAGCTATAATGTTCATTTTTTTGTAAGCTTATATTATTTATTTTGCTTTTAAACGAGAGAATGGTTATTTAAAAGGACGGGAATGTCATTAAAAAAGCAAGCTTTTTCTGGATTAGTTTGGTCTTTTGCTCTGCAATTTAGTTCGCATGGTGTTGGTTTTATTGTATCTATAATTCTAGCGAGATTATTGTTACCCGAAGAGTTTGGGTTAATTGGGATGATTAGTGTTTTTATTGGGATAGGAGGTACATTGCTAGATGCAGGTCTTACACAATCGCTTATTCGTTCACTGAATCCTGACCAGGAGGACTATTCTACAGTGTTTTTATTTAATTTGATTGGTAGTGTAATTGTATATTTTCTAGTTTTTTTATTAGCTCCATTAATTGCTGAATTTTATAACCAGAAGGTATTAATTGACATCATCCGAGTGTATTGTTTAATATTTATCATTAAGGCCTTTTCGGCAGTACAAAGTACTAGGTTGACAAAACAAATGGATTTTAAAACTCAAATGATTGTGGCCTTGCCTTCATTAATCATTAGTAGCATAGTTGGGATTGCTATGGCTTATTTGGGTTACGGTGTATGGAGTTTGGTCTGGAGTGCCATTATTAATGCGTTATTTGCAACCATTCAGCTTTGGTTTTATTCTGAATGGACACCTTCTTTTGTTTTTAATATGGATAAATTCAAAATTCATTTTCGCTTTGGTTATAAATTAACTCTTTCGGGGCTATTAGATATAATTTTCAGCAATATTTATCAGATAGTAATAGGAAAGTATTTTTCACCGGTTCAGGTAGGGTTTTATACAAGAGCGGAGACTTTTAAACAACTTCCAATATCATCTATTTCAGGTGCCCTTCATAACGTTACCTATCCCCTTTTTGCCTCCATACAAGATGATAACGAACGATTGAAACGAGTGTATAAACAAATCATGCAAATGGTTGTTTTTTTTATTGCCCCAATACTTATTTTTTTAGCCGTATTAGCAGAACCTACTTTTAGGTTTCTATTTACCGAAAAGTGGCTTCCTTCTGTGCCTTATTTTCAAATCATTTGTTTTACTGGAATATTATACCCAATTCATGCCTATAATTTAAATATATTGAATGTTAAAGGTCGCAGTGATTTATTTCTGAAATTGGAAATTATAAAAAAGGTAATTATAGCTATTTCAGTAATTGTAGCTCTGCAGTTTGGTGTTTTTGCATTGCTGTGGAGCCAAATTGTGATATCTGTTGTCGCATTTTATATTAATACCCATTTTACTGGTAAAATATTAAATTATAATTCTTGGGAACAAACTAAAGATATTTTTCCTATTATTATGATTGCAATTATTGCCGGTTGTTTGGTTTTTGGATTAGATTATTTTCTAGAGGTAAAAAAACAGTTTGATATTATTCGTATCATAGCAGGCTGTATTATCGGACTAGTCACATATATAGGGCTTGCTTTTTTATTGAAAATGAATTTGATTAATGATTTTAAATTACTGATTTTAAGAAAATGATAAATGTAACTAAAACCTTTTTACCACCAATAGAAGAATACCATGGTCAAATACAAAGGGTTTGGGACAATGAATGGCTAACAAACCGTGGTCCTTTGGTATTGGAATTAGAAGAAAAGCTAAAACTCTATTTAAGTGTACCTAATATAATTATTACCAATAATGGTACGATTCCTTTACAAATAGGATTGAAGCTGTTAGGAAATAGAGGGGAAATAATTACTACTCCTTTTTCTTATGTTGCAACTACCGCTTCAATTATTTGGGAAAACTGCTTACCCGTTTTTGTAGACATTGATCCTGAATATTTAACAATTGATGAAACTAAAATTGAGTCTGTAATTACAACAAAAACTACCGCAATTTTAGCAACTCATGTTTTTGGAAATCCTTGCAATATTAAAATAATTGAAGCCCTAGCTCTAAAGTATAATTTGAAAGTTATTTACGATGCTGCACATTGTTTTGGTGTAAAATACAATGATGAATCAATATTTAATTTCGGAGATATTAGTACCTGTAGTTTTCATGCTACAAAATTATTTCATACTGGTGAAGGTGGTGCAATGTTTTGTCACGATAAAGAACTTTTCCATAAATTATTTTATAGTCATAATTTTGGCCATAATGGACCAGTGGCCTTTTATGGGTTAGGTATTAACGGTAAAATCTCTGAATTGCAGGCCGCAATGGGTTTGGCAGTATTCCCTTATATGGATATAATATTGGAAGAAAGAAAAAAAGTTGTGGATTTCTATAATTCTCATCTAAATTTCGGCAAACTCAGAAAATTAAAAATAAGGGAAAATACTTATTGGAATTATAGTTATTACCCTGTTATTTTTGAAAGTGAAGCACAATTGTTGAAAATACAAGAAACTCTGAACAAAGAGAATATTTTCCCAAGACGGTATTTTTACCCTTCCTTGAATACAATTAAATATACAGGAGGTGTTGAGATGCCAGTTTCTGAGTCTATTGCTCAAAGAGTTTTATGTCTACCTTTGTATGTGGGTTTGAAAGAAATTGATTTGGTAAGGATTTGTACCATGATAAATTAGATAATCACATATACTTTTAACCCGGCTCGAAGAAAACAAATAATTTAAAAATTTCTACATTAATCTCTATCAATCATTATCCAACATAAAAAAAATGGAAAAATTATTACAAATCATTAACAATATTTTATTGAATAAAGAGAAACAACCAATCCATAAATTGATTGCCGATGATAGTTTAACAAATACATTAGGACTCGATTCGCTTGATTTGGCCGAATTGACTGTTCGTATCGAAGCGGAATTTGATATCGATGTTTTTGAAGATGGACTCGTGCTTACCGTTGGTGAGATTATCAAAAAGCTTAATCTAAATGAATAGTCTATTCTATAGGGATTATAAATGTCACTATTCGAAAACATGGTATGATTTAATGTGTGACTTAAGCAATTTAGATTGCTTTACACCATTTTGTAAAGAGAATGATTATTATAAAATATTCCTACAAATAATTTGTTCATTATTGCTAAATCAAGAAATCACCTTGTTAGACGGTGATTTTACAGACCAAGAGGTGGAACAGCTTACGAAAAAAAAAGACATAGAAACCCGAACCCAAGACATACAGCTCCCATCTATGGAGTTTTTGGATAAGAATTCTTTTTTGGAGTATGTATTTTCTAACCATTCAAAATGGGGTATATCTATTTATACTTCGGGAACAACGGGTTTGCCAAAAAAAGTAACACATTCCTTTGAATCACTGACCCGATTTGTGAAAATTAATGAACAAAATAATAAATCGGTATGGGGGTTTGCCTACAATGCAACACATATGGCAGGGCTACAGGTTTTCTTCCAAGCGCTTTTAAATGGTAATGAGATTGTAAGATTGTTTGGTTTAAATAAAGAAGATATATTCAATCAAATAGAAGAACATCAAATTAGTCGAATATCTGCAACACCAACATTTTATAGGATGCTATTACCAACAACGAGTACATTTAAAAGCATAATAAGGCTTACAAGTGGTGGTGAAAAGTTTGATCAAAGGGCTTCAGAATTATTGAATAAAGTTTTTCCAAATGCGAAAATTACCAATGTATATGCTTCAACAGAAATTGGAAGCCTATTTGCCTCTCAAGGGGATGTATTTTCCCTCAAGAAGGAATTAGCTGATAAAATAAAATTTATTGAAAATGAACTCTTTGTTCATAAGTCATTATTGGGGAAATTATCTGGTCAAAATGAGGAGCAATGGTATGCAACTGGTGATTTAATCGAGATTGTATCTAAGGAACCATTAAAGTTTAAATTCTTATCTCGAAAAAATGAAATGATAAATGTAGGCGGGTATAAAGTAAATCCTCATGAAGTTGAGGAGGCAATTCGAACATATAATGGAATTTTAGACGTAAGAGTCAGTGGAAAAAAAAACTCAGTATTAGGGAACATTGTTGTTTGCGAAGTGGTCATTCAAAAGCAAATAAACGAAATGGAATTACGAACTTACCTTAGAACAAGATTACAGGAATTTAAAATACCTAGAATAATAAAATTTGTTGAAAATATCTCTTCAACACACACAGGAAAGACAAAAAGAAGATGAAAAATATATTAATAACTGGCGTTTCTAAGGGGTTAGGATTAACCATAGCGGAAACCTTGCTACAAAACGATTATATAGTTTATGGATTAAGTCGAACTAAATCAAATGAACTCGATGAATTGCTTCAAAAATATCCTAAAAGTTTGAAATGGTTATCATTTGATTTGCAAAATATTGACAATGTTCGCGATTTAATATTTAAAAATTGGATTGGATTTAATACTCCTCTTCATGGTTTAATTAATAATGCGGCTTTTGCTTATGATGACATTTTTACAAATCTGAATACTGCAATCCTTCAAGAAATGTATGCGATCAATGTATTCACTCCTATGAATATTACAAAATATGCAATTCGGCATATGCTGTTGCATAAGGTTCAGGGAAGTATTGTTCACCTTTCCTCAATAAGTGTACATACTGGTTATAAGGGATTATCAATGTACGCATCCTCTAAAGGAGCTTTAGAAGCTTTTTCAAAAAATATTGCAAGAGAATGGGGCGCAACAGGCATTCGATCCAACTGTCTAATTGCTGGCTTTATGGAAACAGAAATGAGTTCTACCCTTTCAGAAGAACAAAAAAGAAGAATATATAACCGAACTTCATTAAAAAAAGCTACAAGTAAAGAGTCTGTTTCTGAAACGATTGCTTTTTTAATTTCAGAGAAATCTAGTTCCATTACTGGGCAAAATATTTTTGTGGATAATGGAACAATTTAATAAGCCCACGTATTAAAAAACTAAAATTGGAGGAATTCCTTATGACATCATTTTATAGTGAAAAAGAATTATTGAATTTAGGGTTTAAATTAGTTGGTTTAAATGTATTAATTAGTAAAAAGGCAAGCTTTTATGGTGTTTCAAGAATATCAATTGGAAATAATGTTCGAATTGATGACTTCTGTGTATTGTCATCAGGTCAAGGTGGAATCCAAATAGGGAATTATGTACACATTGCAGTTTTCTCTTCATTACAAGGAGAAGGGAGAATAATTTTAGAGGATTTTTCAGGGATATCTTCAAGAGTGTCAATCTATTCTAGTAATGATAACTATCTTGGCGAGTTTATGTCCAATCCTACCGTACCGAGTCAGTTTACAGGTGTAACTCATGCTGATGTTACTTTATGCAAACATGTTCTTATTGGTTGTGGCGCTGTCATTCTTCCAGGTGTAATATTACAACAAGGTGTTGTTGTTGGAGCCTATAGCTTGGTGAATGAAAATTGTGAAGAATTTTTTATTTACAAAGGAAATCCTGCTAAAAAACTTATCAAAAGAAGCCGTAATTTACTAAAATTAGAAAAAGAATTATTAAAAAACCTTGTGATAAAAGGGCTTGACATAAAGAAATTCAACACTTAACAGGTAGAGGGAAATTATTGTGAGTGATATTAATATTACAAAAGTTAGTGTAATTATGATTACCTATAATCACGAAAAATTTATCCGTGAGGCTATTGATGGTGTTCTGATGCAAGAAACTAATTTCGAATATGAATTGATTATTGCTAATGATTGCTCAACAGATAATACAGATTTAGTAATTCAAGGATGTATAAATAAATATCTTAGGAAGAATAGTATTAAATATTTAAATCATAAAGAAAACAAAGGGATAATGCTTAATTTTATATCTGCCTTGCAACTTTGCAAGGGTAAATATATTGCTCTTTGTGAAGGAGATGATTATTGGACAAACAAGCATAAACTTCAAAAACAAGTAGATTTTTTGGAAAACAACCTTGATTTTGCAATTTGTTTTCATAATGCTAGGAAGCTTAATCAAACAACAGGAGATGATAGTGAGCTGTTTTTTACCAGTCCCCCAAAAGAGGTATATACTATCACTGATATAATTAAAGAAAATTTTATTCCTACGCTCACAAGCGTGTTTCGAAACAATTTAATTAATGAGTTTCCAGATTGGTACTATAAGGCTTTCCCTGGTGATTGGCCACTTCATATTCTGAATTCTCAATTTGGTAAAATTAAATACATTGATGAAATAATGGCAGTTTACCGAATGCATGATGGCGGTAGTTTTTCACCAAGTAAAAATCGGGAGTCTAATTACGAAAGGTGTATCAAAACTTTTGTTGCGATTGAAAAAGGCAAAGAAATAAAACATAAAAGGACAATAGCCTACACGATCTCAAATTTATATTTTGAATTATTTATTTTTTATATTAAGGAAAAAAGATATACTAAAGCTATAATCACATTTGGTAAATGTTTGAAAAAATATCCCTTTAATATATTAAAAGTGGTTTTAACATTAATAAAGTCATTAAAAAAACTTCTTTGGAAAAGGATCAAAAAATGAGTTTGCCAGATTCGCTATTGACAAAAATATATGAAACATCCAATACGGTAACTTAAGTTTAAATGGTAATTAATAAAATTAAAATTATTCATGTAATGGAGTCATTATGTGTTGGAGGAAGAGAAAAAGTGGTTATTGACATTTGCAACAATCTGGATTTTAAAAAATTTGACGTAACCATTCTTGTCCTTTCTAATGATAATAACCAGCTTTTAACGGAAATTGAGCCAAAAGTTAATATTCGTTTTCTTCCTTTTAAAAGAAGTGGGATTGGAGGGTATAAATCAATTATATTTTGGCTAATTGGCTTTCCAAAACTTATAAAAATGCTGAATGAAATTAAACCCAATATTGTTCATACACATATATACTATCAGCATTTATTTTTTGTTGCGCTCGGAATCAGATTTCTTAGGCCTAAGGGTTTACATTTTAGAACGGTTCATACCTCTGGATTGTTTTATAGAAACAAAACATGGATAAACAGATTCAGATTAAAGGTCGAGAAATATGCAACTGCTATCAATGCAACCTATCTTATTAGCATTTCAAAAGCTGTTCACCAGAATAATTTAACTCATTTTCAAAACTTAGCTTCAGATATTCGTTATATCCCGAATGGTATAGACCTGGGCAGTTTTAACAAAAATAATTTTATCCAAACCAATAAAAAAGACTTTGGATATTTACCTACTGACACGGTCGTTACCTACATTGCTCGTTTTGACATTGGTAAAAATCATGAAATGCTGATTGAAGCCTGGGCATTTGTTGTAAAAGAAATACCAAACGCAAGACTTTGCTTGGCAGGTGACGGTGTATTAATGCCCTTAATAAAAGAAAAATGCATTATGGCAAACCTGGAAAATAGTGTCCGTTTTTTAGGTACTATTAAAGACGTGCAGAGTTTGCTTGCAATCTCGGATATTGGGGTTTTTCCATCAGGCTTTGAAGGATTTCCATTAGTGCTTATTGAGAAAATGGCAATGGGCTTACCTGTAATTACGTCTGACATTGATATTTTCAAGGAGCTGATAATAGATGGATTTAATGGTATTATCAGTTCTGTTGATGATAGTCGTAAATTTTCTGAAGCTATAATTAAACTTTTAAATACGCAAAGCTTAAGGTTATCAATCAGCAATGAAGCAGTAAAAACTGCAAAACAATTTTCTATAAATAATGTAATTAGAAGTCACCAGGAATATTATGAAGAAAAATTCGGTCTGTAACGCAATAGGAATTAGCGTTTCACTTCATATT
Source organism: Bacteroidota bacterium (assembly GCA_040389865.1). GTDB lineage: Bacteria > Bacteroidota > Bacteroidia > 2-12-FULL-35-15 > 2-12-FULL-35-15 > 2-12-FULL-35-15. The sequence continues at coordinate 101,818 of JAZJZM010000009.1, read as the reverse complement.
TTGATGTTTTTATATATATACTCTGTTCAGCTAAAAGGAATTCCTTTTGGGTTAGGAACGCGTATTTTTATCGCATTATTAGGTTTGGTTGCTGTTTTGCTATTTTTTTTATTGTCACTTTTAAACGGAAATAAAACGCTTAAAATTAAAGAAAATTTATTTACCATTCTTGTTCTCCTCGGTCTTATAGCATCTATTTCAATTTTGTCTGTTTTGATAAATGGTACTTCTGATTTTGAATTTATAAAGTATATGATCTCAATTATCCTTATTTTATTTGCATGTTATTTCATTACAAGTGCGATTAGGGGGGAACATAAAGATAACTCGTTTTCTGTACTAAGTGATTTGATTATTAATGTAGTTTTAATTCAGGTTATTCTTTCTTTATTAATGTTTTTAATACCATCATTCAAAATCACATTAAATAATATTCAATTAGTTTCGGATTTTGATAAATTAAAATTGGATGAAGCTGCAACATTATATCGATTGAGTGGTTTTGGAGCTAAGTTTTTTGGTGCTGGAATTGTCAATGGATATGCATTAATGCTAATTGCAGCACAAATTAAACTGGGTGAACTATCATATAAAAGAGTGATTTATTTATCGATAGTATTCTTAATTATATTAGTGTTTGGAATGATGATGGCCAGAACCACGGTTATCGGAGCATTGTTAGCCTTTATAATAGTTACTTTTCCTTCGGGATTAAAAATTAAATTACGACTATTTCAGAAAAAATTGTTTTTCATGGTTTCTTTGGTCATTTTACCTTTGGTTGCAACGATTGTTTTATTTTTTATTTTTCCAAAGTTTGCAGATACTTTAAAATCTGCATTTAATTTTGGGTTTAAAATATTTTTAAGTAATGATAATGGAGGGGGAGACACAGAAACGCTCTCTCAGTTAAAGGACATGTATATATGGCCGAGCTCACTAAGAACGTATATTATTGGAGATGGGTATTATACAAATCCAACGCCTCATCCTTTATATTATATGAATACAGATGTTGGGTATTTACGTCTTATTTATTATTTCGGTCTGATAGGAATGCTGTCTTATGTTTTTCTTCAATTTTCTGTTATTCGTATGGCATTAGAAAAAAATGCTAAATTCAAGATGTTTTTTTATATGACTTTCGTATATCTTTTGATTCTGAATTTTAAAGGATTCTCAGATCTTTTATTTCTATCCGTTTTATTCCTGATGATTTAATCCATTTATTTAATAGAGATTGTTTTGAAAAAATTATCAATAAATTAAGGGATAATAATTGCAATTTTGGTGAGCAATTATTATATTTTTATTTACTTAAAACCTTTATTCAATTTACTCTTTTATGAATTGCAGCTTAATAATAATTACCCGAAACAGATTTGATGTATTAATATCGAACCTTAAACATAACCTGGCGGAATTTCAAACTATTGATGAAATAATAATAGTTGATAGTAGTGATGAAGATTATTCTGAAAAATTTAAATTGGATTTTAAAGCAGAAAATATTCATTATCACAGGACTCAAATTGGGAAGCAAATTCAAAGAAATTATGGAATAAAACATGCAACTGGCGATATATTTTTATTCTTGGATGATGATATAAGGCTTTATAAAGGAAGTGTAAATAGTCTTCGTACCTGTTTTATAAAAAATCCAGAAATTGATGGTGTTACCGGAGCTTTAACAGAAAAAAATGCGCCATCAAAAGTAAAACAGCTTGTGGAAAAAGTATTTAGTAAAGTGTTTTTTACACCAGCATTTGGAAAATCCGGAATTACAAGATCGGGATTGCCTATTATTCCCCTTGCCTCGCAAACCTATCATGATGCTCTCTTTTTACGAGGGGGGTTCTCTGCATATAAAAGTGACATTTTTAATAAACATTTTTTTGATGAATATTTTAATGGTTATGCGTATTTGGAAGATTCAGATTTTTCATTGTCTATTACAAAACATGGCCATTATGTTTTTTTGCCTGATTTCAATGGCTTTCATGATCATTTATCTACTTTACAAAGAGATCATTCAAAAGTAAGACAACAGTATGTAGAAAATTTCCATTACATTTTTAATAAACATCAAATAGGTAGTAAACCGCTATTTTATTGGACTGCATTAGGTCTTTTAATTATAAATTTAATGAAAAGTTTAACCAATCTTAATCTTTCTTACGTAAAAGGGACTTGGAGGGGAATTATTCAAGTTTTAACAAAACAATAAAAAATCGAATGTTTGGAAATTTTTGTCTTTTACAATAATACTTATATGCTTTTTGAAAATACAAAAAGAAAATATGTAATGAAAGTGATGAACGAAAATAATAACCTTTTTTTCTACATTAATAAAAACAAGTATCAATTGTTGGGATAAACAAATTGTATTAAAAAAAATGAAATGTATTTCTGTATCTATTGTTCTTTTTCATAATAAAATGGAACAAATATTAAACGTGATAAAACCATTATTGGAGATAGATTGGATAAATGTTAATATTTATTTAATTGATAATTCCTCTAATTGCAATTTAAAAGAATTAAATAATATAAGCGTTAGAATAAAATATATCAGAACAAATGAAAATCTTGGTTATGGTGCGGCACATAACATAGCAATTCAGAACTCGATAAAGAGCAACTGTAATTATCATATTATTCTCAATCCGGATATTGAATTTGAACCAAATGTCATTAAAGAATTATACAATTTTATGGAATTAAATCGTGAAGTTGGAAATGTTATGCCGAAGATCATATATCCGGATGGTTCTATACAATATTTATGCAAATTGTTACCAACCCCATTTGATTTAATTTTCAGACGTTTTTTTCCTTTTAAAACTATTATTAAAAACAGGACTGAAAAATATGAATTGAGATTTACAAAATACGAGAATATCATGAAAGTGCCCGTTACTTCAGGTTGTTTTATGTTTCTTCGTATTTCTCGTATAATTGAATGCGGTTCTTTTGATGAAAGATACTTCATGTATCTAGAAGATTTTGATTTTTGTCGGAGAATTGAAAAAAATGTTTTTTATCCTAAAGTTGAAGTAACCCATCATTATGCTAAAGATTCCTATCGTTCAATAAGAATGTTGTTTTACCATATTCGATCCGCAATTCAATACTTTAATAAATGGGGGTGGTTTTTTGATAAAAAAAGAGAAACAATAAATACAAATGCCTTGAATTCTCTTAACAAACAATTTAATTTAAAGGCTGCAAAACAAAGATCCAAAGGACTGTAGTCATTTACCGGAGTATTAGGAAAGTAAGCAAACCAATTAATATTAAGCCAATTATTAAATACTTAAAAAAGAAACTTTGCGCCTCTGCGGTTGTTTTTTCAATTAGTTTTTCCTTAATGCTATTTTCTTGTTTTTCTCTTTCGGTGCTTATTCCTTGCCCATCATTATAATGGCTCACAATTTGTCCATTTTCTTGCCATAACCCATATCGAACCCCATTTGAATAGTGTCCCTTTTCACTAATATTCCCATATAAATCATAATAGTTCCACTCTCCCTCTTCTTTACCATTTTTATAGTTTCCTTTCCAATTTAAAAGGCCGTTGCTAAAATGGCACTCACTCTCCCCTTCTAATATTCCTTCTTTATAATTAAATACCGAATGTAAATGCGAGTCAACATATTCTTTCCACTCCCCATCATATTTCCCTTCTTTGTAAGTACCTTTCGACTGCAATTGCCCTGTATACCAATAAAATTCCCAGTTCCCATGCCTTTCTTTATTAAAATAATTCCCCTTTGATTCTAATTGTCCATTTTTATAATAGGAAATGCTTTCTCCATCAATTTCACCATTTTCATTAACATTATGCTTACTAGTCATTCGATTTAGTGTTTTAAGTCTTTGTTACAAAAACTATTGTTTGCTTCTAAAGATAATAAAAAAGGGGCAACAAATATAATAATAAATAGTTACTTTTCTTCTATTGAAAAATGTTCTTTTTCAACTAAGCTGAAAATAATCATTATCACGTAATTTCATATCCATTTTGTAATAAAAAGTATAGTTAATTAAAAATAATAAGTACTTTTGTCATAATCTTAAAAATACAGAAATGAATATTTTTGATTCAGATATATTGCTCGCTTTCTTGCGCTCTCATTATTTGCTTTTCACATGTTTGCTATTTGTAGGAGCTTTTTTAACTACCTACATAATTATCCCAAAAATTATATGGGTGAGCCAGGCGAGAAATTTAACTACTCCGGTTGTCGGAAGAAGTGCTCATAAAATACCAACTCCAGCTTTTGGTGGAGTTGCTTTTTTTGTGACTATTATTCTAATGGTTTCACTTATTCAATCAATTCATTTGAATTATGCTAGTAATCATTTAATTGCCGGGCTCACTATATTATTTATGGTAGGGTTAAAGGATGATTTGATAATTTCTAGTGCAAGAGTCAAACTAATAGGTCAGGCTATTGCCATCACCTTTATTTTGTTTTCACCTGAACTACAAATCACCTCTTTAAACGGTTTTTTTTATATTTATGAAATCCCTTCTTACCTCTCTTTTGCAATAGCAGCAATTTTAATGTTGTCAATAATAAACGCTTATAATCTTATTGATGGTATAGATGGGTTAGCGGGAATTATAGGAATTATTATTTGTGCCATTTATGCTGTTTTGTTTTATCTCACCAACCAAGGTTTTTACTTTATGGTTAGCATTTCTATTATAGCAATATTGGCTGCATTCTTAAGGTATAATTTTGCTTCCGGGACTAATAAAATTTTTATGGGAGATTCAGGTTCCTTAGTTATAGGTTTTTTAATTGGTTTTTTGACCCTGAAATTTATGGTTTTAGAACCGTTTATTATTAATGACTATAATTTTAGACCTGAAAACAGAATCATATTTATTATTGCAATTTTGTTTATACCAACATTTGATACTACCCGAATTATTTTTTCACGATTGTTAAGGAGAGAAAATCCATTTGTTGCAGATAGAAATCATGCCCATCATATCCTTATTGATCTTGGGTTATCCCATGGAAAAGCAAGTGTTTTACTCGGAATATTAAATGTTTTTATTGTGATGATATTTTTATTGTTAGGAAGATATTACTCGTGTTTTATTATGGCCTTTGTAATGGCGGCTTTATTTTTTCTATTCACCTACCTGTTTTTTGCGCTAAAAACCCGAAAAATTAAACTATAGGTTTAATTTTTTCACGTTAACCAACGCAGGATTATAATGTACCCTTTGAAAACAATTGAAATTAGCAATTCGCTAATCACATTTACTCATCGGAACATTCCTTCATAATACAAAACGATAGAATTTTAAGTATTTAACAAATAAGGTAATGGGGCCAAAAATAGTTGGTGGATTTTAAGAAAATAGTTTGTATAATTCAGTCGTAAATTTGAAGAGGACTTTGGCTCTGCTGGAGAGCAACCAAATAGCAATATGATTACTACGAAAAATGAAAGACCCTGTAACATTATAGGGTCTTTTTAATTTATTCTTTGTAAATAATGGCTTAAAAAACTTACACCTAGTTTTTAAAATAGAGGGGCTCTTTTTTTATTTTTCTATATACAAAAAAAGGATATTGAAACCACTTTCAATATCCTTTCATCAAATCCTTTGCTGTATTCACTTATAGCCTGTTTTACCAACTATTTTTTGCTATTATACCAAAAAAAATATTTTCATAAAATTTCCATTGAATCAATAAGTACATTCATTAATGTATGTTTGCAAATGATTTGCCTGATTTTACTCCTTTTTTATTTGCTGTTAAAGTGCGGATTCAAAAAACGTTTTATTTTTTTTTGATGTTCAAATTTTTTCTGAAAGAGAAAAAGATCGAACTAAATTAAATAAAAAAGCAACCAGATAGGTCAATTGCAATTTTTTATTCCTTCTCACCCTTCCATATTTTTAATGCTCTATTCTACTATCTCAGCTTTACGTAAATTGAATTTTTTAAATAATAACCATACTACTCCAAAAAGCAAACTAAAAATGAATCCCTTTAAAATATTTACTATTAAATTAGATGAAGGAGTTGGAGATGAAAAACCTATTATTATTTCAAAGCTGTTATTAAGCTCTCTTTGTTCATTGATATTCAATTGCGATTTGTAAAGATTCATACCTTCTTGGTAAACCTTAACCGGATCAATAGATTCACCCATAATTATTCCATTTCCTAAACTCCTAGGAAGAATACTTTTATCAACAATACGTTTTAAGCTATCAATTGCAATGATTTCACTTTTTATTTTTTCTTCAAATTTATCTAAGTATAATTTACTAATTTTTTTTCTTTTGGTCGCATATTCATTAGATTCTAAAAAATGCAAAATTCCACTTTGGAGACTGTCTAAAATAGATGCGCTATAAACTCTTACTTCTACTTTAAAAGGTAAAAGCACAAATGCCGAATCCTTATAATTTTTTTCAAGTGCTTCATTTAATGCTTTACATGAAATACTTTTTATCTGTTTAGCCATTTTAATATCAATGTTGAGTTTCTCGGATAATATTCTATCATTTCGATCATTACCAGGCTTTGTCAAATCATTGATCAACGAATAGCATTCACCATTATTTAATCGAGTATGCGATATTGTAAGATCACTAACATAAACTGTTTTTTTTAAGTAAAACATTGCTAAACTTATGCTAACGCCAATAATAATAAAGGCTATAAGCGTTTTTATGTTTTTAATTGAAAAGTAGATGAATTCTCCAACAGATCGGAATAAATCCCCCCCTCCTTTTTTGATACTACTAAAAACAGAACGCAAGTCTATTTCGTCTGATGAATTATTGTCGTTCATTTTTTGAGATTTGAAATTTTAAAAATATTTTTTTTTATAAATTAAGGTATTAATTTTTTTGAATTGCCAGCAAAATTAACAATAAATGAGATATTAAGATGAATTCTTGTTTTTTTTTCAAACATTTGGTTTTCAGAAATTATAAATAAAGAAAAGCAATTTGAATTCCCGGAACCAACCCTACAACCCACTCAAAAACTCCATAATGTCCACCCCATCAGCATAATCATCTAATTTAGGACATTGCCCCTCTCCAAATGGCACCTTATAGTCAATTTCAGAAATAGTTGAAACAATACACTGAATTTGTTCTTTCTCATTTTGAAGTCGCTGGTTTAATGCAGTGATCTCATCATAAAATTCGTAAAATAAAACACCAATAGGTGATGAATAGCTGATATCTTCTTTTAATAATAAAAAATTATTATCTAATAATGACTCATTATTACCCATTAAATAGACAGTTCGGTTATAATCATAATTATTGCCGTATTTATTGTTATTTACAACATACTGATATTCAAAAATCGATTCGTAAAATGTATCAAATTTATATCCTCTTGGCACAAATAATTTGGAAACATTTCGGCATCCTAATCCGAAATATTGAAAAATATCTTTTCCTAAAAGTTTTAGATCTTCCTTGCTTTCCTTGCCTGAGAGGACAGCTACGGAATTTCTATTTTTACGAATAATATGAGGATATTTTCCAAAATAATATTCAAAATACCTTGCAGAGTTATTGCTCCCTGTTGCAATTACAGCATCAATATTTTTAAGCTGTCCCTCAGTAAACTCGATATAATTGGCAAATTGAGGTTCAATTGCAATTAATATTTTAGCTATATAAGGAAGTAGCAGTTTATCATCTGATGATAATTTACCTGTAAACTTATTCCCGGATAACAATACACATAACATATCGTGAAAGCCCACCATTGGTATGTTTCCAGCCATAATAACAGCAACATTTTTTGCCGTTTTTTTATCCGATATTGATTTTATATAGTGCGAAAGCCAGTCTACAAGCAGTTCCTCATTTAAGCTTGAAGCAATTGCCCCGATTGCATTTCGAACATTATCTTCCGTAAACCATCCGTTATTATAATGCACGGATTGAATCAACTCGTTAAAATCATTGTAAAAGGTATCGTTTAGGGAGTTGTCTGCTTGTTTTTCTCCTTGTCCTGAAAACTGTTTTAAAAAATTTCCTAATGTAACAATGGCTTTTATTCTGTTATCTAGTGTCATATTGTTGATATGAAAATTTATTGTTTTAAAAATTTGGAGATTTGCTATTTAAGGGTTGTAGTCTTCCCAAATCTCTAATTCTCCAAATCTCTAATTGTTAATTCGTATATTTGCAAAAGATTTTTTTACAAAACTAACAAAAACAAAAGACTCTTATGGCGATTAAAATTACTGAGGAGTGCATTAATTGTGGAGCCTGTGAACCGGAATGTCCCAATAACGCAATATACGAAGGTGGAAATGAGTGGCGTTTTTCTGATGGAACCTCTATAAAAGGTATGTTTACCTCAAAAAGTGGAATGACTGTTGATGCAGATACACCTGAAACACCTGTAGCAATGGATATTTATTATATTGTATCTGATAAATGTACCGAGTGTGTTGGTTTTCATGATGAGCCACAATGTGCAGCTGTTTGCCCGGTTGACTGTTGTGTAGATGATGAAAACTGGAGAGAAAGCAAAGAAGAACTTTTAGAGAAAAAAAGTACGATGCATATTTCATAAATTTCTCAGACTTCCTCCTACAGCACGAATTCTCTACCGACCACCTAATAACAGGGTTATTATAGCGCCCATATCCTATAAAGTACAATTTGTAGGAGTCTTATGCGTTTCATAGGGAGCAAGATCTTATACTTTGAGCAAATGAAAAAAATAGGCATTCTTATTTTTTTTTTATTTTCATTAAAAATTTCTGCCCAGGAGGGGAGTCTGGAGAAACGCGCGTTTGATTTGGATAATGATTCCCTGAAAAGTATTTGCAAAAAAATATACAATTCAAAATCGGATTCCGAGAAAAAAAAATACAATGATCAATTGCTTAGGACGTTCGAAACGGTTTTGATTAAGCCCAATTCATTTGATTATCCATTCGATTCATTAAACGATTTAGCAAGGTTAGTCCCCCCCGATAAAACATTCAGGATCATAAATTGGAATGTGCCATACAGTGATGGAACGCAGGAATATTTTGGATTTATTCAATACAAGCATATTCAAATAAAAAAGAAAGGTTTGTTCAGAAAGGAAAGAACAGAAACCTTCCAGCTATACCCCTTAATTGACAAATCCTTTGAAATTAAAAACCCGGAAAACTCCATCAGCGATAATAAAAAGTGGTTTGGAATGCTTTATTATAAGGTCATAACAAAAAAAACAAAAAACAAAACATATTATACTTTGCTCGGATGGGATGGCAATGATAAATTTAGTGTAAAAAAAATCATAGATGTATTAACCTTTGATAATAATGGAACGCCTCGTTTTGGTGCCGATATTTTTAGCATGTCAAAAAAATTCCCTAAAAGAGTGATTTTTGAATACTCTGCTTCATGCACTATGTCGCTTAAATACAGTAATAAAAAGGATTCCATCGTTTTTGACCATTTAACACCCGCACAAGCTCAATTAGAAGGTCAATATCAGTATTATTGCCCCGATATGAGTTATGATGGTTTTGGATTCAAAAAAGGGAAATGGAATTACGGTACCGATCTTAATGTTACTAATGAGAAAGACAGCTCAGACAAGCTTTACAATGATCCTCATAATACAAAAGCCACTCACGAAAGCAATATCCTTATTAAGAAAGTAAAGAAGAAAAAAAAGGATAAGTGATGGTTTTCACCATCATAAATAATTTCTAATGAAATTTCACTTGTTCATTTTTTATAGAATCCTCGATCAATTTTTCTATCTCCTCTAAAGAATCAAATAGTTGTTGAAACGATTCAATTACAAAGTATTTTACCTGAAGTATATCCGTCCTGAAATCAGTATTGAAAATAGTTTGAACATCAAAATTAAGGTGTTCTGCTTGTTCACTCAAGCAATGTTTCGTTTCACCCATGGATGAAATAATTCCGGCTCCATAAATTTTCAGTTCATCATTTTCTTTTATTAACCCAAATTCGATGGTAAACCAGTAAATACGGCCAAGTAATTCAATTGCTTTTGGATTATCTATATGTTTCAAGGCTATATTACTGATGCCTTTAAAAAAATCAACATAGGTTTGATTGCTCAATAACGGAACATGTGCAAACACATCGTGAAACATATCAGGTTCTTCCAGGTAATCTAATTGCTCCATTGTCCTTAACCAACATGTTGCAGTAAATTTTTTCTGAGAAAGAAATTCGAAAAATGTTTTTTGCGGACTAATGTTCGGCACCACTTCCATACTCCAACCTGTCAGCGGTTTTAGGAGTTCAGCCACTTCATCAAAATGAGGGATTTTATCAGAAGAAAATTGCACTATTTCCAATGCTTCCAGATACGCTGATGAAACAATTGGTTTTAAAATTTTTATTTGTCTTTCGAATAGTGTTTGCCAAACCAAAAAATCAAGTTCAGTATAGTTATTATATATTTGCTTTGTTGGCCGCATTTTAATTGGGTGAGGAAATAATTTTTGTCACAATAATTTATTTTTCAATTCAATACTTTTCTTGACAGAATTGAAAAACAACAAATAAATTTAATAGAATGTTTCTTCTTTTGCTGCCATTTTTTTTAATAAAATGCAGGGTCTGTAACGGTCTTCGGCATAATTGGTATACAAGTTTTCCAGTGTATCTAATATGATTTGCAAACCTAATTCATCCGCCCATTTTAATAATCCTTTCGGATAATTTACTCCTTTTGTCATGGCCAGATCCAAATCTTCTTTGCTCGCTAATTGCAAATACAAGGAATCAATCGCTTCATTGATCAGCATTGCAATTACACGGTAAAAAATGGTTTTAGCCAATTCGTCATCCTCCTTAGGTGCCGGAATTACAGCTCCTTCGGCATAATTGTAATAACCTTTTCCGGATTTACGGCCAAACCATTTTGCCTCATATAATCGTTTTTGTGTTAAGGACGGCTTGAAGCGAGGCTCATAAAAGAATTGCGTCCATACACTTTCGGTAACTTTATAATTTATGTCATTGCCAATAAAATCCATCAATTCGAAAGGTCCCATTTTAAAGCCCCCAACGGTTTTCATTGCCCAATCAATAGTTGAAAAATCAGCAATGCCTTCTTCATAGATACGTATGGATTCCCCATAAAAGGAGCGAGCTACACGATTAACTATAAAGCCCGGGGTATCTTTTGTAAGAACAGTTTGTTTTCCCCAGCTGTCGATCAGTTTTTTTGAATGTTCTGTAATTTTACTATCAGTGGTAATAGCAGGAATGATTTCCACCAAAGGCATAATAGGAGCGGGGTTAAAAAAATGAATTCCTATTACACGCTCTGCATTTTTACAAGCCGATGCGATTGACGCGATTGATAGCGAAGAGGTATTACTTGCCAATATACAATCAGAAGAAACGATGTTTTCCAGATCAGAAAATAATTTTTGTTTTACATCTAAATTTTCTACAATGGCTTCAATGATCAATTCGCAATTTTTGCATTCCTTTAATTCAGAGGCAAATTGGATACGTTCTGTAATTTCTTTTGAATTTTGTGCGGTTAGTTTTTGTTTCTCAACTAATTTTTTTAATGTGTTTTCTAAATTATTCTTTGCTTTATCCAAAGCAATTTGATTAGTATCGAATAAGATCACATTATGCCCTGCAGTAGCTGCCACTTGTGCAATTCCGGCTCCCATTGCACCCGAACCAATTATTCCTATTTGGCTGTTGGTTGTTAGTTGTTGGTTGTTAGTTGATGGTTCTGGCCTATTTGATAATGTCATTTATTTTAAAGTCTGAAAATAATTTATAAATCCATTTAATAATTTTTTGCAAGAAGTGATCTTTTCAATTCCAACTTCTAAATCAATTTGACTTATAAATTCTTGATCGAAAGCCAAATAAAATTGCGTTTCTAATTCATATAATGAACCTCTGCTAATATAAAAAAATTGTAATGAATCTTTTGTATGCTGCCTTCCGCAACCTTCTGCAATATTAGAAGGTACCGAAACGGCACTTCTTCTAATTTGATTGGTCAGCCCGTAAATTTCTTCTTTGGGGAATTTTTTACTTGTTAGATAAATATAATTTGTTAAACCTCTACTCTGCTTCCAGACATCTAAATCTAAATATGATTTGTAATTCATAATTTTTTTATTAATGTCAGCAACTAAAACCAACAACTATCAACCAACAACTATCAACCAACAACTACTCCCCTTTAAAAACCGGTTTACGTTTTTCTAAAAAAGCCTTAACACCTTCATTATAATCATAGGTTTTAGATGCACTTATTTGTTCTATACCTTCAGCAATTAATTGTTGTTCGAGTGTATTATTTATTGATTGATTCAATAATCGTTTCGTTAAACCTATTGCCCTAGTTGGAAGGTTAGCCAGCGTTTTTGCAATTGCAAATGCATCGTCCTGTAATTTGTCATCTTCAATTACTTTATAGATCATGCCCATTTTTTCTGCATCTGAAGCTGAAATTTTATCACCCAACATCATCAATGCTGATGCTTTTCCAAATCCAACTAAACGTGGAAGAAAAAATGTTCCTCCGCTATCCGGGATCAAGCCGATTTTACTAAACGCTTGAATAAAAGCAACTGAATTTGCTGCAATTACAATATCACAAGCTAAAGCAATGTTTGCCCCTGCACCGGCAGCAACACCATTTACAGCGCAAATAACCGGCTTTTCAATATTCCTGATCTTTTCAATGATGGGATTGTAATGTTCAGTAACTATCTTTTCCAGTCCAACCCCACTCGGGTCAACCACTTCAGCAAGATCTTGTCCTGCACAAAACGCTTTTCCTTCACCTGTTAAATAAACAGCACGGATCGCACTATCGGTTGCAGCTTTATCCAAGGCGGTTTGCAGTGCTAAAGCCATCTCACGATTAAAGCTATTGAATTTATCAGGGCGGTTAAGTGTGATTTTTAGAACACTATCAACCAATTCGGTTTTAATAAATGACGACATATTTATATTTATTTTATGTTTTTGAGAATTCAAATATAATCAAAACTATTATGAACTATGAAACTCCCGAATTGCAATTTTCCCGCAGATTTCGCAAATTTACGCAGATGTTGGTCAACAATAAAATTTCATAATCTGCGTAAATCTGCGAAATCTGCGGGGAAATATTCAACGCTCTGAACAATAACTAAAACTTCACAATCATCCTTAAGTTCAACTGCCGCTGAGTTAAGAAATTAGGAACAGCGTATTGACGATTGGTAACATCTTCTACCCAAATATAGGAGACCGTATTACTTGTTCCCAAAAGATTAAAAACTTCAAGGCTTATCCAAACTGATTTAAGATAGCGCGCCAGACTTTGAGTTTTAACCTTTCTATCTTCTCGCAGTGCCTGATAGGAGAAACCTATATCAACTCTGCGATAGGGTGGCATTTTCAATGTTTGTTTGTATCGTTGCGAATTTGGCGGACCAAAAGGAACACCACTTCCGAATAATAAATTGAGATGCATTTTTAGATCAGGAAGCCCCGGCATATTATCCTGAAAAAACAAACCAAAATTCACACGTTGATCGGTAGGGCGCGGAATATAGCCTGGTTCGTGACGTATACTGTCTGTTGCTATATTATTAAATGTAATTCCGGGTTCAATTTTTTTGCCATCACTGTTAAAATAGTCATAATAAAAATCATCCTTTATGTCTTCACGCGTTTCCATTATTGATACCGATGCCCATGATTCCAATCCTTTTACAAATTCTCCATTCACTTTTAGATCAATGCCGGTGGCATATCCACGGGCATTGTTTTTTGCAGAGTAACGTATGCGGACATTATCAACTTCATAAGGAATCAAATTATCCAAGTATTTATAATACGCCTCACCAATAAATTTAAAAGGACGCTTCCACGATTTGAAATTATAATCGCTGCTTAACACAAAGTGAATAGATGTTTGAGCTTTAATGTTATAATTAATAACACCTTTGGCATCACGCAACTCCCTGTAAAATGGGGACTGATAATAATATCCGGAGGAAAATTTAAACAAAAAATCTTTTTTCCAGTGAGGCTTTAAACCAATTGTTGCACGTGGGCCAACCAAAGCCTGATCATTCAGGTCCCAGTAATTTGCACGAATCCCACCTACGAGTGAAACAAGTGATGAATCCTTCATTTCTTTTCTCCATACGCCTTGTACAAAGCCAGAAACACGATTTGATGAAATATTTATTTTTTGTTTGATAACATCTTGTAAAATAATTTCTTGCGGATCGGTTATTGGTAGCGAAAAGCCGGCACTATCAATGTATTTCCATTCGCTTAATTTATCAGTGATCATTTCATTTGAATATTTAGCTCCCCACAATAGCTGTTTGCCTGAAACCGTATAGGTTCCCTTGTGTTCAGCACTTAGTACATTGGCCTTAAGATTGGTTCTTGCGTGATTTAAAAATGTACCAATACCCCTGTTCGCAACGATATCACCAAAAGTGGGTTTTCCAAAATCAGTTTCGAGTTCATCAATAAAATATTGACCTTGTATATCAAAGGCTTCACTTTCCTTACTTTGGAATGCAGATCCAATAAATCTAAGATTCAATTTGTCGCTCTTATCATGATAATTGGCGGACAACGCACCCAACATGGTTGTAAATTGATCTACTTCTCTACCGTCAAAATAAATTTTCAAACGCAAGGCCTGATTCAAAGTGCCAAAATCTGTTTCACGATTTTCGGGAACGATCTGGTATTTATTACTTGCATAATTACCCAAGAAATCAAGTTCCCATCGAGGGTTCAGATCGTAGGTAATGTAGGATTGAACATCACCAAAAAAGGGTTTATACTGCCCTTTGGTATCCAATCCGTTTAACAAATATTGATTGGTTTTATAACGTGCACCAACGATCCACGAAAGTCGATAATTTTTTGAGCTGCCTTCTAAATGCAAATTGGTACCAAGTAAACTTCCTGAAACAGTTCCTGCAAATTTGCGTGGCCTCCGATATTGAACATCCAGTACTGACGACATTTTATCGCCATACTTTGCTTCAAACCCACCAGCTGAAAACAATACAGATGAAACCAGATCGGGGTTAACAAAGCTTAGGCCTTCCTGCTGACCCGAGCGAACAAGGAAAGGGCGGTATACCTCAATACCATTAACATAAACAAGGTTTTCATCAAAATTCCCTCCACGCACAGAGTAAGAGGAACTCAACTCGTTGCGGCTGGATACACCCGGAAGAGTAAATAAAATAGCATTAAAATCCTGGCTGGCGGTAGGAATATGACTAATGTGAAGAGGATCGATACGGGTAACTGCCAAAAAACGATTCCCATCGCTTACTACCACTTCTTTAATTATATTTTTAAAAGTTAAGGCTCTGCTCAACTCAAGTCGTTCACCCGGTGCCAGCCTTACTTTTCGCTGCTCTTGCTTATAACTGAGGCTATAAAAAACGATCGTTAATTCCTGATTAGCCGGTATGGAATAGGTATATTCTCCTTTTTGATCTGTATAAACAGGAGGCAGGGATAAGCCTAAAATAGAAATACTGATATCGGGTATAGGTTCATTTTCAGAGTTGGTAACCTTACCATAAATGGTGGCAGTATCCTGTGCAAGTGCTGCAAACGAAGCGAAAAATATAAAACTTAGAAATAAGAATTTAAGTTGATTCCGTTTTTTTCTTTTCACATCCACTGTTTTATGTCATCAGTCAACTAGTCATTAGCCAATTAGTCATTAGTAATTGGTATGTTAGTACATTATTTGCTAAATTTCCTAATGCTGAATTGTCTACTGCTAAATTGCCTATTGTTGAAATTGTAACCTGGTAAATTGCTTATTGTTGAAATTGCCTACTGCATAATTGCCTACTGTTTAATTTGCCTACTGCTAAATTGCCAAATTAATCTTTCTTTTTAAAATCACCGTTTTTCCATGCTTTGATAAATTTTGCCCAGGCTATCGGATTTAATAAATTATTAGGTGGATATTGTCCCGCATAGTAAAGTTTGCTTTGATATTGTTGTGAACTGTATTTGTAATTTAGACTTGCATCCATTGCCATGCCTACCATTTGATCTTTAATATCCGAACGGTCCATGTTTTTAGAAGCTCTTGCCAGATCATCTTCAGGAAGATCAAGATTTAAAAAAGCTTGTTTAAATTGTTCTTTCGAAGGCCATGGGAATACTTCCGTGAGTTTTAAAAAAACAGTATCTTTCAATAATACCTGAATAAGGGAATAAGTATTAGAAGTTAATGTATCAGGAATGATATATTGAGCCGAAGTAAAACCAATAGCCGAAAACTCAATGGTATCGCTCACTTTAGCAACGAAAGAAAAATAGCCATAAAAATCACTAATAGTACCACGGTGAGTGTTTCTAACGATGATACTTGTATATGGTACAGGACGCAGATCCCCTCCTTCCACAACTACTCCTGAAAACTGGATCAAACTAGGGCCTTTTCCTGCCGAACTCTTCGTTTTTTTTTCCTGTGCAATGGCACCTATATCAATAAGGATTATTAATAGTAATACTAAATGTATTTTTTTTAACATAATTTATTGTTTTATTGAATCTCAAAAATACGTATTTATTACCTTGTTTGCAGTTTGCGGCCTAATAACTTAAAAAAACTGAAATTATTGTCTTTAATTCCTTAAATTCGCATGTACAAAACTCTTTGAACATGAAAAAAATTACTTTTTTATTATCCTGTATATTTATTTCTACTGCATTAATAGCTCAAACGCCCATTACTATTACTTCAGGTGACATGCCAAATGAAAACGATGAAATATTAGTTAGTGTTAATAATAACATTGGAGCCATAGATCCTTCACTTACAGGACCCAATTATAATTGGGATTTTTCATCATTATCACCAAATGTTCAGCAGTTTGAGAAGTTTGATTCCCCCCTTTCTTTTACATCCCCTTATAATTTCCTGTTCAATCCCTTTAATACATCGTATGGCAGAGATAATTATGAATTTTCTACTATTTCATTGCCTGGTGGAACAGAGATCACCGATGCCTATGATTTTTATAAAGAATCCTCATCAGTATATAAACAGATAGGTGCTGGATTTACTGTAAATAATGTGCCAAACCCATTTTTATACTCTCAGGATGATATTATTTATGAATTTCCTATGAATTATTTAAATACCAATGATTGCAATTATAAATATAGTTTAGAAATTCCCGGAATGGGATACTATGGCCAATCGGGGCACCGTGTTAACCTTGTTGATGGTTGGGGAACATTAATTACTCCTTTTGGAACGTTTCAAACATTACGTGTAATATCTACCATTGATGCTGTTGATACGGTTTACAATACTTCCTTAAGCGCTGGAACCAATATACCTCGTCCTTTAAAATATGAATTCAAATGGCTGGCATCAGGTAAAAAAATCCCGGTTCTGAAGATCGAAGCTACTAATATTGCCGGTAATATCACGGTTTCCAATGTTCGTTATACGGATAGCGCAAGAACAGGAGTTCCACAGGTTGGAATTACTGAAAATATGGCGCCTGGTATGGAACTTGCAGTTTACCCAAATCCTTGCGTTGATGAAATAAAGGTAAATTATAAGTTGCCGGCAACTACTCATGTTAAAATAAGTATTACTAATGTAATTGGTAAAACTATTGCTAATGTTATTGATCAAACTCAAATTAGCGGAACGCACCAAAAATCAATAAGTATAGCTGATCTGCATTTAAATTCAGGAATTTATTTCATAACCCTTCAAACGGACAAGTTTAAAGAAATTCAGAAAATAGTCGTTACCCGATAATGTTTTTTGTCCCCCCTCCAATAGTAGGGGCTAACCGTGCGTGGTCATATTGAGCCTGTCGAAATATGTGCAGGAGTTTTATAACTAATATGTTCTCCATTTCATTTAAGATTTTGCCACAGATTCGCGGATAAATTATTTTTATCTGATGATCTGTGGCATTTTTTTTTAATATTTAATCGTAAATTCGCGCATTAAATTTAAAACCTAACCATGTCGAAATTTCATACCTTAAAAATAATTGATATTGTGCGCGAAACAGCTGATGCCGTTTCTGTTGCATTTGAAGTGCCCAATAATTTAAAACAAGAATATATATACAAGCAAGGGCAATACCTTACTTTAAAGTTTTTTGTTAATGGTGAAGAGTTAAGACGTTCGTACTCCATTTGTAGCAGCCCTGTTGAAGAAAACGAGTTGAGAGTTGCTATAAAAAAAGTAAAGGATGGCAGAATGTCTTCTTATATTAATGATAAAATAAAAGTAGGTGATTCCATGGAAGTGATGATTCCAATGGGTAACTTCTATACAGAGCTGAATCCTACTCACAAAAAAAATTATGTTCTTTTTGCAGGAGGTAGCGGGATCACACCCATGCTTTCCATCTTAAAAACTGCTTTAAAGCTGGAGCCGAACAGTACTGTTACTTTGTTTTATGGTAATAACGATGAAGCTTCAACCATTTTCAAAAAACAAATTGATACAATTGCTGCAAATAATCCCGAAAGATTAAAAGTGTATCATATCCTTTGTAATGCTCCTGCAGGCCATTCTCAGGCGCTGCAAGGATTAATGACGAAAGAAAAAAATATAGAGCTCATTAAAAATTACGTGTCTTCTACCACCGATAATGAATATTTTATTTGCGGTCCCGGCCCAATGATGGACAATGTAGTAGCGGCCTTGAAGGAATTGAAAACCGATGAAACAAGAGTTCATATCGAATATTTTTCTGCTCCCGTAGTTGCTGATGATTCCAAAAAGATCACGCCTTCAATTGTTGGCACCACAGCAACAATTATTATGGATGGCGATCAACATACTGTTACTTTGGAGGATAATGAAACAATTCTGGAAGCTGCTTTACGAATTGGAATAGATGCGCCTTATGCTTGTCAGGGTGGATCTTGCTGTACTTGCCGTGCTTTATTGGAAGGAGGGAAAGTGGAGATGGCGGTTAATTATGCATTATCTGCCTCTGAAGTAAAACAAGGATATATTCTTACCTGCCAAAGCCGCCCTACAACACCTAATGTGGTTGTGAATTACGATAAGGGGTTGTAATTTTTTGAGTTTGTATTTCAATGTTGAATTGCCGACTGAAAATTAAATTTGACGGAGTTGCTAATCCGGAAATATGCAAGTGGTTGCGTTTATAAAATGGCTTGGTGGCGATTTTTAAAAATTAAAAGACAGACTATTATATGGGACTATTTGACATTTTCAAGAAAAAAGAGACTGAATCAGTTCAACAAACAACTCCTCAAAAAGAACCTTATCTTGGTGACTTAATCAAGAAAAAAGAGACTGAATCAGTTCAACAAACAACACTTCAAAAAGAACCTTATTTTGGCGACTTAAATAAAACAAAAGAGATTTACAATTTAGTTAAAGTACCTCCTTCTGACAGAGATGAAAATTGGAAAATAGAATTTCTGTCAAACTTATCTTCTGCAAGTTTCAGATGCGGAGACCCTCAAGTAATTAAAGGTCCAGACGGATTTCCATATTTTCAACTTTTTTTGCCAGAACCAAATAAAAGTTTTCAATGCTATGTCATTGACAGAATGCAAAACGATTTTCTATTAGAAAGTGGTTTTGGAGTTGTAATTATTCAGACCGGAAAACAACCTGATTGGGTTTTATCTTATGGAGACATTCTTAATTTACATTTGAATAAAACTTTTTATACAATTGGAAAAACTGCATTTTCACGAGAAATGAAAGACGAAGTTATTCAAAAAGAAGAGGAAATTATGATTGGGCAACCATCTGAAACTATACTACCCAAAGCGACTAGAAAACTTTTGGACAGTTTTTTAAAAATGAATGGCATAAAATCACCAAAAGTTTTATTGCTGATGCGACACATTAACGGAGGTGAAGGGGTTTCTCAGGATATTGCATTTAATATTTTGCCTGAGAATTTTAGTAGCGAAGCAATATATAGAAGTGTTATGCAAACTATAGCTTGGTACTTACCGAGACATTATTCATTTGTTGGCGTTGACGAAAAGACTTTTGGGTCTGGATTTATGCCTTTGTAAAAAGAAAAAACTGCCACCTAACAGAAAATATATAATAGCTTAGCCGACACACTCAAAACCTCCCCCACGACATCGCATATTTGCCCATTAGTATTCCTCCTCAAAAACCCAAAAACTATTCTTAATATAAAATTACCAGATACTTGGTTATTACTGATAAAAATCATAATTTTATAGCTAGGTATTAGTAATATTGCATTAGATAATTTATAACAATGGACGATACAAAAAAAATAGAGCAATTTGAGGCTAAGATCGCAGCTGGGCTGAAAATAGAACCCAAAGATTGGATGCCGGAAGCGTACCGTAAACAATTGATCAGAATGATGAGTCAGCATGCACATTCCGAAATTATTGGGATGTTGCCTGAAGGAAATTGGATCACCCGTGCTCCAAGCTTGCGCAGAAAAGCAATTTTATTAGCAAAGGTTCAGGACGAAGCAGGACATGGTTTATATCTATACAGCGCCACCGAAACGTTAGGTATTGACCGCTCCGAATTATTAGAACAATTACATTCCGGAAAAGCAAAATATTCAAGTATATTCAATTATCCAACCCTTACATGGGCTGATATTGGAGCCATTGGCTGGTTAGTGGATGGCGCTGCAATTATGAATCAAACAGCATTAGCAAGAGGTTCTTATGGCCCATACTGCCGTGCAATGATCCGTATTTGTAAAGAAGAAAGTTTCCACAATCGTCAGGGTTATGAAATAATGATGCACCTGGCACAAGGAACGCCCGAACAAAAGGAGATGGCACAAGATGCGTTTAACCGCTGGTGGTGGCCCTCTATTATGATGTTGGGGCCAAGTGATGATAAATCGCCAAACAGCGAACAATTAATGCTTTGGAAAGTAAAAATGGAGAGCAATGATGCGATCCGTCAGCGTTTTATTGACCGTACTGTTCCACAGGCTGAATTTATTGGTTTAAAGGTTCCTGATGCTGATTTGAAATTTAATGACGTAACAGGTCATTATGAACATGGGCCCATCAACTGGGAAGAGTTTTTTGAAGTAATTAAAGGAAATGGCCCTTGTAATGCAAAACGAATAAAAGATCGTGTTGAAGCGGATAAAAATGGCGCTTGGGTGCGGGAAGCCGCAACTGCCTATGCAGTAAAACAAGCAAAAGAAAAATTAGTAGCTTAGGTTAGTTGATAGTTGTTGGTTGTTAGTTGATAGGCAAATAACCGTTTGTGAGTCACTAACAACTAACAACCACGAACTAACAACTAAAAACCAACAACTAACAACCAATAAAAATGAGTGATTCACAATGGCCTTTATGGGAAGTATTTGTACAAGGTAATCCCGGAATACCCCACAAACACGTGGGTAGCGTTCATGCTACTGATGCCGAAATGGCAATTCAAAATGCACGTGATGTTTATACGCGCAGAAGTGAAGGCATAAGCATTTGGGTAGTTCCTGCAATTGAGATTTCGGCATCAAGCCCCGAAGATCAAGGTTCATTTTTTGAACCTTCAAATGATAAACCATACCGTCATCCAACATTTTATAAAATTCCGGAAGGGGTGAAATATTTATAAGTTTAAAGTTAGAAAGTTTTAAAGTTATAACGTGTTTAACTTCCTAACTAAACTTTGAACTTTCGAACTTTGAACTTTCCAACTAATTAAAAAAAATGAATTTACAACAAGCAAAATTCGAATACCTGCTTCGCCTTGGTGATAGCAGTCTGATAATTGGTCATCGTCTTTCCGAATGGTGTGGACATGGTCCGATTTTAGAAGAAGATATTGCATTAATAAATATTGCATTGGATTTTGTTGGTAATGCAACATCGCTTTTAGGTTATGCAGCTCAGGTAGAAGGGAAGGGGCGTACAGAGGATGATCTGGCTTATTTGCGTGGTGAGCGTGAATACCGGAATCTATTATTAACAGAACAGCCAAATGGCGATTATGCAGCTACCATTGCGCGTCAGTTTTTATATGATACCTATACTTTCTTTTTATATGAAGAGCTGAAAAACAGCAAAGATGAGACCATTGCTGCAATTGCAGTTAAATCGCATAAAGAAATTACCTATCATTTGCGGCATACCACTCAGTGGATGCTACGTTTGGGGGATGGCACAGAAGAAAGTCATCAACGATTACAAACCGCATTAAATGATTTGTGGATGTTTACTTCCGAACTGTTTGATATGGATGAAGTAGATGGATTATTAATTAATGAAGGAATTGCAGCTGATTTGGATAAAGTAAAAGCGGCTTGGGAAAAACGAGTAAATGAAGTGATCACAGAAGCTACGTTACAGATCCCTGTAACTAATATTAAACAAAAAGGCAGCCGTGAAGGCAAACATAGTGAGCATTTAGGCTTTTTGTTAGCAGAAATGCAATATATCCCAAGATCTTTCCCTGGATCTAAATGGTAATTTTTTAACACAGAGTACACAGAGGAAGAAGGAGCAACACAGAGTTTTTTTTCTCTGTGAAACTCATAAAAAGCTCTGTGAACTCTTTGTTGAAACTAAGATAATATGAATACTTCAACATATACAAAAGAACAACTATTCTCCCTTCTTTCCGAAATTCCAGATCCGGAAATTCCAGTCATAAATATTATTGAATTAGGGATATTACGTGATGTACAATGGGATGGCATTTTATGTACCGTAATAATTACACCCACGTATAGCGGCTGTCCGGCAATGAAAGTAATTGAGGATGATATAAGGATCAAACTCAAGGAAATTGGAATAAGTAATGTAAAACTAGATTTGGTTTATTCTCCTGCCTGGACAACTGATTGGATAAGTGATATTGCTAAAGAAAAATTACGTGCTTATGGAATAGCACCTCCCGACCATAGTACTATTGATAAAGCGGTATTGATGGGAAAGGCACGCGAATTAAAATGTCCGCAATGCGGGTCAAAAAACACCGAAATGATATCCCAATTTGGTTCCACAGCCTGTAAAGCATTATACCGCTGTATCGATTGCAGGGAACCTTTTGATTATTTTAAATGTTTGTAAATTAACAAAACAAATGAAAAAAGTCCAAAAGACGGTCCCGTTTAATTTTGTGATTGAAAATTTATATGCCCTCGATCCTATCATAAAGTTTATGTTTGGTGCGTATGCAATTTATGTTGGCAACAAAATTGTATTGATACTTCGTGATAAGAAAGATGAGGATAGTGGGGTTTGGATAGCAACAACAGCTGAACATCATGCAAGTTTAAAAAAAGATTTTTCTTCAATGCGTTCCATAAAAGTATTTGGTCCGGGTGAAAGCGGATGGCAGGTATTACCAATGGATGATGATGATTTTGAATCGAGCGTGAATCAGGTTTGTGATCTTATTTTAAGAGGCGACAAACGTATCGGTAAGATCCCTAAACCGAAAAAGAAGAAGGTAATTACGAAGAAGTCAGTTTCGTAAATTCGTAATTATTCGTTATTCGTAACCATTTCGTAACTTTGTTTAAAGATTTTTATACCAATAAATGTTATACCCAAAAGAAGCAATAGAAAAAGCCGGTGCCTGGATGGAAGGCGATGGACGTGCAAAAGCATGGTTGCAGGAAAGTAACTATGAAGAACTTGTTCAGCTAAAAGATGCGGTAAGTCGCTATCCAAAAGCATTCGAATATTTATTGATCAATAAACACTTTGTTCTTGCTGCTTTTGTTAATTCTATCTGGGACGACAAAAAAGCATTGAAATTATTAATGGATAAAAAAGAATTTTTTTGGGCAGCAATGTCAAATTATATCAACGGGGATGAAAATGCCCACGTTTTTCTGATTAAAAACAATTTGAAACATTATGCAGATCTGGCACATAAAATACAAGCTAAGATCCGTAAAGAAGGGGATGACAGAACCGGTTTGTTTAACAGTGGACCTTTTAAGGCTGAAAAATAATGAGGGTTTAGGCTCTTTGTCTTTTAAAAATAATATAACAATTCAAAAAAGAAATTAATGCGTATCATCGGTACAATAGCACATCCCAAAATTACTATTTCTATTTTTTCCATGAATGATAAGTATCAGGTGAAATTTGAAGCCGGACCGATGGAACAAATATTCAAACTTTCGCACACTGAAGTAAATGGCATAGAAGGAATACAAAAATTAGTGGATGAGGAATTTATGCAAAAAATAATGGATCGTTTTAACGAAATGTATTTATCTTTCAAAGGAGCTAAAGAGCGATATATAGCTTAGATTCGGAGTTTTAATTTACAATTTATGTCCAGGGGTAAATGTTTGCCCGGGAGTTTCTGAAAATTTATTATGATAAAAAAAACGATATTACTTTTTTTAATTGTGTTAAGCTGTGCTGCTTTCAGGCCGGCTCCTACCTATCAAATAGGATTACTTAAATATAATGGTGGTGGAGATTGGTACTCCAATCTGGAAACATCTTTACCCAATTTGATAGAGTTTTGTAACAGCAATTTGAGAACCAATATTAATCCGGAACAAGCCATTGTTGAAGTTGGCAATCCTGATATATTTAATTATCCTTTTGTTCACCTTACAGGACACGGAAATGTTGTTTTTAATGCGCAAGAAACAGAAAATCTGCGCAATTACTTAATTGGTGGTGGTTTTGTTCACTTATCGGATAATTATGGAATGGATAAATTCATTCGCATTCAAATGAAAAAAGTTTTTCCTGAATTGGATTTTGTAGAGCTTCCGTTCTCTCATCCTATTTACCATCAAAAATTTGATTTCCCCAATGGCCTCCCAAAAATACATGAACACGAAAGTAAATCACCACAAGGTTTCGGATTGATTTACCAGGGACGATTAGTTTGTTTCTACGATTACGAATGTGATCTTGGAGATGGCTGGGAAAGTTTTGAAGTACATAAGGACTCACCTGAAACACATCAAAAGGCCCTGAAAATGGGAGCTAACATCATACAATATGTATTGATGGGTGGTGAAAATGTGGTTAAAAAGTAATTGGTTTTATTGCTAGTTTAATTTTGATGTGGTAATATTAAAAATTGAAAAATTTAATAGATATTAACTGCATGAAATTTAATTTGCCCTGAAAGAACTACATATACTAAGGTAGGGCATCGCCCTACGAAGAAGACAAAAAAGTTAAAGAGTTACGGAAATTTAATAGGTATTAGCTGAAAGGGTTTTCTCTCTGCCCTGAAAGGGCTATATATAACAACGTAGGGCATCGCCCTACGTATAAAGGAATAAAAATAAATTAGCCCTGAAAGGGCGTAATAGAGCCATGTCTCAATCACTAACAAAAATATATATCCATTTGGTTTTCACTACCAAATATAGGGAGTCGGTATTACATAAAGAGGTGCAACCTGAATTATATAGTTACTTAGGTGGAATATGTAAAAATTTAGAATGTTTCCCTATAAAAATAGGTGGGTATGCCGATCATATTCACATTCTATGTTTGTTATCAAAAAAAATAGCAGTTATGAAGCTTCTTGAAGAAGTAAAGAAAAATTCTTCAAAATGGATTAAAACAAAAGGAGAAGAATTTACCGATTTTCATTGGCAGGATGGGTACGGTGCCTTTTCTGTGAACCCCAGTGAAATTGATATAGTAGTGAAGTATATCGAAAATCAGGAAGAACACCACAAGAAAGTTTCATTTCAGGATGAATACCGTGCATTTTTAAAAAAGTATAAAGTGGATTACGATGAACGCTATGTTTGGGATTAATATATTTTACCCTTACAGGGTAATAGGATTTTTTGTAGTTTGTTTTCACAGGGCGATGCCCTGTGTTAGTGTATAAAGCCCTTTCAGGGCAAATTTATACTTGCAGTTAGCAAATGCCATTGAATTGCCAAAAGCTTTAAATGTCTATTCAGCGATTTATTCGATTTTTAGAATGATCTGTTTCCCAACTCCTCATTAATTATAAGATTTATCTCCTCCGCTCTGTTTACGATCATAAAATGTGAACCATCCTTAATTGAATAATTACAATTCACAATTTTTTTATGAGGTAAAACCTGATCTGCCGTACCATGAATATGAATAACATTTTTAGGTATTTCATTATTTTTCCAGGTTAAGATACAGTGTACAGCACCTTTAAAATAATTTTCTGGAGCTGTGTTCAACATTTGTTCAAATCGTTCACCTTGCTCTTTACTCGTTACCCCAAATAGTTTTTTTGCGAGTAATGCTGCTTTTCTATACACATTGTCGTTCAATTTTTTATACAATGGAACACGTGACCAGATTTTTATTTTTTGCGGGACCTCGGCTCTGGTTTTACTACTTGAAACTAAAAATGTTTTTACCGGATTTAATTTTTTTGCAATTTCTATACAGCACATCCCTCCAAACGAAACACCGATCAAAGCAAATGGTTGCGTTGTATCAATTAGTTGTGCCAAACGCAAAGCATATTCAGGGAGCGCTTCATTTTTGAATGGTGTTTGCCATTTAATATGATGAATAGTACAATTATTTAATTCAAGGTTTCTGAACATTCGTTCGTCAACTCCCATTCCGGATATGCAATATATATTTAGCATTTTTTATTATTTATATTTCAATCCTCTTTGCTGGCGGAGTCGAGAAATCTTTTTAGTCCTTTAACAAGTGGCTGTGAGTTCGCTCCGTTCAATGTCATTTAGTTAGGATGCCATCGCACATATTTCGACAGGCTCAATATGACCAGCGCGCGGTCAGTCAGAGCTTGTCGAAGACTGTGGGCTGATATTATTTTCTTAATAAAAAACAATCCTTTTAATTCCAACCCTTAAATTACAAAAATTTATTTTTATAATCTTCTCTGCTTCTGTTTATAACTTCATAAGCCTCTTCGCGTCCATAAACATGGGTGATTTCACACGTAGGCTTTTCTACGCCCGGTATGTTTTTATATGTTAAAAAATAATGTTTCAATCGGTTTATAACTGCTTCGGTACAATCGGTAATATCTTTCCAGCTTTCATAAACTTCATCGTCTTTCATTATCGCAATAATTTTATCATCAGCTTCACCTTTATCAATAAGACGTAAACCTCCAATGGGAATAGCTTGCAACATAATATCGCCATGTGTAATGGAGCGTTCACTCAAAACACAAATATCCAAGGGGTCTCCATCGCCTTTTACTATTTCTCTGCCTGTTTTCATTGATGCGAATTCTGCAATTTTTATATCACAATATGTTTGTGGAATAAAACCATATAAAGTTGGAACAACATTAGAAAATTTTTGAGGCCGGTCGATCTTTAGATGGCCACTTTCTTTATCAATTTCGTATTTAACAGTATCAGTTGGAACAATTTCAATAAACGCAGTTACCATTGCAGGAGCATTTGCTCCAATGGTAATACCATGCCAGGGATGAGCTTTGAATTTATTTGTCATTTTTTTTATTTTTATTTCTTGTTACTAAATAAACAATGACCATTGTTGCACATGAAATTAACAGAAGCCATAATTTATTGATTCCGCTGGGCTGTTCATTGCGAGAAATATTTTGTTGTTGGGATAGTTCATCATTTTGAACAAATGAATGAACGCCAAGCGAAGATTTTAAAAATTGTTTTTCCTCTTCAAAGCTGCGTTCGGCTGCCATTTGGTAATAATCCTGTGATGCATCCTTGAAAAATTTGCGACTATGTCCACACAGATTTACAACCAACATATCAAATCGTGAATAGGTAGTATACATCAGCCATTCATCATCTTTTGAAAAGCTCATCAAACATTCTGACGAACAGTCGAAAACGACTTCCAGATGCTGCTTAAGGTTTCCTTTGTATAGTTCATTGATAAAAAAATATGCTGTACTTTTTCCATCTTCTAAACAAGCAGAAACAGAGTCTACTCTTCCGGTAAAAATTGCATCATAATTTTTGAAAAGATCCTTTGAAATAGGGTTAATTGGCTGGCATTCGCAAGCAAATGTCATTTTGGAAAGTAAGAAGAATAAAAATGGAATGTATTTTTTCATAAAGTGTATAAAGGATTATTAATGCCCTTGCACATATTTCGACATGCTCAATATGACCAGCGCACGGTCAGTCTGAGCCTGTCGAAGACCTTGGGCTGCTTTTATACGAAATAGCCTTTAGCTTACGATATTACCTTTGCAATGAACTAAAAATCAAATTTTGTTTGTTTCAAAAATTGAACGCTTTTTTCAATCTCTGTGTACATGATTTTATCGATCTCCACAAAGGAAACAGTTTTTCGATAATCAGAAATCAATTTTTCAATAATTGTCGATGATTTTAATGGTCTTCTGAATTCCAATGCTTGTGATGCATTCAGCAATTCTATTGCAAGTATTCGCTGTAAATTTTCAACTACTTTATAACATTTTGTTGCTGCATTCGCACCCATTGAAACATGATCCTCCTGTCCGTTTGAACTAACAATAGAATCAATAGAAGCGGGAGAACACAATTGTTTGTTCTGACTTACAATACTTGCAGCTGTATATTGCGGGATCATAAATCCTGAATTCAATCCCGGTTTTGCAACGAGGAATGAAGGTAAACCCCGTGTGCCGGAGATCAATTGATACGTGCGTCTTTCAGAGATACTTCCTAATTCAGCTAATGCGATCGCTAAAAAATCTAAAGCTAATGCAAGTGGTTGTCCATGAAAATTACCACCCGAAATTATTTCATCTTCATCCGGAAAAATGGTTGGATTATCAGTAACCGAATTTATTTCAATTAAAAAAACATTCTCTGCGTATGCTATTGCATCTTTGGAAGCCCCATGTACCTGCGGGATACAACGAAATGAATACGGGTCTTGAACGTGTTCTTTTTTACGTTTGATAATTTCGCTGCCTTCTAATAATTTGAGCATATTAGTAGCAGTTTGTACTTGTCCTTTATGAGGGCGTATGGTATGGATATGCAATTTAAATGGATCAATTCTACCATCAAAAGCATCTAATGAAATAGCACCGATCACATCAGCAGCAATGCTTAATTTTCTTGTATTTAATAAACACCACACACCGTATGCACTCATAAATTGAGTGCCATTCAATAGTGCCAGCCCTTCTTTTGATTTTAGTTGAATCGGCTGTAAATTCAATTGTTTTAGAACAGCTGCTGCATCTTGTTTCTTCCCTTGATAAACTACCTCACCTAATCCCAATAATGGTAAGCTCATGTGTGCAAGCGGTGCTAAGTCACCTGAAGCTCCCAATGAACCCAACTGATAAACTACCGGTAAAATATCATTATTGAAAAAATCGACCAAGCGTTCAACAGTTTGTAATTGAACGCCCGATTTGCCATAAGAGAATGCCTGAATTTTCAATAACAACATTAACTTCACTATTTCCTGGGGAACTTCATCACCTGTGCCGCAAGCATGAGACATTACCAGGTTTTGTTGAAGTTTTTCCAGATCCTGATTTGGAATAACGATATCGCATAAAGAACCAAAGCCGGTATTGATACCGTAAATGGGGTCTTTTTGTGAAGCCATTTTTTTATCAAGATATTCGCGGCAACGCACAATATTTGTTTTTACTTCTTCAGATAAAACAAGCTTTTTATTTGTAGAAATGATCTCCGAAATGATATCGAAATCTAATTTTGATGTTGTGATGTGATGCATGTGTTTTGTTTTACCAAAAGGCATTAAGACCATCAAGAAACACGATTTTTTGAACCTTTGTGCTCTTAGCGCCTTAGTGGTGAATTTTTATTTTAACTCTTCAATTATTGAATCAATAGTGATTTTCGCTTGCTCTCCTGTTGTCATATTCTTTAAAGTTAACAAGCCATTTAGCATTTCATCACTTCCAACTATTACTACATATGGGATTTTTTTATCATCGGCATATCCCATTTGCTTTTTCATTTTTGCACCTGCATCCGGGTATATTTCGGAATTAATACCTGCCTTGCGAGCCTTTGCTAATAAAGGCAGACAATAATTTTGTTCGGCTTCACCAAATGTTACAAATAATAATTTAGTAGAAGCTGCAACCGATTCAGGAAATAAATTTAATTCATTCAATACATCATAGATCCTGTCTGCACCAAAAGAGATGCCCACTCCCGACATATTCGGCAAACCGAAAATACCGGTTAAGTCATCATACCTTCCTCCACCACAAATACTGCTGGTAAATGTTCCTGCATTTGATTTAACTTCAAAAATGGCACCGGTGTAATAGTTTAAGCCACGGGCAAGTGTAATATCCAATTCTGTTTTAGCAGTATTCAATCCTAAACTATCCACCGTTTTGAAAATATATTCTACTTCTTCAATACCTTTTAAACCAATTTCAGAATTCCCCAAAAGTTGTTTAAGAAAATTAAGTTTTTCCAAAGTGCTGCCCTGGAAAGCTATTAAAGGTTGAAGTTTTTCTATAGCACTATCACTAACACCGTTCTCTTGTAATTCTTTATTTACGCCATCTACACCAATCTTGTCTAATTTATCTATGGCAACAGTTATCGTTATAATTTTATCTTTTTCCCCAATTATTTCTGCTATTCCGCTTAATATTTTTCTGTTATTAATTTTGATAAGAACAGGAACATTTAATTTGGTAAACACATCATCAATAAGCTGTACCAATTCCACTTCATTTACTAATGAATTACTTCCGATCACATCAGCATCACATTGGTAAAATTCACGGTAACGCCCTTTTTGAGGTCGGTCGGCACGCCAAACAGGTTGGATTTGGTAGCGTTTAAAAGGGAATGTGATTTCGTGTTGGTGTTGTACTACATAACGTGCGAAGGGAACTGTTAAATCATATTTAAGAGCTTTTTCCGCCAAATGTCCCGATAGCTTTTGAGAATTTAATAACATATTTAAGGTCAATTCCTCATTAGGTTTTGTTTCTTTCAATAACTCAATTCCTTCAATAAAATTATTACCATCAAATCCAATTTTTTCAAAATAGTCCCCCGAATTCAAAATCTTAAAAATCAATTTGTCACCCTCTTCTCCATATTTCCCCATGAGTGTTGAAAGGTTCTCCATCGCAGGTGTTTCGATGGGCAAATAGCCATAGCGCTGAAACACTTGTTTGATAGTATCAAAAATATAATTGCGTTTCACCATTTCTTGTGGTGAAAAATCACGGGTGCCTTTAGGAATGCTTGGTTTCAATTTTAAAAAAATTAGAGAATTGGTGATTTAGAGAATTAGTGATTTAAAGATTTAGAGAATTAGTTATTTAGTCATTTTCATAATTTGTAAAATCTCTGTTTCTTCAATTTTACAAACTCCAATTCTCTAATTCTCTATTTCTCCATTTTAGTATGCGAATATCGTGTTTTTTTGCATAATGTAATAAAATCACTTATCTTTGTTGTCTCGATTACACGTTTTTAAAATACCAACCTATTACGAGTACCAACCCAATACAAAAACCAAATGGATTACAATACTAGTTTACCCCACATGATTATTCCTGAATATGGAAGAAATATTCAGAAAATGATTGATTTTGCTATTTCTGTCGAAAATCGCGATGAGCGTAACAGAGTTGCACAAGCGATCATCATTGTAATGGGGCAGTTAAATCCGCATTTACGTGATGTTACCGATTTTAAACATAAATTATGGGATCATATATTTATTATTTCTGATTTTAAATTGGATGTAGATTCACCATATCCAAAACCAACCCGCGAAACCTTTCAAACAAAGCCCGATAGAGTAGCATATCCAAGTAATGATATCCGCTACAAACATTATGGTAAAACTGTAGAAAGGATCATTTCAAAAGCAAGAGAATATGCAGAAGGCGAAGAGAAAAA
Organism: Bacteroidota bacterium; assembly: GCA_040389865.1. Classification (GTDB taxonomy): domain Bacteria; phylum Bacteroidota; class Bacteroidia; order 2-12-FULL-35-15; family 2-12-FULL-35-15; genus 2-12-FULL-35-15. The sequence continues at coordinate 69,973 of JAZJZM010000009.1, read as the reverse complement.
CGCTTTAGTGGAGCAAATTGCTAACCTGATGAAACGTTCTTATTTATCATGGAACCGCGATTCGGTGAATGATGAAGTGATCTTAAAACAATTAAATGAATTATCAAAAGGCGAACTTAAATTAGCCGATTCATCTTCTTTGCGCAGCACTCAAACTTTTGTACCACGGCCGCCAAACCCAAGCCGCGATCGTGATAAAAAGAAGCCTTCCAATGGAAAACAAAACAATGGTGGCTTCCGTAAGGATAACGCAAACCCTGGTACTAACCCTAAGTTTAAACGTAAGCCTTTCTAATTTTCTTAATTTTTATTCCCCACTTTCTAAACTCCCTCGAAACAATGTTTTTGGGTTAAGATGCTATCGCACATATTTCGACAGGCTCAATATGACCAGCGCGCGGTCAGTCAGAGCTTGTCGAAGACTGTGGGCTGATGTTTTTTCCTTAACTTAAACAACATTGTTTCGAGAAGAATCGAGAATGGTACCTTAGCTTTTTCGTAATTAATGTTAATTACAATTTAACACAATAACAAAATAGCACTTATTGACAAAGAGCTTGCTTCTTATTTTTTGGAAATTAAATAATAGCAGGCGGTTGTGAAATAATTTCGAAGTATTGGGATTTTTGTAATAAAACCGTAGGATTCCCTTGGTTTTAGTTTAAATTTCACTTCGTAATTTGGATTAATAAAGAAGAATGTTTTTCTATCAATTTTCCAATTTTCTGCTTTTAAGATCCTTTCAAATCGTTCAATACTTATCCCCGTATCTTTTATTTCCAAAAGGTCATCAATTGTAGTTGGTTTTTCTCCAAATAATTTTAAAACCCCTTTGTAAAGCGGTTTTGGAAGCAGGTGGAAATAAGGAGTTTTTGATAAAAATTTACTATTACAAATCTGCTGATGCCCACCAAATGGGTTTTGCCATGGTGGAAAACCGAAAAATATTTTACCATTTGGTTTCAATAATGATTTTAAGCAAGCTAAAAATTTTTCCTGATTATGAATGTGTTCGATAACATCTCTCAGGATGATCAGATCAAATCCATCCTTTAACTCATCTACCATATCGTAAATGTCTTTTACTACTAATTTAAGTAAATGATTATTCGGATGGTCCGAAAAATATTCTCTTGCATATTCAACCTTGTCCGCGTTCAGATCCACCCCCATTGATGGACAGCCAATATCGAGAAATGGTTTAAGATTTCCTGCTTCACCACATCCAATTTCAAGAACATGAAAATCTTTATTTAAAGTAACAAAATCGCTGATAAAAGGAATAACATATTTTTGAGTTGTGTATTCTTGTTCTTTAAAATACATGTCTTTATCTGTATGTCTCTCTTGCATAAAATTTTATGTTTTTGTTTAAAATTAAAGTTTTTTAAAAACTTTAAAAATAAAATTGGTTTTTTTATAACTTGTTTGTAAAAATAGTCAATTTATTCAACTAAATTATCTGACGATGCCTACGCCTTAAAATTCATTTTTTGTTAATTAAACTGTTCGTAAAATATATTTTCCGGTATCAGGATTGCCGCCTTTTAATTCGTAATTCGTATTGGTTAAAATTCTTTCATATTTCAATTAAAAAGATATTAAAATGAGTGTATTCGAAATTGTTGGCGGAAAAAGATTAAAAGGAGAAATTACTCCTCAAGGGGCTAAAAATGAGGCATTGCAAATATTGTGTGCCGTTTTGCTTACTCCCGAAAAAGTGGTAATTAGTAATATTCCGGATATTGTAGATGTAAACAAATTAATAGATCTGTTAAGGGATTTAGGCGTAAACATAGAAAAAACAGGACACGAAGAATATACGTTCCAGGCAAATAATGTAAATGTAGATTATATTAATTCCCCTGAATTCAAGAAAAAGGGCGGGAGTTTACGGGGTTCCATTATGATAGTAGGACCTTTACTTTCACGTTTTGGTAAAGGATACATTCCAAAACCGGGTGGTGATAAAATTGGTAGAAGACGGTTGGATACGCACTTTATCGGCTTTCAAAACCTGGGAGCAAAATTTATTTATGATGAAGAAAATGAGTTTTATAAGGTAGAAGCTACTAATTTGAAGGGCTGCTACATGCTTTTGGATGAAGCATCGGTAACAGGAACTGCAAATATTGTGATGGCAGCCGTTCTTGCAAAAGGGCTAACAACCATTTACAATGCCGCTTGTGAGCCATATGTGCAGCAATTATGCAAAATGCTGAATAGAATGGGCGCAAAAATAACTGGTATTGGCTCTAATTTATTATACATAGAAGGCGTTGAATACCTTGGTGGAACAGCACATCGTATGTTACCTGATATGATCGAAGTTGGTAGTTTCATTGGGCTTGCAGCTATGACACAATCGGAGATCACCATTAAAAATGTGTCGTATGACGAATTAGGGGTGATACCAAGCGTGTTTCAGCGTTTGGGAATTAAATTAGAACGCAGAGGAGATGATATTTTTATTCCTTCCCAGGAAAGTTATGAAATTGATACTTTTATCGATGGATCTATTTTAACCATTTCTGATGCTATTTGGCCTGGTTTTACACCCGATCTGTTGAGTATTATATTGGTTGTGGCAACACAGGCCAAAGGAACAGCGCTTATCCATCAAAAAATGTTTGAAAGCCGTTTGTTCTTTGTCGATAAATTGATCGACATGGGCGCGCAGATCATCCTTTGTGATCCACATCGTGCCACAGTGATTGGTTTGAACCGAGAACACCAGTTAAAAGGCATTTCTATGACATCTCCGGATATACGTGCCGGAGTATCGCTTTTAATAGCTGCTCTTTCAGCGAAAGGGAAAAGCACCATTCATAATATAGAGCAGATAGATCGCGGTTATCAGAACATTGACATCCGTTTACAAAAACTTGGCGCAGATATTGTAAGGAAATAAATTCAATTCTTGGATCTTTGAAGGTTTTATTGAAATTTAAGACCTCATAATCTCAAAAAACGAGTTTAGAATAATTAAAATAATTGTAATATTGTACTCATGAAAAAAATAAACATTTTACTAATTCTGGCAGCTGTATCGGTTACCGGATTCGGATTTATCAAAACCGGCACTAACAATAATGTTATACAGGAAGCTGCTAAAACAGGTCCGGTAGTTGGAATTGAAGTTGGTAATAAAGCACCTGAATTGAAATTTAACAATCCACAGGGAAAAGAAATTTCACTTTCTTCATTAAAAGGTAAAATAGTGTTGATCGATTTTTGGGCATCCTGGTGTGGTCCTTGTCGTTATGAAAACCCCAATGTAGTAGCTACTTATAATACTTATAAGGATACAAAATTCAGTAAAAAAGCAAATGGATTTACTGTATTTGGAGTATCTCTGGATAGCAATAAAGATGCATGGATAAACGCCATAGCAAAAGATGGTTTGATCTGGGAAACCCACGTAAGTGATTTAGCGGGATGGCATTCAAAGGCATCTGCATTGTATGCTGTTAACAGTATTCCAGCAGGTTTTTTAATTGATGAGAATGGAATAATAATTGCAAAAGGAGGAGCTTTACGTGGAGAAGGCCTGGGAAACGAGCTAAAAAAACTGATCAAAGATAAAAACTAATTAAGATTCTAATTTTTTGTATAAAAGACAGGATTCACAAGAGTTCTGTCTTTTTATATTTTATTTTAGCTGTATTTATGTCAATTTGTCTTGTTTTTCTTAGATGGCAAATAATTTGACTATGCCATAGAACAATTAAAATCATTCTCTTTTAATACAAAAGAATATGGTATTTAAACGAATGAAATCACAACTCTTACAATGGGAGAAAGTAGTATAAAAAAAATAAAAAATATATTTAAAAAAATGAATAAACAAGAGACCGAAAAAGTGGATGATCAAAATCAACCACAAGAAGAGCAACATACAGAGGCGGCTGTTCAACTGATAAATGAGGATAAAATTATTGAATTGCAATCTAAAATAGATGAATTGAATGATAAATACCTTCGCTTGTATTCTGAGTTTGATAACTTCAGAAAACGTACTGCTAAGGAAAAAATTGAATTGATTCAATCAGCAAGTGAAAACGCTTTTAAAATTATGTTACCCATAGTGGATGATTTTGATCGTGCTATAAAATCAAATTCTGATTTAACGGACGCAAAAGTAATTTCCGATGGTGTAAATTTGATTTACAATAAATTTAAAAGTACACTTTCACAAAAAGGTCTTGAAGAAATGAAAACCATCGGTGAACTTTTTAATACGGATTTACATGAAGCGATCACTAATGCACCTGCGCCTTCCGATGATTTGAAAGGTAAGGTTATTGAAGAGCTGGAGAAAGGCTATATGTTGAACGGGAAGGTAATTCGTTTTGCGAAAGTTGTTATCGGTAGCTAAAAAAAATTAGAGAAATAGAGAATTAGAGAAATAGAGAAATAGAGAGTTGAAGAGATAGAGAATTAAAGAATTATAGAGTTTGGGAGATTAAAGATTTTTAAATTATAATTACAAATCTCCAAATCATTACTTCTCCAAATCATTAAAATAAAAAAATGTCGAAAAGAGATTATTACGAAATATTAGAAGTTCAAAAGAATTCAAGTGGGGATGAGATAAAAAAAGCATATCGCAAAATGGCGATCAAATTTCATCCCGATAAAAACCCGGGTGATAAAGCTGCAGAGGAAAGATTTAAAGAAGCCGCAGAAGCTTATGAGATATTAAGCAATGCTGAAAAAAAACAACGTTACGATCAATTCGGACATGCCGGAATGGGCGGTAATGGTGGATTTGGAGGCGGTAGAGGAGGTTCCGGTGGTTTTGGCGGCATGAATATGGATGACATATTCAGTCAGTTTGGAGATGTTTTTGGTGGTCATTTTGGTGGTGGTAGCAGTGGCCGCGGAGGAAAGCGAGTAAATCGCGGATCCAATTTGAGAGTGAAAGTGAAAATGACACTTGAAGAAATTGCGAACGGAGTAGAGAAAAAAATTAAAGTAAATAAGTACGTAGCTTGTAAACCATGTAGCGGAAGTGGTGCAAAAGATGGTTCGGCATTTAATACCTGTTCTACCTGTAGAGGAACGGGACAGGTATCACGTATAACCAATACCATACTTGGTGCAATGCAAACTACAAGCACATGTCCTACTTGTGGTGGCGAAGGCCAAAGCATTACTGATAAATGTGTTGTTTGTCATGGTGATGGAATTGTTCGTGATGAAGATGTGATCAATATTAATATACCTGCAGGTGTTGCTGATGGAATGCAGCTTTCGGTAAGTGGAAAAGGTAATATGGGTGCGCGTGGCGGTGTTGCCGGGGATTTAATTATTGTGATCGAAGAGGTGGAGCATGAGCTTTTGAAACGTGATGGTTTGAATTTATTTTACGACCATTTTATAAGTTTTGTTGATGCAGCCATGGGTACACATATTGAAGTGCCAACTATTGATGGAAAGGCTAAAATAAAGGTAGATGCTGGCACTCAAAGTGGTAAAGTACTTCGCCTTAAGGCTAAAGGTTTACCTGATATTAATAGTTATTCCCGTGGTGATATTTTGGTAAATATTAACGTATGGACCCCACAACATTTAAGCAAGGATGAAAAAGTGATCTTAGAGGGATTGCGGGATGCGGAAAACTTTAAACCAAATCCAACCAAAAAAGACCGTGGTTTTTTTGAAAGGATGAAACAATATTTTGAATAACATCACATAGTCACTGGGCATTAGTCATTTGTTATTAGGCTGTGGGTGTAGTTTACACTAATATTAATAACTGATCACTAATGACCAATGAGCAATGACCACTCCCCAATGACAAATGACTAATAGCCAATGAATATTCTTTCCGCACAAAATATTGTAAAACGTTATTCAAGCCATACTGCCCTGAATGATGTAACATTAGAAATTCCTCAACAAAGTATTTTCGGTTTATTGGGACCCAACGGTGCCGGCAAAACTTCTCTTATTCGTATTATCAACCAAATCACTGGTCCTGATAGTGGAGAGCTTTTTTTTGAAGGCGAAAAATTATCTCCAAAACATATTGAACAGATCGGTTATTTACCCGAAGAACGCGGACTCTATAAAAAAATGGAGGTAGGCGAGCAGGCTCTGTATTTGGCACAATTAAAGGGGATGACGAAGAGTGATGCCAAAATAAAATTAAAATATTGGTTTGAGAAATTTGAGATAGATGCCTGGTGGCATAAAAAAATAGAAGAACTTTCGAAAGGGATGCAGCAAAAAGTTCAGTTCATTGTAACTGTTATGCACGAACCCAAATTGTTGATATTAGATGAGCCTTTTAGCGGTTTTGATCCTATTAACGCCAACCTGATAAAAAACGAAATTTTACATTTAAAAAAGCAAGGTTCTACCATTTTATTTTCAACGCATAACATGGGATCAGTAGAGGAGCTGTGTGATAATATTGCCCTTATAAATAAATCGAAAAAAATTCTGGATGGTTCTGTAAAGGAAATTCGTAAACAATTTAGAACCAATATTTATGAGATAGAATTTTCAGGAAATATGATGGGTTTTACCAATTCGTTATGGACACATGGTAAACTTGTAGACCACGTTACTGAAGGAGAATATTGTAAAGCTCATGTTCAATTGGCCACAGGAACAAAATCGAATGAATTATTACATGCCGTGATGCCGGTTGCTGAAATTTATTCCTTTAAAGAAATTATTCCAAGTATGAATGATATTTTTATTGCTAAGGTAAACGAAGAGGTAGCAATACCCGGCTAAAGTTTGTATGAAGCTAAGTTCACGTTTTTAAGGTTAAAGCTGCGTTAGGGATTGAAACGTAAATCCTTTTCTTGTTTAAGAAAAGATTGAAGTGAAAAGCCCGGCCCTTTCTTATTTAAGAAAGGGAACGCCCAAATGAATAAAATAATACTTCTTCTCCGAAGAAAGTAATAGATCAATTATATCAGAAAATAATCCCGAAACTTCAGTTAATGAATAAAATCTCTCTCATAATAAAACGTGAATACTTAACAAGGGTTAAGAAAAAATCATTCATCATTATGACTATTCTTGGCCCTGTTTTGATGGCCGGATTGATGATCGTGCCTATCTGGATGGCAACACAAAAAACAGAAAAGCAGGAGATTCAGGTGATCGATGAGAGTTATTTATTTAAAGATCTGATTCCACAAAAAGAATTTATTGATTTTGATTATCCTGATATAAGCTTTGAAAAGGCACAGGAAGGCTTTTATGAGTCTAGCTATGATGCAATATTATTTATACCCGATAATATTTTAGAAGGCGGAAAAGCAATAAAATTATTTTATAAAAAACAATTGGGTATTGCTACTGAAGAATATATCGGTTCTACGATCAGTAAAATGATGTACAATGTTATTTTGGCCAAAAACAAGGTAGATCTGAATACAATAAAAGATGCGGAAGTAAATTCCAGGTTCACCGTTATCACTGAAAAATTAGAAGAAACGGGTAAGAGCAAAAAAACAAATACCGGATTGTTTATGGCAATCGGGATAGGAGGGGGCGTATTGATCTATATGTTCATTTTTCTTTACGGTGTGCAGGTAATGCGAGGTGTAATGGAGGAGAAAACAAGCCGTATTGTGGAAGTGATACTTTCTTCAGTAAAACCATTTCAGCTGATGATGGGTAAGATACTTGGAGTTGCATTGGTTGGTTTAACACAGTTTTTATTATGGGTGATTTTAACAATGACATTATACAGTGTTGCTTCAGTTACCATTTTGAAAAATATTGACGTAAAGCAGGTGCAGCAAAAGGAGCAAATAATAAAAGTAGGCGCTGATCTAAAGTATTCTGAAATGAAAAAAATGGACCGGCCTAATGTTGTTACAGAAGTTTGGAATGATTTTAAGTCCGTTGATATGGTAACTATATTTTTATGTTTCTTATTTTATTTTTTGGCCGGTTATCTTTTGTATAGTGCACTATTTGCTGCAGTGGGCTCTGCTGTGGATAGTGAAGCTGATACCCAGCAATTTATGTTGCCGATAACGATACCTCTTATTTTCTCATTTATTATCGCTCAAAATGTGATTCAAGACCCGGAAAGCCCTATGGCCTTTTGGTTTTCAATAATACCATTAACCTCACCTGTGATCATGATGGTGAGAATGCCTTTTGGAGTTCCTGCCTGGGAGTTGGCGCTTTCAATGGGTTTACTGGTACTTGGTTTTATTTTTACTACCTGGCTTGCCGCTCGTATCTATCGTACCGGCATATTAATGTATGGCAAAAAGGTTACCTGGAAAGAGTTGGGTAAATGGCTTTTTTATAAAGGATAATTAATTGGAGAAGTGGAGATTTACAGAGTTGGAGAATTAAGAAATTCGCGAAATAGAGAAATGGAGAGTTGTAGAATTAAATAAATCAGTAAATTAGCAAATCTCTAAATCAACAAATCTCTAATTAGTATAGATGAATCGCATTGCAGTCATTGATCTAGGAACCAATACATTTAATCTTCTCATTGTTGAAGTAAGTTCTGATAAGACCTATGAACTTATCTTTCAAACTAAAATTTCTGTGAAGCTGGGTGAAGGTGGAATTAATAAAGGTTTCATTGCACCGCTTCCTTTTAATCGCGGTATTGATGCGCTTAAAGTTCACAAACAAACTATCGAAAAATATAATGTAGGAAAGGTATATGCTATTGCTACATCGGCTATCAGGGGTGCTTCAAACGGACCTGAATTTGTTGCCAAAGCAAATGAAGAATGCAACATTGATGTGCAGGTTATTTCGGGTGATAAAGAGGCGGAAACCATTTATTATGGCGTACGTGATGCAGTGAAGATGAGCGATGAAACCTCTTTGATCATTGATATTGGTGGAGGTAGTACTGAATTTATCATTGCGAATAAACATCAGATATTTTGGAAGCAAAGTTTTTTATTAGGCGTAGCCCGTTTGCTCGAAATGTTTAATCCTTCCGATCCCATCACCGATAAAGAGAAGCAAGCTTTGGTTGATTATTTAAATCAGGAGTTACAACCGCTTTTTAATGCTGTTAAAGAATTTCCGATAACTGAATTAATTGGTTCTTCCGGCTCATTCGATTCAATTGCAGAAATGGTAGCACACCGGTTTTACTCACCTCATATTTTTGATGGTAAAACAGAATTCAGTTTTAATTTAGATGATTGTGCTGCGGTTCATAAAACAATTGTGAAATCAACCCTTGCAGAACGTTTGCAAATGAAAGGGCTTGTTGCGATGAGAGTGGATATGATCGTGATCTCAAGTATCCTGGTTCATTTCATTCTTAAATCATTTTCAATTCCCAAAATGCGTTTGTCAACTTATTCGTTGAAAGAAGGATTGTTATTTGAAATTATCAATTTAAAAAAATAAGTTATTTTTATTCGCAGTATTACTTTATGAGTCATCCACTATCCGAATCAGTATTGCCTGTTACCCCTGTAAAGCTTATTGACGTTGAAAAGGCAATAGCTGTTAAAAATCCAAAATTATTAAAATTTTTACCTGCTTTTATTCTGAAATACATAAAACGTGTACTTCATGAGGATGAATTAAATGATGCTAACAATCGTTTTAGCCAGTATTATGAACTTGATTTTGTGGATTGTGCAATAAAGGAATTTGGTGTAAATGTAAAAGTGAAAGGTGAGGAAAATATTCCAAAGGATGGTGGCGTAATTTTAGCAGCCAATCATCCACTTGGTGCTTTGGATGGAATTGCTTTTATGAAAGCAGTTGGTGCTCATCGAAAAGACATTCGTTTTTTAGTGAATGATCTATTAATGGCCATTAAAAATTTCGGAGAATTATTTATTCCTGTTAATAAACACGGACGTAATTCCGGTGATTATATAGAAACTATTGATAAAGTTTATTCATCATCTAATTGTTTGTTAATATTTCCGGCAGGTTTGGTATCCCGAAGGCAAAAAGGAAAGGTAATAGAAGACCTGGTTTGGAGAAAAAGTTTTATTTCCAAAGCAGTACAGAACAAAAAAAATATAGTTCCTGTTTATATTGAAGGCCGTAATTCCCGCTTTTTTTATAACTTGGCGTACTGGCGAAAAAAGATTGGCATTAAAGCGAATGTAGAAATGTTTTATCTGGTGGATGAAATGTATAAACAAAATAACAAAACACTTACCTTTATATTTGGTGAACCCATATCATGGCAAACATTTACTCCCGATCATCGTGATGAATATTGGGCAGAAAAAGTAAAGCGTCATGTTTATGCTTTAAAATCGGGCGATAGATCAAAAATGTTGCCAACAAAGAAAGTTCAAAGTTGAAATTTGAAAGTGTGTAATACAGAACTCAACTTTAAACTAAATAACTTTCAAACTTTAAACAAAAAAAAATGCAAGCAGTAATAGAACCGATTTCCAAAGATATATTAGAAGCAGAACTTACCCCTGATAAATTTATACGTGTTACAAATAACGGGGATAATGAAATTTACATTATCACACATCATGATTCACCCAATATAATGGTTGAGATCGGTCGTTTGCGTGAACTTACTTTTCGTGCTTCTGGCGGTGGTACAGGTAAAAGTATTGATATTGATGAATATGACACTGCAGATGCGCCTTACAAACAATTGATCGTTTGGAGTCCCGAAGAAAAGGAAATTGTTAGCGGTTATCGTTTTATTAAATGTAAAGATGCTCCGGTAGGTATTGATGGGATTGTTCAGCTTGCCACAACAGAGCTATTTAAATTTTCTGATAAATTTGTAAGTGATTATTTACCTTATGTGATTGAATTGGGACGTTCATTTGTTCAACCTAAATATCAGCCTTCTATTGATAACCGCAAAGGTTTATTTTCATTGGATAATTTATGGGATGGTTTAGGAGCAATAGTTGTAGACAATCCTGATATTCATTATTTCTACGGCAAGGTTACTATGTACACTCATTTTAATGTTCATGCGCGCGATATGATCCTGGCGTTCATGAATTATTATTTTCCTGATAAAGAAAATTTAGTTGTTCCAATTGAACCGTTACTTATTAAAACAGATGTTTCCGAATTTTTAAGATCCATTGATGGTTTAAATTATAAGGATGGTCACCGTATCTTAAATCAAAATGTACGTGACCTTGGTGAACACATTCCTCCTCTTGTAAACGCGTACATGAATTTGTCAGCCACAATGAAAACTTTCGGAACTGCTATGAATTCGCATTTTGGAGAGGTAGAAGAAACTGCTATCATGGTGAAGATCGCAGACATTTATGATTCTAAAAAAGAACGGCACGTTGCTACATATAAGAAGTTATAAAATTTAATTCGGACAGTTTAAAGTTAGAAAGTTTAAAGTTGAAAAGTTAAAATGGCGAATAGAAATAAGTGAATGAAAAAAAATGATAATCAATATGGAAAATAGGAAGTTTGAAGGAAACTTTGGACTTTAAACTTTCCAAATTAAAACTAAAATAATGGAAATTAAAACAGCACAATTTGTTATAAGTAACACGGATGTATCGAAATGCCCTGCGCCAACCATGCCGGAATATGCTTTTATAGGCCGGTCAAATGTTGGTAAATCATCACTTATCAATATGCTATGTGATAGGAAGGATATGGCAAAAACATCATCCAAACCGGGTAAAACCCAGCTTATCAATCATTTTATAATTAATGCAAATTGGTATTTAGTGGATTTGCCTGGTTATGGCTATGCTAAGGTATCACAGGATTTAAAAACTAAATGGAATAAATTTATTGAGCAATATATTCTTACCCGCCCCAATTTAATGTGTGTGATGGTACTGCTGGATTCACGCATTCCTCAGCAAAAAGTGGATTTGGATTTTATGGATTGGCTGGGTGAGCATGGTATTCCTTTTGTGATGGTTTTTACAAAAACCGATAAGCTTTCAAAAAAGAAGATAAGTGATAATTTAAAAGGTTATAAAGAAGAAATGGGCAAACATTGGGACGAATTGCCTCAGTGCTTTTATACCTCAGCTGAAAAAAAGGAAGGGAAAAAAGAATTGTTAAATTTTATTGGAGATGCCAATAAATTATTTAAAAAGAATGCGTAAAAGGCAGTTCAATTTATTGCAATTATGCCTCTCACAAATGTCATCCTTCTCACGTTTTTACGTGAGAAGGATCTTGTTAATTAGTATAAGAATATGCAATATTAAAAACAAGATCCCTCGTAAAAAACTCGGGATGACAATAGAAATGGTGTTTCTATGGATTCACGAATTTAAATAACCCACCTAACAGAGTTTAAAAATAAATTTGCTTCCTTCTATTATTTTTTTTTAATTGTTTTTTGCGATCAGGTTCATTTTTTGCCCAAAATGTTGTGCAAAACTGCGCATTTCTTTAGATACTTCTACTTCACCTGTTGCACGTTCAAAAGTATCGGCCATAGATAGAAGGCTTTGGTGATAAAACTGTTTCATTTCATCAATTATCATGTCTTTGGTCCATAGGTCAATACGCAACGTATTGTTCTCTTTAGCATCCCATAAGGCGATCATTACCGCTTTGCTGGTGCTCTCTTCACCTGCATCAGATGCACTCCAATCAATTTTTTCAGGTAAATTATTTTCATCAAGAGTTACGGTAAATTTAATTTCAGATTTTTTCATTTTTTCTTGAAAGATGTTAGATGTTTAGTTATTAGATATTAGATGTTGGGACGTATCATTATCAATTGTTAATTTTCCATTGTCAATTATTTCCTCGGTTTGTATTTTGCCTTGTTTAATATTTTTTGTGCATCCACTTCTTGCATCAATTGTTCTAAAGATATTTCGGGGTTGTTTTTCATATATTGTCTTACGATCTGCCATCCAATCCAGTAACCGATTCGTGAAGGAGCTTCTTTACTAAAGGCTGTAGTAAAAGGACCTTCGCTTGTAAATTTCATTATTTCGGCTTGGTTAGTAGTGTACAATAATTTTTGTGCTGCAAAATAGCTCCATACATTAAATTCATTTTGTGAACAATAATCAAGCTGTTGTTCGGAGTATTGTATCTTCAAAGAGTCATGAACATTAGGAAGCAGCGCATCAGTAAGGTATAATATTTTCCCCATATACGTTATTTCGCTTAAAAAATCACTCTTGTTCATATGATAAGGGAATTCCGATATCATCCAAGCTCTGGTTGCATCCGGTGCAATATTTTCCTTACTCATAAACGAGGTTTTATAATGCGGCAGGGCAAGCATTTGATAAAACTTATTATTGCTTCCCAAATACATTTCCAGTCCAATGGCAAGCGTGCTGTCCAGCAATACTACCGAGTAATTAAACCCCGACATCATTGTAATTGTTTTTGGCACAATTTTTTCTGGAAAATAATAGTTGAATCTTTTGAATATTTCTGTTAATTGTTCGGCTAAAAAATCGGTATTGGGATACATTTTTTGACAATCACTATAAGCTTCAAGCATATCCGGATCGGCAATAAATTGATTCAAACGGGATATATATGAAGAATCGTGGCGGCCACCGTTATTAATGATCCGTGATACATAACTCGAATAAAAATTTCCGTATTTGGCTTGTAATTTTTTGTCGGAAGTATTAATATCGGCAGTATCTATATTAAAAACATCCTGTTCCAACCGGTCAATTTTTACCTTAGGAATAGTAATATCTGAAACATCCACATTCAAACGATTGCCATTGCAGGATGATAAAAATAGGGCGAATGCGGTTAATAAATAAACAATGGAATTTTTCATATTAAAATGTAAATTATAAAAAATATACCTAATATTGTAATGTAAAGATAATTCTGGTCAATTTATTAATAAAACTTCAAAATTAGAAAAAATATGAAGAAGATTTTTATAATTACTGCAATAGCTTTGTCGTCCAATTTACTATTTGGACAAGAGGCTGAGAATGAACTTAGAAATTTCCGTTTTGGCTTAAAATTTTCACCTTCTATAAATTGGTATAAGCCTGATGGTAAAATTATTTCAGCGGCTGGTCCTATTTTTGGATACGGAGGAGGTTTAGTTACAGAATTTAGATTGGCGAAGGTTGTTTCCATTCAAACGGGGGTTCAGGTTGATGTGGATGGAGGGAAAATGAAATATAATAATGGTGGCCCTAACAATGCTAATGCAAATACGGTTAGTTACTATTATTTGGGTCTGGATGATGAAATTGTAGTCTATGATAAAGTTCTAGCTAATTCACCTTCTCACACCCACTATCAATTGAACAAGCGTACTTACAAAGTTACCTACATCACTATTCCGTTATCAATTAAAATGAAAACTAAGGAAATTGGAGCCTTAACCTATTATGGTCATATTGGAATGAACAATTCTTTCAGATGGAAAGCGAGTGCAAATGATGAATTACAAGTGATCAACGATGCTACCAATACTTTAGGTACAAATGACAATAAATCAAAAATTGATATCACTAAGGATGTTAGCGTATATGCTGTGTCTTTGAATTTTGGTGTAGGTTCTGAACTTAATTTTTCCGGCACTACTTCATTAACATTTGGTTTGAGTTACAATTTAGGCTTTACTAATGTTGTTAAAAGTAATTCAAATTATTTGGGAAGACGCGCAAATAATGCGGATTATGGTTCTAACCCTAACTCATATATTGAATCTAAAATGCCTCAAAGCATTAAGTCCAATGCAGTACTTCTTAATGTTGGAGTGCTGTTTTAAAAAATAATATTTAGTATATTTAATCCCGATTTCTGTTTTGGAAATCGGGATTTTTATTTTCAGGATAGATACATCGATGAAAAACAAGGAAGTTATAGATCATATAGTCCATTGGCTTCACAATTATAGTGAGCAAAGTAAAACGAGCGGTTTTGTTATTGGCATTTCCGGTGGCATTGATTCCGCATTAACATCTACCTTATGCGCTAAAACAGGGAAGCCTGTAATTTGTTTGAATATGCCCATACATCAGCATAAAACGGAATATGACAGAGGGCACGAACATATTGATTGGCTGAAGAAAAATTTCGATAATGTAACTTCCTATGAGGTAGAATTAACCGAAACTTTTAAAAGTATTAGTACAGCGTTGCCTACAGATATACAGGATTGGTTAACGATGGCAAATACCCGTGCACGTTTACGAATGACAACTTTGTATGCATTTGCATGCAATAAAAAAATGCTTGTGGTAGGAACCGGAAACAAAGTAGAAGATTTTGGGATTGGCTTTTTTACAAAATATGGTGATGGAGGAGTTGATCTAAGCCCCATTGCAGATCTAATGAAATCTGAGGTGTTTACCCTGTCAAAGGAATTAGGTATAGTGGGATCTATAATTGCCGCAAAGCCAACTGATGGCTTATTTGCAGATAGTAGGAGCGATGAGGACCAGATAGGTGCTACTTATGATGAGTTGGAATGGGCAATGGCGTTTTTAGATAAACCTGAAAATTTCACAAAATTAACCGAGCGTCAACAAATAGTTTTGGACATTTATACAAGAATGAATAAAGCAAATCAACACAAAATGAATCCTATTCCGGTTTGTGAAATACCCTCGGAATTAAAATAAATATCCATTAGCAAATTTGTTATTTAATATAATTTTTTATTTTTTGAATAATACATTAATATGATTCAGGAACTTTATAATCACTTTCTTAAACACCCTGTTGTTTGTACCGATACACGGGACATTAAACAAGGCTCTATTTTTTTTGCATTGAAAGGAGATAATTTTAATGCAAATAAATTTGCCGAACAGGCTTTAAATTCAGGTTGTTCGTTGGTGGTGATAGATGAAGAAATTTACAAAAAAGATGCACGATATTTTTTGGTTGAAGATGTGTTATCCACTTTGCAAGCTTTGGCAAATCATCATCGCAAACAACTATCAATTCCAATCATAAGTATTACCGGCACAAACGGGAAAACAACTTCGAAAGAACTCCTAAATGCGGTATTGAGCCAAAAATATAATGTGCTTGCAACCAAGGGGAATTTGAACAATCATATTGGGGTACCGCTTACTTTATTGAATATTACCAAACAGCACGAAATCGCTATCGTTGAAATGGGCGCAAATCATGTTGGAGAAATTGCTATGCTTTGTGCAATTGCCGAACCTGATTTTGGAATGATAACAAATATTGGAAAAGCGCATTTAGAAGGGTTTGGCGGATACGAAGGTGTTGTAAAAGCGAAAAGTGAATTATACCATTTCATTCAAAAAAAGGGAGCGAAACTTTTTGTGAACGCGGATAATAAATTGCTTCAGCAACTTTCGGATGGGATTGATAAAGTAACTTTTGGAACATCGAAAAGTGTTGATTATGAAGGGCAATTTGTTGAAAGTAATCCTTTTGTAAAATTGAAATGCAAAGCGAAAAATGATAAGCAACCAATTGCGGAAAAACCTGTTATTACAACACAATTAATTGGGAATTATAATTTCGAGAACATTTTGGCAGCAGCCTGTATTGGTCATTATTTTGATGTTTCGGACATACAAATTAAAACCGGATTAGAGAATTATGTTCCTTCTAATAATCGCTCTCAGGTGATGCAAACAAAAAGTAACTTGTTATTGTTAGATGCATATAATGCAAACCCATCCAGTATGAATGCAGCCATCGAAAATTTTGCGCAAATGGATCAGCCCAATAAAATGGCGATATTGGGCGATATGCTTGAATTAGGTGATGATACTGCAAAAGAACATGATAGTATTGTAAACCTGCTGAAAAATAAAAATATAAACAATTTAATATTGGTTGGCCCTTTTTTCAAAGAGGCCGGCAGATTAATTAATGCAAAAACTTTTTCTAATAGCGATGAAGTGGTAGATTATCTCAAACAACATCCTGTAAAAGAGTCCACTATTTTAATTAAAGGTTCGCGGGGAATAAAACTGGAGAAAGTGGTAGAGTTTTTGTAAATTGATTGCTTTTTTGGCATCTTTTCTCAATACTTATAGCTGTCATCTTATTTTGTTAATGTTAAGTTAATTTAGATTTAACACTAAAGTCAAATCTAAATGGGAACTTTACATTAAATTAATTGAAAAAGTATGAGTACCGAACAAAAAATATTACTGGTAGATGATGAGCAAGATATTTTAGAGTTTCTTAGTTACAATCTAAAAAAGGAAGGCTACAGTGTATTTATAGCTAATAATGGTAAAGAAGCCATAACCGTTGCTAAAAAAGTAACTCCGGATCTAATTATATTAGATGTGATGATGCCTGATATGGATGGTATTGAAACGTGCAGAGGCTTACGTGAAATACCTGAATTAAAAAATGTGATGATCGCATTTTTAACGGCACGTAATGAAGATTATTCTCAAATTGCTGGGTTTGACGTAGGTGCCGATGATTACATCAATAAACCGATTAAACCTCGGGTACTGATCAGCCGTATTAAAGCTTTATTAAGAAGGGGTACAGGCACTGAATCTAATAAAACAGATAAGGTAGACACAGGTGGGATTAAGATCGATCGTGAGCGCTATGTTATTGAAAAAAATGGTGTAGAAATAAACCTTCCGAAAAAAGAGTTTGAATTACTTGCTTTGCTTGCTTCAAAACCAGGAAAAGTATTTACCCGCGAAGTTATTTTGGATCTGGTTTGGGGTGGAGATGTAGTGGTAGGGGACCGAACCATTGATGTCCATATCCGTAAACTGCGTGAAAAGATTGGGGAAGATTTTATTAAAACGATTAAGGGTATTGGGTATAAATTTGAATTTTAAAATTTTTTTTAACACAGAGTACACAGTGGAAACGGAGGTACACAGAGTTTTAAAATCTAAAAAAATATCTGACATTTCTCTGTGCAACTCTCTAAACTCTGTGATCTCCGTGTTAAATTTTTTCGACTCAACACTCACTCACAGCTCCGCTATTACAATCTAATATTGTTCAACACAGAGTACACAGTGGAAATGGAGGTGCACAGAGTTTTATAACTATTAATGAAAAATCTGTTTTTTCTCTGTGAAACTCATAACACTCAGTGACCTCTGTGTTAAATTCCCGCAAACGACACTCACTCCATCTCAGCTATTGCGATCATCAACTTCTCTAACTTTTTTTTCATTTCCGGGGGCGTACATTCATAATTGTTTGCCAATAAAGAGAAACAAAGCATTTCGCCCTTTTTATTTTTTACATAACCAGCATAACCGCGTGCTCTTGTAATATATCCGCTTTTGGCACACAAATTATCTTTCGCAGATGTACCTTCACAGAAATTGTCCAAAGGGCCAATTTTTCCGGCAATAGGAAAGGATCTGTAATATGCTTTAAAGTTTTTGTCTTTTGCCATCAGGCGTAAAATTTGAGCTTCGGTTTTGGTTGTAATTACGTTGGAACGGGAAAGTCCGCAGCCGTCATTCATAAAGAACCCATTAACATCCACTCCTTTATTTTTCCAAAATGCGGTAATGATCTCCGTACCCTCATTTTCCCTGCCTATTCCATCTTTTTTGTAAGCAATGTATTTAAGCAAGTGCTCGGCATATAAATTATTACTTTTAAAATTTGTCCAGTATACAATTTCATTTAGCGTTGGAGAATAGTGTTTGTATAAAGTATATTTATTAGAAAAAAGATATTCATCAGCTTCTTTTAAAACCCTCACAGTTGTTGGTTTTTTTGTGATTTTTATGCCCATTTTTTTTAATGAGCTTTCTAATGATTGTGCGCAAAATAAAGCAGGGTCGGGTATAGAGCCTTCCACTTCATAATTGTTTTTGTTAGCAGGAATAGTGCCTTGAATCTGCCGGTAATAAGAGTAAGGGGCACCATAAATAAAAGCATTATCGTCATTTCCGCCTGATGATACATTATTTATCATTTGCAACCCATCAATTTCGGGTGTTGTTTTGGTGATCACCGTTTTACTTCCTATCGCTCCTGATTTCAAATACAAGGTATATTTATTATCATGGTAGGATAATCCACTGGCACCTGCACCAAAATAATTTCCAATATCGGCCCATATCCATTGGGCTGGGAGTATATTGTCATCAAAAATACCTGCATCACCGATGATAGCGCCTTCAATCTTTTTTATTCCTTTCTTTTTAAGTAATTCTGCCCATTTATCTGTTGTACTTAAGCTGTCTTTTTTGTCTTTAAAATATTCCGATTCAAGAGTGGGGTCGCCTCCTCCAACAATATATAAATTACCTTTAAGTATTCCCGTTATGGTATCAAATACCCCATCATATTGAAGTTTTGTTTCGAATTTAAAATCGCCACCAAGCATGGATAGCGCAGCTCCGGTAGTTACGATTTTTAAGGTGCTTGCGGGGATAAGGCTAATATTACTGTTGTATTCGGCAAGGATAGTGTCTTTTTTTAGAGGCATCACACAAATGCTCCAAACAGCATGTTTTAGAGCTTCATCGGTTTTTAATTTTTCAATTTCAATACTCAGTTTTGAGATACTTTGTGAATATGAAAAAATAATTTGCGACAAAAAAAGAAGTAGAATTAAAGATCTTTTGATCATTCTTTTTAATTAATTTTTACGCTTGTCTTGATCAGCCCCATGGAGTTTTGAACTCTGCAGCGTTAATTTAGAATAATCCCAAAGAATTACTTATCGTTGGAAAAGAGAACTTTTTCCTGCAAAAGCTTTATCAATTTCATTCGCAAGTTTGCGGTCTTTTTCAGTAATGGTATTGCCTTCATCATGGGTGCAAAGGGTAATATCTACTTTGTTATATACATTACTCCAGTTTGGATGATGATTCATCTTTTCCGCTACCAGTGCTACTTTGGTCATAAAGCCAAATGCTTCAATAAAATTAGTAAACTGAAAGCTGCGTTTCAATTGGTCATTTTCTTCTTTCCACATAATTTTTATTTTTTAGTTTAAAGTTTAAAGTTCAAAGTTTAAAGTTGAGTACTTAACTTTAAACTTTCAACTTTCCAACTGGTATTTCAATTACAGCCATTGTAAGCCTGCTTATACAAACCAATTTACCTTGCTCATTTTTTATTTCAATACTCCATACATGTGTTTTTTTACCAATATGAATTGGTTTTGCCTCGGCATAAACAAATCCACCAACTGCAGGGCGTAAATGATTGGCATTTATATCCAATCCTACACAGGCATAAATAGTGGGATCTACAATTAAATGGGAACCGATACTGCCAAGTGTTTCGGCTAAAGCAACGGATGCACCACCGTGCAATATATTCATAGGCTGCACTGTGCGGTGATCCACGGGCATTTTGCCTTTAACAGAATCGGGTGTGAGTTCGGTAATTTCAATACCAATGGTTTCACACATATTGTTTTTCAGCATCCTTTGAATGTCGGCAGCTGTATAAGGTTTAAACCAAATGCTCATAATGTTTTTATTTAAAAACGAAATTAAGAAGAATTCGCTTATGGAATTTTTAAATTATTGCATCTATGAAATAAAATACTTTATTTTACGATAATTCATTAAAAACCTCTAAAAATGAAAACTATGTATTCCCTTCTTCTCGCAATTGTAATGTTAAGTTCATGTAGTGATAATAAGTCCGGTGACTACAATGGTTTAATGCCTTCATCTGAACAGGCTGTTAGCAGTGAAATGAGCCCTCCACCGCCACCTTCGCCACCAGCTGATGTTGTAATGAATGATGAGGCAAGTATTGTTCAAGATGAGTCAAAAAAAGAAGGTATGGGTGGCAGTTCAGTTAACAATGCCATTTCAACGGTTGAGAGAATTAAGATCCCTGAAAAAATAAAAAAAACAGCCGATCTGAATATCACAGTGGAGGATTACAAAAAGGCAAGAACTGAAATTGAAAAAATTGTAAAATCGGGAAATGCATACATAGGAAGCGAAAATGAGCAGAATACAACCTATAGCATCACTAATTATATGGTGATTCGTGTGTTGAACAGAGATTTTGACTCCATGGTAAATAAACTGTTAACTGTTGCAAGTAATGTAAATTCCAAAAATGTTACTGCCGAAGATGTAACAGCCCAGTTTGTTGATATTCAATCTCGTTTGAAATCAAAGAAAGAAATTGAAAAACGCTATCTTGATATATTACAAAAGGCATCTAAGGTGTCTGACATATTAGAAATAGAACAAAAATTGGGTCAGATACGTGAAGAAATTGAAGCCAAAGAAGGAGAATTGAAATTCCTCTCGGATCAGGTAAATTATAGTACCATCAATTTGAATTTTCACCAGGAATTCGAATACACTCCAACTGACAGACCAGGGTTCTTCGGTAGAATGGGCAGTGCTTTTGGGAATGGATGGAGTGGTTTTTTAAGTTTTCTTGTTGGAGTTGTTTATGTTTGGCCTTTGTGGTTGATTCTCGGTTTAACCGCTTATTTACTTGTCAAATTTATTAAAAGACAATCGAAAAAAAAGTAGTTTAAATTTATTCCACAATAATTTATGGCCTCAAAATTTCTCGACTCAGCTCGAAATAGCTATGTGTGCAGTCATTTCGAGCGTAGTCGAGAAAGGTGCGCAAGCAAGCTTCGGTAATGGAATTTTAATTGCAAAATAATTCAATTGTGAGCTTTATTGATTGTTTAGGAAGTAGATGTTTTATCAGCAATGTCATCCCGATTGGCTTTTGCCAAGAGGGATCTTGCTAATCAATTGCAAAAATCACTAATAAAAAGCAATCCCGCAGTACTGCGGGATCACCAAAGTTCGGGATGACAGTGGGAGCAATAACACTTTATTTACTCGTAAGCATCTGCCTGTATTCATCTTTGATCTTATCAAATTCAGCAATGATCTGTTCCCTCTCAGTAATAAGGTTGGAAATGAATACACTTTTTTTGTAAAACAATAGCATTAACACCCATTTGGTCCGAATTTTATTAACGGTATGAAAGTACCAATAAGCAAATAAACCGCTCAAGGGAAGACTTAATCCATAGGCAATTGTGAGCCATCGGATGTGCGTAAACTTCCATACTAAAATAATTTGTGTGGAATAAAAGATCAGGAAAGTAAACATTCCGCCCACCATACCGATCGCTCCTCGGAATTCAATAGAACTGCTTATTTTTTTTGCGAGGGATGCAGGAATTTGAAAAGGTAAAAAATTATTTATTAATCCATAAATGTAAATGGGAAATCCTAAAACAAGTATTAATAAAGCTTTCAAATTATTGCGAACAAAGGATTTGCTCTTTTGGTTTCGTACAATATCAGTATCTGTTAATCCTAATTTGTTTATATTATTTAAATATTCCTGAACTCTTACCCTTATCTTTTCAACGCGTTCAGGGTGGTTTTGAAGGTAATAATTTACAGTTTCAATAATGTTTTTGGTCAACGTAAAATCAGCATCCTTATCTTTTTTACTGATTCCGAGTTCTTTCGAAAGTTTATATTTATATAGCGTTTCGATGTTTTTTACTAATTCATCTATTTTATCATCTTCGATGGCAATTATTAATTTTTCTAATCGTTTACGAATTTCTTCTGTTAAATTTTCAGCTCCCTGAAATTCATCTCTTGTATAATCGTTTTTAAAATCAGCTACTTTAATAGGTTTGTCAATGTTGATGAATAGGTCTCGATTGAATTTATGAGGGTTGGCATAGTTCAATCCAATGGTAACAATATGCACTCCAAGTTCAAAATTGTTTTGTGCTTCGGCTCCCAAAGCAATTCGTGCAGCCCCTGTTTTTATTTGTCGCAGTTTACGTTCAGTGATGCTTGTACCTTCCGGAAACATTAATAGGGCGCCACCATTTTCTAAATGTTCAAAGCACTTAATAAATACGTCTTTGTTTTTATTCATCAATGAAGGGTCATCTTTTTGGCGGTAGATGGGAATCACATTGAATTTTGGTAAAAGCCATGCAGCGATCTTATTTTTAAATAATTCCCCTTTTCCTAAAAAAAACACTTTTCTATTGAGCATGGTTGCTACTACAATAGGATCCATAAAAGTGCTTGGATGGTTTACCAATACCATTAAGGGGCCTTTATCAGGGATCAATTCTTTGTTACGGATGGTGATGGAACGAAAAAATACACGTACCGTAATTTGCATTACTATTTTCAGAAAGGAGTAGAGCATTGTTTGAATTTTGTTGGAAATATAATCAAATTTAATTGTTAATAACAATAGATTTTACAGGTGTTTATAAATGTTTGTTTCTAATAGAAACAAAAAATTTCATATTGATTAATTAATTGTATTTTAGCGCCCATAAAATTTAAAAACTAAACATACAATGCCATACTTATTTACATCCGAATCGGTGTCAGAAGGACATCCAGACAAAATAGCTGATCAGATCTCTGACGCTTTAATCGATAACTTTTTAGCTTTTGATCCTGAATCAAAAGTTGCTTGCGAAACATTAGTAACTACCGGACAAGTAATACTTGCAGGTGAAGTAAAATCAAAAGCATATTTGGATGTACAAACCATTGCTCGTGATGTGATCAAAAAAATTGGTTACACAAAAAGTGAATATATGTTCGAAGCAAATTCATGTGGTGTACTTTCCGCTATTCACGAACAATCTGCTGATATTAATCAGGGAGTTGATAAAAAGAAAAAAGAAGAGCAAGGTGCGGGTGACCAGGGGATGATGTTTGGTTATGCAACCAACGAAACTGAAGATTATATGCCATTAGCATTGGATCTTGCCCACAAAGTATTAATTGAATTAGCTGCATTGCGCAGAGAAGACAAACAAATTAAATATTTGCGTCCGGATGCAAAATCGCAGGTAACATTAGAGTACGATGATAATAATGTTCCTGTACGTATTGATGCTATTGTAGTTTCAACACAACATGATGATTTTGATTCAGAAGCAAAAATGTTGGCTAAGATTAAATCTGATATTATTTCTATTTTAATTCCTCGTGTAAAAGCAAAATACAAAAAATTCGCTCATTTGTTTAACGACAAGATCAAATACCATATTAACCCTACCGGTAAATTTGTGATTGGTGGTCCTCATGGGGATTCTGGTCTTACAGGCCGTAAAATTATTGTAGATACTTATGGTGGTAAAGGTGCTCACGGTGGTGGTGCATTCTCCGGTAAAGATCCTTCAAAAGTAGATCGTTCCGCGGCTTATGCTACACGTCATATTGCTAAAAATTTAGTTGCAGCAGGTGTTTGTTCTGAAGTTTTGGTACAGGTATCTTATGCGATCGGTGTTGCAAAACCAATGGGTATTTATGTAAATACGTATGGCACTGCTAAAGTTAAATTGAATGATGGTCAGATTTCAAAATTGGTAGAAAGTGTTTTTGACATGCGTCCATACTTTATCGAACAGCGTTTAAAATTACGTAACCCTATTTATAGCGAAACTGCTGCTTACGGGCACATGGGACGTAAAAATGAGGTAGTAACTAAAACATTCAGAACACCGGATGGTAAAGAAAAGAAAATGAAAGTTGAATTATTTACTTGGGAGAAATTAGATTATGTTGCTAAAGTAAAAGCTGCTTTTAAACTGAAATAATTTTTTTAATTCAAAAATTGAAATGCCTGTCCTGCTTATTGCAGGATGGGCATTTTTGTTTTAATTTTAAATTAGGCTAGTAGAAAAAGTTTAAATTTGAAAAGAAAATTTTGGAATTCAATTTTTAATGATCTTTTATACAACATTTATGGAACCGACAATTACAAACACAATTACAATTAACGCTCCTGCTTCTAAAGTATGGGATGCCTTAACAAACCCTGAAAAGACCAAGCTCTATATGTATGGATGCGAAACAATTTCTGACTGGAAAGTTGGAAGCGTGCTACTTTGGAAGGGCACCTACGAGGGAAAGGAAATGATCTTCGTTAAAGGACATATAATAAGCATTGAACCATCAGTAAAATTGGTTTATACAACCTTTGATCCCCACTCCACAATAGAAGATAAAGTGGAGAATTATTTAACAGTAACCTATTCTCTTTCATCCGAAAATGGACAAACCAGTTTAACCGTTACACAAGGGGATTACTCTAAAGTGGCTGATGGAGAAAGGCGATACAAGGGAGCATCAAACAATGGAGAAGGTTGGAATCCTATTTTGGTTGAAATTAAAAAACTGGTAGAAGGAAATTAAAATGGCACCAACATTTTTTGCAAAACAATCCGACTTTAGAAAATGGTTAGAGAAAAACCATAAAAAAGAAAAAGAATTATTAGTTGGTTTTTATAAAGTGAATAGTGGTAAACCAAGCATGACCTGGTCGGAATCCGTTGACGAGGCTCTTTGTTTTGGCTGGATAGACGGTGTTCGAAGATCAATTGACAAAGACAGCTATTCCATTCGCTTTACCCCAAGAAAAGCCACAAGTATTTGGAGTGCAATAAATATCAAAAAAATTGAAGAGCTTACAAAGCAAGGATTAATGCAACCGGAAGGACTTGCAAGCTTTAAATTGAGAAAGGAACATAATTCTAAAATTTATTCTTACGAAAAGGAAGCACAAAAACTTCCATCTGACTTTGAGAAAAAGTTTAAAGCAAATAAAAAGGCTTGGGATTTTTTTATAACACAGGCTCCATCCTATCAAAAGCTCATTATTCATTGGATACTAGCCGCTAAACAAGAAACAACTCAGCTTACGCGGTTAGATAAGGTAATCGCTGAAAGTGCGGCACATAAGCGGTTGAGGTAGTATGACGAAGGATAAGTAATTGCCTATCCTGTTTATTGTGGGATGGGCATTTGTTTTTTAATATTACAAATCGTAAATAATGGCCTTATTCATTGGGAAACTTATTTTCTCTTCTCAAAACCCTGCCTAAAAAACTCTTCTAATGATATTTTATGAAATTTAATAATCTTATTTAGGCTTAAAATAGTAATGTTTGTTCCTGCCTCATACCTTCCATATTGCGCTCTTGGGATATTAGCCTCATAAGCAAAAGCCTCTTGACTACTAAACCCCGCATTTATTCTAAGTTCTCTTACTCTTTTACCCATTTGTCTAAGTAGTTTTTCTTCCTCTTTTGTCATAATACAAATTGAAGAATTACAGAACTTATAAACACCTATATATAAATAGGAATTTATAAGTAGATATTTTATATATTTACACTTTCCGAAAATTGTATAAGGAAGCAGCAAACATAAGAGAACCAAGTAATAATTAATTGAATAGTACTTTTTTGTTTGAAATTATTTTAATATCAAAATACAAAAGTGTAGTCCAGAAAGCACTCTAAAAACGGGGCGACTCCGAAAAGCCATATGAGTAGGAATTTTTTTAAACTTATATCAATGGGAAATTACGTAAACCAAAATTTAATTAAAGACGAAAGAGTTGAACATGAATCAACTTTACACTGGATTACTTTTTGCAATGTAGGTTCAGTACTGACACTTTTTATAGCACCTTTAATTGCAATGAAAACTTCTGAATTTGCTATTACAAATAAAAGATTAATTGTAAAGACAGGTTTTCTTAGTAGTAAGACACTTGAAATGAATTTAAGCAAAATTGAGAGCGTAAATGTTGACCAAGGACTTTTAGGTCGTATTCTTGGCTATGGTACCTTAAAAATTACAGGTTCAGGCGGAACAAAAGAAGTATTCCCAAAAATCGTGAATCCTTTAGAGTTCAGAAAGAAATTCCAAGAACTGAGCAATTAAAATTTAAAACTAAATAAGGGTTGCACCCAGCAACCCTTATTTTTAAATGAAATGACTATGAATAAATCAATCTTTTACCTATCAATGCTTTTGCTTTTAGCTTGTAATAGTAGAACTGGACTGCAAAATGAAAATGGCACAACATTCGACAGCGACAAATTAAAAGGGAAATATAAACTTGATATTTCTGAAATAGTTGCAGAAGTAACGAAACCTAAATCTGAAAAGACATCCGAAAAAATTGCGAATGGTATTGTTGGCTTAGCTTCAGTATCTATTAGTGCAGAAATAAATTTTTATGGCAATGGTAAAGGTGTTTGGCGAGCCGACTTTGGTTGGCTTGGCGCATTAATGAACGAAAAGAATCAAACAGAAGAGTTTGAATATCGCATAGAAAACGATTCTATTTTAACACTAAAAAACAAGCAATTAACTATTAGAAAGTTTAGTGACTCATTTGACTTTGTTGAATTAGTGAGCAAAGAAGAAAATAAGAAATACATATTTAATAAAATAGCAGAATAAAAATATACTATGTTTAAAAAAGGAGATAGAGTTCGTTTCAAGGACAAATCCAAAGACAAGGCTGTTGGCATTCTGATAATTCTGGATATAAAAAATGGAATTGCAACTTGTTGTAGTGGTGACTATAACAGTTTTGGTTCCCAATCGTGTAATACTAACCTGATAGAATTAGAAAAATCTGAATAGGGAAAACCTGCCCAGTTGAGTGTAAGGTGTCAAAATAAAACAATAATTTGTTAGGCGGTACATCTCGATCCGCTATATTTAACAGGCATCCTACCATGTTATAGGTTAATTGCCAAAAATAGTTTAAATTTGTAAAAACTTTAGGGGTGCCACAATACCGGCTGAGATAATACCCTCATACCTGATGCAGTTAATGCTGCCGTAGGAAAAAGAAGATACTCTCTCCATAGAGCATTCCTGAAGTTTCAAAATAGTATAGGAATGGAAATTAAACTCAACAATATAATTAAAGTTTTTCCGGAACAATGTAGCGTTCAGCAATTGCTTGACGAGGTTATTCCTGAAAAACAAAAGGGCATTGCCGTTGCCTTGAATAATTCCGTAATTCCGAAAATCAATTGGCAAATTCAAATTTTAAAACAAAATGATGAAGTGCTCATCATTAAAGCTACACAAGGTGGATAAGATGAGATAAATTTATTGTAAAATTTGTGGTATGAGCAACATTAAATTATTCGAAAGTAAACAAATACGTTCTATATGGAATGAGAAAGAGCAGAAATGGTACTTTTCCGTTCAAGACATTGTTCTGGGGCTTACAGACAGTGCGGACGTTAAGCAATATATAAAAAGAATGTTGAGTCGAGATGAGTTGCTTAAAAGCAACTGGGGTACAATTTGTACCCTAGTTGAAATGGAAGCGGCAGATGGTAAAAGGCGAAAGGTACAAGCAGCCGATACAAAAGGACTTTTAAGAATTATTCAATCAATATCATCACCCAAAGCAGAACCTTTTAAACTTTGGTTAGCACAAGTTGGCTCCGACAGATTAGATGAAATTGAAAATCCGGAATTAGCTGCACAACGAACAAGAGAACTATACAAAGCAAAAGGATATAGCGATGAGTGGATTGAAAAACGGGTCAGAGGAATAGCTGTAAGAGATGAACTTACAAGCGAATGGAAAAAACGAGGTGTAAAAGAAGGAATGGAATATTCGATCCTTACAGCGGAAATAAGTAAAGCCACATTTGGAATTGTGCCAAGTGATTATAAAAAATTGAAAGGTCTTACACAACCAAAAGAAAATCTTCGTGATCACATGACGGACTTGGAGTTAATTTTCACAATGCTTGGTGAAGCATCAACAACAGAAATTGCAAAAAATAAAAATGTACAAGGCTTCGTTGCTAACAGGAAAGCTGCAATAGCAGGAGGAAAAGTTGCTGGAAAAGCCAGGCAAGACCTAGAGAGGAAATCAGGAAAAAAAGTTGTTTCTAATGAAAATTTCAAACAAATTCCTGAAAAGGAAAAAAGGAAACTAAACATAGGAAAAAACTCTAAACATTAATTATAACGAAGGTTCAATTTAAAAAAAAACGATGATTGTTAATCATTAAAGCTACTCAAGGCGGATAACAAATAGTTAAAAAAATATTCTAAAAAATAATCAACATGAAAAATAAAGACACAAAACCAACAGACCAGGCACTTTCGCTTGTGCCATTAACAGGCTCAAAGAAAATTTATGTGCAGGGCAAAGTACATGATATTCAAGTAGCGATGCGTGAGATTTCTTTATCTCCCACAAAACTTGTGAATGGAAAAATAGAAGATAATCATCCGGTTACTGTCTATGATACAAGCGGACCTTATACTGATCCTGATGTAAAGATCGATCTGAAAAAAGGATTGGCGAGATTGCGTGAAGAGTGGATCTTGAAGCGTGGAGATGTGGAGGAACTTGATGGTTTTACTTCCGAATATTGTGCAAAACGATTGGCGGATAAAAATCTTGATCACTTACGTTTCGAACATTTAAAAAAGCCATTGAAAGCCAAAGCTGGTTGTAATGTTTCTCAAATGCACTATGCAAAAAAGGGAATCATCACACCGGAAATGGAATACATTGCTATTCGTGAAAATCAACGGATCGATATTTTGAAAGAGCAGCTTAAAGGACAACACCAGGTTCTTACACAGCAACACGAAGGGCATAGTTTTGGCGCAAATACTCCTAAAGGATATATTACTCCTGAATTTGTTCGTGATGAAGTAGCAGCAGGCAGAGCAATAATTCCTTCAAATATCAATCATCCTGAAAGTGAGCCAATGATCATTGGAAGAAATTTTTTGGTGAAGATCAATACCAATATTGGTAACTCAGCTGTTTCTTCAAGTATTGAAGAAGAGGTTGAAAAGGCCGTATGGAGCTGCCGTTGGGGTGGTGATACATTAATGGATCTATCAACGGGTAAAAACATTCACGAAACAAGAGAATGGATCATTCGTAATTGCCCGGTACCAGTAGGTACTGTGCCTATTTACCAGGCATTGGAAAAAGTAAATGGTAAAGCAGAAGATCTTACATGGGAAATTTTCAGAGATACCTTAATTGAACAAGCCGAACAAGGCGTTGATTATTTCACCATTCATGCTGGTGTACTTTTGCGTTACATTCCGCTTACTGCAAAGCGTGTAACAGGTATCGTTTCAAGAGGTGGTTCTATAATGGCAAAATGGTGTTTGTCACATCATAAAGAAAGTTTCCTTTATACTCACTTCGAAGAAATTTGTGAGATCATGAAAGCCTATGATGTTTCTTTTTCCTTAGGAGATGGATTACGCCCGGGCTCTATTGCAGATGCAAATGATGCAGCGCAATTTGCAGAATTAGAAACCTTAGGTGAGCTTACAAAAATTGCATGGAAACATGATATCCAAACAATGATCGAAGGTCCGGGACATGTGCCAATGCACCTGATCAAAGAAAATATGGACAAACAATTAAAGGAATGTCATGAAGCGCCTTTCTACACACTTGGCCCTCTAACTACTGATATTGCTCCGGGATATGACCACATTACTTCTGCTATTGGTGCCGCAATGATTGGTTGGTTCGGTACAGCAATGCTTTGTTATGTTACACCAAAAGAGCATTTGGGACTACCAAATAAAAAAGATGTAAAAGATGGAGTGATCACATATAAGATTGCTGCTCATGCTGCCGATCTTGCAAAAGGACATCCGGGAGCTCAATACAGGGACAATGCATTGAGCAAAGCGCGTTTTGAATTCCGTTGGGAAGATCAATTTAATCTTTCCCTTGACCCAGATACTGCACGTGAATTCCACGATGAAACGTTACCTGCTGATGGTGCAAAAGTGGCTCATTTCTGTTCCATGTGCGGACCACATTTCTGTTCTATGAAGATTACACAGGATGTTAGAGATTATGCTGCAACACTGGAAACTACGGATGAAGATGCCTTACAAAAGGGAATGCAGGAAAAATCTCAAGAGTTTAAAGAAAAAGGCAGCGAAGTTTATTTATAGTTTGGGTCTTAATTTGGGCGTTTCCCTTTCTACCTCACCCCTTAATCCCCTCTCCAATTGGAGAGGGGATTAAGGGGTGAGGTAGAAAGAGGCGGGATTACAGTTCAAAACCTGTCTGGTCTACTTTAAAAATGATAAAAAAATGTCAATCTAAACGTAATATTTAAAATGGTAATTGTTATTTCTAATCCAACTGTTATTGCTGATGAACAAAGAATCATCCAACAATTGTTTGATGAGGGATTAGAAGTTTTTCATATCAGGAAAAAAGAATTTTCTGAAAATGAAATGAGAACATTTATTGAACGAATTTCTGAAAAATATTTCAGTAAAATTGTTCTTCACTCTCATTATTCTCTTGTAAAAGAATATGATTTAAAAGGAATTCATGTTCCTGTTGATTTTAAGAATGAGGGTTCAAACGGAACATTGAGTGTTTCCTTTCACTCTCTGGATGAAGTTGAAAAGTTCGATAAGAAGTTTGATTACGGTTTTTTAAGTCCTGTGTTTGACAGTATTTCCAAAGAAGGATATAAAAGCAAATTTGATTTTTCTGAATTGAAAACGTATTTGATGAATAGAAAAATCTTGAACCAAGGAACCGGAAATGGCCTCGTTATTGCACTTGGAGGAATCGATGAAGATAAAATTGAGAAAGTAAAAGAATTAGGTTTTTCTGGAATAGCATTGCTTGGAGCAATTTGGCAAAGTGAAAACTCCGTAGAAAAATTTAAAAGAATAAAAGAACAATGGCTGAAGAAAGAACTTATGTATTGAGCATTGCCGGATTTGATCCAAGTGGAGGAGCCGGTATTCTTGCCGACATAAAAACATTTGAAGCTAATAAGGTATGTGGAATGGGTGCTATAAGCGCACTCACTTTCCAGAACGATACAGAATTTGATAGTTTAACATGGATTGAAACAGAGGAGATATTAAAACAAGTTTTAGTCTTAAAAAGAAAATTTGATTTTAGGGTTATCAAAATCGGATTGATCAAGGACTTGGTAACATTGGAAAACGTAATCTCCAATTGCCAATATCCAACATCCAAGGTCCAATTCGTATGGGATCCAATTATAAAAGCAAGTGCGGGTTTTGAGTTTCATAAAAATTTTGAAAAAGAAAAATTATTTTCTGTTCTGAATAATTGTTTCCTGATCACACCCAATACCGATGAAATAAAATTCCTGACAGGTATTGACAATCCAATGGATGCGGCAGAAGAATTATCTAAGTATTGTAATGTGCTGCTGAAAGGTGGTCACAACAAAGAAGAACCGGGAGTTGATTATTTATTCATGAAAAATAAAATTGAAAAAATAGTTCCAACGGAACAAAACATATTTCCAAAACATGGTTCCGGTTGTGTATTATCATCTGCAATTGCTGCTAATCTTGCCTTAGGAAACGATTTGATCACTTCTTGCAAAAATGCAAAAAAGTATGTGGAACAATTTTTATCAAGCAGTCCGTCATTATTAGGTATTCATCATGTATAGTAAATTACAATACATATCGCAGGGTTTTACAGCTAAAGAGCAATTGGAAAATATTCAAAGCACGCTGGATGCCGGATGCGAGTGGATTCAATTGCGATTTAAAAATGCGGGTGAAAAAGAATTTTCTTCTGTTGCTCAACAAGTAAAAAATAGTTGCGAAAAATTCAACGCGACTTTTATCATAAATGACAACGTTGAATTAGCTAAAAAAATTGACGCTGATGGTGTTCATCTAGGATTACAGGATATGTCCGTGATACAAGCACGAGCTATTTTAGGTGTCAATAAAATAATTGGAGGCACTGCTAATACATTAAGCGATGTATTAACTCGTATTGATGAAAGGTGTGATTACATTGGTTTAGGCCCTTTTCGATTTACTTCCACAAAAACGAATTTAAGCCCTGTGCTTGGTTTGGATGGGTATAAAAATATAATGAATGAGGTTTTAAAAAATAAAGCTCACATTCCTATCTATGCTATTGGCGGAATATCAATTGATGATGTTGCACCAATTTTAAATACCGGAGTTTACGGAATTGCTGTTTCGGGAACGATCACAAGCCATTCAAATAAAAAAAAATTATTACAAAACTTTAATTTGTTGCTACATGAAAAAATTAATAATTGCTAATAAAGAATTTCAATCACGTCTTTTTTTAGGGACCGGGAAATTCGGATCTGCAAAACTAATGGAAGAAGCAGTTCTTGCTTCATGTTCAGAATTGGTAACTGTTGCTTTGAAACGTGTGGATTTTGAAACCGATACAGACCTTTTGTTAACGCATCTGCAACATACGCACATAAATTTGTTACCTAATACTTCCGGTGCGCGTAATGCTAAAGAAGCTGTATTTGCAGCGCAATTATCACGTGAAGCTTTAGAAACTAATTGGTTGAAATTAGAAATTCATCCCGACCCTAGATATTTAATGCCCGATGCAATAGAAACATTAAAAGCAACTGAAGAACTTGCCAAACTTGGTTTTATTGTATTGCCCTATATTCATGCCGATCCTGTATTGTGCAAACGATTAGAAGATGTAGGAACAGCCGCTGTAATGCCACTTGGTTCCCCTATAGGAAGTAACAAAGGATTAAAAACAATTGATTTTTTAGAGATTATTATTGAGCAAAGCAGAGTTCCGGTTATTATCGATGCAGGAATTGGTGCCCCATCTGATGCTGCAAAAGCAATGGAATTGGGTGCTGATGCAGTATTGGTAAATACCGCAATTGCAGTTGCTGGAAACCCTGTTGAAATGGCGAGAGCTTTTAAAATGGCGGTAGAAGCAGGTAGGTTGGCGTATGAAGCAAAATTAGGAACAATCAGAAACAGGGCGGAAGCAAGCAGCCCGCTTACTGCATTTTTGGATTAACGATTGTTGAAATTTTAATCGTGGTTTTAACGTATCCCTCTGACAGGGTTTCAAACCCCTGTTAGAGGTTAACATGAACTATACAAATTATATTAACAAGCAGGAGACAAAAACCTAACAGGGTTCGAAACCCTGTCAGGGTATGCAACTATTAAATTTTTTTAATAAAAATTGAATAATTACTAATTTTCAAAAAATGAGTTTTAAAGAGTTATATAATTCACAAAATTGGGAAGAAGTAAAAAAAACGATCTACGATAAAACTTCGCAGGATGTAGAAAAAGCTCTTGCATCTGACCGAAGGACACTTGAAGATTTTAAAGCGCTGATTTCACCTGCCGCTGTTCCTTATTTGGAACAAATGGCACAGTTAAGCAACCAATTAACTAAAAAGCGTTTCGGCAAAACGATACAAATGTATGCCCCAATGTATCTGAGTAATGAGTGTAACAATATTTGTACCTATTGCGGTTTTAGTTTTGATAATAAAGTAAAACGTAAAACACTTTCCGAAAAAGAAATTATTCAGGAAGTTGAAGAAATAAAAAAACATGGCTTTAACCATATTTTATTAGTAACAGGTGAGGCCAATCAAATTGTACACGTAGATTTTTTTCTTAAAGCGATTGAAATAATTAAATCACAATTTGCCAATATTTCCATTGAAGTTCAGCCATTGGAAACTGATGAATACAAGCAATTGCATGAAGCAGGAGTTTATTCTGTTTTAGTTTACCAGGAAACATACCATAAGGATGTTTATAAAACGTACCATCCTAAAGGGAAAAAATCAAATTTTGATTATCGTCTGGAAACACCTGATAGAATTGGAGAAGCAGGGATCCATAAAATTGGGTTAGGAATATTATTAGGTTTGGAAGATTGGCGTGTAGATTCATTTTATTGTGCATTGCATTTAGATTATTTGCAAAAAAGATATTGGCAAACGAAATATTCAATCTCTTTCCCTCGTATGCGCCCCGCTGAAGGGATCATTGAGCCCAATGTTATTGTAACTGATAAAGAATTGTTACAACTAATTTGTGCATATCGTTTATTGAATGAAGAGGTTGAACTTTCTATTTCAACCAGAGAGTCGGAAAAATTTAGAAATAATATTATTCCTTTGGGTGTTACAAGTATGAGTGCCGGTTCAAAAACCAATCCCGGTGGATATTCTGTAGATACAGGATCATTGGAGCAGTTTGAAATATCCGATGAAAGAAGTGCAGAAGAGATCGCTGCATTAATTACAAGTAGCGGGTACGAAGTTGTTTGGAAGGATTGGGATAATGCTTTATCATAAATTTGTTTTAAATGATAGATCAAAATGATAATTCAACATCCAACATCCAACATCCACCATTCAACATCCAAAATTCAATATTTACATTCAACATAATTAAAAATTACCAGGTAAAGATATCCTCCACTTTAAGTGGCTTTTCGGAACCTCTCCAGTTAAAATCTTTTAGCTTCAATTCTTTTACATCTATTTGTTCAAGAGGGTAAAGAGTTGCTTCCGGCTTTGTAATAAAGGTAATGTGATGCATTTTTTTATCCTTCATATAAATATTTAAGTTAGTGCAGTCAGCTCGATTCACTGCTTTTATCCTTTCTTTTTCTTTTGCATAATAAATAGTTTGTCCATTGCCCTCCACCTTAATAAGATATAGATCATTTTTCTTGAAATACCCCTTCATGTATTTGCCTCGTATTTGATTGTAATGTATGCTATCCTCTTTGGACACAATAAACCCACTGCTTTTTAATTCAATTGATTGAATGGATTTATTTCCTGTTTGTATTTTCATGCTGTCCGCAGTCAATTGATTTTCTTCCGACCAAATTATAGGTCTCCCATATAATTTCATTGTCGAATCCATTGTGGTATAAGATAATGAATCACATTTTCCTTGAAGATCATTTTTGAAAAATTTCACTTTATGATATGCAAATAATTGTTTACCATTTGAAATTGAATCATTCGAACTCACCGTTTCTTTAATTTCGGGCTGTTCGCTCTCTTTTGTTTTTTGTTTTTTATTTTTTGAGTCCTTGCCCTTGCCTTTCGTTTCTTTAATTGTGGCCTTTGGTTGAATACGTGATTTGTTAGAATTAGTGCTTGTTACTTTCAAGGTATCTGCATGTAAATACAGGGTGTCTTTTTCATACATCTGCGTTAGCAAAGCTTTCCCGGTAACAAACGAAAAATCATTCAGTTCATAATGGATGGCATAATCGCCTTTAATAGTAAGGTTTTGTGCAGTGTCAATGATCTGAATATTACTAAATGCCCTGCCAATTCCTTGCTTGCGGTCATAGTAAATACTATCCCCCATCATTTTTTGCTCTTTACTGATGATGTATGCATTTTTATTAAAACGGGACAGATCGTTATTGGTATCATACCATCCGTCCTCGCAATAGATCAGGTTCTCTTTCCCCTTGATGGTGGTGGGCCCCAGGAAATAAGTAACTTTTGATAATGTATTATAGCGCATCGTATCACAATTAATTACAAATTGTGGATTGGTAAGCACTACATTTTTTTTGAAATTAAAATCGTTGGTTTTTGAATGAAATGAACCACGGTCACTTGTAAGAATATTGTCTTTATTAACGATCCGGGCAGGGGTTGTATAATATCCAATCCCTGTTGCAATATCATAATTCAATACATCGGTAGTGAGTTGCATATCACCTTTGCTAATAATTACATTTCTTGTCAATACCGCTATTTTTGTATTACCACTGTATTTCAATAGATCACCATACAAGTTAATACCATCGTTTTCCTGGATACGTACATGTCCGAAAGCATCCAATGAATTATCCGAATAGAAATACGCACTGTCGCAATACATGAGTGTGTTCTCATGTTTAAATTGCACATCACCTATCAAGCGCTTTGCACCGGCTGCTATATTACTTGCAACTTTTAAAGAACCGGCATTAAGAATTTCTACTTGTTTTTGAGAATAGGAGTATAGAGGAATGAAAAGTAAAAAAAATAAAATACCTTTCATTAACCCTCTCCAAAGAATAGCGCTCTCCTTAATCCTCTCTCCACGGGAGGGGCGGGGGAAGGAGAGTTGCTTGCAATTAACTTTATAAATTAGCCTCATCATATAACCTTTTCTTTTTTACGTTTAGCCCCTCTCCTGTGGAGAGGGATTAAGGGAGAGGTGTCTATGGTAGGGCTGGAGTAGGACTGTTTTTTTTGCGCATCAATGTTTGAGTGCGGTCAGGGCCAACAGAAACAATTGAAATTGGCACACCGGCTTCACGCTCAATAAATGAAATGTATTCATTTAATTCTTCAGGCATTTGGTCAGGGCTGTTAAGTCCTGTCAGATCCTGATTCCATCCTTTTAATTCTTTGTAAACAGGTGAAAGTAATTCGGGAGAATAATCATAAGGCAGGTAATTAATTTTTTCGCCTTGATAATTATAATGGGTACATACTTTTATAGTTTCAAAACCACTTAATATATCCGCTTTCATCATCATCAATTCAGTAACGCCATTGATCATAATAGCATATTTAAGTGCAGGTAGATCTAACCATCCTGTGCGTCTCGGACGACCGGTGGTAGAACCAAATTCATTACCTGTTTTTCTTATTTGCTCACCTACTTCATCATTTAGCTCGGTTGGGAACGGCCCACTGCCAACACGTGTGCAGTATGCTTTAAAAATACCAATTACATTTCCAATTTTATTAGGAGCAATTCCTAAACCTGTACAAGCACCTGCACATATAGTGTTTGATGATGTTACAAATGGATATGAACCAAAATCAATATCTAATAAGGAACCTTGAGCACCTTCAGCCAATATCGCTTTGTTATTTTTTAATGCTTCATCAATATAATGCTCACTCTCAACTCGTTTTAAACTTTTTAAAACTTCAATACCCTCAAAAAAAGCTGGCTCCAACTCTGTAAGGTTGTATTGGTAATTGTAGAAATTTAATAATTGCTTGTGTTTTTCAACCAAGGCATTGTATTTATTTTTAAAATCAGGGCTATCGATATCACCAACACGCAAACCGTTACGACCTGTTTTATCCATATAGGTTGGTCCAATACCTTTAAGGGTAGATCCAATCTTCTCTTTGCCTTTGCTTGCTTCAGAAGCAGCATCCAGAAGGCGGTGTGTCGGTAAAATTAAATGAGCACGTTTGGAGATCACTAATTTTGATTTTACATCAACATTCAGTTTTACCAAGGCATCTATTTCTTTTTTGAAGATCACGGGATCGATCACTACACCGTTACCAACAACGTTTATTTTTTTGTCGTGAAAAATACCGGAAGGTATAGTATGCAGCACGTGCTTTATACCATTGAACTCGAGGGTATGTCCGGCATTTGGTCCACCCTGAAAACGCCCGATAATATCATATTTCGGTGTTAATACATCTACAATTTTTCCTTTCCCCTCGTCTCCCCACTGAAGACCTAATAATACATCTACTTTCATGTTACAAATTAGTTTAAAGTTGTAAAGTTTAAAGTTTGTTAGTTCGTTTGGATTTTATCTAAAGTAGGTTGCAAATAAGTTGAATTGAATATTCGATTTCTTAAATTCATTTTCAAACTTTAAACATTCAAACTTTGAACTTTAAAACTATCTTTTTTATTTATTCAAAACTTCAATAGCTCTTTCTTCATTTTCACTAACATTAAAAATGCTGTCAAGCTTGGTAATTACCAATAGTTCAGTAATTTTTTTATTTACGCAGCAAATAGCCACCTCTCCGGAATCTTTGCGGGCTTTGGTAAGAATATTAATAAATACATTTAACCCACTGCTATTGATATATTTTAACTCCTGAAGATTAAGCAGAATTTTGTTTTCTCCTTTAGCAATAGTAGCCTCAATTTCTGTCAGCAAGTCCTTAGCCTGATTTCTATCGATGAGTTCACCAAAAAGAAGATACTGGTTGACGTTTTTTAGCTTGTTTGATTTGTATTCGAATACCATAAGTTAATTTGTTAATTTGAAAATTAAAAAAAATATTTTCAAATCTGCATTTTTCAAAATTGAATTTATTTTTCTCAAACCTATTCCTCTCCTGAGGTTAAGGGTTGAGACGAAAGTTTTTTGTCGTTTGATTTTTTATTCTCACATGTTCCATTTTTCGCGAGCTTACCACATTTGCCAAATAAATTAAGTGAGTGATGATCGATCTTAAAACCTAAGATATCACCAGCTGTTTCCTGTATTTGTTGCAATCGCGGATCACAAAATTCAAACACTTTTTCGCAATCCTGACAAATTAAATGATCATGCTGTTTGAACTCGTATGATTTTTCAAATTGTGCTAAATTTTTTCCAAACTGATGTTTGGTCACTAAACTGCAATTAAGAAGCAATTCTATGGTGTTATAAAGTGTAGCACGACTAACGCGATACTTCTTGTTTTTCATTTGAATATAAAGCGATTCAATATCAAAGTGGCCACCTTGTGAGTATATTTCACTTAATATCGCAAAACGCTCGGGTGTTTTACGATGACCATGTTTAACAAGGTATTCCTCAAAAATTTGTTTTACGGTTTCCCTTGTATCAACAATTGACATAGTATTGCAATATATTTAAGGTATAAAAATACGAAAAAAACAGTTCAAAGTTAGAAAGTTTAAAGTTTAAAATTTGCCGGTTATTATACGTTTATAATAAATTGTAAGCTAAAAATTTTATGTCAACAAATTTGAACTTTCTAACTTTAAACTTTCCAACTTTAAAACTTAAATTATTGCCCATCCATCCTTGTAACCGTAAGCACACCATTTACAGTTTTGAGTTTTTTCATTAATTCGGTGAGATGAGTTGTATCATGTACATATACCATCACTGTTCCTTCAAAAGTGCCATCGTTACTATCAAAGCTGATGGAACGCATATTCACATTGTGCTCATTTGAAATGATTTTGGTGATGTTATTTACCAAGCCCACTTCGTCAATACCTGTAATTTTCATTCCTGCAAGGAATGCAATTAATTCAGGAGTTGTCCATTTAGCTTTAACTACCCTGTACGCGTAGTTTGATAGTAATTGTATCGCATTAGGGCAATTTACCCTGTGGATTTTTATCCCCTCACTGATAGTAATAAAGCCAAATACATCATCCCCCGGAATAGGGTTACAGCAAGGTGAAAGTTTGTAATCAAATTTTTGAAGATTTTCACCGATCACCAGCATATCAGATTTACCACGAGCTGTAGTAACCATCTGTTCCAACGATTTGGTTGTTTCTTCCTTTTTTATGCTTCCGGATTTATGTGTGATCTTACCATGCTCCTGGCTGAAATCTTTTAAATGTTTCAGTTCAATATTACCAACGGCTATTCGATAAAACAACTCCTGACTGCTTGGTAGTTTAAAGTAATTGGCAAGATCATTTATGTTTGAGGGATTAAAATCAATTTTTAAATGATTGAATTTACGTTCCAGCATTTCCTTGCCATCTTCCGCTACTTTTCGTCTTTCTTCTTTTAATGCATTTTTTATTTTTGATTTGGCACGTGCTGTTACCACATAACCCAACCAATCTTCCTTAGGCGTTTGTTTGCTGGAGGTCAATACTTCCACCTGGTCGCCACTCTTTAGCTTATAGCTTAATGGAACTAATTTGTGGTTCACTTTTGCACCAATACATTTTTCACCTATTTTGGTATGAATATCAAATGCAAAATCAAGTGCAGTCGAATTTATTGGGAGTGTTTTTATTTCTCCTTTGGGTGTGAACGCGAAAATTTCTTCTGCAAACAAATTGAGTTTGAAATCATCCAAAAACTCCATTGCATTTTCTTCAGGACTTTCCAGGATCTCACGGATCTTTCTGATCCAATCATCCAGTTGGCTTTCATTACCGCTGTCTTTATACTTCCAATGTGCAGCATAGCCTTTTTCAGCTAATTCGTCCATCCTTACAGTACGAATTTGTACTTCCACCCATTTGCCTTCAGGCCCCATTACAGTGGCATGTAAGCTTTCGTAACCATTTGCTTTAGGGGTAGATATCCAATCACGCAAACGCTCGGGGCTTGGATGGTAAAAATCAGTTACAATGGAGTAAACACGCCAGCAGTCAGCTTTTTCGTTTTCAGAAGGTGTATCAATGATTATTCGGATCGCAAATAAATCGAAAATATTTTCAAAGGTAACCCCTTTTGTTTTTATCTTATTATTGATCGAATAGATGGACTTAGGCCTTCCGATTATAGTAAATTTCATTCCTTGTTCTTCCAATATTTCTTTAATTGGAATAATGAATTTTGAAATGAATTTTTTTCTCTCCGGTTCAGCCTCTTTTAAATGCTGCTGAATTTCATTATAACTATCAGGCTCGGTATATTTTAATCCCAGATCCTCTAATTCACTTTTGATCGCATTTAATCCCAAACGGTGCGCTAAAGGAGCATATAAATAAAGCGTTTCCGAAGCAATTTTTAATTGTTTGTCGCGCTTCATGCTATCCAACGTACGCATGTTATGAAGACGGTCGGCAAGCTTAATAAGTATTACACGTACATCATCAGATAATGTGAGCAACATTTTTCTGAAATTTTCGGCCTGTAAGGAGGAACCTTGATCAAAAACGCCTGATATTTTGGTCAGACCATCAATGATCTTAGCTTCTTTTTCACCAAACGATACACGGATATCATCCAATGTAAGGTCAGTGTCTTCCACAACATCATGCAATAAAGCACATACTACTGATGTGGTTCCTAAGCCAATTTCTTCGGCACAAATATGGGCAACAGCAATTGGGTGATAAATATAAGGCTCACCCGATTTTCTGCGCATGTGTTTATGCGCTTCTAACGCAATATCAAAGGCTTTACGGATAAGAAGTTTATCCCCTTTTTCAATAGTTCTGCGACAGGCACGTAATAATCCGCGGTAGCGTTTTAGTATTTCTTTTTTTTCAGCTTCTAAATCAATTACAACTTGTTCTTCCATATAATAAGTAAATAAATAGTATGTAAAGTTAAGAATATCAATTTAACAATTTGTCAGTAGCAATTTATTAGTTAAATAATTGTTCAATTAATTTTAAAATTGCCTACTGTTAAATTGGTTTATTGCCTACTGCAAAATTGTATAATTGCTTTTTTATTGCCTACTGCTCAATTGGTTAATTGCAAAATTAATTGTTACGCTAATTCCATTTGTAACTTACTTAAGCTGCGGTAAAGGCCATTTTCCTGAAGGATCAGCTCCTCATGAGTTCCGGTTTCCCGAACATTTCCTTTATCAATTACAATGATTTTATCCGCTTTACGGATGGTAGATAATCGGTGAGCAATTACAAATGAAGTACGACCAACCATAAGTTTATCAAGGGCTTCCTGTACCACCCGTTCCGATTCCGAATCCAGTGAACTTGTGGCTTCATCTAATATTAAAATACTTGGATCTTTTAATACAGCACGTGCAATAGCAATACGTTGGCGCTGTCCTCCAGAAAGTTTGATACCGCGCTCGCCAACAAGGGTTTCAAATTTTTCAGGAAATGTATCAATAAATTCCAATGCGTTTGCTTTACGCGCAGCCTCAGCAATTTCAGCGAT
Source organism: Bacteroidota bacterium (assembly GCA_040389865.1). GTDB lineage: Bacteria > Bacteroidota > Bacteroidia > 2-12-FULL-35-15 > 2-12-FULL-35-15 > 2-12-FULL-35-15. Next base: position 27,874 of record JAZJZM010000009.1, on the reverse strand, counting down.
AGTTGCAGTTGGCTTGCCATAAGCGATGTTTTCTCTAATGCTACCTCCAAATAATATTACATCCTGTGGCACCATCGCCATATTGTTTCTCAATTCTGTTAAGGAATAGCTTTTTGCATCTTTTCCATCGATCAGAAGTGTTCCTTTCTCCGGATCGTAAAAACGCAGCAATAGCCCTATTAAAGTGGATTTCCCCGAACCACTTGGTCCGACAACGGCAATTGTTTCACCTTTTTTTGCTGTAAGATTAATGTTTTTTAATACCTGAATTTCTTTGCGCGAAGGGTATGTAAATGCAACATCTCTAAACTCTACATTCCCTTCTATACGGGTAATGTTTGTTTGAGCGGTAGTGATATCAAGGTCTTCGGGGTGTTCATCCAGTATTTCGAATACACGTTCAGTTGCACCTACCGCTTTTTGAATTTGAGAATAAAGTTCTGCAATACCACCAAATGAAGCACCTACGTATACTGAATACAGAATAAATTTGATCAGATCACCAATAAATAATTGATCCATTGAAGCAAGATAAACTCCGTACCAAATAACGGCTACTATCGCTCCAAACAAACAAAAGATGATAAATGAAGCAAAAGCTCCACGGTATTTTCCACCCTGAATTGCTGTTACAACAATTGATTCAGTGCTTTTTTTGTATCTTAAATTCTCAAAATATTCATTTGCGAAGGCCTTTACATTAGTAATTCCTTGCAATGTTTCCTGTACAATTGTATTCGACTCCGCGATCTTATCCTGAACTTCTCTCGAAACTTTTCGGATAAACCGGCCAAAAATAACAGCAGCAACAGCTACTACAGGCACAATTGCCAACATTAAAAGCGTTAATTTAGGGGAGATGAACAGCAATAAAATAATACCTCCGATTATTAACATGAATTGTCTTAGAAATTCAGCGATAGTAGTGGTTAACGTATCGGATAATTGTGAAATGTCTGAAGAAATACGACTGTTAAGATCTCCCACCCTTTGTTCTGCGTAAAACGACATCGGTAATCGTATCATTTGAGCATATAAAGCCTGGCGCAATGTGGCTAAGGTATTTTCGGTATAATTCACAAAAAGATAAATTCTGAAATACGAAAAAACCGATTGGAGTATAAGGACCAGAATAAGGTAAAGTCCAATATCATTGATGTTGGAGAAATTTTTTAACTCTACACTTTTTATCAGATCACCTAACATCCAGGGGAAAACCAAAGCCGTCCCACCTGTCAATATTAGAAAAAACAAGCCAATGTATAGTTTCCAGTTATGCTCTCCGGCATATTGAAAAATACGTAATGCTTTTTTTAAGGATGATTTAGTTAATTTTACTTTAGGGAGATCGTCTGTTTCTTTGACTTTACGTGCCATTTATGTGGAATTTGGCTGCAAAGATATCAATTTAAGTCAAAAGTTTTTAAGTCAAAAGAAGAAAAAAGTTAAAAGAGAAAAAAGTCAAAAAGGAAAGTTAAAATGATAAAGCCAAAAGCCGTAATTTGTTCTCCATCTTTTGAATTTTGACTTACCTTTTTCTTCTTTAATTTTTGATTTCACTCTTTTGACTTTCAACTATACCTTTTTGACTTTTGACTTAAAAACTTTTAACTTATTTCAATAACTCATAGGCCACCGGAAAAATAAGTGATTCCCATGTTGCATATCCTTTTGCCGAAGGGTGTAAGCCATCTGTCGAAACCAGATCAGGTTCTGTTCCCATTTTTTTTGAGACCTCAAAAAGATCAACCGTTTTTAAATTTCGTTTCTTGGCTTCTGAAATAATTATTTTATTGAATTCAGCAATTCCTTTTGAAATATCACGTCCACGACCGTAGTTTTTGCCCGAAGGCGTTACACTAAAATCAGGAAGTGTTATCAGGATCAATTTGTTTTTATCAGGTAATTGCTTTTGTACGTGTTCTATAATGTAAACAAGTCTTTTTTGAAATGAAACCGAGTCAGCGCCTACCACCCAATCGTTTGTGCCAATAAGTAAGGTTACAAATGTGGGTTTTGATTTATCGAGTACCGGTAATTCGTACTCAATAACCGCCTGAGTGGTCATCCCGTTTACGGAAGGATTAGCGATTAGTTCAATGTCAACATTTTTTTCTTTTAAATGTTTAGTAAGCAATACCGGCCAGGATTCTTCTTCCTGCGCACCCGTGCAGATGGTATAGGAATCGCCTAATGCAACATAGCGGATAGTTTGTTGTGCCATCGTTTTTATTTGACAAGAATCAATGCTTATTATTAGTAGGATGCCGGCAATAAATTTATTCATTTTTTTTAATTTTTTGCACAAAAATACAACACTTAAGGAGTTGTTTTACTCCTTTATAAATCCAAATTTCTTATATTTTTGTTGGTAAACTAATATTTTACTACTTTCGGGGCGTAGAAAAATAGAGAATTGGAGAATTGAAAAAATGGAGATTTTGAAAAATTTTCAAAGGACTAAATTTTATTAAATGACGAATTCTCTAAATCACCCAATCTCTAAATCACTAAATTATGAAGGTAGGAATTCCATCGGAAATTTTCCCAAACGAATTAAGGGTCGCGGCAACTCCCAAAACCGTTAAACGACTTCAGAAACAAGGATTTGAAGTTTATATTCAGCATAATGCCGGATTAAAAGCAAATTTTTCTGATAAAGATTTTGAAGAAGCAGGAGCTAAAATAGTTGCTACAGCTGCCGATATATATGGTAAATCCGACATTGTACTAAAGGTAAAAGAGCCTGCAATGGAAGAAATTGACATGATGAGAGAAGGCTTGGTAATGCTTAGTTACCTATGGCCTGCACAAAATCAACCCCTACTTCAAAAATTAGCCGATAAAAAAGTAAATGCAATTGCAATGGATGCGATCCCTCGTATTTCCAGAGCGCAAAAAATGGATGTTTTGTCATCAATGGCAAACATTGCAGGATATAGATCTGTTATAGAAGGTTCGTTTTATTTTGGAAGATTTCTTAACGGACAAATTACAGCAGCGGGAAAAGTGGAACCGGCCAAAGTGCTTGTCATTGGAGCTGGAGTAGCTGGCCTTGCTGCCATTGGTGCTGCCAATTCATTAGGTGCAATTGTAAGAGCATTTGATACACGAAAAGAAGTTGCAGAACAGATCGAATCGATGGGTGCGCAATTCTTAACTGTTGAAATTAATGAAGATGGTGCTACATCATCAGGATACTCAAAAGAAATGAGTAAAGAATTCATCGAAGCAGAGATGAAATTATTTTTAGAACAAGCGAAAGAAGTTGATATCGTTATTACCACCGCACAAATTCCTGGTAGACCCGCTCCTAAATTGTGGATGGATTACCATGTTGCTGCCATGAAGCCCGGTTCGGTTATTGTTGACTTAGCGGCATCAAGTGGTGGTAACTGTGATCTTACCAGAAATGGAGAAGTTTATACAACCGACAATGGAGTTACTATGGTTGGTAAATTAAATCAACTTCCTACTCAGGCTTCACAGTTATATGGAAATAACTTGTGTCATTTATTAGATGATATGGGTAAAGCGGACAAATGGAAAATTGATATGGAAGATGCTGTTGTGTCAAGAGCAATGGTAACGTATAATGGTAAAATCAATTGGCCACCAGCACCACTTCCTGTTAGTCCGGCAAAGACTAAAGCAGCGGAGGTTGTAGTGGAAGATCCCAAAATTGTATCGGAACGGAAAAATAAAAAGGAAGCCAGATCCATGGTTATTAAATTGGGTGTAATTGGCGCGCTTTTATTAGCAATGGGACAATTTGCTCCTGGCGAATTTATGCAACATTTTACGGTGTTTGTATTAGCCGTATTCATTGGCTGGCAAGTGATCTGGAATGTATCACATTCACTTCACACTCCATTAATGGCCATTACCAATGCTATTAGCGGTATCATCATCGTTGGAGGCCTGTTACAAACTAAGGGTGATCTATCAAGTTCTTTAGTAATGACCGTTTTAGCATCAGTTGCTATTTTGGTTGCCAGCATCAATATTGTTGGAGGATTTGTGGTTACACACCGTATGTTGAAAATGTTTAAAAAATAAGAAAGCTTTAGCTTCAACAACACCAGATAATAAAAATAATAAAGGAGTTAAATCAGGAAATATGATCTTTATAGAAAAAGAAATTCAAACAGCAGCCTATTTATTTGCAAGTATTCTGTTCATTTTAAGCTTGGGAGGTTTATCCTCGCAGGAGTCGGCAAAGCGTGGTGTGTTTTATGGTATTGTAGGTATGGCTATTGCTGTACTTGCAACGGTTTTGGGTAAAAATGTTGAAGGCCATATTTATATTATTGGTGCTATTTCAGTAGCCGCAATTATTGGAACACTATTGGCACGTAAAGTTGAAATGACTTCCATGCCGCAGCTGGTTGCCATCTTACACAGTTTTGTTGGCTTAGCAGCGGTACTTGTTGGTTTTGGTTCATACCTTGATCCTGCAACACATACATTAAGCGGTACAGAACATACTATCCATTTAGTGGAAGTATTTATTGGTGTGTTCATTGGTGCAATTACGTTTACTGGTTCTATTGTTGCCTGGGGTAAATTAGAAGGCAAGATCATGAGCAAGCCTTTATTGTATACAGGACGACATGCTGTTAATATAATAATGGTACTTTCCTCTATTGTATTGGGGGTGTTATTTGCAGGAGCTGAAGGTATTGATGGAATGATGTATTTATACATTATGACAGCTATTGCAGGTTTTGTTGGTGTAATGTTAGTGATGGCAATTGGTGGTGCTGATATGCCGGTAGTAGTTTCTATGTTAAACTCATATTCGGGTTGGGCTGCATCTGCTGCTGGTTTTATGTTAGGGAACGATCTATTAATTGTAACTGGTGCATTGGTTGGTAGTTCGGGTGCAATTCTTTCCATCATTATGTGTGAAGCAATGAACCGTTCTTTCTTCTCTGTTATCCTCGGAGGTTTTGGCACCGTTAAATCATCTGGTGAAGCAACCGCTATTGAAGGGGAAGTAACGGCATTAAATCATGAAGAAGTAGCTGATCTGTTAAAAGAAGCAAAATCTGTTGTTATTGTACCGGGTTACGGAATGGCTGTTGCAAAAGCACAGTATCCAATTTATGAAATGGTAAAAACATTACAAAAAGCAGGTAAAAAAGTGCGATTCGCTATTCATCCTGTTGCCGGTCGTTTACCGGGCCACATGAATGTGCTATTAGCAGAAGCAAACGTACCTTACGATATTGTATTAGAAATGGACGAGATAAACGAAGACCTGCCTGAAACAGATGTGGTAATGGTGATCGGAGCCAACGATGTTGTTAATCCGGGAGCGCAGGACGATCCGTCAAGTCCTATTTATGGAATGCCGGTTATTGAAGCTTGGAAAGCGGAGAAAGTTATTATAATGAAACGTTCTATGTCGGTTGGTTATGCAGGTGTAGAAAATCCTTTATTCTACAAACCAAATGCAGAAATGCTTTATGGTGATGCTAAAGATAGTGTTGAAAAAATATTAGGATTTTTAAAAGCCTAATTAAAAAATTTGCTTTGCCACATGAATGTATTATTAGCAAGCTAAAATCAATGGATCAAGGCTTTTGAAAATGTGATGACCAATTATTTTATTTTCTGATCAGTGCAATTTCACATTAACAAATTTTCAAATTATCAGATTGAATGTGTTATTCTTTTATTAAAATGAGGGTAATTAATATCACTGCGCTTTGTGCATTGGTTCTCTCATTTTATTCATTTAATGCTCAATCTCAGATCACTACGGGCACAATATCGGGAAGTCCTTTCTGTGCTTGCGGAACAGTAAATATACCATTTACAAGTGTTGGAGTATTTATTGCAGGTAATATCTATACTGCTGAACTTTCAGATGCTGCAGGTAGTTTCGCCTCGCCCGTAATTATTGGTACGTTGGTCAGTACATCCAACTTTGATTCCGTTTCTTGTATTTTACCTTGTGGAACTTCCGCAGGAGCAGGCTATCTCTTTAGAATAACAAGTTCAACCCCGGCTTTTACAGGTACTGATAATGGTACAGGCATAGTAATTAATGCCTCTGTTGTTCCTACTGTAAGTATCGCAGCCAATGTATCCGGAATTATATGTACAGATACTACCGTTATATTTACCGCCACACCAACTAATGGAGGGGCGGTACCCATTTATCAATGGCAAATAAATGGAGTAAATGTGGGGATTGATTCTACTGTTTACACCACAAGTGCTTTATTGAATATTGGAGATATTGTTAGTGTAATATTAACGTCTAATGCTGCTTGTGCTTCTCCATCAGTAGTTCAGACTGATACTGTTATTAATTGTGTAACAATTACAACAGGTGCTTTAACGTTAAGCTCCTACTGCGCTTGCGACACTGTAGATATACCTTTTTCAAGTACCGGAACTATTACTGCCGGAAATACATATACTGTGCAACTTTCCGATTCAGCAGGTAATTTTACAGCCCCTGTAACTATTGGTACATTGGTAAGTACATCCAATGCAGGCACTATTTCATGTGTCATCCCTTGCGGATCAATAACAGCACCAGGTTATCTTTTTAGAGTGATTAGCTCCGCACCCGCTGCTACAGGTATTGATAATGGGGTGAATATCACTATTAATTCAGTTGTTGTGCCAAGCGTAAGTATCACCACTGCTGCAACTACTGCATTATGTATAAGTTCTGCCGTTACATTTACCGCTTCTCCATCCAATGGTGGGACCTTGCCTGTTTATCAATGGCAGAGAAATAGTATTAATGTGGGGACAAATTCTCCAATTTATACGTCTTCAGGCGCATTTATGAATGGAGAAACCATCAGCGTTATTCTTACATCAAATGTAGCGTGTGCAACACCTTCCGCTCAGCAAACCAATACTGTTATTGCCTGTCCTGCCATTGAAATACCAAATGTATTCAGTCCCAATGGAGATGGTATTAACGATGTGTTTAAAATAAATTTAAGTGGAGAAAATTTAACCAACTTCAATGTAAATATCTATGATCGCTGGGGAATCCTTGTATTTGCGTCCTCAAGTATCAATAATAAATGGGACGGTAGAACTACTTCGGGTTTAAAAGTGGAGTGTGGAACCTATTTTTATGTGCTGGATCTGAACAGCGTGGAATATAAAGGGCATGTTACTGTTCTGGAATAGTACTGATTACGATCCTTCAATCCTTCAAAATAATTCATTTAAAGGCAGGTTATTTGGGGCGTTCCCTTTCTGAAAAAGAAAGGGACGGGCTTTGCAATCAATCTAAACAGAAAAGCCTGCCCGACTGAAAGACATCAGTCGTTCGGGCGGGGATTTACGTGGAATTTATCCTGAGCTTTTGTCGAAGGAATCCCTAACGCAGCATTTAGGATGAAAGAGTCATCGCTGCATTTTTAAGAGACAAATATTTTATTCCGCAAGTAAAACTTCATAGGGCAATCTTAGGCCTACATGCAATGCTCTGATCATTTTTAAGGAGAGATTTCTTTGTTTTGATAAAACCTGGGAAACAAGGCTTTTGCTGCCAAAATAAGGAACAACATCTTTATTGCTAAGCCCCTTTTCTTCCATCGTTGACTTTATAGCTTCAATTGGATCAGGTGCACCAATAGGATAATGTTTCTTTTCATAATCTTCTATCAAAAGAACAAGAACCTGGCCTTTATCTCCTTCCGGAGAATTTAGCTCAGCATCAAAAACTTTCTCAAGCTCCTGTAAGGCCTTTTGATAGTCTTTTTCGTTTTTAATAGGAGCAAATTTCATGTTATTATTTTTTAAATTGTTTTTGCATTGATTTTATCATATTCAGCATGTGTGCCAATAAACCGTATCCATGCCCATCCATATTTGTAATTAAATTTTACTATTAATCTATATTCGTTGCCTTTTATATTAAAAACTACTCTGTTATCTTCAATAATACTGGCGGATGGATAATCTATTTTAATTTCATTGGGTGATTTCCAGTTTGCTGATACCGTCTTTTTATACCAGGTTTTTAGTTGTGTTTCACAATCTTCATGCCTTTCATAAAAGGCCCTTAATGTTCTAAATGCAACTATATTCATTTGTAAGACAAAGGTATAAAAAAAAGTTCGCATTTAGCGAACTTTTTTTGTAAAATTTTTTTAAAAATCTATTTTTTCACTACCTGCTTATCACCACTTTATTAAATGATCTGCCCATTTTACTTTCTGTTAAAAGGGTATAGATCCCATCCACCAAATGGCTTGTATTTAGTATCGTGTTATTCTCTACTTCTTTTTCCAATACTAATTTACCAACAACATCATATAATAAAAGAGTGGTTTTACCAGTGATACCGGTAATGTTTAACGTATTACCAGCTGGGTTCGGGTAAATATTAACTACAGTATGAGTGTTTAATTCCTGAACTCCGGCAGTTCCAAAGTGTTTTACGTTGGAACGCGAAGCAGTAAAATCAGTACGTGTTGGTTGGCAACCTCCTGCTACCATTACTGCCTCCACATAATAACTTGCATCCGGGAAAGAAGCAAATTGTATATCCGTATATCCAAATTGGTTACCTGTTGTATTGCCAATCAATATAAAGTTGCCTGTTGAATTATCATCTCTATAAATATAATAATTTGATACTGGTGTGGTGTTGTTTTCTATCTGGTAAGGAGTCCAACTAAAATTAGCGCCTGTGTTGGTGAGGTAAATAGTATTGTGGTATTCACAGAAAAGCGATGTTACACCATGTGTGTTTTTACTTTTTAATTTATAACGGTATCCTGTTGTTGCGGGGTTTGCAGCAAAGTCATCAAATGTGCTAATAGAATCTTTCGGCACTGCGCCTATAGGTTGGTAGATATTGGTGGATATTTCACGATATACTACAAAGCTATCAATAGCTGTCAAATCCAGATTTGTTTTTTCCCAAACAACGATATTATGAGTATTTGTGATATCTACCGTTATAAGGCAAATAGGCGGTGTTGGGGGAATTGGTCCTGCCAGAATAGCTTGTGTATAAGTGTTGGTACAAAGGTTAGCATCAATTATATTCAAAGTATAAGAACCTGAACAAAGTGCACCAATAGAATCAATATTGGCTATAACAGTTTGAGTGTTATCAAGCCATTCTGGTAAAATAGTTCCTGTCCCACCTGTTAGATCGGCAACAATTGAACCATCACAATATAAAGTAGAACTTTCATCATGTATTGTAAAAGTGGCGGTAGGTGCTGGATTTACTGTAATAGTTATTGTTACCGTATCAGAACATCCTGCTGTTGTTCCTGTTACGGTATATGTAGTAGTAGATGAAGGGCATGTAAATGCAACAGTGTCAATAGCTCCCCCAGTCCATGTATAAGAAGTGGCACCACCTCCAGTAAGTGTTACTGTTGCTCCCACGCAAACGGTTGTTGCTGTTGCTTGAGCTGTGACTATAAAAGAATTATTTAATAAAATCGATACCTTTGTTGGCATATAATTAGCCACCACAAAATCGGGTTTGTTGTCTCCGTTAAAATTTCCACTGATGATTGAACAAGCATCGGAACCTGCTGTAAAGTTGGCTGCGGATCCAAAACCTCCTGTTCCGTTACCCAACAATACTGATATGTTTCCTGAACCACCAGCACTAACCATAGCCAAATCCGATTTTCCATCTCCATTATAATCAGCGCTATTAACTGAATTAGGACTATTAGCCAAAGCAAAATTACTGACACTGCCGAAACCGCCTGTCCCATCGCCCAGCAATACCGATACATTTAAATAATTAGAAACAGCTAAATCAGCTTTACTATCACCATTAAAATCAGAACTAATGATTGAAGTAGGGGTAGAACCTACAGAAAAGTTGGTGGCAGGCCCAAAGCTACCTGATCCATTTCCTAATAATATTGATACATTATTTGAGGTTTGGTTAACTACCGCTAAATCAGCTTTGGTATCTCCGTTAAAATCGACACTAACAATTGATTCAGGATAATTGTCTACCACAAAGTTTGTAGCAGCACCAAAACTACCTAAGCCATCACCCAATAATACTGATACATTGTTTGAGCCCGAATTAGCTATTGCCAAATCAGCTTTGTTGTCTCCGTTAAAATCAGCACTAATAAGCGAATAAGGACTGGTACCTACCGCAAAATTAGTGGCTGGACTAAAATTTCCTAGTCCATCGCCAAGCAAAATAGATATATTATTTGAACCTAGATTAGTTGTTGCCAAATCTACTTTACTATCTCCATTAAAATCAGCACTAATAATTGAATAAGGAGCGTTACCAACTGCAAAGTTGGTAAAAGTGCCAAAGTTGCCTAAACCATCACCCAATAATACAGATACATTGTTTGATTCACTAGCTACAGCTAAATCGGCTTTACCATCTCCGTTAAAATCGGCACTAATGACTGAAGTAGGGTGGGTGCCAGTTGTGAAATTAGTTGCAGAAGTAAAACACACCTGAGCCTGAGTCTTGTGAGTCAAAAATTGAAAATTAAAAGTAGCAAGGGTAAATAATAAAAGAGGTAGATTTTTAAGTTTCATATTTAATTTATTAATGGTTTTAATTTCAGATTTTCTAAATTATCTGTTTAGAATTCTTTAAAAAGACAAGCTAAAAGCCGGAACAATATTTTTCACTACCTGCTTATCACCACTTTATTAAACGATCTGCCCATTTTACTCTCCGTTAAAAGGGTATAGATCCCGTCCACCAAATGGCTTGTATTTAGTATCGTGTTATTCTCTACTTCTTTTTCCAATACTAATTTACCAACCACATCATATAATAAAAGAGTAGTTTTACCGGTAATACCTGTTATGTTTAGTGTATTCCCAGCCGGGTTCGGGTAAATGTTAACTTCAGTAAGAGCGTTTAATTCCTGAACTCCTGCAGTTCCAAAGTGTTTTACATTGGAACGAGAAGCCGTAAAGTCAGTTCGTGTTGGTTGGCAAGCACCTGCTACCATTACTGCTTCCACATAATAGCTTGCGTCAGGGAAAGACGCAAATTGTATATCCGTATATCCAAATTGGTTACCTGTTGTATTGCCAATCAATATAAAGTTGCCTGTTGAATTATCATCTCTATATACATTATAGGTGGATACCGGAGTTGTGTTATTCTGCACCTGGTAAGGAGTCCAGTTAAAATTAGCACCATTATTATTCAGATAAATGGTGTTGTGGTAATCACAGAAAAGAGATAATACACCATGTGTATTTTTACTTTTTAATTTATAGCGATATCCTGTAGTTGCCGGGTTAGCAGCAAAGTCATCAAAAGTGCTAAGGGAATCTTTCGAAACGGTACCTATTGACTGGTAGTTGTTAGTAGTTACTTCGCGGTAAACCACAAAGCTATCAATGGATGTCATATCCAAATTTGTTTTTTCCCAAACAACTATATTGTGAGTATTTGTGATATCTACCGTTATAAGGCAAATAGGAGGGCTTGGAGGAAGTGGTCCTGCCAGAACAGCTTGTGTATACGTATTGGTACAAAGATTCGCGTCAATTAAATTCAAGGTATAATCCCCTGCACAAAGCGCACCAATCGAGTCAATTGCAGCTAAAACAGTTTGAGCGTTATCAAGCCATTCCGGTTGAATTGTTCCAGTACCACCTGTTAGATCAGCCACAATTGAACCATCACAATATAAGCTGGAACTTTCATCAACTGTTGTGAAAGTGGCTGTAGGCTGAGGGTTAACAGTGATATTTATAGCGTTTGTATCTTTACAACCTCCAATAGCTGAAACCATAATATAATTTGTACCACTTGTTCCAACGGTACTTGGTGATGATAATGAATCGGTTGCTGCTGGATTTGTCCAGTAACTTAAGGTACCGCCTCCTGTACTTCCCGCTGTTACAGCTCCTGCCTTTACATCTACAGTGCCTGGGAAACAAACAGCAGCGGGGTTTGTAATCACCAATACAGGTTGAGGATTTACGGTTACTATTATATTATCTGTCGATTGGCAACCAGTTAATGTGGTAGTTGCGATTAATGTATACGTTGTTACAATTGGGGTGCTGGTGGTATTAATAGTTGTGATATCGGGGGCAGAAACTGTAGAATCAGATATTCCTATTGAAGAATTCCATGAATACGTATTTCCTGCTACACCTTCAATACCTATACTGTCAGTACTTCCTGAACAAATTGTCAGATCAATTCCGGCATTTGAAATGGGTTTTGGATTTACTGTTGCTATTACCGGCTTAAGATCCGTGCATCCACCTATTTTCGTAGCTTTTATATAATATGTACCTAAAGTAACTGCATTAGGAAGTAGCAAGGGACTTGTTGCTCCAACGTTTGTCCAGTAGCTTAATGTGCCACCTCCGGTACTTCCTGCGGTAACAGCGCCTCCAGTGATATTTATAGTGTTAGGGAAACATACAGCAGCAGGACTGGTAATTACTAAAGCTGGTGGAAGGCTATTTAATAATATGGATATATTATTTGAATATTTATTTACTGCAATCAAATCGATTTTCAAATCCTCATTAAAATCAGCATTGATAAGTGAATATGTACCATAACCTGTATTAAAGTAAGAGGCAGAGCCAAAACTTCCTAAACCATCACCTAATAATACGGATACATTGTTCGGCCCCTCATTCGCACTCGCCAGATCGGCTTTACCATCCCCGTTAAAATCAGCACTAATAATTGATCTTGGCATTGAGTCTAGATTAAAGTTAATGGCAGTACCAAAACTACCTAAGCCATTGCCCAGCAATATGGATACATTGTCTGAATCCCAATTAGCTATAGCTAAATCTACATTGCCATCGGTGTTGAAATCTGCATTAGTAACCGAAAGAGGTGAAGTCCCAACGCTAACGTTTGTAGATACTCCAAAGCTTCCTAAGCCGTCACCAAGTAATATTGATACGTTGTTATTATAGCCATTAGCGGTGGCTAAGTCGGCTTTATTATCGCCATTAAAATCAGCGCTAATAAGTGAACTGGGCCGTCCTGCTACCGCAAAGCTTGTTGCTGCACCAAAGTTGCCTGCGCCATTGCCAATTAAAATCACTATTTTGCTTGAATCATTTTGAGTGATTGCCAAATCAGGATTATTATCTCCATTAAAATCTGCACTGATAATTGAATAAGCACCTTCTAAATTAAAATTTGTTGCAGAGCCAAAGGCCCCTGCGCCATTGCCCAACAAAACCGATATAGTGTTGGAAAAATAATTTGCCGTTGCCAGATCCACATAGGTATCTCCATTAAAATCAGCACTAGTGATCGAATTAGTAAACATATCTGCTGAAAAATTAGTAGCAGACCCAAAGTTACCAGATCCATCGCCTAAATATATAGCCACAGTGCTATCATTGGAATGAACTGTTGCCAAGTCGGCATGGCCGTCTCCATTAAAATCTGCACTTAGGCCAGAATTAGGATTACTACCTATTTGAAAATTGGTTGCAGGGGCAAAACAAACCTGCGCCTGGCTTTTGAAAGTCAAAATTTGAAAGCTAAATGTAACAGCAAATAATACAAGGTGTAATTTTTTAATTTTCATAAATGATCAAGGGTTAAGATTTAAATTTAATGAGAGCAAGGTACGCTACATTATTGGTAAAATGCGGATAATAAAAAGAGAAATGGATAGTTGACGAAAAGAACAAAAACCTTACATCATTTTCATGAAAAAAAATTAGAAGCAACTCCGTTTGAATAGATTTAGGCGGTGCTTTTAGACTTCTTTGGATATTTTAATTGTGTGGTATTGAGCTGTTTAGCCTTATTTGTGTTTCCAAAAGGGAGAGGGGGCGTGCGGAATATTATCTCAAAAGTGTAACAGAACCTTTAAAATCAATGTATTCACCTTTCGAGGATTTAAAACGTACTAAATACACATAAACACCCAGTTCACATTTTTTAGTTCCATTATTGCCATCCCAACCCAGGTTTACATCTTTTGTAGAAAATACCTGTAATCCCCAGCGGTTAAAAACCGAGAATTCATATTCTGTAAAATCAACATAAGTGGTGACAGGTATAAAAACGGTATTTAGTGCTCCTTCCGGCCTGAACGCATTTGGTATAAAAACCATTGGGTCCTGGTAGGCCTCAGCAATATTAGATAAGCTGAATTCGTTGAAACTATAAATGTTTCCCATGCCTTCAACCGCTTCTACGTAATAATTAAATACACCTTCGCCACTTAATAATGCTGAAACATCGTCAGTATAGCTATTTACTCCTGTACCGGAAAATGGTAAATTCATAATTGGTGTTGGATCCATCACGCCATCAATGCCTCTGTAAATATTGTAGGATATAACATTGCCCGACCAGCCTTCATAATCGTTCCAGCTTAACGTGTTTTCCAGTGTTAAACTATTGCTTACTGCCGAGAGCAATATTGTTCTTCCTATATTGGTTTGCAACCCATCGTATCCGCAGCTATCTACATTTATTATTTTGTAATAATAGCTGCGATTATCAGTAAGCACCTTGGTATCACTATATAAAATAGGACTTACAGCACTCGCAGGCACAGAGCCAATCAATACATAATTAGCTGAAACGGTATCGTACGAGCGCATTACTTTATAACTCAACGTTGCTGCTGCAACATCAATATGGCAGGTTACATCCACCTGATTGGGGTCAAGCACACTTACTTTACGGAGATAAGAAAATTGAGGAGGAAGAGGTGTTGCAGAATAAAAAGCTATCCTGTTGGAGGAAACTGTTTTTGTTCCTGAACTATCCACTGCTTCAATCTTATAGTAATAGGTTGTGAGTGGTTCAAGCGCTGAAACCGTATATGTGAGTGTACCTACCGGTACTGTATCAATTTCTGTATATGGGCCTGTTAAGCCTGTCATCGACTGATAAATACGATAAGTAGCAAGGCCGGTGCCTAAAGTTGAATAGGCGTTCCAGTTTAAAACCACACTACGGTTACAAATTTCGGGTATTGATGTTAAATACATGGTACTGTAAACTATTCCCAAAGGGCTGATATTTCCGCAACTATCATAGGCTGCAAGGCGATACTGTTCAGAACCTAAACCGGCATTCGATAATAAATAATTATAATTGGTATTATTAATCCCGGGCACCGTATCAATAGGGATCCAGGCTGTTCCGTTAAATATATAAATTACATACGCTGCTGCATCAGCTGATGGGCTTACATTCCAGCTCATCAATGCGTTGTTGGAATCATCAACACTCAAGGTATCGATACGTGGTACATCCGGGACAATGATGTTTTGAAAGGTACCTCCATCAATGGATGATACGGATGTACAGCCGGTATTGTCGGCCATTTCAACCCGGTAATTAATGGTTCCATTACAAACAAAAATAGAATCGATAAAATTTACATTAGTTGTTGAACCTGTTAATGTCCAGTTTCCGGCAGGATATTCTTCGTAAATTGAATAAATTCCACTGGATGTAGGCACATTGGGTGAAGTAACTCCATTCCAGAATAAAGATGCAGTTCCGTTCCCGGGATTTGTTACATTCAGATACATCGAACTTACAGTATCAACCGCTGCTGTTTGAACCAGGCCAAAGCATCCCGAACGGGTTTGAATATAATAGTAAACAGGAGCGGTACCGGCATTTGCACCAATATGTGTATAGGAAGTCTGGCTAAATGTCAATACGCTGTCGAGCAATGTATATGGCCCGCCCAAAGCATTGGAGCTATAAATAAGATATCCGTTAAATGTACCATCCGGATCAGCAGGAATTGACCAGGTGAGGGTAACATCACCATTTGGTAAAACCGATACACAATTTGGCTGAGGTGATGCAGCTATAGGGGTTGCAAGAACTGTAATAGCCACCGTTGAAATGTTTTCGGCAGGTGCAGGACAAAAATCATCTCTTACTCTGAACACAAATGTATAGGTGTTTGATACCGTATTGCAGCTGGCATTATAGGAAATGTGGTTACATGTGGTTTGCCAATTGAAAACGGTAGACATGGTGTTAGGAGCAGAAACAGGCAGCGAAGCCGATAATGTGGCGCAAGGTGGATTTAAACAACCTGAAGAGGCGTTTGTGAAGCCGGTTCCAAATTGTGTTCCTGAGGCGTTGATTGTTACAGTTTGAGGGGTTATCCCATCGGCAAGTACCCCCGGATCGCTTCCATTTAAAGTGAAATTAACCAAAGTGCCTGCAGGTACAGTGGTTTGATAAGAGGTGTAGGTTACCACAGGGGTACTATTAACAGCGCATGGCAACAAAACAACTTGAATTTCCCGGTATATTTCAGCTACTAAAGTGCCGCATTTCCATGCTTCTACCTTCACATTTGTAACAAAATATCCTTGTGTATTTGATGTAAATGAGATCTCACCGTTTGAAGGGTTGATCAATGCCGGAACGTTGGCCGGATTTTGGATGGTGCCCGGTAAAGGGCTATTGAAGGTATAACCGGTAGTAAATGGAATAGGAGCAGGATTAGTTCCAAGTGTATAAACACCTGTGAAATCATCCAAAGGTTCGGCCCATTTAAAAGAAAGTGAATCCAGGTCCGGGTCATACGCATTATGGTTATATTTAAAAGGTGATCCCAGGCATATTACTGTGCTTGGGCTTTCTAAAAAGGTGGGTGATGAATCAAAGCATAGGTTGGCATTTTGTCCGTTAAACGGATACATTACCGCCCGTAAGGTAAATCCATACGAACTTGCATTTTGTAGATTGGTAAGAGAGCCATTACGGCAGCAATCGGAGTATGCAAATATCCAACCCTGTGGAGCCGGCACACCATTCAGCGTTATTGGTGCCGACTGAAATACAGATTCCTGCACTGCACCGGCAACAGGGCTGCTGCTTGTAGGCCAGCCGGGTTGTCCTTCGGCAGTGGTACATGAAATGGAAGGGCCGGCACCATTACATACCGGTGAAATATCAGTTTGTGAAAGTAATGTTAACGTGATTGATGATACTGTAGGATGATTGAACACCGACAAGGAAACAACCGTAGGAGTATTGATCCCATTGCAATCGCGGTAAAATTTTAGTTTGAAAATATATTTTCCGTTACCCTGACATTCCCAGGTAATTTCTCCTCCCATTAAATGGGACGCGAAAAGAGCGCCACCCGGCGCCCCTGAAGGGGAGGGAATAAAAAAAGGGGAGAAAAAGAGAAATGCAACTAAAAAAAAGCCCACCCAACCCTCCCGAAGGGAGGACTTTTGACGAACTATATTTTTAATATTAGATTGCATTTTCGAATCGATTTTAAATTCTACCACTCCCGAAATATCCTCCTCCCCTTCGGGGAGGCCGGTTGGGTCCTTTATTTTTTACCTACAACCAACTCTATCATACTATTTTTATCGAAATAGGTATTTGCCAGATCTCTTAGTTGAGATGCAGAAATCGCCTTAATGGTTGCAATGTATCTATCAAAATAATCATAGCCTAAATTGTATTCCATGATGCCTTTAAATCGCTCTGCCATTGCAAAAGGACCATCTACACTCCTTAAAAACATACCTAAAAGGTAATTTTTGACTAATTGCAGCTCATCTTCAGGGACCAACTCTTCACGTAAACGATTCATTTCAAAATATATTTCCTTAATTGCATCTTTACAAACATCCACTCCAACTTCAGTAGAGATAAAGAAATAACCGGAATTTTGCAATGATGCTATACCGGAACCAATACCATAGGTATAGCCTTTATCTTCACGGATATTCGACATTAAACGGGAGCCGAAATAACCTCCAAAAAGAGTATTTAATACCTGTAGCGATTGAAAGTCAGGATGTGTTTTATTGAACAATACTTTACCTATGCGAATGGCCGATTGCATGGCATCTTCCTTTAGGATCAACTGTTCATGGTCTACCGATGTAACGATTGGCAGGCTCTTTGTGCTTAGATCACTAATTGAATTCCAATCGTTGCCTCCAAAGTGGTTATCTAATAAAGTCAACACACCATCATCCACTTTACCTGCCATAATAATTTTACAATTATTTGAACGATAAAAAGTTGAATAAAAATCATTCAAATGTGAACGATTGATGACATCAAAATCTGTTTCTTTTACATTTATTCCATACGGATGTTTTTCTCCAAAGAGCAGTTCAGTAAAGCGTTTACGGGCAACATTGGCGACCTTTTGGTTGTTCACCAAAAAGGTTTGCTTTTTATTTCTGATATGCGTATCCAGCTCATGCTGAGGAAAAACGGAATCTTTGATGATCTGCTCTACTACGGGCAAAGTGGATTTTAAATGTTTGTTGAGTGTATATAAAACTACCGATGCACTGTCCTGTGAAACACCGGTTTCAAGAAAAGCCCCATAATAATCAACTCTGTCGGCAATTTGAGCGGCATTTAATTTTGATGTGCCCTCTTCCAGCATGGTATTTACTGTTGTTGCCTGTAAAGGAATCGTCTGCTGATACATGCCTGCAGAAAATAAAAATTCAATTTTAATAAGCTCCTGAGTACCTGCATTAATAGAATAAACAGGGATATTATTTCGTAAGCGTTGTTCACTCGCTTTTATGATTTCTATTTTTTCTACCGTGTTAAATGCCGGTGATTTTTTTCTGTCAATAGTTTGCATAATTTTATTTTTATGTCAATATATACTCAAATAATATGCCTGATGATCTTTTTATCATCAATTAATGCAATAAAGGTACACTTTGATTGTTTTTCAAGCACATTTTTTGAAGAAGATTATTATTTTCATTTGGGCGTTCCAATTCTTGAAAAAGAATTGGCGGGCTTGGAGTCTATCCTGAGCCCTTCGACTACGCTCAGGACAGGCTTCACCGAAGGGCTTCAATCTTTTTTAAAAAGAAAAGCCTGCCCGAATGAACTAATTCGTTCGGGCGGGGATTTACGCGGAATTTATCCTGAGCCTGCCGAAGGAATCCCTAACGTAACAGGTTCACCGAAATTTTGAGCTAATTATCATTTTCCTTAGTGTTTCTCAGTGTTCTTAGTGCCTTAGTGGTGAATTTTTTTGCAATGCTACTAAATTATAACAAAAAACATCAAATAATCCCATGCAATGATCTTCCTTTAACTCCTAATGCATCCACGCGTTTTTCAATTGCAGGATCTTTAATCAATGGAGGTGCATGATGCGGCTTGATACGTGCATCAATTATCAATGAACCTTTGCAGCCCCAATGTTTGTTTTCGACAAAACTATTAATACCATGAATATCGTTTGCCGGATTGCTTCGTGTGAACGTAACCCATAAAAAGTTATTTAAGTTCTGAGAAACAAATTCACTATCGTCACAAATAATAATTAAAGGGAATTTAGTTAAAAGTTCAAAGTTCAAAGTTGAAAGTTGGTTGAGTGTTTCAATTTGAGTTTTTGAAATTTTTTCATCTGTGTATTTATTCCCTTCAATAGCAATTATACCGGGCATTACCACTCTTGGGTTACGGAAATTATCCGGTAAGTTTAATTCCGGTAATGATGTTCCAAGTTCTCTTAATTTATTTCCTGCAGCAGCGATCACCACTTTGCTGCCGCTGTTTAGATCGGTTCCACTATAATCAAGTGTGTCAATTGTGGTGCGTGTATGAAAGTGCAGATCCCTTGTCCAGTCAACACGTTCAAGCACATGTGTGAAATAATCTGCTACATCATGTGTGGTCAGTTTTGGATTGTCTTCTCCTGCAATAATAAATAAATATTTTGCTAAACTTAATTGTCCCGAACCAAGAATGTGATTGGCAATGGTTAGTATTTCCTGTGGTTTACGCTCATTACTGTATGGTGTGTAACGCTCGCTACCAATAGCCAATAGGAGAGGGTGCACTCCCGAAGCATCCACCGCATGTACATCTTTTAATCCCGGAATTTCTTTTGGAATAGCAGCTCCCGTTATTTCATGGATCAAAGCGCCAAAACTGGTATCTTCCTGTGGTGGCCTGCCAACCACTGTAAATGGCCATATTGCATTGTTGCGGTGGAACACTTTGTGAACACGCATCATAGGGAAATTATGCTTTAGGCTATAGTATCCTAAATGATCACCAAAAGGGCCTTCGGGTTTATTTTCATTCGGAAATACTTCACCTGTAATAACAAAATCGGCATCCGATGCAATACAAAAACCATCATCGTAAGTATACCTGATCCTTCGGTTGCCCAATGCTCCCGCAAAGGTCAATTCGCTCATTCCTTCTGGTAAAGGCATTACAGCACCCAATGTAAGCGATGGCGGACCACCAACAAAGATGCTTACTTTCATTGCTTCGTTTTTTTTATTTGATTTTGTTTGATGTACACCAATACCTCGATGCAGCTGATAATGCAAACCAATTTCTTTATCAGGAATATAATCGTTGCCACTTAATTGTATCCTGTACATTCCTAAATTGGAATTCATCACACCCGGTTTGTCAATATCCTCGGTATATACAAGCGGAAGCGTAACAAAAGCTCCACCATCATTTGGCCAGCATTTAATTTGTGGTAATTGAGAAACTGTAATTTGATTTTGTAAAACATGATTATTAAATCTTGATCTTTTGGGTAGAGCTGAAAATGCAGTAAGCCCTACATTGGCATATTTTAAAGGGTGTTTAAGCGCTTCTAAAGGATCATTTTTTAGATCAATAAGTGTTTTAATTTTTTCGATCGTGTCTCTGAAAATAAATTTACTACGTTCTAAACTACCATATAAATTGGATGCAGCTTTAAATTTACAACCTTTGATATTTTCAAATAACAGGGCAGGGCCATTGTTTTCAAATACCCGCAAATGAATGGCAGCCATTTCTAATTCGGAACTTACCTCTTCTTTTATGCGGATGAGGTGTCCGTGCTTTTCCAGATCATCAATACATTCCTGTGTACTTTTATATCCCATAAAGAATCATGTTAGATCTATGTAGGCGCGGGTGTTTTACACCCGTGCCTACTATTATTTGGCATCCTGCCACTGTATTTAAACGATGTAAGTGTTTTTCACTCGTGCCAATTATTGGCTGGCATCTTGCCAATTTATAAATTCAATTATAATTCCAATACTTTTATTTCACTAAATTCATTTGCACTGCTGTATAAATAGTCTTCCGGCTTTGCCACAATACCTTGCTTTACAGGATTGTTGTGAAGATAATTTATTTTTTGCTGTATCATTCCGCTGCTCCACAATTCGATAGGATGATTTCCGTTTTGCCAAAATTGATATTCTTCATTTTGACTATTTCCTCGGCCGAAAAATTTAAACATGTGCATCAGCCATTCTTTTCTACTTTCTTGCGGGTTTTGCTCAATTTGTTTGATCAATTCTTTCGAAGTAAAACTTTTGAAATGCCCGAGTAATATATTTAATCGTCCTGTTTCTGCTTTGGCCACCATGTGTATGTGATTACTCATTATCACATAAGCAAATATTTCTAATCCCTTATTTTGCTGACAATATTGGATGTTTTTAATTAACTCATAAACATATTCTTTTCGTGTAAAAACATCAATCCAACCTACTACTGTAATAGTAACATAATATAACTTGCCTTCTTCTGTTTTATATTTATCCGACATGTTTTTTCTTAATACATCAAGCAGGATGCTTGTAAATAAGCGGCACGAGTGGGACACTCGCGCCTTCCTGTTTTTAAATCAATGCGCTACAACAAATTTAGATTTTGCAATAACTGCATCGTTCAGTTTTATAGTGATAAAATAAATGCCACTGCTGTAGGCTGATGTTTTAAGGTTTACGGTATTTTGCATCGGATCAAGTTTTTCTGAGTAAGTGATTTTTCCAAAAGTATCAGTAATGGTTAAAATAGAATTGTCCGGTATTTTTATGGAAGAAGCTCCTAAGTCAATGGTCAACAGATCTTTTGTTGGATTTGGAAACACTTTAATTTCAGGCATTTTATCAGCAAGCGGTTTGTTTTGGATCCCCATTGTATGGTCTTTCATGGCAAAGGTATATTCTCCCAGCTTTAAGGTATCAATGGTAAACAATCCACGTTTATCATTAGGGTTGTTGATCATGTTTTTACTGTAAAACGGAAATACAATCCAATCATCGGATGCATTTTTGCGATACATCAATACAAGGCTATCTTCTACGGTATTAATTAAATTATTATCTAACCAATTATTACCAGAAAAAGATACTATTCTGCCATCATAATTGAGTGTGGCTTTTGCTTTAAAAGTTGCCGGTAAAATACCATCCACTTTCCAATAGTGATTTGGTGATAAACGATAAGGATGACCAAAACCTTTAAAAGCATCAGGAGCAGTGTAATTATGTTCTACGCGTACAAATGCTGAATCAGTAATGCTTTGCACGGTAACATTCATTTTCGCATTAATAAAATTTGCGGCACCGGTTGTTTTTATTTTTTTGTATTCCGGGGCAACGGCATGACTAATTTTTTCGCCCATATTTACTGCTACAAATACGGGGCTAAAAGGAACAGTAAAGTTAAAGGAAGCATTTGCACCTGTCATAACAAAATTTTGTGTTTGCTCTGTCCAGTCAGCTCCTTTAAAAGTAAGTTCAAGAGGGATATTTGAATAATAGTTTGGCGCACCGGTTAATTTTTGTTTTACATAAACGGATACAATATAATTTAGTCCGTTTGGCAAAACCGTAAATGAATCTATAGAAAAATGGCTCCATCCGGGATTAAATACCCAATCATTAAAAAAATCAGTCATGTCCATTCCGCTGGCAGCACTGAGCGCATCTCTGAAATCGGCACTTGAAACATCGTTGTAGTTGTTCTGTGACAAATACGTTTTTACGGAATAAAAAAATAAACTGTCGCCCATATAACCTCTCATGGTATGGGCAATGTCGGCACCTTTATTATAAACGTGATCACCGTAAGTGTATTCAAAAGGAATGTTTGAAAGCGTTAAATATCCACCCTCTTTCACATGATTAAAATGTAAATTATCTTCGTGATTTGTTCTTACATCATTTAAATAAGCGGTACGACCGTTTAATGTTTCTGTAAATAAAAATTCGCAATAGCGTGCCCAGCCTTCATTTAGCCACATATCTTCTTGTGTTCTGCATGTTGCAAGATCACCAAACCAATGATGTGATAACTCATGTGCGTATAATGTTTGATAACTCAATGATCCATCTGCTGTGGCTTTGGGGTAGGCGATATTTGTTGCATGTTCCATTGCTCCTGCATCAAATGGTACCATACAATATCCTACACGGTTCCACATATAAGGTCCAAAGTGATTTTCAAAAGTAGAGAGTGCAGTGTTTAAGTTAATAAATGAATTTTTAACATTGGTCGTATCACTTGCAAGGGCAGTTAAAATAATAGGTACAGGCCCATTGATGCCATTGTAAATTTGATTTACCTGTGTATAATTGGCTACAGCCACAGAGGCCAAATAGCTTGGTATTGGCTCATTCATTATCCATTTGCGTGTGCGATTTCCATTGCCATCTGTTGTATCATTTGCAAGATATCCATTGCAGTAGGCTAATTTCCCATTGCTGGTCGTGATATTAAATTCATACGTGGAGCGTTCAACAAAATTATCGAAACAAGGAAACCACACGCGTCCGTAGGTATGCGGATTTGCGCCAAAGCCAACACCTAAATTATAGGCATAACCACTTTCGAAATAAAATCCACCCCATCCTGTTGGGTCACCTTGTGGAGTGCCTTGATAATAAACGGTTAAAGAAACGGTGTCGTTTACATTATATACTACCGGGAGGTTCACTTGCAGCAAGGTATCATTGTATGCATACGTAAGGTTGGTTCCGCCAATTTCAATGGAATCAATCGTTAGCTTCAGAAAATCTAAACTCAGTTTATTTACTCCATTAATTTTAGGAGTAAATTTTACTTGGGTGTTTCCACGAATTTTATTTGTTGTAAAGTCGGTAATATTCAGGTTGATCGTATAATTTAAAATATCGAATGTGTCGCTTTTTGAATTTGTGTTTTGTACTTGTATGTCCTGCGATATTAGTTTTTGTTGATTGGGGGGGTATTTATTCTGTTGGCAGGTTTGAGCGTGTGCGGTGCATATTAGGAATGCAAAAACGATGAAAATGGATATGTATTTTTTCATGAAAATAAAATTTTAGTAGATAGATCTAATCCATAATAGAATACAAGTGACAAGAGGTTAAACGGACACTCACATAGAAAGATCAGTGGAAATCAGCCGAATCAGTATTATCCGTGTTCTATTTTTTTATTTTACCTTTTTGAAATTAAACTCTTGTTTAGAATCTCCACCAGTCTTTCTGCCTTCAATACGTGCATAAAGCGATCCATCAGCATTTAGCGTGTAAATAACCCGCTGCGGATAATCATTCTCAAGGTTTTCGAAAGTGGTGCTATTATTTTCGGATTTTTTTAATTTGAATGCAACAGCCTTTGGATTTCCGGGTACAGCAGCCACATAGTAAAATTCATCATCAATTATTTCGATCTTAATTTTTTCAGAGAACATGGTGTCATTATCAGCAGTAACGCCACCAATGCCTTCAATCACATTGCCTTTAATAGGCTCCCATTCTTCAAATGTTTTCATGTCGCCTTCAACGCCTTCCCATCTACCTTCAAGCCATTTGAATTTTTTAATATCCGCATCATGGCTTCCACATGCAGCAAATAGGGTAATGCTTACAAAAGTTATTAATATTTTTTTCAAAGTCTTATTTTATTATTTTACCTCTTCAAACATTTCCTGCATTGCTCCTAAATAATAAGCATCCCAGCCATCCGAAATACTATTCATAGATTTCTCAGGAACATCCTCATGCAATAGATCAATGATCGTTTTTTTTCCTTTTGTTTTAATAGTGAACGTAACTTTGGAAGGTTCTTTCCACTGATCGTACGACCATTCCTGAACCAGTTTTTGGTTAGGTACCACTTCTAAATTTATACCGAACATTTGTCCACCCCACAAAGAGAATGATCCACCCACTTTGTCGCTCATTTTAGCCTCATCACGAGACCATATTTGGATAAGATCAGGATTTATCAATGCATTAAAAACCTCTTCAGGTGTTGCATTCATTTCGTATGTTTTTTGAATTGTTGGCATAATATGGTTTTAATAAAAATTACTGATTAATTTTTTTCTTGAAATTTAGCTAAAATTTCTTTAACGGCATCTTTATGAATAGTAAAAGTTGTCATTTTTAATTTAACAAAATCTTCGTGCATATACCAATATCCCGGAGAAGATTGATTATTCTGTCCACCACTGCCCGAATCTTTAATTAAAAACCAGGTGCCATCAGCTCTTTCCAGATAACCTACTAAATGCATTGCATGATCATCTGTTGTGGAACCATTCGAAAAACGCATCTGACGTGAATATTCATCAATATATGCTGATGGGATATCATACGTTGGGATCATAGCTATCCCTGATTTACTGTCCATTCCGCTTTCTGAAACATCACCACCGATTGAAATGGAATAACCATTTTTAATTGTTTTTTTTATCGTGTTCATGAAATCATCTAAAGGCACATTATAATAATCCGCTGAATGCGCCCAATTATCAGGTACTTTGTATTCTGCTTTGGTCCAATATGGACTTTCCATTAAGGACATTACATCAACGTAATCATCAGGATTTAATTTTGCAACCGTTTTCATATACTCAAGAGGTGTGATCTTTTTACCAGCAACAGTAACTGATGTTGGAGGCTCTCCGATATGGAAATTCATGATCGATTTAATTGTAGCTGTTACTTCCTCCGGATTCCATTGGTTAGATGTTTTTACATATGCTAAATAATTTCTCATTTCTTCAACCATTTTTTTATGGTTGTGAAACGGTTGACCTACTTTTAATCCGGTATACGTTTCCAATGGAACTATTCCATATAGTTTCATCATTTTAGCAACGTCACCTGTTTCTGAACCTTCGTCAAACAAAGATGTTCCGCGTGTACGAACAAATTCTTTTGCTTTTTCAATGTACTCAAAATAAACAGTATAAAGCTCAGAAAGTGCGATATCCTGATTGCTTAAACGTTTAATTTCTGATTCATAAAATGAGGTAGTGGAAAAACACCAGCAAGTGCCTGTTTCACCTTGCGATTCAGGCTTTTGAGAAAATACCGTTTTAAATTCGGAGGCCGATTTAGGAACATCCATTCCTGAATAATCCATACGGAATGCAAGAGGAGCGGTTTTCTTTTGTTCACCAAAGGTCTCATTGCCTTTTTTTATTTGCTCATAAAAATCATTGGTTCTTGATTTAAATTGAGCTTTGTCTTTTCTATTGGTTTGGGCACTTACATTGAAGCAGAATAAGCCTGCAATTGCAATGGTGCTTGTGGTTTTTAAAAAATAGTTCATGCGCTTTTTATTATTAAAGTATTATTTTGATTTAAACATTTGTTCGTTATATAGTTTTTGTTCAGGTAAATAAACTATTTCAAAACCTTCAGCTACGTATTTATTTATTTTGTTAGTGTCAATATATGACTCAAAAGTAACGAAATTATTTTTATTTTTCGCTATCATTTCTACCATTATTTCATTGTACCACCAACCTGCAATAATTACCGTTTTAGATCTGATCGTATTTGTTTTCTCGATCAGGTCGGCAGTAAATTTCATTTTTTGTTTTCGCTTCGAATAGTCCGAGAATATTGGTCCCGAAACAGGATCCAAAAACAGTTCCTGTCCCGAAATAGTAAACAGTACTGCATACTTTGAATAGCTTGCGCCTCTTAGTTTATCGGTGAGATTAATGCTGCAAATAAAGGACGACACAATAAAAGCAGTGCATACTAATTTAAAATTTTTGCTATTCAGATAATAACCAAAAAGTAAAATTACAAATGGAATAACCGAGATCATATAACCCGATTTTTGTGGCAAACGAAAATAGGAAATGGTATATAAAACAAGGATCACAAAGCTTGCAATGATTATTTTTTTATCTAATTTGTTTTCAAAAGCTGCACCGAAGTTTTGTTTTTGTCTGTTACGGAAAATTGCTAATACTGCCACACCAATTGTCATTACACCAATAACACCAAACACTCCTAAGGTCATTTTATACAATACTTTTGAGAGGGGAGGATAAGGGAATTGATCGTAATACATAAAAAAGGAAAGCCCGAATTGTTGTATGATTGGTGCATAAGCAATTATTGCAATTAAAGCCATTGGAGCAGCAATTTTTAGAAGCAGAATAATATTCTGCTTTAGATGATTATTCTGCCATATTATTATCATAAAAGGCAATAGCATGGCTCCGCTGGTGATCCGACAACCAATTGCAAGGCCAAGAAAAATGCCACAAATGATCAATTTGTTTTTGAGCAAATAATAGAAACTGATGAGAATAAAAGCCTGTGTCCAGACAAAATCAATGGTGTAGGTGCTGCTGATGTAATAAACCGGCACAAAGGCAAAGGCTAATGAGGCTATAAAAAAATGTTTGAAGCTTAAGTGTTTTAAAATTAATGCAAAAAAAACGGCAGCTACCGCACTAAAAAACGCGCACAATCCGTTAAATACAATTGGCCCTGCGCCCCACAAAGCGGAGTAAATTAATTCCTGAACAGGATGCCCCGGCAAACGGGATGGTTCATAGATCCCTGAAAGTTTTGTATGAAACGCAGCTAATGCTATTCCCCAGGAATCTTCTTCAATTCCATAACCGGCCGATAAAAAGGGAATACGGGAGATGAATACAATTAAAAAAAGGGTGATGAATGGGAGATATTTTTTATCAAAAAAATTCATTCTGATTTTTTTTAATTTGGATTGTAGATTTTATATAATTGACAAACTCAATTTTCCAGACATTGTCTGGAATTTTTGGATAGGATATCAAAATTATTACTCTCTTAACAATAGTTCGGTAGTTTTCCCTAATTGGGCTAAAGCCCCTTTAATCAAGGG
>JAZJZM010000008.1:0-62397 GCA_040389865.1 Bacteroidota bacterium | reverse complement strand
CCTACTTATCAGCTATTTGTTGTCAATTATGTAAGGTTTCGGACACCCCTGTTTTGAAAACCTGTCAGGTTTCTTATCCATTAACCTTTTGGTATAAAATATATTAGGTAATGGTATAAAATGCGGAAACCTATCTCACCTAATTGTATGCATAAAAAAATCCCGCAACACTGCGGGATTTTTTTTAAAGGTATTTTAACCTGTTATTAATGTCCTTCTTTTTTCTCAGTTTCAGCGGCAGCTTCACCCTCTTTTGCTACTGGTGCTACATCTTTTAAATACACCAACGAATAATCTCTGTAACGCATAGGATTAGAGAATAAGTTGTGCACATTAGATTTTATCAAGCGGTAGTTTTCACCATACCAAAGTATAATTACAGGAGCCTCATCCATCATTAGTTGTTCTGCTTTCATAAAGTTAGCATAGCTTTCTTCAGTTGTTTTTGCGGATTTTCCGGCTTCAAACAATTTATCGAATTCCGCATTTTTGTATCGGGAAGTGTTTGGCCATGATGGTAATGCAATATCGTTTGGTACACTAGCACCGTAAAACATCCATAAAAAGTTTTCAGGGCTTGGGAAATCAGCGATCCATGAAGCACGGAAAATTTCTGAACGACCAAATTTTTCATCTTCCAATTTTTGTTTTAAAGATGATACTATTTCAAAATCAATGTCTATGTTTAAAACATCCTTCAACTGTTTTTGAATTTCAACCACCACATCAGCGCTTTTTAAACCGCTGCTGTTAAGCTCCACCTTAACTTTCGGAAATCCTTTACCATCAGGGTAACCAGCTTCTGCTAATAATTTTTTAGCTTCTTTAGCATCAAAATCATACCCTTTGATCTTAGAAATATCGTATCCTTTAAATGTTGGTGGAGAAATACCATTTACCCCCGGACCATATGCTTCACCTTTTAATACCTGTTCAATAATTTTGTTTCTATCAATAGCATAAGAAAAGGCCTTACGTACTTTTGCATTAGTAAAGGGCCCTTTTGTAACGTTAAATAGATAGTATTGGCTGGCCATTTCCGGCAAACGCTCCAATATATATTTTGGTTTTTTATTTTGAAAATCAGTAATTTCCTTTTCGATCATTTCTTTAATAGATTCTGATGGAAGCTCAATAACCTCGGCCAAACCACCGTCTTTGAAATTCTCTAACTCTTCTTTTTTTGTTGGTAAAAAGCTGATGATGACAGAATCAAGAAAAGGCAATTGATTTCCTAATGAATCTACTTCATGGTAGTTATCATTACGTTTCAAAACCAATTTCTCTTCTCCTCCGTTCTCAACAAAAACGAATGCACCGGTACCTACTTTGGTGTTTGTTCCATACTTTTCAACAGCTTCTTTAGGGATAACGCTTGTTGAAGGCGCTGCCAAAATATGCAAGAATGATGTGCTTGGTGCGGTTAATGTTATTTTAACGGTATAGTCATCTACTATGTTGATTCCTTCAATTGCTCCGTTGGCCTTATCTTTGCTCGCTTCAAAAAATTTATTGGCACCCACTACACGGTCCTTAAAAGTAGCCGGAAAGTTCAGGTTGTTTTTGCTGTCGATGCATAATAATTCAAATGAATATTTAACGTCAGCAGCTTTTAGTTCTCTTCCTTTACCTCCTGAGAAACATTCATTATCCTGGAACATTACACCTTTTTTTAGGTGAAAAACATAGGTAGTACCAGCCTCATCAATTTCCCATTTTTCAGCCAAACAAGGAATTATGGACAGATCTTTAGGATTAAATTTTACAAGGCCTTCATACACCTGGTTTGCGATATGATTTGAAACCGCATCAATAATTGCTGCCGGGTAAAGAGTTTGGTAGTTTTCTGTTTCATTTACACGCAATGATCCACCATAAGCTTTATCACCCTTTGCTATTTTCGAACCAGACTTACCATCATTAGAGCAAGAGGAGTATAAAACTGTTAAGGAAAGAAAAACAAAAAATGATTTTTTCATAGCTTAAAATAGTATAAATTAGGTGTTTTTTTAGATTAAATGCAAGATTACTCCAACTTTAACAAAAAAACAAATATATTTATAAAATAACTCTGATTGGCCTGGATTTAGAAAAATAGTTTAAAAGATGTGTTATGTGAAACAAATTTGTTTATTTTTGCGAACGCTCTGAATAAAATATTTTTTATTTTGAAATTGTTAAATAAGATTTATAATATTGTATCGAGAATATTAATCATTAAATAAAAGGGTATTGTTTTTAATTTTAAAGAGAATATGAAAAAAACACTTCTTGCTGTATTTAGTTTGTTTGTTTCAACTGTTAGTTTTGCTACTGGCGTAATTGTGTTGGAAGGAAACTATCAAGGGAAAAACCTTTATGTTCAAAATCCCTTTGCGAGTTCAGGGGTGGGCTATTGTGTGCAAGAGGTGAGAGTGAACGGAAGTGTTACTACTGACGAGGTTGCATCCAGCGCATTTGAGATTGATTTTAGAAATTTGCAATTAAAGATAGGGGATAAAATAGAAGTAAAGATCACTCACAAAGATGATTGCAAGCCGAAAGTATTAAATCCGGAGGTGTTAAAACCAAAAAGCACTTTCGATATTGTTGCAATGGCTGTAGAACCTGATTTAACTTTAAAATGGTCAACTAAAGCAGAAAGTGGTAAACTTACCTATACAATTGAACAATTCCGTTGGAACAAATGGGTTAAAGTTGGTGATGTAGAAGGAGCAGGTACTGCTGATCTTAATAATTATTCATTTAAAGTTGTTCCTCATTTCAAGAAAAATCAATACCGCGTTAAGCAAATTGATTATACCGGACAACCAAGATTTTCAAAAACAGTTGATTATATGTCAACTACTCCCGATATTTCATTCAGTCCGGCTAAAGTATCAAAATCAATCAACTTTCTTGCAGGTGAAACACCGGCAGAAACAATGTTTGAGATCTATGACCAATACGGTAATATTGTTAAACGAGGATTCGCATCAACAATTGACGCATCTAACCTTCCGAAAGGGGCATATTACCTGAACTACGACAACAAGATGGGCGAGTTCATCAAAAAATAATTCTAAATAACATTTCAATAAAAAATCCCGAATTCAAAAATCGGGATTTTTTTTGTGCTAATTAAAACGCTTGTAACATGTTAAAAATAGAGCATTTGGGAATTGCTGTAAAAGATCTGGAACAATCTAACCTATTGTTTACCAAGTTGTTTGGCAAGGCTCCTTATAAATTAGAAACAGTAGAAAGTGAACATGTTTCCACCTCATTTTTTATGATGGGAGACAGTAAAATAGAATTGCTTGAAGCAACAAATTCAGATAGCCCTATTGCTAAATTTATTGAGAAAAAAGGCGAAGGCATCCATCATATAGCATTTGAGGTATCAGATATTTATGCGGAAATGAAACGTTTGAAAAGCGAAGGGTTTACACTTCTTTCGGAAGAACCTAAAAAAGGGGCGGACAATAAGTTGATCTGCTTTTTACATCCCAAAACCAGTAATGGTGTATTAATTGAATTGTGCCAGGAGATAAAATAATTTTGCAATTAAGCAATTTCTACAGTAGGCAATTGCAAAAATGCCCCTCACACATATTTCTACAAGCCCTGTATGACTTTCGCGCCATTTAGCTTACGTTCACATTAAAACGATTATAAGCTATTGCTTAATTAAAAATATTTTTTCACGTTAACAATTATAATGTTAAACCGTACCCTCACTTTATATAAAACGTCATTCACCGGGCTTTCCAAACAAACCTGGTTGCTTTCTTTAATAATGCTTATTAATAGGAGCGGTACCATGGTAGTTCCTTTTATGACACTTTACCTCACCAGTAAAAGCATGAACCGTACCCTGGGAGAAGCGGGGGCTGTAATTGGCTTATTCGGGTTGGGCTCTATAATTGGAGCTTATTTCGGAGGAAAATTCTCTGATAAATTTGGTTTTAAAAAAGTACAGTTACTAACACTTTTGGGAGGAGGTATCCTCTTTATTGTATTGGGCCAGGTAAAATCCTATCCTCTTATTTGTGTGTTTACTTTTTTTCTAAGCTTGGTAAACGAGGCATTCCGGCCTGCCAACTCTTCCGCTATCGCATTTTACAGTACTGACGAAAACAGAACACGTTCCTACTCATTAAACCGTTTAGCCATAAATTTAGGCTGGGCTGTGGGCGCCTCTATTGGCGGACTTATCGCCTCTTACAATTACGAACTCTTGTTTTGGGTAGATGGCATAACCAATATTGGTGCGGCTATTTTATTGTTTTTTTGTCTGAAAGCGCCTGTTGTTCAAAAGAAAAGCGAAACCATAACCGAAGAGGTTCCGCCTGCACAGTCCGCTTACAAGGACAAAACCTATCTATGGTTCATTGTATTGATCACTTTATTTGCATTTTGTTTTTTTCAATTGTTTACGCTTGTACCAACCTTTTTCAGAGATCATTTGTTTTTAAGCGAACGGTATATTGGTTTTATAATGGCTGTGAACGGTATCATCATTGTTGCTTTCGAAATGGTTTTGGTCTATATCCTGGAACAGAAAAATAAAAACTTAATATTCATTAACCGGGGTTTATTTTTATGTGCCTTGTCCTTTCTTTCATTGTTAATTCCCGGTAATGCCATATGGGTAACCTTACTAATGATTTTGCTGATCTCGATTGGAGAAATCATCTCTATGCCTTTTATGAACACATTTTGGACAATGCGCTCCAACGCGAGAAACAGAGGCCAATATGCCGCTTTGTATACCATTGCCTGGGGTATTGCACAAACCACGGGTCCTTTTTTATGCGCAAAATTGGTGGAGGCTACCAGTTTTAATGTACTGTTTATTGTTTTAGGAAGTATATTGACTTTAGTGGCACTGGGGTTTTATGAGTTGAGTAGGCGGGAATGAATTTTATACAGCATTCAGCCTTCACAGAGCCAGACTTAGTCATGTGTGGAGGCAATCCATCGCAGACCCATCGCAGTATTTCGGCTGAAAACAAGCCCAAAGGCTATCCTCTTCATTATTCGCATTACTATTGTGAATGCCTTATAAAGCAAGTAAAGAGATTATATCCTTCTTCCAGCTTTTATCTGCTTTTTCAATTTCAATTTTTGTACAGCCGTTAAATGTAGCGAAGTCCTTCAGTTTAGAGGCGAATAATGCATTAAAGGCTTCGTTAGGTTTGAATCCCTTTTCAAAATGCATGGTTTTAATGTAAAATATTTTTGCAGCACGATCTGCTTTGGGATCAAAGCGGGCTACGAATTTATTACCATGTAAAACAGGTAAACAAAAATAACCATATCTGCGCTTAGGTTCGGGTAAATAACACTCTACCATGAAATCAAAATCAAAAAGATGTTGCACGCGCTTCCTTTGGATGATGGCATTATCAAAGGGAGAAAGAAAATGAATATTGTTTTTCGGCTTGAGTTTTTCTATGCTTTTTAATTGCTTTTCGGATGTAATGAATGCCGATTTTTCTTTTCCTTCTATTTTAACTTCAACCAATTCCCCTTCCATCAGCATACGCTTCAATGCTTTATTTATAGGGGACTTCAAGCCATTTCGTAAATACGAGATCTCCTTTTCGTTAACAAAGCCATGTGCCTGAACTGCTTTTAAAATTAGATGTTCGGCAACTTCTTTTTCGGTGGGGAAGGAAGTATCAACAGTTGCAGGCAATACACACGCTGCAAGATCATACACTTTATGAAAGCCCTGTCGTTTTGCCACCATTAATTTGCCTTCCATAAAAAGCTGTTCTAAAGCGCGTTTGGCAGGCTTCCACTCATACCAGTTACCGGGCCCTTCTCTTTTATATTCAAAATCTTTCGACTGCAAAGGCCCTTCCGCTTTTATTCGGTCGATCACATATTTATTCATTTTTTTATCCTGCCCAAACCAGTGGGATTTGCCGTCTTCATACGACTTTTTTCGCGGAAGAGAAAAGCGGTAATCGCTCATCGGCAAATACGATGCGGCATGGCTCCAATATTCAAAAATTGTTTTATCTTTTTCTAAAAGATCGCTCAAAAACTTTTCGTTATAATCCGGCAAACGGCTCCAAAGTGTATGATGGTGGGCACGGGCAACAACCGACAGCGTGTC
The DNA here is from genome assembly GCA_040389865.1 of Bacteroidota bacterium. Lineage (GTDB taxonomy): Bacteria > Bacteroidota > Bacteroidia > 2-12-FULL-35-15 > 2-12-FULL-35-15 > 2-12-FULL-35-15. The sequence goes on along the minus strand of JAZJZM010000008.1, from coordinate 56,288 downwards.
AATTTGTACATAGCCTAAAAGATCAATGGCAGCAAGAACAGCCTTTTTTCCTTTACCAAAATCGTGCTGAGATAAACCCTGACTTTTTAAGGCAAGTACTTGGGCTTGTTCGCGAGATAGTGTATGTATTGAATTTTTCATTTCTTGTTTAAAATATTCATTGGGGCGTTCCCTTTCTTAAAGAAGAAGGGGGCTTGGAATTTATCCTGAGCGAAGTCGAAGGACTTCAATCTTTTCTAAACAGAAAAGGATTTACGTTGCAATCCCTAACGCAGCATTATTCCCCGAAATTTTACTTTTTGCTATTAATATTGTCCTTTACGCTGAAATAATAGAACAAACAACAACAAAACAAAAAACGCCTTGCTCTCAAAAAGAACAAGGCGTTTTAAAAACTGTTATTGTGTTTATGCTTTTACCGGTTTCCCGCTTAAAATTTCAGCATCAACCAAAATTCTACCGCAATGTTCGCATACAATAATTTTTTTATGCATACGTATATCTAATTGGCGTTGAGGCGGTATTTTATTGAAACAACCACCGCATGCATCACGCTCAACAGTAACTACACCTAAACCATTCATTACATTTGAACGGATACGTTTGTATGCATTCAATAAACGCTCGTCAATGATAGCTTCAGAAGCTTTGGATTTTTTTAATAACGATGCTTCTTCTTTTTCAGTTTCAGCAACAATTTCTTCCAATTCTTTTTTCTTGATCTTAAGATCTTTTCTTCTGCTTGTTAATTCTTCTTCCGACTGTTCAGCAATTTCTTTTTTAGAAATAATATTTGCTTTGTATTCTTTGATACGTTTTTCAGCCAATTGAATTTCCAGGTTCTGGAATTCCATCTCTTTTGTTAAAGAATCAAATTCGCGGTTATTGCGAACTTTACCTTGTTGTGTCTCATATTTTTTAATTAAAGACTGAGCCTCTTTAATTACATTTTTCTTTTCTGTTATTGAATCTTCAAGTGTTTTCAACTCTTCAGTAAAATTGCCTATACGGGTTTCTAAACCGGCAACAAAATCTTCAAGATCTCTCACTTCTAAAGGTAATTCACCTCTTACAGTTCTAATTTTATCAATCTTTGAGTCGATTTGTTGTAATTCAAATAACGTTCTCAATTTTTCCTCTACTGAAATTTCGTCAGTTTTAGCTTTTGACATTTTTTAAAGATATTTAATTGGATTTGTATTAATTGTTGAAATAAGGACTGCAAATGTACTAAATTTTTTCTTTAAAATCTCATAAAATAATTCTACCGTGAACTGTTCCGACTCATAATGACCAATATCAGCAATAATAATGCGGTTTTCGGCATCAAAAAACTGATGGTATTTAAAATCGGCTGTTACAAACACATCTGCCCCACTTTTTAAGGCATCTCCAAGCAAAAAGCTGCCTGAACCACCACAAATGGCAATTTTTTTTACTTTTTTGTCGCGGAAAGCGGTATAGCGCACACTATCAGCCTTCATAACCGTTTTCAAATGCTTTAAAAAGTCCATTTCATTTCTTTCCTCAGGCAATTCCCCTACAAGTCCGGCTCCTATTCTGGTATGGGTGTTCGAAAGTGGAATAAGATCATACGCCACCTCTTCATAAGGGTGAGCATTAAACAATGCTTTTAATAACTGACTTTCAGTATGTTGCGGATAAATGGTTTCAATCCGTACTTCGTTTTCCTTGTGCTGTTTACCAATTTCACCAACAAATGGGGTGCTACCCGCTCCGGCACGAAATGTCCCGGTTCCGGAGGTAGTAAAGCTGCATTCATCATAATTGGCAATTTTGCCAGCTCCTGCATTAAATAAAGCTATTCGTACTTCTTCTGCCTTTGTTTCCGGACAAAATGTAACGAGTTTTTTTAATACATTTTTTTGAGGAGCAAGTACCGTACAATTCACCAATCCTAATTTCTCAGCAATTTTAGCATTTACACCATTGTGAACATTGTCTAAATTAGTGTGTGCCGCATAAATAGCAATGTTATTCCGGATGGCTTTAATGATAACACGTTCCACATAATTTTTTCCATTGAATTTTTTCAAGCCCGAAAACACGATCGGATGATGCGCAATTACCAAATTGCAGCCTCGCTCAATAGCCTCATCAATAACCGCTTCGGTGCTATCCAAACAAATTAATGCGGCAGTAATATCCATGTCTTTACTTCCACAGATAAGCCCTGCATTATCATAACTTTCCTGCAAAGCCAAAGGTGCATAAGCCTCTAAACAATCGGTTATTTCTTGTAGTTTCATAGATTGTTGGAATTATAAATTCATAAAGTCCGGTATAAGCTTTATTTCGAACTTTCAAAAAAGATCATTACTGTTTCACAATTTTGCTTGTGTAAATTTTATCTTCGTTATAAACGTTTACAAAATATATTCCTTTAGGAACATTAGAAAGGTCTATTTCATTCCGTGTTAGCTGTTTCAATTCAGATAAATAGATCTGTTCACCAAGTACGTTATAAATTTTTATTACATATTTATTATTATTTGAAACCCCTGAACTGCTTAATTCTATTGTAAATTTCCCGTTGGATGGGTTAGGAGAAATTATAAGGGTCAAGTCGCTTAATAATTCATTTACACCTGTGGTCTGAGAAGCAGTATTTGATTTTGAAGAATTACGGGTGGTGCCACTTTGCCGCGTGGAAACACATGCTGTAGGTCTTGTTGCTTCCACAATGTACCCCGCATTTGGCAACACATCCGTGCTGGTATAGGTAGTTGTACCAAAACTTACGGAATCTATTGCCTGCCAATTACCATTGCCCAGGTCATCACGAAGGATGCGATATTGCGAAAACGAAAATCCTAGATAATCGTTCCAATTAAGATTAACACCCTGAGGAAATGCCAAGCTAAGCTGAACATGAATAGTGCGATGTTCAGTGCTTAGTAGACTTTCGTTGCCACAGGTATCCAGCAGCGACAATTTATATTTATAAGAAGTGGTATTAGGATTGATGCCGCTGGCATTATCAATAAATTCGCTTACGTCATTGTAATGCACACTCCCCACATGAGAATAAACACTTGATACTTCTCTGTAAACTTTAAAGCTATCAATTAAAGCACTGATAGGCTTTTCCCATACAATTACATTTTTTGTGGAGCTGGTGTCAACCGTAACCATGCAAATAGGTATTGAAATTGGTGCAATGGAGTTATTGATGGTCAACGCTTCTGAAACAGCACATCCGTTAGTATCTGTAACAGCAACAGAGTACGTTCCACTTCCGATGTTGGACAAATTTTGACTGATGCTGTTATTTGACCAAAAGTAGGAATAGGGCGCTGTGCCTCCACTTGGAATCACATTTGTGCTCCCATCATTGTTATAGCAGGAAGCATTTGTAACAGATGAAACGAGCGAGAGTGAAGGGAACTGAGTAACAAGAATAACAGAATCTAAAATACTACATCCATTTGTATCTGTAACCGTAACGGAATAAGTCCCTGCTAAGAGACTTGAAATTGTATCGGTAGTACTGTTATTATTTGTTGACCAAAGATAAGTGTATGGGCTTGTGCCACCGTTTGCCGTTATGTTCGCACTCCCATTGTTGTTTGTACAGATGGGATTAATCGAAGATGAAACAACCGAAAGTGAAGGAAACTGAGTAAAAAGAGTAACTGAATCTAAAACACTGCATCCATTAGTATCTGTAACCGTAACAGAATAAGTTCCGGCCAAGCAACCTGAAATTGTATAGGTGGCACTGTTGTTGTTTGTTGACCAAAGATAAGTGTATGGAGCTGTGCCGCCATTTACCGTAATGGCAGCACTTCCATTGTTGTTTGTACAGATGGGATTAGTAGTAGCTGGGATAAGTGATAAGGTTGCAGAAGGTTGATTAATAGTAATGGTTTTTGTAATTGAACAAGCATAACTTGTTTCGGTAACAGTTACAGTATAGGTGCCAGCTTTAAGGATGGTTGCTGTTGCCGTGGTCTCTCCATTACTCCAAAGATAAGTATAAGTGGGTATGCCACCAGCAACAATAATTGTGGCTGAAGCTGTTGAATCGCCATAACAAAGAATTTGCTGGGTTTGTGAAATGGAAGCAGTAAAAGGAATTCCATTTTGATACTCATAAGCACCCATATCAATTCTACATACAGTTACACGTGTATTTCCTGCTTTATCCATTTCAGGATAAGTACCCACAGGGTCTCCCGTATTGACGCAAGGTGAATTACTTTGTAACGACCAATCCGCAGTTACTCCATTAAAGCCTGTACCGCTGCCTCCTGAAGGTGAAATAAACAACGGATCTGTATTTATGTTGTTTTGGTATGAACCCGTGAAAGAATTTCCGTTGAGTTCAAAAGCGCCCGAACCGCCTTGCACATCGCAGTGGTAAAAAAATGGGTCACTGGACTCGTCATTTAAACGCACCTGCGCTCCGCTGGAACTTGCGATGTTTCCCCAAAGAATATTATTCCTTAATACGGGATTAGAATTGTGGTCGCAATACAATGCCCCTCCATGACTTGCACTATTATTAGCAATGGTATTGTTCATGATTGAAGGATTACCGTTGAAGTCACATCTAATCCCACCACCCCAGCCTTGGGCAGAATTGTTGGAAATTTCATTGTTAGTGATGAGGGGACTACTATTATCACAAAAAATTCCACCACACATTGGCCCAGTATTGTTTGAGATTTTATTATTGCTGATGGCGGGGTTACTGGCCATATCGCAATATATTCCTCCGCCAATATAAGTGGTCGTGTTATTCGAAATGGTATTGTTGATGATTACAGGACTGCTGCTGGTCGTGCAATAAATTCCACCGCCATTTGTAGAAGTGTTAGTAGAAATTATATTATTGGAAATGAATGGATTGCTTCCGTAGCAATAGATTCCACCGCCATTGCCAGAAGATACTATATTATTTGAAATGGTGTTGTTTGAAATGGTTGAGCTGCTTCCACTAAGATAAATTCCTCCTCCTGCACCACCATTTCCAGAAATAGTATTGTTGGAGATGTTATTATTTGTAATTGTTGCCATGCTATTGTTAAGGCACCCAATGGCACTGCCACTGTTATAGGCCGTATTATTTGAAATATTATTGTCGCTGATAATTGGCTTGCTGTTGTTATAGCAGAAAATCCCACCACCTGTCATTGCATAACAATTTAAAATATGACTATTGGAAATAATTGCTTTAGAAAAATTATTGAAGTAGAGCGCTCCTCCATCATTTGGGGGAGAGCCTATGGCTTTGCCATATTCCAATTTACAATATTTTAATTTGGAAGAGTCATTGGTATTTGGCGTATTGTCAAAGCGAATTGATCGCCACCCGTTGCTGATGTTAGATGCGCTAAAAATAATGGTATCATTAGGTGTGCCAATGGCAAGCAAACGCCCCTGGACTTCAAGTTTGAACCCCCCCGTGAAATTTACCGTTACCCCTGGTTGTATGGTAAGTGTGGCGCCATCAAGTATTTGTATGTTGCCTTGCACATTATATGGAGAACCACCTAGTGTCCACGTTCCGCTCACATTGCCAGCGGGAACTGAAGTTTGCGCCTTACAGTTTAAATTCCCAAATTTCAAATTTAAAGTTGTGGCAGTAACAATTGCCAGGAGTAGTTTTATTGTTTTCATATTTCAAATTATTTTTTTGCACTACCCATTTGGCTTTTCGATTCGCCTGATCTTAAACTACTTATTGCTCATTCCTTAAAAAGCTTATAAACAAAGGTTCTAAATAGGTTGACATTCCAAATTATGATTTTTTAAATAAACTCGCCATAAAATGATTTGTGCCCCCTTTAGAATTATTGGCAAATGTAGGCAATAGCAGCAAAGAATAGGTTTATTTCTCAATTATATCCCATTAGTAATTCTATCAGGATACGAAAAAAATAAAAAAGGGATGCACATACCTAAAGTACACTATACTACCACAAATTTGACATTCAGCCCAACAACAAAAAAGCCTTTACATTTCTGTAAAGGCTTGTTTTGCCGGACTTCTCTATCGGTTTACCAACAGAATATAAAATCCCGCTTGATCGATCTTCCGCTATTTTTTTAAGCATGAACTTTACTCATCACTTCATTATACCGTTTCTGCATTTCATCAAAAGAAACATTTTCAATGTGCTTTCCAATGGTCCATTGTAAGCCAAATGGGTCGGTTACGGTTCCTGAACGGTCTCCGTAAAATTGGTCCTTCATTTCCATATTTTTATCCACTTTGGCTCCGCCCGCCAAAGCCCGCTTATATAACTCTTCAGCATTTTCAGCATATATGCAGAGACCGATAGGTGAGCCTCCCAATGTTTTGGCTGATTTACCACCCATACCGGGCATTTCATCTGCTAACAGAATACGGGAATCCCCAATTTGTAATTCGCTGTGCCCTATTTTTCCTTCCGGAGTACTTAAACGTCCGATCTCTTTTGCATCAAATACTTTTTTATAGAATTCGATTGCTTTTTTTGCGTCTTTAATAGTAAGATAAGGTGTTACACTGTTATACCCTTCAGGTATTGATTTTACTTTTGCTGTCATTTTAATTTTGTTAGGTGAATAATTGATTTTTTTTGTCAAAAATATCTCCAATACAGCTTTGAGATCGGTTTTTACGATAAAATGGACTGTTTAAATGTTTAAATGAGGGTTTTATGCTCCGGAGGGGGGGGGGCGCCTTTATCTTCTCTTGTTGCTATATCGGGGCGAAAACGCAGGCGATAACTTGATATTGCTGTGTAAAAATGCAGGATACAAGCTTATCAACCTGAGTTCGATCAATAAAACAATAAGAATCAGGGCAAAAGCCCAATAAAATTAATAGATTTCAAACCACGGTCTGAAGACCGCGGTTATAAAAAAACGATGCTTAAGCTAATCATAGCAATTACCATATAGGTGGGAATACTAACCACGTCTTTTAAGACCTGGGTTGAACCAAAAAATCCATTATTATAAGGCTTTAGCCTTGAATGTTTATCGAACTCAGGTTATCAGAATGTATCCTGAACCTTTTCATCTTTTTATGTTAAACTTATATTTGATGACAAATGGTTTGTCTTACAAATACTACATTAAGTAAGTTTTTGACCATTAGTGTAATACATTAACTACATTGGTTGTTCTAAAACTAATCAGAATATTTTGCAGCTATTTTAATTTACTCCCAAATGTATACCCCAAAGCCATTTTTATTTTTGCACTTGGTAGAGTACCCTTGTCGGCTTTATTAAAAGTGGGATCTCCATAGTCAATAACAGTAGTAGTATATTTTATTCCTAACCCAAAACTTTGATCGAGATAAAAGTTTTTTAGAAATTTTATTTTTACTCCATAGCCGATATAATCTTCAATATCCTTTTGTTCTAATTTGTAAGTCCATACGATAGGGAGATTCGGGTTTGGCCCCGTTATATAATTACCCTTGTCGGTATAATAGTGGAACATAAATTCGTTTTGGAAATAGAAATCAAATCGTTTTCCTCTTGGCTTAGTATATCTTTGATAAACAGCATAAAACCCGGTTAAGCCATACTGTTTTGAAACTTGCGCACTATAACTATTTTCCATTTCCAATTTCAGGCCAATTACCGGTCCGGCTGCAACAAAGTTTTTCCCTTTTTCAATAGTAAAAAGTGCATAGTAGTCGATATCTTCCCATTCATAAGAAGGCATGGCACCTATATTAATGCCAACTCTTAAACTATTTTTTGCGGAGGCAAAGGAATCTGTCTGTTCTATTGAATCTCCCTGTACAATGGGAATAGCTGAGTATGGTTTTGTTTTATAATCGAATTTATACCCGATCCCCATTTTTAATAATAAACCTAATTCAGTACCATGCTCGTTTGAATTATACTTACTGTCCTCATAATTGATTACGGTTGAACTGTATATTATCCCAATTCCAATACTTTGATTAAGGTAAAAATTTTTAAAAAGTTTTTCTTTACAGCCATAACCTATATAGGTTTGTATATCTGTTTGACGAGATTCGTAAGATTGGAATACTGAAGTATTATGGTCATTCACATAGCCTGTGCCCTGGTCGTTGTAATGGTGAAAAATAAATTCATGTTGAAAAAACAGATCAATACCAAATTTTTTATGATTCGGATTTGGGTTTCTTTGATAAACCATATTAAATCCGGTTAAGCCATACATCCCTGTTAAACGATGGTTGTCGTGATAACTTATTTCTGCTTTTTGGCCAATTACAGGTCCAGCTGAAAAAATATTTTTTCCTTTTTCAAGAGTAAAAAGAGCGTACTGCTCCAATCCTTCCCATAGGTAAGAAGGCATAATACCAACGCTAAATCCAAAAACAATTTTTGGAGATGCAATGAAATCAGTCCGTCTGGAAGAATTTGATACAATGGAATCCAACTGTTCGGGAGAAAAAGCAGAATAGGATATAATGGAATTTTTCTTTTTGAGGGGGCCGGCAGGCTGTGGTTTTAATTTGTAGTCGAATTTGTATCCGAGACCTAATTTTAATACAACTCCCGGTTGAAAAGAGTGGTCATTTCTACTAAAGTTAATACCCTCAAAGTTCTGCACTGTGGCATAGTATTTCATTCCCATTCCAATACTTTGATTCACATAAAAGTTAGTTAGAAATTTAACTTTAAAACCCCAGCCAATATAATCACCAATGATAGTTTGATGTGATTTGTAAGATGCCGGTGCGGGAAGAAATTGGTGCCCATAATTGGTATAAACCTCCTGAGTTGTATTATTATCGATGTAATAATGGAAAAAAAATTCATTTTGAAAATAGGACTGAAAAATTTTTCTTTTTGAATTTGGACTTATTTGATAAACCGTGTTAAGTCCTGTTAAGCTGAAGTTTCCATTATAATAATTGTCGTAGGATCCATGGCTTAGATCCATCTTCGAACCAAAAACGGGTCCAAGCTCAAAATGGCTGTGCCCCTTTTCCATTGTGAAATTGGAGTATGTACCACCCCCTTCATTTTCGACAACAGTGCCAGCGTTAAGCCCTAAAACAATTCTTTTTCCTGCAATGGAATCGGCTTGTCCGAAGCAAATGCCGGACGAACAGCAAAGAAGAAAAATAATGAGTTTTTTCATTTTTTTCTGAGATTTAAATTCGAGGGGCGTTTCAAATTTTTATAAATCTAAGCAAAATTGATTGGAACCGCAAGCCAAATATATCGCAGACTCCAAACAAAATGAAATTACTACGATTAGTAATATTGATGGTTACTTCTGTTATCAATAAAATAAAGAAGGGTTATTTCGTTTTTAGAAATGCTATATATAACGGAAGTTTGTTTTGATATAACAGCTTTGTAAATAGATTTTTTCTTGGATGCAGGAAACAATTTTTTGTTTTCGGAAATTAGGTCTAAAACATGAAAAACTTTTTTTCAAAAGATTCAACAGTTTTAATATTCCAATTATTGACAATAAATTCGAGGGTTTCAAAATAAGTCTTTTCAGCTTCGGCAGACCAAATAATTTTCATGATTATTTTGCCAATTTTTTATATCTGCTGATAACAGTTTTAGATTTAGCCATAACTTGTTCATGAGTATAAACCCGTCCTGCTTTCATATCTTTTAATCCTCTTTCAATACCAACTTTTTGTTCTTCTGTTAACTCATTCCACCAATCTACCTCCTGTTTTTTTTTCTCGGTTATAAGTGTATAAATAGCATTAAGAGTCTTACTATCATTAATAGATTCTATGAGTTTGTACAAATTGGATTTTAATTCAGCGGTGCTCATGATAGTAAGTTTATTATTAAAAATATACGTCCCAAATTGGAAAATTACAAACCCAAATGATTTACTCTTTTGTATTCAACTGAGGGCAATAAACCTCCTTCTTTTCTCACTTCCTACAGATTCTTTTTTTGAGAAGGTTAAAACTTTAGTTTTTTTGGATTTTGGCGGTTGTCCCAAAAAAACAGTAGATCTATTTGGTTGGTCCCCGTAATTTTATAGAGCAAATTATTGTGTTTCGTAATTACTGCGATGTGGATCTTTATTTTTTTTGAGGAAGGAAACATTCTTGGCTTTTCAGAAATATGTCCAATAACATTATTCGTTTTTCTAACGAAATTTTGCACCACTTTTTCTGACCAATCTTTTGAAAGATAAACAACAACATCATCAAACGTTTTTTCAGCTCGCTTAGTCCAATATATTTTTAGAGCCACTTTTTGTACTTTTTCATTACTTGATTATGTGGTACAGTTTCACCTCTTTCGGATTCTTCAATGGAAGCCTTTATTTCTTCCTTTTGTTCATTAGAAAACTCATCCCAAAAATCCACTTCTTTTTTTACAGTCTGAGATTTTAGTTGTTCATAAATAGAGTTAAGCACCTTGCTGTCCTTAGTGGCAGCTAGCAATTCAAATATTGTCAATTTTATTTCCGCAGTACTCATGGTTTCAAATTTGTTATTACAAATATACGTCAAAAACTAAAATTTACAAAACTTAAAACCATCTTCCTTCAATGAGTCCGACTTTTAGCAATCACATTGTTATTGAAAAAACCGCGCACTTCTAAACAAAAAAAGCCTTTACATTTCTGTAAAGGCTTCATTTTGAAAGTGGTACCCACTGAACCCGAACCTTTCTTTTTCCGGTTTCCCGATTACACCTCTACATGCCAACAAATATAAGAAGTTTAAACAATATACAGCCAAGAGCAATTAAGAAAAATTAACATGAATTAAAATAAACCGACAACGAAACCGACAACGGATTAAAATAAAGGCTACATTTGCGCTGTTCAATTTTCGTAAATAAACAATGGCAAAGTATAACTTTAACCTCCGAGAGGCGACAGCCTCTACTGAAACTCCTATTAATTTCGTAATAAGATGGGACAATAACCGTCTCGTATATCCCACAAACGAAACTGTAAACCCGAAATATTGGCAAACAGATAAAAAAAAGTCAGACTTTCAGAGGGCAACCAATACAAAGCAGTTTCCTGCACACTCCGAATTAAATTCGAGATTAACATTTATACACTCCACCGCTGAAAACCTATTCCGCTGTTTCTTAAACGATAATAAAAGACAGCCAACAGTTGAAGAGCTACGGGAGTTATTGAATAAGGAATTAAACGGAAAACAAAACACAGAGAAAAAATTAGATTTTTTTGGTTTTATAGAAAGGTTTATTTCAGATTCAAAAAACAGAACCAATGACAGCACAGGAAAGCCCTTAAATGTGGTAACAATAAGAATTTATAAAAGGTCGAAAGATTTATTGTTAGAATTTAGTAGGGGTAGGAAAAACAAAATTGATTTTGACAGCATTAATTTAGATTTTTATTTCGATTACACAGCGTTTTTAACCAATGAAAAAAAATTTTCTACCAATACCATTGGGAAACACATTAGAACCCTTAAAATTTTCTTGAACGATGCTACCGAGCGAGGATTAAACACCTCCTTTGCATATAAGAGCAAGCGATTTAAGATTCAGAACGAAAAAACAGAAAGTATTTATTTAACAGAGAAGGAATTAGAGGATATATACAAGTTGGATTTATCAAATAACCCCCGTTTAGATAAAGTACGAGACTTATTTTTAGTGGGGTGCTGGACAGGATTACGTTTCTCTGATTTTTCAACCATTACACCGGAGAATATTAAGGGGGATTTTATAGAGATTGAAACTCAAAAAACGAAACAAAAAGTTTTAATCCCTATCCACAACACCGTTAAACAAATAATGAAAAAATATAAGGGCAAATACCCTAATTCCTTGCCTCCATCAATATCAAATGCAAAAATGAATGAATATATAAAAGAGTTTGCGAAAATGGATATTAAAAGTTTAGAGGTCAGCACTTCAAAGACTTTCACAAAGGGGGGGATTAATATTACAAAAAGCAGTGAAAAACATAAGTTAATAACAACTCACACAGCCCGTAGAAGTTTCGCAACCAATTTATACAAAGACAAGGTGCCAGCATATACCATAATGCAAATAACGGGACATAAAACCGAAAAGGCGTTTCTGAGTTACATAAAAGTTACCAATGATGAGCACGCCAAAATTTTACAGTTACACTGGCAACAAAAACAAACATTATTAAAAGTGGTCTAATATGAGGGATGCCGGTTCTTTTTTAGGAAAAAAAATTTATATCGAGAGTACCAAATTAAATATTGAAGATGTGAAATTTTATATTCAGGTCTCAGACCAATATTTTGTTGCAACTTCATTAAATAAAAATGCCATTAAAAAGGTAGAGAAGTGGTATAATGATAACGACATTTCTAAATCCGGTTTAAAATCAGATGGAACCTTTTTATTTACAGGCTCCATTGGAGGGGGAATGTTTGGCAAAAAGGATATTAAAGCCAACGAATTAATATCCATTATAAAAAACGAGGAAGATTTTAGTTTGATTAACGACCCTTTTGAAACATATAAGCAATTTTGTGAAGGCACTAACAAAACACCAATACAGGCATCTGAATTATTAAAGGAAAAATTCAACCAAAAACTTGAAAGGGAAAGAGAAAATTTTACTAAAACAAGCATAGAAATTAATTCGGAAACCCTAAAACACTTTGAGATAGAATTTGTAAAAAAAGAAATTGACTTTATAAATATAAAGTACTTCGATACTACTACACCCAAAATGATGTTTGGACAAACACCTCCTCCACAACTTACCCCTATTGAGCTAATACCGATAACAATCTATATAGGTTGGTTAAAAGAAAGAATCGAGGAGCTATCTAATGAGAATGTAAATACTCAAATCGCTCAATTAAACAGTCATGTAATAATTAAATGGAATGAACAAAATAATGTTTTAATAGACATGATTAAGCAACTTAAAAACATTTACAACAAAGACAATGAACCTTTAATTCCAAACTCTTGTGAAGAGATTGCTGTTTTTTTGAAAAACAATTTTGACTGTTTTTCTGACACCAAGCTCTCAACAATTACAACTCAACTTAAAAGCAATAATGCCCGTCCAAAATCAAACAGGGTAATTGATATTAAACAATCTAAAGAATAGTTTATTTATTTTAACTTATTTACTATACTAAAAACTATACTGTATTTTTTCTCTTATCCTTTCTTAAGTCCTTTGCCCCACAAACCAACAAAAAAAGGCAAATGGAAAATTTTATTATGAGTTCAATTCCAATAAACGAATTGATAACGGTAATCTCCGAAACCGTAAAAATTGAATTTGAAAGACAAAACAATCTTTCTACACCTATACCGGATAACGAATACATTTCTCGAAAAGAAACAGCCCGAATTTTAGGCGTTTCACTACCAACGTTGAACGATTGGAGCAAACGCCAACTTATACCAAGTTATCGAATAGCGTCCCGCATACGCTATAAAAAAGATGAGGTGTTAAACTCTCTGAATAAACGTAAATTTAGGAGGGAGGCTGCATAATGAAGAAAATGTTCAATAGTTCCGTTTATGTAGAGTTGACATATAAATTAAACTCTGCAACAGGTAGGTACGAAAAACAACCCGGAATAATGCCTTTCTCAAAACTTCCTTATGAATTGAGAATAGAATCAACCCAAAAGACCCATATAGTCCGGCAGGGAGCAAAACGAATAATAACGGGACGGTTAAAAAATAAAAAAAAGGCATTCTTTACCGGACTAATCCCAGCTATTGCTATTGGGGAGAGCTACTACTGTTTGGGTAATGACTATGAATTTGTACAGGGCGAAAAGAAAAACAGTTTGATAATATTTAAGTTTTCTGAGAATTCCGAATGTTTGACCCTATATTATTTTAATCTTTTCTATAAAAACAACTGGGCAGCAAGAAAAAAATTCGTTGAGGCTTTTATTCTTAGCATTACACCTACTGAAATTCTTATAGAGGAATATAAAACGATGCAAAGTATCGCTCTATTAAAAAAAAGAGGGTTCACTGTTACTCGACCTGAATAGACATTTCAAAGAAAGGGCGCGTTTCGTAGGCGCGCCCTTATGTTCAATTTCCGCTAACAAGCTAAAATCTTTGTTAACCACGCCCAAAGATAATAATAATGCTGTTTTGTGTGAAATATATTTTCAAACAGGCTAATAAATATCAATGGTAAAATATAACAATTGGAACGAAACGCTAAAAAACAGATACTCACTTATATATCACAAGCTATTAAGCCATAAAGAGATAGATATTTCGGTAATCCAATATGCCTACCTTGACATTATTCGCAGATACCCTTCTGAGAACCTGAGCCGGCAAAGAATTAGTGAATTTTTAGGCGTGACAAAAAAAACTGTAACCAACATCTCTAATAAAATGATTAAAAAAGGTTTTATAGGCATAAACCAAGAAAAGTGTAAAGTCCTTACAGACAAATTCTTAAACTATTATGAGGATGAAGAGCAGAGAGGCAAATCATTTACCAAACTTGAATTTTCAGAGGCTGAAAAATTGGGAATAACCCCTGAAGAGTTTTGCATATTAGATTCGATTTACTATTTCATACGTAAAAAGAGAAAACGTAGCAAATTTAAACTTGCAGAGGTCATAAACCAAAACGAAAGAAATATCTACAACATATTAACGCATTTAGAGGCAAAAGGCTATATAATCAGAAAATTAAAAAAAATTTATCCCGTTCCGACTATAATGGTATTATTTATTCGATTAAGAGAGCCAGCGATTAAGGGTAGTTTCTAAAAAGGTAAGTATTGCATAGTAGAAGAGAACCTTTTGCATAATGAGAGGGAAATATTTGCATGATAAAAAGAGAATTGTTTGCATACCATATAATAGAATATATAATAAATATTATAATAAACCTAATTCCCGAAATAAATTTCGGGGACAAATTTTAACCCTAAAAGCAAAAAAATGGAAAAAGCAAAAACCAACAATCCCAATGGAAGAGGCATGGGAAACCTGAACAAATTAACCAAAGAAACAAAAGCTGAATTAAAATCTGCATTTGAGCCCAATTTGAAAGATTTCGGTAGAGACTTGAAACACCTTTCACCAGAACAGAGGGTACAAGCATTAATAAAAATACTTTCTAAATTGTTGAACGGTTCTGATGAGGTGACTGAACAGATTAGAAATGATTTATTTAAACAACTTTTACCGGAATTTAAAAAAATTGGTTCTCTTTTTAGCCACCTTTCTCCTGAAAAAAGAATTAAGGCTAATCTGACTATTTTAAAACTATTTACAACCGACCAACAAAAACAGGCTATTACTGCAATTAATTCTAACTCTGTGGCAAAAATTATCAAGGATGCAGATACAAGGTAATATGTGCATTTTCATTTTAGTCATTTTTTTGTAGAAAAACGAAAAAGATGAAAACGCTCTATTACCCTTTAATTAATTGAACAAGACACGATATTTTGTATGTTGTGGGGTATGAAAATGATAATTTTGGGGTCTTTAACACCCCCCACCCCCTTAATTGGGTTTCAAATTATTCTTTATACTAGGTGAAATATACAAATCAGCAATAAAATTATTTTAAATCCTGTTTTTTAACTAAAAGACTTAAAAATGATTAATTTTAAGGACGATTCCTGCTCTTAGGTAAATAATACTCGTTTTATGCAACCCGACCCCCTTCATTTTTGGAAAAAGTACGAATTGGTAAGCAGTTCTAAGACCTTTGTTCCAATTAAAGTAAAGAGCAATTTTTGTAGGTATTGTGGCAAAAGTGATAAGGAAACGACTTTCAGACAGGATACTCATTTACTTCCAGAATTGATTGGAGAAAATGATATTTTAACTTATGATGAGTGTGATATTTGTAATAATTTGTTTAGCGATTATGAAAGTAGCTTTTCAACTTTCATACGTCCATATATAACTTTATTAGGAGTTAAAGGAAAAAGGAAAGTACCTGCTTTTCAGTCAAGAACGGTTAACCGAAATGAAGATACGCGTACCACCTTATTACACCGCGAAGAGAATACAAAGGAATTACACATTCAAACTCTTGATGATTATAGAATCAATATTGACACTAAAACAGTAGACCTTGTTTTTAGGAAACCGCCTTACATTCCATTGAAGGTTTATAAATCACTTTTAAAAATAGGACTTTCTTTATTGCCACAAGAATTCGATAATTTCAACTCACAATCTTTTGCTTGGCTAGTTAACAAGCAAGACGATTTAAACTTTATTAGTCACGCGTTCATCTCAACTTTGAAAAAAAAATATTTCAAGGAACCTTCTGCCGATTTATACCGCGCAAAAAAAATATTTGATGAGGAAAATGAATATCCAGAACATATTCTTATTCTCTACTTTGCGAATCAGGTTATACAAATTTTTCTTCCCTTTTCACATGAATTAAAGAATGTACACAACCCACAAAAACGTAATCTTGAAATAAATATTTTTCCAGGGGTGGCTTATGATAAATTAGGTGAAACAAATAGTTTTCAAATAAAATTTTACGATTTAGCGATTTCAAACCCAATAAGGGAAGACCATACTATTTCCTTGTCATACGGAAGCGTAGAAACTAACATTCCGGCAAAAAACACCTAAAAATCTAAGAAAACTCAACTATGGATATTACCAATCAGCCTATAATTACAACTCATACGGCAAATGAAAAATTAGATGCGGTACTATCAGTATTGAATACTGCAAATATGGATTTAATTAAAGCGGAAGGATTTGCAAAACTAAGATTTAAGGATTCACTCGATTCAACAGAGGTGCTAATTAGCTTAACAAACATTGATTTTAAGGATATAGATTCAACTGAATTACATTTAATATTACCATATCTAATATCAGAAAATTTTATTGAAAAGCACGAATCTTCTCCAAACGGAAATAATACAATTACGTATAAAATAAGATTTAATGGTAAAGTTTTTATTGAAAATGGAGGGTTTACTGGCAAATACAGTAGAGAAACTATGGAAAGTAATCGTATTCGAGACCTTCAATTAAATGCAGAGAAAATTCAAAAATCGACATTAAAGGTAACTTATATCTTAGCTATAGCCTCTGCAATTGCTTCAATTTACTATATTATTGAGGTGGTAAAAGTACTGTTTTTTAATAACTAATATTAGCATTAAATATACCATTTTGATACAAATTGCAGACATAAGTGAATTAAAAGGAGGAAAGAAAAAAGTTGTTTTTCTTCATTCTGGGATATTCCGTTTATTAAGGGAGCATCTCCGATTCAGACATTGTACCCTAAATAAAAAAGGGTATTATTTAGAGTATAAGAATGGTACATATACAATTTTGAGCTTTGTCGGACTTAGAAATGCGTTTTTAAATTTTGTTGTGAATGATTTTGATTCGATAGAATTTAACATTCCGATAAATAAGGCTGATTTCATAGAGGAGTGCTACAAACAATTACCGCTAAAGAGAACAGGATATGCTAAAAGCTATTTAAGTAAGGATTTTACCTTAACTGAAGAAAATAAACATAAAATTATGCTTGCAATAGATGATAAATATGCGGCTGATTTTATTATGGCTAAAACAAGAGAATTTCTGAATAACCAAGCCTTTGTTGAGACCGTTGATAAAATTGGAAATTTTTATAAAGATTGTATACTCTACTATAAAAAGGCGGCATCTCAATATATAGTGGTTAATGTTGCATATAAAAGCAAATCATTACACACGCATTTCGATTTATGGCGAATCTCAGCCAAGTCTGAAAACGATTTTCTACATAAAAAGTTCAATACTTTTACTTTTGACAGGAAAGTGTTTGATTTAAAAAAAGATTTTGAGCTTTTTGAGACCGAAATAAAAGCAATAGAGTAATTTACTCTGAAATTACTCGTAATCCATGAGATTTTTTTTTGATATTCCCAGCCCTAAAGCTAAAGCCTCAATTGTAGTAAGTGTTGGGTTTACTTCTCCTCGTTCAATCATTCCTACCATATTTTTAGATAGGTCAGTCCTGAAATTTAGCTCCTCTTGACTAAATTCTTTTTCTAAACGCAATTTTCGGAGATGTTTTCCGAATTCCATTATAACTTTTTTATCCCTGTTATTAATCACCTAACAAAAGTCATTCTTGAGCCACAGAATAACCACCCAATGTATTGGGTATTTATTTTTTATCCCTATTATTGCGATAGGGAAATAAATGGTTAACCCTCTAACTGAAAAATGGAAAACAAATTCTTAAAAGTAATTGCGTCTAAATCAAACGAAGAGTTATTGGAAATTCTTAATTCTAAGCAGGATTATCAACCGGAGTTTATAGAAGAGGTGAAAATCCTGTTGGAAGATAGAAATATAGAAATTAAATCTGATGAGAAATTGTTAGATGTGCTCCGAACTCAAAACCCATACTTTCCTCAATACTCTTTAATTAGAGAAGAGTTAATAAAACGGGGCAGAGAAAACGATATTCTTAAAATAGAGTCTGAAATAAAATCAAGTATGGTGTCTAAAACTGGGACTAAGGAACAGATAGAAAAACAAAAAAAGGAAAAAAGAGATGGTGCATTACAATTTAAAATTATAGTAATCTCTATTCTTGTCTTTGTTATTTGGTTCCTTTACTCGGTGCAACCCACCAACAATCCCAACGCTGAGACTGAGCAAGAACAAGTAAAAAGCGTTGCCCCTATTGATAATTCAAATAACTCGACTACGGAAGAACCAAAGCCTGAAAAAGAAAAAGTTGAACTTTCAGAGGAAGCAAAACGACAATACAATATTGATAGGCAATTTAGCGCATGGGACGGCTCACATAACGAAGTAGAGAAATATATAAAAAAGGGGATGAATAACCCCGACAGCTACGAAAATGTGGAAACGTCCTATTCCGATAAAAAAAAATATTTAATTGTTTTGACCACTTACAGAGGCACTAATTCTTTTAATGCTATAGTTACTGAGCAAATGAAAGTGAGGGTAAACCTTGACAATGAGGGAAATCCTGTAAGCCTAAGAGAAATAAACCCTTAAAACAAAAACAAATGAAAAAAACAATTTTAATTATCTCAATATTTCTATTTATTGGTGTTTCAAAATCAATAGGACAAAGTATCTATAATGATGTTTCGTTTCTGAAAACTACTAATAACTGTTGGCGTATATCCAACTCCTTTGCCCTTTTGCGTAATTCCTATCGTTTACACCCCGAAACCTTTGTAACAAGCAAAAACGAAGCAATAAGTTACATAAAAACTCTATTACCGTGTATAAAAAAAGATTTTGAAAATTTTAAACTTAAATTCCCTAATGATATTGCTATTAAAACATTAGAGCGATTTATTCAAAATACCGAAAAAGTTGTTGAAGACTTTGCAAGTGAGGAATGGAAATCAAAAATAATGATGAGTGAAGTCATAACCCATTTGGAGCAATTGGAAATAGAAGACTTAATGGCAAAGGATAAATGCAAATAGTTTTCTAAATGGCAATTCATGGGGGTGAAAAATCCAACAAAATACATACCCTCACCCTTTCTTTTCAAATAATCACCAATTGGCACGCCCCGTGTTTAATGGGTGTTTGGAATCCAAAAACGACAACCAAACCGACAACCCTAAAAAACAAACCCTCGCAAAGTATTAGTTTGCAAGGGTTGTCCAATTGAAGTGGTGGTACCCACTGGAATCGAACCAGTGACACAAGGATTTTCAGTCCTTTGCTCTACCAACTGAGCTAGGGTACCAGCTCATTTTTTTTATTGGAGCGCAAATCTATGAATTTATTTGGTTTGTTGATGCAATTTTTTTTGTTTTTCCTAAAAGTTTAAAAATCAAGCTGTTTTTTTAACTTTTGAAGCAAATGTTTGGAATCTGTTTTATTTTAAGAATGATTTTTGTCCGAAAAAAGCCTTTTATTTGGATTATTGCATAATATTTCCCGTTTTTAAAACCAAAACAAATGCAGTTTATTAAACTACTATACAAAGTCATATGAATAAGTCCCTTAGGGACTCACTGTTTGTAGAAATAACCAGCAAGGCCGAGATTAAAGCTCCGTAGGAGCGACCTGTTATGTATGAGCAAACAATATTGGGTCGCACCTACGGAGCTTATATTTTCGGGATAACGTATTTTTCTGCAAACAGAACACTCCTGCGGACTTGAAAATGAAACAAATACTTACATTTTGTATAGTAGTTTAGCAGTTTATACAAATTAATCCCCGTTTTTTTTAATATCTTTGTTAGACTAAGTATTAATGATCTATATCATGAAAATTAAAGTGTTTTGTTCGGCTATCCTGATGTTTTTTGTTTTGACTGGCTGTAAAAAAGAAGATAAGGGCTCACCTGGTGTAAATGAGGTATGGCTGGAATACAAGGCTTATAATCCAACTCAAATGTCGATAGTGGCAGGCACAACAGTAACGTTTACCAATAAAGATAATGCAAACCACAGTATTACCGAAACAAGCGGTTTATTTGACAGTGGAACCATTAAAAGCGGAAATTCTTTTACTCATACCTTTAACGACAAAGGAACATACTACTTCTATTGCAATTATCATTCTTCCAATTCTGCAGAGCAGGGGGCAATACAGGTAAAATAGTATTGCTGCTTTAGATTGATTTGACATTACGCTAAAATCCCCCTAACCCCCTTTTCAAGGGGGAATTAAAAACAAAAAAGGCAATTTAATTGCAATAATACTATTGTAAACGGAAAGCCCGCCCTTTCGTTTTCAGAAAGGGAACGCCCCCATAAAAATTGCTACATACTATTTTATAGAAAATTAACAGCCTCTCGACCACCACCAACCTTCCATTTTCAATATTTTATCTACATTTGGAAACAAATAAGCCATGTGAACTTAATTATCGACATAGGAAATACGAGAATCAAAGCAGCATTGTTCGAGAATGCTGAATTGAAACATTTTTTTGTTTTCGAATCTACCAATGCCTTGATCGAAGCTGCTTTGTTTAACAGCTATCTTATCAAACATTGCATTGTTGCTTCTGTTGTTGATAATGTGGAGTCTTTCATAGATCAGTTAAAAGGAAAAGCTCCAACGCTGTTATTTACAAGCCAAATGCCGCTGCCGCTAATAAATTTATATCGATCGACAAATACACTGGGTTCCGACAGATTAGCAGCTGCTGTGGGTGGTGCATCCTTATTCCCCGGCAAAAATGTGGTGGTAATAGATGCCGGCACCTGCCTGAAATATAATTTTGTAAATAACAATAATGAGTTCATAGGTGGTGCTATTTCACCCGGACTGAAAATGCGCTTTAAATCCTTAAATACGTTTACCTCCAAATTACCGTTGTTGGATGTAAATGAAAATTTTGATACCCTCATAGGCACCACTACGGCTGAAAGTATTTTATCGGGCGTAGAAATAGGGATAACAGCCGAAGTAGAGGGCTTAATTGACGGTTATAAACAGCTTTTCCCGGATATAAATGTGGTTTTAACAGGCGGAGACGCTAATTTTTTTGAGAAACGATTAAAAAGACGCATCTTTACCGACTCATTTTTAATCCTTAAAGGCTTAAATTGTATTTTAGACCATAATTTAAAAAAATAGTACGCATTACGTTTCTTGCATTAAGTATGAAGACTAAAAATTCCGTTAGCGTAAAATCAATTTTGTTCGCATTTTTTGTACTTAATACTCTGTACTTAATAGATAACACTTCTTCGGCCCAGATAACAAACAGTTCCCCCTATTCCCGCTACGGTATTGGCGATTTGAGTGGTAAGGGCTTTGCTCAAGGCTTTGCAATGGGCGGTACAAACATTGCCGTGCAAAATGATTCTACTCCAATGTTCTTTATCAATACAGGAAATCCGGCATCGTATTCAAATATACGCCTCACAACTGCCGAATTGGGAGAAAATTTTAACCGCACACAATTACAAAGCGCTACAGCAAAAAAAACAATTAACAATGCATCATTGGCCTATTTGTCGCTAGCCTTCCCGGTAAAAAAATGGTGGGGAGCAAGCATTGGTTTAATACCTTACAGCTCGGTGGGATATAAAGTATCGGATCATCAGGAAGTAAGCAATGTTGGTGGGGTTGATTTCTTATATGAAGGCTCGGGTGGTGTTAATCAGGTTTATTTTGGAAATGGAATAAAGCCATTGTACGGTTTGCCCGGACATTTTTTAAGATCGAAAAAATACGAACGCTTGAAAGCGGACAAAAACTTTGCAAAAGCTCGTCAGATATTAAAACGAAAAAAATCGTGGCAATCATTTTCATTAGGCCTTAACGCTTCCTATATGTTCGGAAACATTGATAATTCAAGGCGTTCCATTTTCCCATCCAACAGCAGCTCTTTTAATGCCCGTGCAGGAACCACCACCCGATTAGGAGATTTTTACTTTGATTATGGCGCGCAATATTCGTATACAATCGATTCATTGAACGGTAGAGACCTGAAAGAAAACGTGAAATTATTGATGGGTGCCACATTTGCGGCCCAAACCAATATGACTGCGAAAATAGATAGCCTTGCTTATACTTATTTTAATAATTCACTGGGCTATGAAGTGGTAAAAGATACGATCAATAATGTTCAGGGAGTAAAAGGGAAAATGCAATTTCCACTTTCCTTCGGATTTGGACTGGGGATCAAAAAAGGTGACAAATGGTTGATTGCAGGAGATTTTGCTGTTCAAAACTGGAGTACTTATACGGCATTTAACAAATCGCAGGATCTGAAAAACAGTATGCGTGTGTCGTTGGGGGCACAATATGTTCCCAACTCAAAAGCCAATGGAAAAGGGAATTATTTTAAAAGAATGAATTACAGAATGGGCGGACGTTATGCGCAAACATTGCTTGAACTAAAAAACACACAACTAACAGAGTATGGAGTAAGCCTGGGTGTTGGTTTACCCGTTGGCCGCAATTTTTTATTGCAAAATTTTTCGTTGGTAAATATTGGTGTTGAAGTTGGGCAACGTGGTACTACTCAAAATGGTTTAATAAAAGAACAATTTATTAAGGCTACTATCGGCTTTACTATTAACGATCGCTGGTTTGTAAGACCTAAATTCGATTAGTTTTAAACTATTCCATTAAATTAACAGGGACTTTTTTGTGAAAAAATTAATAGGTTTTCCATTTTTTATGATCATTGTTTTAGCATTCCTGAGTGCTTGCGAAAATGATATTGCTGTTGTAAACTCGGTTACTTCAGATGGAAAAGAGCAGTCGGTGGAATCCAGCAAAAATGTAGAATTTGTATACAGCGATTCTGCACGTATACGCTCAAAGCTGAAAACACCCTGGGTAGACCATTTTATGGGCAAAAAGCCTTATTATGAAATGCCAAAAGGAATGGAAGTTATTTTTTATGATCAGTTTAAAAAAGAACAAACCAAGCTTACCGCGAATTACGGGATCGGTTACGATGCTGATAATAAAATGAATGTGATGGAAGCAAAAGGGAATGTGATCGTAATTAACGAAAAAGGAGATAGGCTGAACACCGAGCATTTAGTGTGGAACTCGGTAACAAAAAAAATATATACCAATGAGTTTGTAAAGATCACAACAAAGGATGAGGTGATCTGGGGCAATGGTCTAGAATCCAATGAGGATTTTACTGATTATGAAATTAAACAGGTAAAAGGATCAATTGCTGTAAAAGATGCTGCATTAAATAAATAGGGAATTGGGCAATTTTACAGTAAGCAATTTAGCAATAGGCAAGCAACAAACAATATCGGTGTAATCATTTTAATAATCTTTGCATCGTTTTTAACCAACACAGTTTCGTAAATTAGTAAAAATTCGTTATCCGTAACCAGTAAATTCGTTATCCGTAACCATGAATAGAACATTTAAAATACTTGAAATAATATGGCTGATAATGGGCTGTATAGGCATATTTATGTGCATTTATTCCCTTATTATAAAAGATAACAGAGGTGCAATTTATTTTCTCGTATTTTTCCTCGTTTGCGGTATTATGTTTTATGTACGCAGACGCCAACGCATAAAATTTGACGAAGCTCAAAAACAAAAAGAACAAAATAAATAAAAAGTGCAAAGCTCTATAATTATTCCGATTGCAATGATCGCCTCCGCCTTTTTTTCGGGGATGGAGATTGCTTTTATTACTTCCAATAAATTACGTATTGAGCTGGAAAATAAACAAGGCAATTTTTCAGCAAAAATACTGTCCCATTTTAATAAATATCCATCACGATACCTGGCTACAATGCTTGTAGGCAACAATATTGCCCTGGTAATATTTGGTATTTACATGGACGAAGAATTAAGCCATTCGATGGAACACTTTATTTCGTCAAAAGTATTGCTGCTGCTTATTTCCACCTTTTTATCCACGATGCTCATTTTAGTAGTGGCAGAATATTTACCTAAAAATCTTTTCAGAATAAACCCAAATAAAACACTAAGCCTTTTTGTGTTTCCGCTTACTATTGTTTATGGTGTGTTATACCCTGTGGTATTGATCACCATTGGCTTTTCTGAATTTATTCTCAAAAAATTATTTCGTGTGAAAATTGAAAAAGAAAATATTGCTTTTACAATGATCGATCTGGATAATTATTTACGAGAAGGAACATCGGCTGTAGAAACAAAGGCAGAGAAGGATCATGAAATTCAAATATTCCAAAATGCGCTGGACTTCTCGAGTGTGAAAGCCCGTGAGTGTATGATCCCCCGTACCGAAATTATTGCACTGGATGTGAATGAAAGTATTGAAGAATTAAAAAACAAATTCATACAAACACGTCTTTCTAAAATATTGATATACTCCGAAAACATTGATAATATTATCGGATATGCGTATTCGAAAGAATTATTTAAAAAGCCGGAAAGCATACGTAACATATTGTTGCCGGTAAGTATTGTGCCCGAATCAATGGCTGCAAGTGAGGTGTTAACTGTATTTATTCAGCAGCATAAAAGTATTGCGGTAGTTGTGGATGAATTTGGTGGGACGTCCGGCATGCTTACCATGGAGGATATCATTGAAGAGATCTTTGGTGAAATAGAGGATGAGCACGATAAAGAAGAGATGGTCGAAAAACAGGTAAATGAATCGGAATTTATTTTTTCTGCCCGCCTTGAAACGGATTATATAAATCACAAGTATCAGCTTAAATTACCTATTCTCGATAACTTTGAGACGATCAGCGGCCTTATCATGCATTATCACGAAAGCATCCCCAAGATCAATGAAGAGATACGTATTGAGAACTTCGTGTTTACAATATCCGCAGTTACAAAAACACGGATTGAGCAGGTCCATTTAAAGATAATGGAATAAAGGATTTGATTCAAATTGAAAACCTCCTTTTGCTTCCCCTTCTTTTATACTTAACCACTAACATTATGTTTAAAGCGCTGTCATGCTGAAATTGCTTCAGCATCTATGAGATTCCGAAACATTTCGGAATGACGTTTTTTCAAGACTTATACAATTACTTAATATAGATTCACCCAAATATTACCACATAGAACCATAGGGAAAAAGATATTATAGAAAATTTATTTTTTCACATAGTCTATGTTAAAGCTGAGCCTATGAATTTCATAGCATTTTAAAACTATGTCTCTATGTGGTTAAAACTTAACACCATAAGTTTTTTCCTGCGAAAAAAACATATTAAGTATTCGTATTATTAACGGTTTGGTGTGAGAAAGGAAAGGCCGATCAATAATAGATCATCAATAATAATTCAACCAAAAACCCAAGAGCAAAACCGGAATACACCTGTGCTGGTGTATGAGCATTAAGTTTTAAACGTGCATAAGCAACTACCCCCGCAACCAAAATAACGAGCATTAATACAGAGCGCATATCCAAATGTAAGCGATATACAATACCAAGTGCAGCACCCGCAATACCACCAATACCAATAGTGTGTGCACTTATTTTCCATTTGAAATTGATAAAAATTGTAAGCAGAATGGAAATGGCAGCACCTAAAATAAGTATCTTAAAAATGTTTGGAAATTCAGCATTGTAAAACAAATAAAACAATGCAAAATAATACAAAACAGCACTTGTGTAGGGAATAAATCGTTCACTTAATGTTTCCATTTCCAGGCTTTTGATGCGGCCCATCTTCAGCAAAATAAGGGCATTGATGGTTGGCAGCAAAAATGTAAAAATGAAGGTGATGGTAAGTATTACTAATTTTAAATTGGGCGAAGTGAATGTGGAAATATAATTATTAGTGAAAAAAATAATTGCAAAACCGTAGGTTGGCATCAATAAGGGGTGAAACAAATAAGAAATTATTTTTGCAATGCGGGTTTCCACAATAAAGATTTTTTTGAGATTCAAGATTTTAGAATCAAGATGTAAGATAGAAACAAATTAATCCTGTTTCTTGGTTCTTAAGTCTTGTTTCTCTTTTTAGGATTTGCATTAAATTATAATTCTTTTCTTAAGCGGGCAACTGGTATCTCAAGCTGTTCACGGTACTTTGCAATGGTTCTGCGGGCAATATTGTAACCTTTTTCTTTCAGGATCTTTGTCAATTTATCATCCGTTAATGGTTTCTTTTTACTTTCCGCTTCAATACAATCTTTCAGGATCTTTTTTACTTCACGGGTCGATACCTCTTCACCACTATCGGTAGAAAGGGATTCACTAAAAAAGGATTTTAATAAAAATGTGCCAAACGAAGTTTGAACATATTTGCTATTGGCCACACGGGAGATCGTAGAAATATCCAGTCCTACTTTTTCGGCAATATCTTTTAATATCATTGGTTTTAAAAGGGTTTCGTCTCCTTCTAAAAAATAGTCACGTTGATATTCCATAATCGCATTCATCGAGTAAAGCAATGTTTGACTACGTTGCTGGATAGCGTCAATGAACCATCTGGCACCATCTAATTTTTGCTTCACAAACATGGATGCTTCCTTACCGTTTTTATTCTTTTCTTTAGAATACTCTTCCAGCATTTGGCTATACACCTTGCTAACACGCAGATCAGGGGCATTACGTGAATTGAGTGACAATATTAATTCACCATCCTCATTGGTAATTGTAAAGTCGGCAATTACTTGCTGAAAGCTTTTTTGACCATCGGCCATTGAATTACCCGGACGAGGGTTTAGTTTTAAAATTTCATGAATTACCTCCTTAAGGATCTCATCATCGATCTCCAGTTTTTTGAGGATCTTATCATAATGTTTTTTTGAGAATTCATCCATTTGCTCATCTACCACCTTAATGGCGAGCTCTATAATAGCCGTGCGGGGCTCTTTACGCTTTAACTGAATAAGTAAACATTCGCGTAAGTCGCGTGCACCAACGCCTGCAGGATCAAACTCCTGGATCACTTTGAGTGCTTCGTTTAATTCGGCTTCTGTTGTAATGATATTTTGAGAAAAAGCAATGTCATCCACAATCGATCCGACATCTCTGCGTAAATAACCATCATCATCCAAATTACCGATCAAATATTCAGCGATCTGATAATGGTGATCATCGATATCCTTCAATCCAAGCTGGCTATCCAGCATGTCCTGAAATGAAACTCCAACCGAAAAAGGGATCTCTTTTCTTTCTTCGTCAGGGCTTGTGTTGTTTGCTTTTAGTTTGTAGGATGTACCTTCATCCTCGTCCATATAATCACTTATGCTGAAATCATCACGCTGATTATCCTCACTCTTAGGCGCATCATCATAATTCTCATCTTCAAATTCGCTGGTACTCTCTTCGTCACCCTCATTGCCTTCTTCCAGGGCAGGGTTCATTTCCATTTCCTCTTTTATGCGCTGTTCTAAAGCAATAGTAGGTAACTGCAACAATTTCATTAACTGAATTTGTTGCGGTGAAAGTTTTTGAAGTAATTTTTGTGTTTGTACCTGCCTTAACATAAAGCGTTGTGCTAAATTTAATTACTGCAAAAATAACAAATATTTGGAGATTGTTTTTCAAGATCTAATCAAGTTACGTACCAAATTTCAAATGGGTTGATTTCAGGAGGAAAGCGCTGAATTTTGATTTGGGATTTGATCCTTCTCAATCTCACGGATGCCGAAACAAGTTCAGCAACACTATGGTTCAATTATGCTCAAATAAGATCGGGAAATCATTTTTTTGAATGGGAAAACGGGGGGAATTGATGTGTTTTTTAAAAATGGTAATCCTTATAATTTTCAGTGAACTCTTCGGCCGCTATTGGTGTGTTTACCTGTAAATTATTGAATTCGTAAGTTTCAAAAAGGCCTTTATCATCATATATTTTTTCACTTATGGGTAACATAAGTTCTTTATCGATCATTAATAAAAAAAGTTTTGCATACGCATTAGGAACCTGTATCACCTGCCCCTCCACAACATCATTGTACCAATCAGCCTGAGGATTTTTTTCAAGGATCATAAATTCGCTAACATGCAGTTTGTTTGCTATTGTGATGATCGTTTCATTTTTTTTAACAATGTAAGGTCCCCATTCAAAATCAGGAAATGCAATGGAAAGTTTGTAACAGGTGCGGCCCATGTATTTTTCTTCTCCAACAATAACAAAATGCTTTTCCAGTGTTTCAGCATAATTTTTCATGGCATCTTTTAAAATCTCTGCAAGATAATCCATACCCAATTCGTGAATAGTATGGTGTTGATTTTTGCGCATTAATGATCCCATAGGATCAAGGTTGAGATTAATATAAGGGAATGTTCCGGGATTTATTAATGCATTTCCACTGTTAGTACCTTGCGTCCACAGCACTTCTTGTCCGTCCATTGCTATATATAACTTGCGAGGGGATACCTGCAGCTTTACTTTCGATTCGGTAAGGTTCATTTTACCTTTTACCCTTTCGTTGCGCTGTAGATCGTAACGGAGCGTTTTTATATTGGATATTGATTTTAATACAGCATTTAGCATCTCCATGGAGTTTTGCGCTGTATTGCGCTGTTTGAAGCCAAACGAAGCCAGCATTAAGAAAAGCCCTATAAGTATGATAAATAATCCGAAAATTTTTATTTTAGTTCTCATTGATGTGTTATCCTTCGAAAAATCTATTTCTAAATAAAAATAGGACTCTTTCCGGCTTTATATTTAAAAATTGTAATCCTTATACTCTTTTGTAAATTCTTCCGCTGCTATAGGGGGATTTATTTGTAAATTATAATATTCATACGTTTCAAAAAGACCTTTATCATCAAATATTCTATTATTTACAGGTAATAAAAGTGTTTTGTCAATTAATAATATGGTAAGTTTTGCATATGCATCCGGAACTTGTATGACCTGGTTTGGTTTTACATCATTGAACCAGGCTACTTCGGAATTTTTTTCCAGGATCATGTATTCGCTAACATGCAATTTTCGGGCAATTGAAGTAATGTTTTCGCCATTTTTGATCGTATATGATTTCCAGGAATAATCAGGAAAGGCAATGGAAAGTTTGTAGCAATCACGTCCATCATATTTTTCTTCACCAAGTATAACAAAGTATTTATCAAACTTATCTCCGGCACGTCTAATCCCATCTTTTAAGATCTCTGCAAGATAATGAAGGCCCATTTCGTGAATGGTGTGATGCTGATCCTTACGCATCAGTGAACCATAAGGGTCGAGATTAAGATTCATGTAGGGGAACGCTCCCGGATTTACTAAAGCATCACCATCATTAAGTCCTTCGAGCCACAATAGTTCCGGGCCTTTTAATGATAAATATAATTTCCGGGGCGAGGTTTGCAATTTCACTTGCGACTCGGTATGCTGCATTTTTCCTTTTACCCGCTCAGTACATTGCAAATTGTAACGCATCGTTTTTATATTTGCAATTGATTCCAATACACCATTAAGAATTTCCTTTGAATTATAAACCACCATCTTCTTTTGAGGGCTGAATGAAGCCAATAACAAGCAAATGCTTATTACCGTTAAATACAACCCAATATAACCTACTTTAAATTTCATTGTTCATTCTTATTTGATTGGTAAAGATACTTGCATTTTATTCAAAATAAAATTAATCGCAAGTCAAAATTTTAATATCATTGAGCAGTTGGAAAAAATTAAAACTTCAAAAACGACATATTACAAAGTTAATAAAAAATGTTGTTTTTGCCTATCTTAAAGCCTCCATTTGATAGAATAAACAATTTTTTTCGTGTAAAAAATTAGTAGGTGAAGATTAGAGATATATAGCATACTTGTGTCGTTCAGACCTGTCAGGTTTTGCCATGATAACAATAAATAAAATAGTTGTTTTGAAACCATTTAGATTACAAGGCTTTCTTATAAAAAAAATTGGTGCAACGCACCTTAATATTTGTAGTGTAAATGACCAAAATCTAATTAAAAAGGTGCAGCGCACCGTAACACTATTTAATATTTCGATGCGCTGCACCTTTTTAATTAGGATAAAGGGTTAATTCTACAAATATTTCGCGGCTCTGCCGCTTTTTATAAGGTAGCCGTGATTTAGATTATAAGCGCCCCGATTGATAAAATTTAATTCAGTATTTTCGTGTAAAATAAATACGTGTTTATGAAAATAGTTGGTATTATCCCTGCTCGTTTTGCTTCCACCCGTTTTCCGGGTAAACCATTAGTAGATATTGGCGGGAAATCAATGATACAAAGGGTTTACGAACAGGCAAAGAAATCAAAATCTTTAGCCGATGTGATAGTGGCCACAGACGATGTCCGTATTCATGATCACGTGATCGCTTTTGGAGGCAATGTAATTATGACATTAGAAACCCATCAGAGTGGTACCGACAGGTGTTTCGAGGCAATTAATAAATATACCGCTTCAGCGGATGTTGTAATAAATATTCAAGGGGATGAGCCTTTTATTCGCCCCGAACAAATTGATCTGGCTGCTTCCTGTTTTGATTCGGATAAAGTACAGATCGCTACACTTGTTAAAAAAATAAACAGTAACGAGGAGTTGTTTAATGTCAATACTCCCAAAGTGGTTTTAAATAACCACGAAGAGGCCATTTATTTCAGCCGGCAAACAATACCCTTTATTCGTGAAAAAGAACAAAGCCAATGGCTTGCTTACCAAACGTTTTATAAGCACATCGGCATTTATGCATATACCACAAAAATATTAGCTGAAATTACAGCACTGAAACAATCCTCTTTAGAACTTGCAGAAGGGTTGGAACAGCTCCGATGGATCCAAAACGGGTACAAAATAAACACTAAAATAACTGATTTTGAGAGCATTGCGGTGGATGTGCCGGATGACCTAAAAAAACTGACAATTTTTTTGTAAATTTGTAATCCTCTCATGTTTTTATTTGGCAAGATTTACTCCATCTAAAAAAATGTTAGGATAAAATATAAAATAATTTTTTGAGAGGTTTTGATAAAAGTAGATAAACATATAAGTGACCTGTTATATACACACGATTGTGTTATTGTTCCTGAATTGGGTGGTTTTGTGGCTAATTACGCTCCGGCAAAAATTCATCCGACCCAGCATACTTTTACTCCGCCCTCTAAAAATATCATATTTAATAAGAGTCTGAAAAATAACGATGGACTTTTGGCAAATCATATTGCAAATGCTGAAAGAACAACATATCCGGAGGCATTAAAATATCTTCAGCACTTTACATCTACTACCAATTCGGAATTAAAAAAAGGCGCAAAAGTAACAATTGATGAAGTGGGTACTTTGTTTCTTGATACGGAACATAACATACAATTTGAACCAGAAACAACAAATTATCTATTAGATGCATTTGGCTTGTCCCGCTTTCAATCGCCTGCTATAAAGCGTGATACTATTGGTAAACGTTTAGAAAAAGAATTTAAAGACAGAGGTGCAATTCCTGCTGAAAAAAAGAAGATCAATGTCAAACGTCTTGTAGCTCTTGCTATTGCTATCCCTTTAATTTTCGGAATGGTATGGATACCATTAAAAACCGACCTGTTAAAAAACATTAATTATTCGAGTTTAAATCCTTTTGCTTTAAAAGGAGTTCCAAATAATAGTGCAATTGAAAATACAATATCTAACCTTCCAAAAGTTGAAGAGGGTGCATCAAATTCTTTACCGAATTTAAATGATACGATCAAACACACTGCATTGGATCTGACAAATAATGTATCGCAACCTGTTACAGCCGGCCTGGTTGACAACAAAATTGTGGAAGCTATAAAAGCCGATTCTACACACGTTGCAGTTAACAATGAGAGCATTAACCTTGATTTTAAATTTCACCTGATAACAGGCTGTTTTCAGATCCAGGAAAATGCGACAAGATTTGTTAACGATTTACAAAACCAAAATATTACCGCATCTATAATAGGAAAACGTAACGGATTGTACGTTGTAAGTTCCGGGGATTATGCTACTCGTAAAGAAGCGTATGCTCAGTTGAAACAACTTAAAATAAGTCAACCCGAAGCGTGGCTGCTTAAAAAATAATTTTGTATACGCTCCTCGCTCTTATTAGATAAGCGCCATCAAAATAAATTAACCGATAAGTACATTGCAACGCTATTTCATCCAATTATCATATAACGGAACCGCCTACCACGGCTGGCAGATACAGGAAAACACATATCGAACCGTACAACAGGTATTAAATGAAATGCTTTCCAGGTTATTGAATGAACCCATTTCTATTACTGGCTGCGGAAGAACGGATACAGGTGTGCATGCAACCGAATATTTCGCTCATTTTGATTCTACAATAGAAGATATGGAGATCAACCAGGATAAATGGATCTTTAAATTTAATTTTGCATTGCCTGCCGACATTGCCGTTCAAAAGATCATTACCGTAAAGGGGAAATCAAATGCTCGGTTCGATGCTGTTTCCCGAACATATCAATATATCATTAATAAAAAGAAAGATCCCTTTCAAATAGACCAGTCCTGCTTTTTGTATGGCGCTCTTAACATAGAGGAGATGAATAAAGCAACTAAACTATTGTTTAACCACATCGACTTTTCTGCTTTCGCAAAAACAAATACTCAAAACCTTAGCAATAATTGCAAAATTTATAAAGCAGAATGGAAAGAAGAAAACGACTCGCTGATCTTTACTATTTCGGCCAATCGTTTTTTGCGAAACATGGTTCGCGCAATAGTCGGAACACTTTTGAATGTTGGTAAAGGGAAGATATCAATTGAACAATTTAATGAGATCATTGAAAGTAAAACACGCTCAAAGGCCGGATTTTCGGCCCATGCTTGTGGTTTATATTTAACAAAGGTGGAGTACCCGCAAAATTATTTTAATGTCTGAACAAAAGAAAAAATCGATCACCGGTAAAGCTGTTGATGTACTGCTTCTTAAAAGGGTTTTTTCGTATATAAAACCTTATCGAAAAAATTTTGCATTCGCTGTTTGTACCACAATTACACTTGCAGCCCTTTCTCCTATACGACCTTATCTGATTCAATACACATTTGATCATTATGTAGCTACGGCCAATAGCTCCATGTTATTGTATATGACTATCATATTGGTCGTATTACTTGTATTAGAGGCCTTTTTTCAGTTTGCTGACTCCTTTTTGACAAATCAGTTAGGGCAAAATATAATTAAAGACCTTCGTGTGCAGTTGTATAAACACATCATTGGCCTGCGTTTAAAGTACTATGACAATACGCCCATTGGAACCCTTGTAACTCGGGCTGTTTCTGACATTGAAGTAATTGCGGATATTTTTTCGGAAGGACTCATTGTTATCATTGGCGATCTGCTTAAAATCACTGTTATCCTAGGGGTAATGTTGTTTTTAAATTTTAAACTGACCTTAATTATATTATCTCCTATTCCATTTTTATTTATTGCCACCTATATTTTTAAGAAATCAGTACAGGCATCTTTTCAGGATGTACGCACGCAGGTAGCACGCCTCAACGCCTTTGTTCAAGAGCATATTACCGGCATGTATGTGGTGCAGATCTTTAATCGCGAAAAAGCCGAAATGAAACATTTTAATGATATTAATGCAAAACATCGAGATGCGAATATCAGGTCAATACTTGCGTACTCCATCTTTTTTCCGGTAGTGGAGATCCTTTCATCGGTTTCTCTTGGCCTGCTTGTTTGGTGGGGGGGAAATGGGATTTTGAAAGGCACCGCAACAGTTGGCGAATTAGTTTCGTTCATTATGTATATCAATATGTTATTCCGTCCGATACGTCAACTGGCTGACCGGTTCAACACCTTACAGATGGGAATGGTTTCTTCGGAACGGGTATTTAAGGTGCTTGATACAAAAGAATTTATTGAAAATGAAGGTCGGGTGGATGCAGAAAAGATCAATGGAAATATTGAGTTTAAAAATGTTTGGTTTGCGTATAATAATGAAGACTGGATCTTAAAAAATATTTCTTTCTCCGTAAAACAAGGCGAAACAATTGCTTTGGTGGGTGCAACAGGAGCTGGTAAATCTTCCATCATCAATTTGTTAAATCGCTTTTACGAATACAACCAAGGCCTTATAAGCATTGACGGCATTGATATACGCGATTATGAATTAACATCGTTGCGAAAAAATATTGGTGTGGTATTACAAGATGTTTTTTTATTTTCGGATACACTTGCTAATAATATTTCACTGAATGATCCGGAAATTACAAGAAAACAGATTATTGAAGCAGCTAAAATTGTTGGTGCCCACGATTTTATAAGTAAGCTGCCCAATGATTATGATTACAATGCAATGGAACGTGGCGGAATGCTTTCGGTTGGACAGAGACAGTTGATCTCTTTTATTCGTGCCTATGTTTATGATCCTAAAATCCTGGTGTTGGATGAGGCTACTTCCTCTATTGATACTGAATCGGAAAAGTTGATTCAAAAAGCAACGGAACTACTTACAAAAAACCGCACCTCCATTATCATTGCTCATCGCCTGGCAACTATTCAAAAAGCAGATAAAATTATTGTAATGGGCAATGGTGAAATCATTGAAATGGGAAATCATCAGGAATTGCTCAAACAAAACGGACAATACAAGCGACTGTTCGAATTACAATTTAAAGAAGACACTACGAGTAAAATTCTTTGATCATAATTTCGACACAGCTTTTATGCGGAATCACCCCTGCAGGTTTTAAAAACTCTGTAAGCGGTAATGTACTACTGTTTCACATTGTCTAAAACTTTCGTCATCCTTATGCGTTCCTGCAACATTCGCTTAAACTTACCTCCAACACGGAAATTGAACTGTTCTGCTTTTTCAGCATCTCTTTGTGCCGCCTCTATATTTCCTGTTTTATAATTCAAATAAGCGCGTTTAAAATAGACTGAACCATCAGTTGAATCAATTAATAAATAAGCCGAGTAATCGGTGAAGGCAGCGATATTGTTTTTTATATTTTCATATGCATTCGCCCTATTGAAGAGCGCATCGCGGTAATCGTTTTGTAAAGCGAGGCATTGCGTATAATCATTGATCGCTTCATTGAACTTACCCAGCTTAGAATATTCAACTCCCCTGTTATAATATACTTTCGGACTGTTTTGGTAATGACTTAAT
Organism: Bacteroidota bacterium; assembly: GCA_040389865.1. GTDB lineage: Bacteria > Bacteroidota > Bacteroidia > 2-12-FULL-35-15 > 2-12-FULL-35-15 > 2-12-FULL-35-15. The sequence continues at coordinate 20,872 of JAZJZM010000008.1, read as the reverse complement.
GTATTATCCCAAATAGAAAATTCATTCTTCCAGGTATTGGTTTGTTTAATATTTAATACTAAATAAATTAGTATAACAATCCCAAAAATATATTTTAACCAATTATGTTTTTTTATGACGTTTATAATTAAGGGAACAAACAAAGTAAGGCCCAACATTCCAAAATAGATATAACGGTCGGCAACTGTTGAATGCTTTTGATATTCAAAGGGAATGAGCCCCAATACAGGCAATACACAAATGGTGATAACGGCAAAACCTGAAAATACCAGGGGTTGAGATTTTCGTTTTGCGAAAATAATAAGTGCCATGATAATAAAAAAAACAGTGCTTAAATAAATAAGCTTATCGCTTAAAATTAATTCAGGAGTGTATCCATAACAAGCTGCAAGCGGATAGGGGACAATTAATTTGTAGAGGTAAAAAAATAAAGAATGTCCCGCAATAAAAAACCGTTGCCAAAAAGAAACGGAATCATAGATCAATTCGTTTGGTTGAGAATTTCTTGTGATCAGTAAAATGGGTATGATCAGTAAAAGCCAAAGAGAAAGGCCTTTCAGGAGGGGCTTAAAATTATTTTTATAAAAACACCAAACTAAAATACTCATTACGAAAGGCAAAACTACTGCTGATGGTTTTGATAATAAAGCGAGAGCAAATAAAACACTTGCAATCATAAAATATTTAGAAGTAATAAATGAACGAGCTGTAATAAAAGAATTTTTTTCTAAAAACCGGAATATACTTAACAGTGAAAGCAATGAAAAAAACACACTGTAAAGCCCCCTGAATTCAGATACCCAGGCTACTGACTCTACTTGCAAGGGATGCAACAGAAACAGTAAACTCCCCCAAAATGCATGTGCCTGGTTTTTAAATAAAATAAGTAAGAGGTAAAAAACAAGGATGCAATTTATACTATGGGTTATAACATTGAGCGCATGAAATGTTTTAGGCGATATTTTTTTGTTGGAATTGGAAATAGTATTGATACCCCCCCAGGTACTATAAGTTACCGGAATGTACATTCCTGAATAAGGTTTAAGCCAAAATGATTTTAGATCACCTTTAATTAATTGTTGGTTATTGCTGAGATGGATTCGTTCGTCATCCCAAACAAAGCCATAATTAAGTGTTCTGGCATATAAAATAAAAGATAATGCAATCAGAATACCTATCAGATACTTCCTATTAACAGGTTTATTCATGTTCAACTAATGTAGTTTTTTTTAATGAAAACAGACGGCACCTCAAAAATTTAAAAAAATAAACCGATCAAAGATACTATTCACAATTTTGTACTTTACCTCTATTTTTTGAATGTTTTTTTTGAAATTTATTAAATATCCGTTTAAATATAAATCTAATTTTTTGTTAGGCCAACCAATGTCTTCGACAGGCTCAGACTGACCGTGCGCGAGGTCATATTGAGCTTGTCGAAATATGTGCGAAGGCTTTCATAGTGTATTTTATTTGGTTAAAAATTAAACAGTTTCTAAATATAATTTCCATTTTTCTTTTAGTTAAGCGCATTGTTATTTTGTTTAATTTAGCCAAATAAATCAATGAAAGTGCCAATGGTCGACTATAAGATGCAAGTTGGCGATTTGTTTGCGAAATACAATTAAGAAACCCCTTTCTTCCAAAATACAACAGGAAGGGTTTACAACTTTAAATTAATAAACAAAACGCCAAAATGAAAAAGTCTTTTTTTATTGTATTTGCATTACAATTTTCTTTGGTTTGTTTTTCTCAATCTGATAATGTACATCATTATACTGATCAGGAAGTGACTAAATTAACAAATTATATTTCTGACCTGGAAAAAAAAATTCTCAGCACAAAGCCCAATGAGCCTATTTCGGAAGATAAAGAACAAATTACTGCTCTCTTTAAAGATACTTCACATAATTACTACGGTAATGATATCGTTAAAATATTTAAGTATATAAAGGATCTGGAAAAAAAAGTGGCATTCATTAAAATGTCATCTAATGATGGAGAAACAGTAGACGCATCTCATGGGCTGCTACAATCGGTATTATTGGTAAAGGGCACCGTTATTTTTGAAGATGGTTTACAGAACAATTATTCAAACATACGAATTACTGTTACTGAAAAGGGAACTAATGACGTTGTTGGTATTTATACCCCCGCCTCAAAAACAGGTAAATACTTGTTTATATTGGATCCTGGTAAACAATACCTGGTTACTGCAAAAACTGAAGGGTATAAAATGCATTCCGAAAATTTTTCTTCTGAGAACAAAAGTGAGTCGTATGAAATGGCTCAGGAAATCAGGTTGAAAAAAGAATAAAAACGCTCTCCCCCAAAAAAGAAATATTCCTTTCATTTGTAAAAAAACAGTTTTGATTTAGCCTAGTATCACAAAAGAGTTGCGGTAAAATAATTTTGAAATTTGTGACCAATACTCTTCTTACAGCATAACCTGTTATAAATTTGTTCAACAGTTTTATTTTTAAAGACCGTTAAACCTAACAGGTTTTGAAAACCTGTCAGGTTTCTTAACCATTAAATTATTGGTAAAAATATATCAGGTAATATTATTAACCTGAATGGAAACAGGAAAAGCAATTAAATACATTGTTCCATGCCCGAACTTACAACCTAAAACGTCATTACAAAACTAAGTGTGGGTAATATCGGTAATTGATCAACCCGCTTGTACTGCACCCTATCAAAATAGAATACATTTTTTCGGCTATATACATTGGTTGCGCCTGCAGCTACTTCTAACTTGGTGTGCTCGAAGAATTGAAAGGTTCGTTTAATGTTAATATCCATACGGTGGTACCATGGTAATTCTTTTGTTTTACCTTCTTCAAAGAAATAATTCAAATCTCCATTAGTACTTGTATAATCGGTATTGATACCATTGGTAAAGTTCAGATCTTCATAAAAACCACCGGTAGGTTTAAATGGAAAACCCGAACCAATATTCCAGCGGGCATCAAATTCCCAGTTGCGATTTTCTCCAAAAACATAAGATGCAACAATATTAGCGTTATGTCTGCGATCGAAATTGGGGCGGTAGGAGATAAGGTTTCCATTCGCATCTGTTAAAGCGCCATCAAAGCGGGTTACATGCCCCAATGAATATACAAACCATAGGTACAATCGTTTATAATCATACTTTAAAACCACATCAATACCTTGTGCCTTACCTGTTTCAATAATAAAATCTTTTTTCAAAACATCAGGTCTGGCGGCATTATCAGGGGTATCATCAAATATTTTATTGCGATTTAAATTGGCCAATTGTTTGAAATCTTTGCGATAACCTTCAATATTCAGATCAAAATGGCGGCCAAGATCGATCTCAAATCCTGCAACATAATGATTTGCTTTTTGTAACTTACTCTTAACCTCTTTTGTATTGCCCTTTTCATCGGTAAATGTTGCCTGCAAATTATCGGGGCCGGAAAGAAAACCATAAAATAAATTAACCACATCCCTGTCGGAATTAGCAGCGATAAGGTTTTGGGAATACATCCCTGATGCAAATTTGAAACGGAATTTTTTAGCAATGTTCCATTTTAAGCTCAAACGCGGCTCCGGTGAAGTATTGCCAAGTGATGCATAATATTGTACACGAAAGCTTGGCTCTATTAATAATTTTTTATGTTTCGATATCCACTTGTATTTAAAATATCCACCAATTTCGGTAGTACTCTCCTGCTGAGAAATATGACGGTTGGTGGAATTAAATAAATCGAAATCGGTGCGAAAGCCGAGGACTTCAATACCATAATTCAATTCATTTTTACTCATGAAATAAGTAAAGCCTATACTCATATTAAAACCCTTGATTTTGCTGCTTTTTTCGTTTTCACCTTCCGGTTTAAGCTTAATACCGTATTGTGAATAGGCGAAATTCCCATTAACTAAAATGGGAGAATTTTGTGGGACAAGTAAAAAATTTCCACCCCCACCATAAGAGGTCCAGCTCATATCCTGCAATGCCTGGTAGCTTACTTTATCATTAAAATTAAACCCGAATAAATTTAATTTACTGCCATTATTAGCATTTAAAGATACTTTGCCATAATAATCGCTGAAGCTGAAGGGCAAGCCATTTGGATCAACATATGAATAAAGGACTTTTGAGGTTGTTGGCAAATAAGAAGTTTTAGAGGAAAGAATAAATGAAACGGTTGTTTTGCTGTCCTCTTTTACCTTTACGAGTGGCCCTTCTACCAATACTTTTGCGCCAAATGGACTTACAGCAACCTTTCCGGCTACACGTCTTTTATTTCCATCCCTGGTAGTGATATCCATAATGGATGAAATTCGTCCGCCATATTCGGCACCAAATCCACCACTATATACATCCGCATTACGTATGATGTCGGCATCAAATACCGAAAACAAACCAATGGAGTGAAAAGGATTATAAATGATCATACCATCCAGCAATACTTTATTTTGTACCGGTGAACCGCCACGAATGTAAAGTTGTCCTCCCTGATCACCGGTAAAGATCACACCCGGTAAAACTTGTAGGTACTGTGCTAAATCGGGTTCTCCGCCAACAGTAGGCAATTTTTTTATAACTAAGGGATCAATTTTATTTACCGAAATTTGTGTTTCCGTTTCTTTCGCTTCCTGCTCTGCTGAAACTTCCACGCCTTTAAGCTGAACTGCCGATTTAGTTAAGTATAATTTTCTGGTTACTATTTCTCCTGCTTTCACGGTAATAGCTTCCTGTAAGGTATCGTAGCCAAGGGTAGAAGAAATAAAAATAGTATAGCTGCCCGGAGGAATTTTACTAATAGTGAAAAAACCATTTACATCAGTAGCAATGCCCAAGGTAGTGCCTTTCAGTACCACATTTGTAAACAATACCGGTTCACCAGTTTCTTTTAAATAAACAAACCCTCTAACAACTCCTGTATTTTGTGCAGATAGAATGCCTGAAATGCTGATGAATAAAACAACTGATAGTGATTTTATTATTTTTTGAAAATTAAAAATGCGCATGATCTAAATGGTAATAGTTTAATTCTACAATTTTTGTTGCAGGCAATTAAATTGCTTGCTCGTTAACTCTTTGTTAAATTGCCTATGGCACAATTGTCAAATTGTTACAGGCGTTCAAATGTAATAATTAATTGAATTAAATATTTAAAATAATTAAAGCCTTTTTATGGTAAAGGTTACTAATAACAATGGTTCTGTACTTTTTTATCAATTTTGGCTAAAGCCTTGTCCCCGTTGAGTTACAGTAACCACCACCTTAAGGTGGTGGCTACTATAAAACCCTTGATTAAATGGGATTTAGCCAAATTTTAGTTGGAAACTACCGACCATTCCGCCAGGAGCTATGTCATATATAGAAGTCGAAACGGGGCGAATGCTATTTATTCAACACTATTCTGAACGTAGTACCCTTATCAATATCCGAACTTTTTACGAATATTTTTCCGGAATGATAATTTTCGATGATACGTTTTGTGAGTGATAGGCCCAGTCCCCAGCCTCTTCGCTTGGTAGTAAAGCCCGGTTCAAAAACCGTTTTGTATTTCGATTTTGGAATTCCTTTCCCTGTGTCTGTTATATCAATGTAAACGAATTGTGTTTGATCAGAAACAGTAATGGTGATGGAACCGTTACCTACCATGGCATCCACCGCATTTTTACATAAATTTTCAATCACCCATTCAAACAATGGAACATTTAATTGAGCCATTACTTCTTTTTGATTGCCGGCATCTATTGTAAACACTACATTTTTAGAGGTTCTCAATTTAATATAATTCACCGACTCCTTTAAAACACCAAGCAGATCAACTTTATCCAATTTGGGTACAGAGCCGATCTTTGAAAAACGATCTGTAATTGTTTCAAGGCGTTTAATGTCTTTTTCTATTTCAATGGAGGTCTCATGATCCAGGCCCTTTGATTTTAAATACTCCAGCCAGGCGATCAAAGAAGAAAGAGGTGTTCCAAGCTGATGTGCCGTTTCCTTTGCCATACCTACCCAAACTTGGTTTTGTTCTACTTTACGGGCGGTACTGAATAATAAATAGGCGATCAATAAAAACAAACCAACAATGCCAAACATCACGTAAGGATAGTATTTGAGCTGGGTTAATAACATCGATTCCTGATAAAAAATATAACTTTTGCTGCCATCACCAAACTCTACTTCAATAGGCTGATTTATAGAAGCCATATTGGCTATAGTTGTTTTTAAATAGGTTGTATCCACTATTTTTTTTGAGTCCACATTGCCGGAAGCAAGCACATTTAATTTAGTTGAATCAGTATAAATAACGGGTACAGAAGCTGAGTTTACAGCAACTTCCGAAATAAAGGATTTTACAAGATCGTCCAGCACACTTTTTAATTCCGAAAAAAGTTTTGAATCCTGGTAATACAAATAATTTTTTTGCCCCTTATAAATATTTATTTCAATAGGATCCTGGATAGACCGCATTGTAAGCATTTGCTGTCTTAAATAATTTTTATCCTTTTCTTTTTCAGGATCTAAATTTCTGGAGGTAATTGGGTTTCCTTGTTCATCCGCAAGTATTACAGGAACAGTAGTATTGTCGGATACCACTTTTAAAACAAAACCATAATCGCTCAAATCCCTTGATAATTGTTTGGTTGCCTCGGCCCACAATTCAACTTTTTTGCGTTCTTCTGTTTTTATTTTATTGAATAATTCATTGGTATATTTTACAAGATTCGCTTTCTTTTGAACCGCATCAGCCCATAACTTCACTTTTTTGCGTTCCTCCTTTGCAATTTTATTTACCAGAATATTTGTATACCACAAGGAAGCACCAATAATAACAATAGCCGCCATGAACAGCCATAATTTCCATTGTTGTTTTTGTGCATAAATACTCATTGATTCTTTTTGATTAGGGGCTACAAATTTAGTTCTTTTTATTGTAATTACGCACCCCACTCTGACAGGGTTTCAAACCCTGTTAGGGTTTTGCGTTGCAATAGCAATATCAGAATTTAGGCTAAATTGTGTTGTTTTAACTGGGTTTCGCCCCTGACAGGGTTTTAAACCCTATTAGGGTTTTCGGGGTGTAATAGCAACAACAGAATTTCCAATAAACGTATTTGTTGTTTTTAACCCTAACAGGGTTTGAAACCCTGTCAGGGTAATTGAATCGAAAATTAAAAATCCTCTTCCTCTTTTTTCTTTGGTTTTTTTAATTCCTTTTTTCCTTCTTTTTTGTCGGCATCTTCCCATTTTATTGTGAACTTCGTTTTATCTTCTGCCGGAATTTTATTTAAATTTTTTAGCGAAGTATCTTTTTTAAAGAGCCCGAACTCCTCTTTCAGTATCGTTTTTAAGGTTTGTTTTTCTATCTTCAGATCTTGTTTCACGCTCTGTATGGCACTTTTTGTATCATATTTTATTTTCGGATCATCTACAGTACCTTTCATAGTTAAAAAGAGATCGGTACGACCAAGACCATCATCTGCAATTTCACCAAACTCATTATTTTCTTTTTTTGCTTTTTTCGCTTTCTTCGCCAGGAGTTCGTTCAATGATAATTTTATTTTATAATCGATCTCATTGTTAAATGTGTGTGTACCGGACGTTGTGAAGTTCAATGCATTTGATTTTATCTCCATTTTAGGAATGGTAAGACGTTTGTTTTTTATTTCAAATTGATTTTTAAGTGTTGCAAAACGCAAATTCTCCAACTCTTTCAATTCAATAAAACGCGACAAACTTTTCATTGTTTCCACATTGTTTAATTCGCCATTCTCAATGGTCATATCAATGCCAGCGTAAAGCTTGTCCATATCAATTTCCAGCTCCGGAGTATATACTGATGCGAATTGGATCTTAGCGTTAGTAACACCTTTTATATTTTTATCGGTAATTGCTGTTTGTCCGAAATTTTCGAATGCAACAAACATTTTAGTAATATTTATTTTACTCAATTCCGAAAAACAAGTGATCAACAATTGAGTAGAATCGCTGCCATCTATCAAGCCGCTTATAGTAACATTTCCGCTCATTGTAGAAAGTGTTACAGGGTCAACACTCATTTTTTTATCTTTCAATTTAACAACACCTTTAATATTGGTGGCTTCAAATTTCCTGAATATCAAATGCTGAATTTCACTATTCAGATTTACATTTATATGTTCCGAAAATTGCAGTTTGTATTTGCTTTTTGAGGATGTATCTTCTTCTTTATTGGCAAGCAATTCATTCAGATCCAGATTTTTCGAATTTAATGTTGCTTCTACAGAAATATCCTGATTTTTTTTCAGGATAAAACCAATGCTGTTTTTAAAAACCCCTTTTAATTCAAAATCACTATTGGAAACATTTCCGGTTAATGCATTAACGGCCAGATCGTTGTTATCAAACGCAAAATCACCATTAATATTTGCAAATACCAAGGCCTTATTTTTTAATTTTATATTCATCCCCGAAACAGACAAAACACCGCTTGTAATTACATTTTGATAATTAATAGTGTTAAATTCTTTTCCTTCTCCTGTAAAAGAAGCGTCAATCTTTAATTGTCCGGAGATCGTTTCAATGGTATCAATTTTTACAAAAGCTTGTAGTTTTTCCAAGCTGATGTCTGCTTTTATTTTAGCGGAAACAGAAGGATTGTTTAAATTATGTAACAACAATTCTCCAGAAACAGAACCCTGGTCAATGGTTGCAGAAAAAGGAATTAATTCCAATAGCGAACCTTCTGAATTACCATTATTTCCGCTGGCATAACGGCCTTTTAAATTTACATTACGCAAAACAATATTATCTTTCAGCTGCGTGATATCCGCATTTTTAATTCCAAAATCGGCTTCTATTTCAGGTGTTTTATCCTTTGTGATGATCCCTTTAATAGTGGCATCGAAATAAAATTCTCCGGTACTTTCATAGTCATTAATTATCCCTTTATATTTGTTTGGAATTAATGATAAAACCGATCTTATATCCATATCCTTGCCTTTGATACCAAAGTTTAGGACAGGTTCCTTTGCGGCATTAATTACATTGCCAAACACCTCGAATAATAAATTTTCGATTTTAATTTTACCATCTTTAATTTTATAGGATGGCATTGTATTGTCAACATCTAAAGCAAGTTCAGCATTGATCTTTTTCTTTCGTAAAAAAGTGGAGCCTTCCATTTCAAAACGATTCACAAATAGGTCACTTGTTGTTTCAAGCGAATATCTCGAATTTGAAAACTTTCCGGAGAGTGTGCTTTTTTTGACAAGCACGTCCATGTTTTGACCGGCTTTATTATTTTTATAATAAAACTGAATATTGGTTAGCACTATTTTTTCCAGGGCAAATGAAAAGTCTGTAACGCTTGTGTCTGAAGATGATTTCCAGAAATGATAATTATCCTTTCCGTTCTTATCAATGCGGATCTTCAAAACGACATCATCAATTTTTATCTTTTTAACGTGATATTTTTTTCTGATAATATCTACAAGATTAAATTGCAGCGAAATTTTGCCGGCTTTAAACAAAGTGTCTTTCTTTTTGTTTTCAATAACTTCGAGCGCTTTCACATTTTTGAAATCAAGTGAGGCATAAGGAAAGCTTTTAAGTACAGTAAAGTCGATATTTTTGCCCTCTACTATTAGTTGGGTATTCAAGTGTTTGTTCAATTCCTCTATCACATATTCTTTTACCTCATCCTGGTAGTAATAACCTGCAAGGGCGCCTCCACCAATAACTGTAACAAACAGAATAAAAAAGAAAATAATGATGCGCCACAAAATGCGAAATAGCCTTGGTGATTTTTTAGAAGGAATGGAGGGGTCTACAATGGTTTCGTTATTCATCCGGCATTTTATTACAACACAATTTTATAAAAAAATGCTACAGGCTTATGCCCTGTAAAGCAGATTTTATCAATAACGGAAAGTGGATAAGTTTATTGGGAATTATTATTGAAGGAAATTAAAACTCTGTGAAGCGCTTAGGTTTAGCCGGTGTGCTCTGTGTTAAAAAACATTCAACACAGAGTACACGGAGATAAATGAGTTTCACAGAGTTTTAAATAATATTAGGATGTGGTTTAGAAAATAAAACTCTGTGAAACTCTCAGGTTAACTCTGTGGCCTCTGTGTTAAAAAACACAGAGGGTGCACGGAGATAATGGGTTTCACAGAGTTTAAAACAATATCAGAAAGGCTATAATATGAATAATTAAACCTATTCAGTACTGATCATCTTCAGCATACCAACTTCAGCGTCTGATAGGATTCTCCAGCGTCCACGTGGCAGATCTTTTTTTGTTAAAGAACCAAACATTACTCTATCCAACTTACGGACATTATAACCCATGTGTTCAAAAATTCTACGCACAATGCGGTTTTTACCCGAATGTATCTCAACTCCTACCTGGGTTTTATCGGCATTATCACCTACATACGAAACCTCATCCACTTTAATAGGGCCGTCTTCGAGCTCAATGCCTTCAGCAATTTTGTCCAGATCAACACGTTTTAGGGGCTTATCAAGCTCTACATGGTATATTTTACGAATACCATAACGTGGGTGGGTCAATTTTTTTGTAAGATCACCATCATTGGTAAACATCAGCAAACCTGTGGTAGCTCTATCCAATCGGCCAACAGGGTAAATGCGTTCCTTACATGCTCCTTGTACTAATTCCAAAACCGTTCTGCGTTCCTGTGGGTCGTCAGCGGTAGTGATATAATCTTTTGGTTTGTTCAAGATCAAATAAACCAAACGTTCTTTTTTTAGTGTTTGTCCGCCATATTTAACAATATCAGTAGGCTTTACACGGTACCCCATTTCAGTAATGTTTTTACCATTTACCTGAACCACTCCCGATGCTATCAATTCATCAGCTTCTCTGCGGGAACAAATTCCTGCATTTGAAAGATATTTATTAAGGCGGGTTAAGCCATCATCCTCTTCACGCTGAGGTTTTGATGAGGATTTTTTACCGGTAAATGTTTTTTTGTCAGTAGGCTTCGATTTTTTAAAACCTCTTCCGCTATTGCTGGTATATTTTGGTTTTTCATCACCATATTCGAAATCGCTTTCAATCATATCGTTGGGGTTCACCCCATCACTTTTTCTAACAAAAGCCGGTTTTTCAGAAAATGGTTTTTTACCGAACGATTTTGGTGCTTTATTCGCTCTGTCACTGAAGGATGGCTTATCATCGCTATCAGCTCTTCTTTTCTTAAATTCAGGTTTATCTGAGAACGGTTTTTTGCTGAACGATTTTGGTCCATCGGTCCCTTTATCTCTAAAAGATGGTTTTTCATCACCATCATCGCGTCTTTTCTTAAATTCAGGTTTATCCGAAAACGGTTTTTTACTGAATGATCTTGGTCCATCAGTCCCTTTGTCTCTGAAGGATGGCTTTTCGTCCCCATCATCACGTCTTTTCTTAAATTCCGGTTTATCCGAAAACGTTTTTTTGCTGAATGGCTTATCAGTGCCCTTGTCTCTGAAAGAAGGTTTTTCATCACCATCAACCGGTCTTTTCTTAAAACCGGGTTTATCCGAAGTGCCTCTTTTACGGGTTTCATCAAAACCGGATGATGTACTGCGCTTTTTTGTTCCACCGAAATCCGAAGGGCGTGAATCATCGCGGAAACGTTCGAACGATGGTTTGTTCTCATTCTTAGCCGGTCTGGCTTTTTTAGTTTCGAAGGATTTATCATTCTTAAATTCCTTGTCGCTATCACGTTTAAAGTCTTTTGCCGGACGGGTATTATCCCCTGAGCGGTTATAAGGCGTTTTTTTCTCGTACCTGGAATCTTTGTCCTTTGGGGAATCGTATGATTTTTCTTTTGACTCTTTGTTGTTATCGCGCTTAAAAGCAGCAAATGGCTCCTTGGAATCATCGCTGGAGCCGAAAGAAGATTTTTTACCCGGGCCTCTGCTTCCCTCTTTTTTTGACGAAAAAGGTTTTTTACCCTTAAAATCTTTACTACCGCTACGTTTAAATTCTTTTGCCATCCTATAATTTTTTTACAAAGTTACGAAAAACCAACTGATACTGACGGGTTTGTTCTCATAAATTAGATATTTAGCGGGGCTTGATTGATAAAATAAGGGGAAATTGGTCTGATAGACGGTTCATTGGGGCGTTCCCCTTTTCTGCTCATCCCTTCCCTCTCAGACAGAGAGGGGAAGGGGCGAACAGAAAAGGGGCGGGCTTTCCACTTCAATCTTCCCTTCCGCCAATTGGGCGGAAGGGAAGGATTTACGTTGCAATCCCTAACGCGAAGCAAACAAACGCCTCTTATATCATACTCTCTGCACTATTTTTATTTTATATTTTTGTTTGTATATTAAAATACTATCTTTGCAACCCTAAAAATAAAATTTATTGGATTAATTATTTGATTTTAAATAGTTTATAGCAGCATGACAAAAGCAGACATCATCAACGACATTGCAGAAAAGACAGGAATTGAAAAGCTTTCTGTACAAGCAAGTGTAGAGGCATTTATGAAATCGGTGAAAACCGCGATGGAAAAAGGTGAAAACGTTTATTTAAGAGGTTTTGGTAGTTTTATTGTAAAAAAACGTGCCGAAAAAACAGGAAGAAATATTTCAAAAAACACAACAATTATTATTCCTGCTCATTATATTCCAGCATTTAAGCCGGCAAAAGAATTTACCGAAGAAGTTAAAAAAAGTGTTAAAAAACCAGCAATGGTTTAAAAAGTTTCAGATTTCAAGTTTTAGGATTGTTAATATACAGAACTTGAAATTCGAAACGTTTCAAACTTGAAACCCTAATAAAAATGAAGTCTGTAACAAAAACGCAAATAGCATTACTTGCAGGCTCAGTAATATTGATCGTTCTTTTATTATTTGCAAATACAACACTTCCGAAAAAAGAAGGGAAACCGGAAATGTCGGATCATGCAGGAGCTAAAAGCACCGGCACTACCGACATAAGTAAATTGGTGGATGACGCTAAAATAGCCTTAAATGCTGATCAAAAGCAAACTTTTGAAAAGCTGGAAGAAGCTTTAAACACTTCATCCGACAAAAAGGGGGTTTTTGGTAACATTACCCATTTGTGGGATAGCTTAAGGCAACCGGCTATTGCTGCTTATTATACTGAGCAGTGGGCAATTGCATCTCCAAACGAAAAAAATTGGAATGAAGCAGGTAACCGGTATTACGCAGCTACACGTTTTGTAAAAGAACCTGAAAAACCAATGCTTTATCACAAAGCAATGGAGTGTTTCGAAAAAACACTGGAGCTTAATCCTCAAAATACAGAAGCGAAGATCAATTTGGCTGCTTGTTATGTTGAAGGAAGCGAAGATCCAATGAAAGGAATAGGGATGTTGCGTGAAGTGGAGAAAACAGATTCAAATAATGTGAATTTGCAACTCAATTTTGCTTTCTTTTCCGAAAAATCCGGACAGTGGGACAAAGCAATAGCGCGTTTCAATAAAGTATTGAAAATACAGCCCGATTTTATTGAAGCGTATTTGCACCTTGCCGATGCTTACGAACAAAAAGGGGATAAAGCAAAGGCCATTGAAAGCTTGCGAAAATACAGCTCCCTGATAGAGGATGTTACTATCAAAGCAGAGATTGAGAGTTATATAAAAAAATTATCCCAGGGGTAATTCCTTGAAAAAAACAATAATAAATTATTTTTAAACATTTTAAAACCTTTACAGTTATGCCAAGCGGAAAAAAAAGAAAAAGACATAAAATGGCTACCCACAAACGTAAAAAACGTTTGAGAAAAAACAGACATAAGAAAAAATAGATCTGTTTTAACAGATCTATTTTAAACGTGTTGTTATACCATTAACGCCTTTAAACAGGATGGAATTTATTTTCCATTCTGTTTATTGACGCACGTTTGTTTTTATTGCGGATATCATTAGAAAAACAAATGTGTTTTTTGTGTTTTTAACACACGAATTCTTACGTTCGTAGCCTTCGTTATCCATACCATCAATCCTATTTATTATTCCTCCATGTCCCGCAAAAAGCGGGTGTTGGGATAATTGTATTTACTTAAAAATCTTTAGAGTGAACAACGAATTAATTATTGATTCTACACCCTCCGAAGTTGTTATTGCACTATTAAGCGACAAGCGCCTGGTAGAATTAAATCGAGAAAAAAGTAATAACAACTTTTCTGTTGGCGATATTTATTTAGGCCGCGTTAAAAAAGTGATGCCAGGCCTTAATGCCGCTTTTGTGGATGTAGGGTATGAGAAAGATGCCTTCCTGCACTACCTGGATCTGGGCTCACAAGCAGCATCACTGAATAAGTACACCCAGCTTGTACAAACGGGCAAACAACCTTCTTCGGACCTTACCACTTTTAAGTTGGAGAAAGAGATCCAAAAAGATGGTAAGATCGGAAACGTAATAAATTCTAATCAGCAAATACTGATTCAGATCGCGAAAGAGCCTATTTCTACCAAAGGTCCTCGTATCACCACCGAAATTTCTCTTGCCGGCCGTTACCTTGTATTGATCCCATTTTCGGATAAGATATCGGTATCGCAAAAAATAAAAACCAATGACGAAAAAATTCGTCTTAAACGATTAATAGCAAGTATTAAACCCAAAAATTTTGGTGTGATCATACGTACTGTTGCCGAAGGGAAAAGCGTTGCTGATCTTGATGGTGACCTGAACGACCTGGTAGGAAAATGGAACATCTGTTTTGAAGCTTTAAAAACAGCACAACCTCCACAAAAGGTATTGGGCGAAATTGATCGTACCTCTGTTATATTGCGCGACCTGTTAAATGCGAGTTTCAATAGTATTCATATCAACGATGAAAAGTTATATGAAGAAACCAAAACGTATTTGCAGACCATTGCTCCCGATAAAGAAAAGATCCTAAAATTATATAAAGGTACCGTTCCTATTTTCGATAATTTTGGTGTCGACCGTCAGATAAAAGCATTGTTCGGAAAAACCGTAACCATGAAAAGTGGCGGCTACCTTATTGTTGAGCATACCGAAGCCTTACACGTTATTGATGTAAACAGCGGTAACCGTGCTAAATCAGACAAAAATCAGGAAACCAACGCCTTTGAAGTAAACTTAGAGGCGGCCATAGAAGTGGCGCGCCAGTTACGTTTACGCGATATGGGCGGGATCATTGTTGTCGATTTTATTGACCTTCATTCGGCCGAAAATCGCAAACTTCTTTTTGAAAAGATGCGCGATGAAATGGCGAAAGACCGCGCTAAACATAATATTTTACCTCCAAGCAAATTTGGTTTGGTACAGATCACACGTCAGCGTGTGCGTCCGGAAATGAATATTGTTACCGTAGAAAAATGTCCTACCTGTGGTGGTAGCGGTGAAATACAAGCCAGCGTTTTAATAATGGATCAGATCGAGAATAATTTACGATATATTTTGAAAGAACAAAATGAATCGGAAGTTACAATTTGTGTTCACCCTTACCTGGAAGCCTATATTACCAAAGGCTTTTTCACTTCCCTGAGACGCAAATGGAGCAGTAAATTCGGTAAGAAAATTAAAGTTCGTGCTGTATCTTCTTATACCTTTTTAGAATATCACTTCCTGAATAAAAATGAGGATGAGATAAAGGTTTAAATTAATATTTCTTTAATTATAATAAAAATACCCCTTGAAAATTCAAGGGGTGTTTTTTTATTCGGTAGCAGCGTGTATCAGCGGACTTAAGGTGGATCGAAATAATTGTATCTTTGAAATAAAAGAAGCCAACAAGTCGTCTAATAAAAACAGGAAATATACAAATAAGCCAGAGGCCTTGTTAAAAAGAGCTTAGCGGGACGCTACCCTCAACTGGGAATAAAATGGAAGGAATGTTAAATAGATACTTATGGATACTAAACTTAAAAAACTAATAAGATTGCTTTTAATTCTTTATACCCTTACAAATGTGTTAACAATTTGTGCATTCGCAATTTTGGGTTCTAATTTAAATTCACAGTATTTATATGTTCCCATTTATGCTTTTATTGGATGTGGTTTACCTGGGATATTGCTAACAATAGCCTTTGTATTGGATGAGTTATTATATGGAGAAATTAAAAATACTTGGAATTTTCTTAAAAAAGAAATCATCTTATCTGTATATGCGGTAATAACCTCTTTTTGTTTGTTCCTATATGCTTACTATTTTATCGATTAGCATAAATCCTCCGTTCAGGGCAGGTATCAAATTAAATACCCCCCCCCCCGTAGGCACTAAGATGTGAATTATCAAGGTAGGCGCTAAGGTGAAGGGTAGGCGATGAGTGTGAGGTCTTAGTGTCTTTTTAAAAGGTAAGCTGTGCTTACCTTACACAGCACTTCACACATAAACATAAATCCAGGAGGTTTTGATAAAAGAACTTATCAATATTTTGCTTTAATTTCTTTCATTACCTGTTCGTGAGGAATTCCTTCTCCTTTGTCGAGTTCACTTATGGATTCTTCAATCTCAGCTTTTTGTTCGGCTGACAATTCATCCCAAAAATCAGCACCACCTTCTTTTTTATTGGATAAAAGCGTATAAACCGCCTGTAAAGTCTGGATATCATTGATGGATTCAATAAGCTTAACTAAGTTGTATTTTAATTCGGCTGTACTCATAGTGGTAAGTATTTAGTATTACAAAGCTACGATTTCCTCCCTCTAAAAGCAAGAATACAACGAATAAATCAGACCCCGAACGGTATACCTTGTTTGCTTTGAAATGAATTAAAATTAAGCTTTTACAATCCCCCAGTAGGCGTGAATTTAATGCAATGGTTTTTTCTTTATCATTCCCCCTTTTGTATCTTTAATGCTGCTCATTATTACAAAGGCTTTAGGGTCAATTTTTTCAACTTCGGATGTTAATTTTGATACTTCAAGTCTGGTTATAACAGTGAAGACAATATCAGTTTCATTTAACTGATGGCCGTGTACACCATACCCACGCTTACCTTGGTAAATTGTTACTCCTCTTCCTAGTTTTTCAGTTATCATTTTTCTGATCTGTTCACTGCTTGTGGAAATTATGGTAACTCCTGTGTGTTCTTCAATTCCCGAAACGATGAAGTCGAGTGTTTTGGAAGCCGCAAAATAAGTAAGTATGGAGTATAAAGCTGTTTCAATTGAAAGCACAAATGCAGCAATCGAAAAAATAATGATATTGATAATAAGGATCACGTCACCTATAGTAACACTGGCGTTACGGCTGATGGTAAGTGCAAGAACTTCTGTTCCATCAATTACGCCTCCACCTCTCATGGTCATGCCTATTCCAGCACCGAGAAAAAATCCACCGAAAATAGCCACTAATAATTTGTCGGATGTAATGATGGGGTAGGAAACAAAAAAGAGGCAAAATGCTAAACCTATAATGGCGAAAAATGTTTTTGTTGCAAAAACTTTATCAATGTTTTTATATCCAAGAAATATAAATGGGATATTGATAACAACAATTAGTACTGATAAAGATAAACCGGTTATTTTTGAGATCAAAAGCGAAATGCCTGTAACTCCACCATCAATAAACCCATTTGGTAACAAAAACCCCTTTAAGCCAAAGCCTGCTGATAATATGCCAAGCAGGACCAGCAAAATATTTGTGATCTGCCTTCGCACTCTCACTTTTGATAAAAGAACTTCTTTTCTATTTATTTTACCTTGTGGCCTCTCATCCTTTTTTTTTCTTTTAATAACAGATTGGTGCATTACTCTTTGAAATAATGAATTCATATTTTTTTATTTTTTTAAAATTCGGTCAATCATTTTTTCTTAAATGTTTTGCAATTAAAAAAGGAATGATCAACCGAATTGATAAATGAACTGGTTATTCGTTCATAAGAAATTTGAGTGCAACAAGCAGTCCTACCACTACCACTACAAATATTACAATAATTCCAATTCCACCACCTTTTTCCTCTGATTTATTATCTATATTTTCCATTGTTTTTTTTTGTTTTTAAAATTTAATTTTCTGAAATGCATGAATAGCACGCCAGTTCTTGTTTTAAAAGACTGTGTGCATGTGTTTGTCCGTGAGGACTCAAAAAAGGAATCAGATTATTAAACTTCGAAAGACAATATAAAATGGAGTGTGATTAAAGCTATTTATTCTTTTTATCCAATAGGAGCCATATAAAAAGAAGGAAGGAGCCGAATGCCCGAAAGAAGAAAGAAATAAAAAACCATTTCTCCCGCTTTTAAAATTTTGAGATCCGGAAGAACCATTGTTTTCTGTTAATTTTATGGATGGCAGTATTCCATTTATGTCATTTTCGGTTTCGGAATAGAGGGTTGAAGTATTCTGGAAAACGATAGATTCCTGACCTGTTTTATTGGTCGACCCATTAGAACGCGGACGTGCAAATCCATTTATCGAAAGAAAAATAAATAAGCCTAAAATTAATCGTATGTGTTTTTTGTAAAGCATCTTTCACAAAAATATAAAATTTCAAGGGAAAAAACGTATAACATTTTGAATAATCCAAACTCAACCAATTATTTATCCTCCGGAACAGGCTGTCTTATACCATTTAGATCAGCGAGTCATCTGCATATTTAGCACGTCTCTACGAATGAATCTGAGAGAATAGTCTGAACTTGCCTTAGCCATTAGGATCAGGGCAGAGCGAACAAAGGCTATATATTGACAATTTTTTTTTACTTTTGTAATTCAAATTAAAAACCAGCTCTGAGTGAAAAAACCCTTGATCATTATATTTCTTGTATTGTTCTTTGATCAGTTGATCAAAATATATGTAAAAACTCATTTTTTTCTTGGCCAGGAAGTAAGTATTGGCGGCAACTGGTTCATTATCCATTTTACTGAAAACAATGGAATGGCTTATGGAATGGAGTTTGGAGGTAATTTCGGAAAATTATTTTTAAGTGTATTTCGTATTGTTGCTGTAGGAGCCATTGGTTGGTATTTATGGAGCCTTTCAAAACAAAAGGAAGATAAATTATATATTGTTTGCATTGCTTTGATTTTTGCAGGTGCTATTGGTAATATTATCGACAGTGCTTTTTATGGCATACTTTTCAGCGATAGTAATTATGAAATAGCACGTTTTATGCCTGAAGAAGGCGGTTATTCTACTTTTTTACATGGTAAAGTTGTAGATATGTTCTACTTCCCGGTTATTAAAGGTCATTTCCCTGCATGGTTTCCTTTTTGGGGAACTGAAGATTTTATATTTTTTCGTCCCGTATTTAACGTAGCTGATGCTTCTATTAGTACCGGTGTAGCGATAATCATACTTTATCAAAGAAGGTTTTTTAAAAAGAAAGCTGTTGAGGTTTCAGAGGTGCCAACAGGAGCTGATGCTGTAGCCCATACGGAAGAAAGTAAGTAATTTTATTAGTAATTTAAAAACGATAAAATGTACATTCCTGCTTGTTTTAAAAACAATGACCTAAATGAAGTTCGGGATTTCTTAAACAAAAACAGTTTTGGTATTTTAGTTAGCCAAATAAATTCAAAATTTTTGGCAACGCACATTCCTCTTCAGTTGGACAAAAATGAAGAAGGAAAGGATGTTTTAGTCGGCCATATTTCAAAAGGAAATCCTCAGTGGAAAAACTTTACAAATGATAGCGAAATCTTAGCGATCTTCTCCGGGGCCCACAGTTATATATCTTCATCCTGGTATGATCACGAAAACGTTCCCACATGGAACTATATTGCCGTTCATGTTTATGGAAAAATTAAGATCATTGAAGGCGAAAAATTGCTCAATGCCTTGAAAAAATTAGTGGACAAATATGAAATGAATTCGGACAAACCTGTTTCGGTGGAGAAGATGTCTGAAAAATTTATTGGCAAAGAAATTAAAGGGATCGTGGGCTTTGAAATTGAAATTAGTGAAATTCAAGCTGCCAGCAAGCTTTCACAAAACCGGGACGCTGTCAATCATAAAAATATTACAGATGAATTAGAAAAAAAAGAAGATTGTAATTCTCAGATAATTGCTGAAGAAATGAAAAAACACAAGAAAAATTAAAGTACCTCCTGCAGCGGGTATCACCTTATAATAATGTCCGCCATTAGCAATTCACACTTCCCCGCTTCCCTTACATTGCAAAAAATAGGTAGAGATGTTGTTCTTCGGTCATCCCGAGCTTTTTCGCGAGGGATCTTACTTTTATTAATATTCGTACTAATGATTAAGAAGATCCCTCGCGAAAAGCTCGGGATGAAATTCCCACAATCAATTTTCTAAATTTTTCAAAATAGCATTACAAGAAGGTGGTTGCTTGGTTTTGAAATTTTTTCATCCAAATTTTTACTCATGTTGAGAAATTCCTGCCACAAATTACCTTGTATTGGAAATATTCTTGGAGGGCTTATATTTTTATTCTAAAGCAGAACTAACAGATCTAACTTAAAACTAATCCCTAAAGAAATAAAATATGCAAACTAAAGGAGAAACCGAAACAACCGAAACATTAACGAAAGTGAAATGGGTTATTGATCCATCACACAGTGAAATAGCGTTCAAAGTTAAACACCTGATGATTACTAATGTAAAAGGAGTGTTTAGGGAATTTGATGCAAGTATTTATACAACTGGCGAAGATTTCATAACCTCTGAAGTTGACTTCTTTTTGAATCCTGCATCTGTAGATACAGGTGATTCGAAACGTGACGAACATATAAAAAGTGCAGACTTCTTTGATGTTGAAAAATATAAGCAGATATCTTTTGTGGGTGACACCATTGAAAAAGGAGATAATGATAAAAGTTATACCTTATATGGATTCCTTAAAATGAAGGGCATCACCAAGCAAATAAAATTAAATGTTGAATTTGGCGGTGTGATGAAAGATCCCTGGGGGAATGAAAAAGCGGGTTTCAGCGTTACCGGAAAAATAAACCGTAAAGATTGGGGCTTAAATTGG